>PAJV01000063.1 GCA_002706765.1 Gimesia sp.
ACGACCACGACCACGACCACGACCACGACCACGACCACGACCACGACCACGATCACGATCACGATCACGATCACGATCACGGGTAGGTAAATCGCAGGTGATCAGGATGATCCCGCGCGCATCAAATCAGAAAACGCAGTTCAAAATCGTCTGGTAGTAAAGGATGACTGGCCAATCATGTTTCATTTGAGCGATACCAATACGATACTGACGGGGGTGTTACTCATTACGGTTGCCTGGATGCTGCGGAAAAACTTTCGCTATCAGCATCAGGTACGAAACCGTAATCCACTGGCCGAGGCACAGCACGAACTTTCCAGCCTGGAACAGAGCCAGTTCAATCGCCTTAATCAGCTGGAAATCAAACTTTACGAGTATGGCAGAGAAGTGGAATCCCGCAGTGATGACCGCCTGCGCGTCCTTGATGAACTGTTACGCGAAGCCGATCGGGAGATCAACCGGTTACGCCAGCAACTGGCGCTCACACAACAGAAGCAGACTAAAGCGGGACAGGAGGCCGGCCCCGATATTCTCATGTATGAAAAATCGCAGCCTCTGTCTGCCACTGCGGAAAAGCGTCTGATGATGGTGTATCTCAGCCAGGCCGGTTTCTCCGCCCAGGAAATCAGCAACTGTTTTCAGTGTCAGCGGGAAGAAGTCGAACGGGTCCTGGCGGAAGACTCTCCCCCCGGTTCCGAGATTGCCTGAGTCGTACTGCACGCTTACTCAAGCAGGTCAGCCGCTGATCAGTTCACCGATCGGAGAAGCATCCACGAGTCTGATTTCCTCCTGGTCAGAACGAGCCAGGCAGCTGCCGGGATTCAATCCCAGATGATGGTAGACAGTCGCCGTCAATTCAGAGGCATGGACAGGACGCTCCACAGGCGCACTGGCCCGGGCATCGCTGGCGCCAATCACTTGACCACCCGGCGTTCCTCCGCCGGCCACGAGTGCCGACCAGACATGAGGCCAATGATCGCGGCCGCCATGTGCATTCACCTGTGGAGTACGACCGAATTCCCCCGTCGCCACCACCAGCGTATCATCCAGTAAGCCGCGCGTGGATAGATCATCAAGCAAGGTAGAGAGTGCTTTGTCAAATGCGGGCCCGAGCGAATCCCGGTATTCATAAACTTTACCGGAAGTCCCTGCTCCGGTGCCATGACAATCCCAGGTTAACTGCTGATGTAGATCATCAAACAGATTGACGACCACACACCGTGTGCCCCGTTCTACCAGTTGACGGGCCTGCAGTAACAGTTGCCCAAAGCGGTGCTTACCGTACTGCTGTTGGATCGCCTTGGACTCTCCCGTAATTTCGATTTCAAATTCAGCTGAAGAAGACGCGCCTACAGCAGTCGCCGGTTCGAAGTCTTCTCCCAGGAAGGCTGCCTGTTGACCGCGATAAGTATTTACTCCCAGTGACGTCACCTGTCGCGGCAAGACCACAAAAGGGGGTGCATCCCCGCGGGGTCCCCACTGGCGAGCGACGACAGAACCGAAGCAGGGATAATTCAATGTGCCGCGGGACAGTCTTCCCGTCATAAGCAGCTGGTGACCCGTTTCGTGAATCGGTGCGGCGTCGTGATACAGGGAACGGATGAGAGAAAACTGACCTGTTCTCTGTGCTAACTGAGGAAATGCTTCACTTAGAAAAAGACCGGGAACGGTAGTCGAAATCGCTTTGAGTGGCCCCCGGATTTCGGAGGGGGCTTCCGGCTTGGGATCAAAAGTTTCCAACTGACTGGCACCGCCGGTCAGCATGATGAAAATACAGTTTTTGCGGGAACGGTCACGCTGTGTGGCCGCCAGGGCGGCGCGTTCCGCCATCGACAGACCGACAAAGCTCAGACTGCCGACTCGCAGGAAATCACGTCGTGAAACTTCCGATTGTTTTTGTCTGGAACTCATTGCGTATATTTCTCACTTCTTTTCAGAGTGTTTCGACTTAATCGGGGTTCCCCTATTATAACAGCCTTCAACTATAGTCGAAGAATTCCTCTCTGGAATTCAGCCTGTTTCTGGAACTTCTGCTGCAATACCCAAAGTTCATCAGATCTGCTTGATCTGTATGCCCGCCCCTTCGTTCAGGGGACGGGTTGCTCTTATCTCACAGAATTCACCGTAACCATATTTGGTGACTAGACTTGTCACCATTTCAACATCCTGGCAGATAAGGGACAATGTCGGCCCCCAGGAAGTTTGTGCCATTCCCCGGATTCCATGGGAAAGCAGCTTCTTTTCCAGTTCTGCCATCCGGGGATCGGCAAAGATGCCCCCTTGAGCGGGCTCGAAAAATTCGCCGACAATATGACCAAATTCGGTCAGTCCCGTCGTAAATTCTTCGAAATTACGGGTCTGGACAGCGGGTGCCAGCTGCATCAACGCCAGCCGACAGAGCTTTTCCGTAGTGGCTGTGGGCATGGGCCCTAACTGCTGAATGGCATCTGCTTCCACGTATCCAGAGATTCCTGCACGATTGGCAGGGGTGATCAGGAGTATCTGCCAGTCTTCAGGAAAATCCGAACGAACGACCAGCGGACTGATCTCATCGGATGACTGCTTGCCCCCTTCGACCAGAAAACCACCCGCTGTGAATCCATGAATGCCTAATGCGGAGCGGGCCCCGCGCTGGACCCGCGCGGCCAGTTCTACGGATGTCAAAGAGGATTCGTCCGCCTGTGAAGCGAGCGCCTGTGCAACAGCCAGGCTTAGCTGGGTCCCGGAACCGAAGCCGCAGTGCCGGGGAATTTCTGCTCGCAGCTCCAGTTTATAAAATCGGTTGGAATACCAGTCGGGCCGTGCAGTCCGGATTGCAGAGAGTGCTTCTCTGATTTTTGCGATACTTCCTGGACTGCCTGTCACATGATCCACGGTATCAGTTGAACGTGTGACAGAGAGCTGCAGTTGCGGTTCCTCGACCATGAGGCCAATGCCACCAAACTCGCGTCCTACCTGGGGCGCAAGAGCGAGCAACCCCCAATGCAGACGACTTCCCGTCGTGATGATCACTTCACGCGCCATGACAGATTCAGTTTCAGACTGAGAGAATTGGTTTAAGAAACAGTGGTTTCAGGACTGTGCTTCAGCATACGCTTTTGAAATGAATTCTTCCAGTAAACGGAACGCTGTCTGTTCATCCGGGCCCGCTGTTTTTCTGACAATTTCCGCAAGCGCCTGGTACTGCGCCAGCAGCTCACTCTGTTCGATGATATGAGTGCGGGTGGCAAGAATGGCTGCTTCCAGAACGGCATGTTTCGCACGGTTCAGCCCGAAATAATCGCGAATGCGGCCCTGGTGGATTACTATCGCCTGCATGACCGTGCGGGCATCAGATTCATCGATGGTCGCAATCTGAAATTCATACCAGCGACAGGCTGAAGCCAGTACGCGGCCGGTGATTTTCTCTGCCGGAAATGTTTCCGGAGTTTCCTGTAGCGTTCCGATTGCGGTTTTGGCCAGCAGTAAGACATCATCCACCACGTGAAAAACACCACAGCGGGTTTCTTTCAGATTGCTGAAAGTACGAGATGTCTGAAAGGGGCGCAGCACCAACTGTGACATCGCCTGATCGACCTGCGGTCCCATGGGAGCAATATTCAGTTCTCCCGATTCATTTTGGCTGGTAACAATTCCTTCCAGAATCATGCCTGCGGCTTCCTGATGAATTTCAAGTTCACGATAACGAGCCTGTATCATAGGCTGAAATCAGGTGGTTGGAAACCAGCGCCGGCTCTGAAAATCGATTCCGGCAGCAGATCGGTTACACAGTCGATCTCTCAGACTGTCAGCGGGTAAACCCGACATAGAAACTGAAGACCTGTGTCTGGTCGAACGTTTCCTTGGCCAGAGGCACTGAGAAGTCGAGAGCAACAGGCACAGGGCCCATTGCAGGAACCGTTAATCGCAGACCGGCACCCACGGCGACACGGAACTGATCCAGAGAGACATCTTCTTCCACGGTACCGAAGTCACTGAAGAAGACCATCTGAATCATCTCGTCAGCGGTAATCGGCACCATGTACTGAGCACTACCCAGGAAGCTCCAGCGACCACCGACGGCGACGCCATTCTGACGGGGTGTCACACCACGGAATTCGAAACCGCGGAAAGTCTGGAAACCACCGGCATAGTAGCGTTCGAAAACGGGGGTATCAGTATCCGTCCAACCCAGAGAGGCACTCAACGACAGGATGTGGCGTCCACCCCCGTCGGGTCGTTTGTAGATTGTGAAGTACTGACTGGCGTTTGTTTCCAGGCGACTGTAATCATATTCACCGACGGCCTGTTCAGCCGCAAATTCCAGAATATGTCCTTCTGCAGGCAGGAATGCCGCATCGCGCGTATCATGTGTGGCCGACAGACGGAAAGTATTCAGCAGGTTATTCCCGACAGACTCTTGTACGATGGGCGGCGTCGGTGTGCGGGGGTTTGTCAGGTCCACATTTTCCAGACGGTATTGACCGTTGATCGACCACTCCTGGGTTAACTGACGTCCCAGACTGAGTCGGGTCCCGACACGTTCTTCGTTCCAGTCGGTATAGAATCGGGTGAAGTAAAATCCACTGACTCCCAGACTGAAGTTGGTATCGAGGAAATAGGGGTCTGTCCAGTTCACCAGATAACGACTGACCTGATCTCCGGGGACGGCTTCTGCACGGAACCGCTGTCCGCCACCGCGCCAGGCGGTTCCATCCATGATGTCTTCGAAGCTGCGGGGAGGTCTGAGAATATCAAAGTTTTCTTCCTGTAACACGACTGAACCGACGACGCCGGCGTCACTGTTCACACCTACGCCGAACATCAGACGACCGGTTCGACTTTCGGAAGCATACACATCCAGGTCAACCCAACCCGGCTGCTGCTGAGGAAACTCGGTTCCCATCGGATCACCGAGCGGACTGTTGCCGAACAGGGGATTCAAGGGTTCGGGAATGCCGTTGTCATAATTCTGACCGCGGAAGATTTCCTGGGTGCGTTTCTGTTCGTTGACAGGGCCATCATCGTAGATGACACCCTGATCGAATTTCTGATCAAGTTCGTAATTCTGACCACGTACGACATCATCCCGACGGATCGCTGCCAGTTCCTGCTGGGGATCAACGCGGGTTACGTTAATTCGAGGTCCATCTTGTGGTCCGGACTGAAAGACTTTGTTGCCTTCGATCCGCCGCTTACTCTTGGCGATCAGTCGCTGGTTCGCCCGATCGCCGGGTGCGACCAGCATCGGATTGGTCAAGACGGAACTTTTCGTACGGGGGTTATCCCCCGAAATATGTGCTGTAATTTTGCGGATGCGATAGGGCTTGTCTTCGCTGATCTGATAAACGAGATCGACCTCACCCGGTGCTTCGAGAAAACGGGGTACGGGGTTGACTTTGGCGAACAGGTGTCCGAGTTCTCCATATTTGTCCGTCAACGTCTCAACGTCGGTTGAAAGTGTGCGGCTGTTAAAATACTCACCGGATGCCAGTTTGATCTTATCTCGAATTTCTTCTTCAGAAAAGATGCGGTTTCCCTCGATCAGGATGTCCCGGATTTTGTATCGTTTTCCTTCGTTGACCGAATACTCAATCTGTACATGGGATCGATCTTTATTAAAGCCGATTTTCTCGTCGATTTTCACATCGAAGAAGCCAAGACTGTTGTAATACTGCTTCAATGAAATCAGATCATCTTCCACGGTGGAAGGATCAAATTTCCCCCCGAAGACGCTTAAACCCAGCGGTGCTTTTTTGGTGAGAAGTTTGGTTTTCAAGACACCATCACTGACGAATTTATTACCGCTGAACTTGATTCCCGTGACGATGACTTTGGGACCTTCATTGATCTCAAAGATCACCTGGCGGTCATCGGGGTTGTCCCCTTTCAACAGTTTGATTTCGGCAAAGCGGTAACCACGTTCGACATACAGTTGCTTGATCCGCTGAACCGATTCCTGGTTGGCAGAGATATCGAATGGAGAACCGACTTTTAATCCGGTGGTTGCTTCCAGTCGCTTGGTTTTCACTTTTTTATTACCACGAAATTCGACCTTCTCCACGATTGGTCGCTCTTTGACTTTAAAAACGAGTATCAGCCCCTGATCGGTTTTGCGATAGACGGGTTGCACACTCGAAAACCAGCGGGTCGCAAACAGCAGTCGAACATCTTCCAGAACCTGGTCGCGGGTCGCAGGACGACCGCGTTGAATTTTTGTTTTCTGTAATATTGCCAGGGCCGGAATCGAGTGATTTCCTTCCACCTGGATATCGAAAATCGGATCGTCCAACGAGATTGATTTTTTCGCTGCTTCCTGAGCGCAGGCTGAGTCAATCAGCGGAACGATTCCGTTGAAGCAGTCTCCGAACAATGTAAGCTGTACCAGGATCAGGCTTAGAGCCAATCGAAATGCGTTTCCGCATCTGGTGTCAGACAAGACACCTCTTATCATGTCGAATCCAATTGTAATATTTACGAGAAAAGATATGAGGTTCACTCAATTGTGACAGGATGGAATTCACGTTGTTTCAGGCCCTGTGATCTCAGAGAGGATTTGAGAAAAGGGAGTGTTAGACAGGAAAGTTGCCCTCAGGTTAATTGTGGGTTGCGTAGAAATAACGGAAATACAAAACAGCCGCAAGATGAGTTTTTCAGTGACA
Source organism: Gimesia sp. (assembly GCA_002706765.1). Lineage (GTDB taxonomy): Bacteria > Planctomycetota > Planctomycetia > Planctomycetales > Planctomycetaceae > Gimesia. Next base: position 6,642 of record PAJV01000063.1, read on the forward strand.
TTCAGATTTACTGAGATCGTTTGAAAAAAGTGCTCTGCCCAGGATTGCCGCTTGTAAGTCTTACAAATACAGGCTGTTTTTAAGCTGTTTTTCGGTAAAATCTACGCGCAGGGCACTCTGAAAGCACGCGGGAAGGCAGGCAGAATTATTCGGCAGTCGACTGCAGGTGGCAGGCCACGCAAGACAGGACCACACTGTTGACCGACGATTTATCCATTCGGACAGCGGGGCGGGAAATCTCATCCCGCTGTGCAATCCAGACACAGGACTGTTTTCCCTCAGGCGCGCTGGCCGCGCCGGGTACCGAACTCTCCGGAACCTCCAGAGAGATCCCCCAGCCCATGAGAACTCCGGCCATGAGAATCAGGGCGGCGTTCATCAGACGTTTGTGACTGGACTTGAGCGGCGCCGGGCTGTTTGCCTTCCGGTTCATGTCAGTTTCTGCACTCAGGCGCGTGGCTGCCTGTTCTGCCATCCGTACGGTTTCGGCTGAGAGAAACGGTTTACCGGCAGCCGGAAAAGCGGGCAGTTCTTCATGGTCTGTTGACTGCTGCAGATCGGAATAGTGATTCGCGTGCTCGTCGACTTCTGAAGATGCGTCCAGAAGCTGGTGGAATGAACTCAGCGCAGGCGCCAGTGTTTCCTGCATCTGCCGACAACGTGGACACAATTGCAGATGCCATTGCAGTTCTTCACACTGATGGTCTGTGGGATGGGTAATCAGATCAAACGCTTCGTCACAATTCATGAGACATCTCCTTCCGAAGCCGTATCTTCAGAAAAACGATGAGCCAGTTGAAGCAACCCGTTTTTCACTCGTATTTTTGCTGCCGATAAACTGCAGTCCATTGTTAACGCGATTTCCGTAAATTTCATACCGCCGAAAAAACGTAACCGCAGCGTATCAGCCTGCACTTCAGGCAATTCTGCGAGATACATTGTCAGCAGTTCAAACTGTTCTGTTTTCAACACCGCCTGCAGAGGAGTTTCTGAGGAACTGGGTTCCGGGATCACCGTATCTTCAGAGGCACTGAAAGAAGAGCGTACCATTTCACGCGGTTGACGAATCTGTTGTTTATAATGTCGCCGACACAGGTTGAGAAAAATCGTCCAGAGCCATGTCGAAAACGCAAAGGTCGGGTTATAGGTTTCCCGGGCTGCAAAGGCTGCCAGAAACGCCTCCTGCACCAGATCTTCGGCTGCGACCTGTCTGCCGTACTTGCTCCAGGCAAATCTCAAAAGCCGTTCCCGGTAGCGCAATACCAGTTCGTCGAACAGGAGAAAGTCGCCTGCACAAACGCGTTTCATGATGTCGGCATCATTCAGATTCTGGTTCATCTGGATTCACAGCCATCGGGATGGAACGTCTGGAGAAACACCAGTTTCAGCCAGGAGGGATTGATCCGGGAAGTATTATTCTAGCGGTTCCCGCACAGTAAAAGCAACATGAACCTGGAATGACAGCGTAATTCGTCCGCATGAATCAGGACTGTAAATCGACACCAATCTGATAGATTTCTTCCGTATCGAGCAACAGGTCGTTGGTTTCAAACAGTTTCTGGATGGCGGCTTTGTGGATTTTCATTTTCGTCCCGCCTACGCCGATCGCTCCGTAACAGAGGATCCCGTCCCGGTCGGTGGCCTTATCCATGACATCGACTTCTTCAATTCCGGCAGGTGGAACCGCGTTGAGATCGATGACCACCTTAAGCTGTTTCATCGGTTTCCAGCAGGCGGACGGCAACAGTTTCACACCCGCAGCGCCGGCAGAAATGATGAGACTGGTAGACTTGTTGGCAGCTTCGATCTGTTTGTGATCTTTGAGCGCCAGCGGAGTCAAATCCGCATTTTCCACAATCTGGGCAATCGCCTCACAGGCCGCCTGAGCCCGATCTGCAGAGCGAGAAGCGAGAATCACTTTCGCGCCCCGTTTTGCCAGCAGTTGAGCGGCCCGTTGACCTACGGGACCGGTGCCACCCAGTACGAGGGCGGTTGTGTCGGAGAAATCGAGATGTTTTCCCGCTGCCAGAACGGCGGCTGCCGCCGTTGTGTTGGAGCCATTCGAGTCCATCATGACGGAAACCCGCATGGGACCGAAGAACGTGTCCTGTATTTTATGAAACAGAGTTTCGCCGGAATGGACTTCGCTGCCCCCAACAAAAAGTGCGGTATTCTTTAACTCTTTGGGACCGCGTGTGAACATGGCACCATGGACCAGGGACTCAACATTCACGGGAGTCACATCACTGTAGCTCATTAACTCATCAACGCCGGCATCAATGGCAACGACGCGATCAAACGAGCTGGCATGCGGATCGGTATCAAGTTGAATCAGTATTTTTTTCATGAGAGATCTCGACAATCATCAAATCTGAAAACAGCCAAACGAAATACCCCTGCTCCAGAAGAACAGGGGTATGTATTCGATTCCGCCAGCCCTACTGTCTGGATCAGCCAGCGTAGAAGGGGTGAGTTGCTTCACTCTTCTTGGCGATCATTTCATCAACAGAAGGCTCATTCTTCATTGCACGGGCAATAGCTTCCTTGGTGGCTTCGTAATTGTAATCGAAGATTTTCTTATCATCATCCGCTTCCCAGTGGATAAAGACACCACAGACGATCACGAGATCTTCGCATTGATCTTTAGGAATGACACCAGCTTCAACGCTGTCTGCAACTGCTTTGGCGACAGCGTATTGAGCGGGGCCAAACATCTGCACGGCCTGTTTTGCACCTTTGATGGTGACTTTGGTTACCATCACGGTGGCGGGCTTGACTGCGAGGTTTGGTGATAACACAGCCAGCAGGTTACTGTGACCCATTTTCTGGCTGGACAGAGCGTTTGCGAAAGCTGCACCGACGGGACCGGTTTTGTCACCAATCAACAAATCGATATGAGCAACTTCATTACCTTCACCTACAAGTGACTCACCGACAAACATTGACATTCTTCGTTCTCCATTTCTTATCAGGTTCACATAGTTATGCTGTTAGCACAATTAAAAACGGATCACGAATACCGCAGTCCTGAAGGGACGGCGAAACAAACGGCTGGGTCTGCTTCGCCTTGGATCATTCGTAGCCTCTAACCAGTAATAACAATTTAAGAAGCGGATTGCCAGTAAACCGCTGGTAATCACTGTAAATCCTCATAAAATTGTCACCTCATCCCTTTGATACTCTGTCAGATGCCTGGAAAAAATCTGTGAAAATTCCTGGACCAGCTTCCTTACTGATCGTCGGCGCCAGTACGCGGGCCGCCGCCTGTTCTGCCATCCGTGCCGGCCTGCAGCCTGTCTGTGCAGATCAGTTTGCCGACCGCGATCTACGCGCGTTGACTGACGTCCTCTTCAAAATTGATGAGGGCCAGTCCTGGCTGGAAGCGGTTCTGAAACGGGAACCACTCGACTGGATCTATACGGGTGCAGTGGAAAACCGACCGGAATGGATCAACTCAATCAATCAACGTCATACTCTGCAGGGGAACGCCGGGGATGCTTTAAAAAAGGTGCGTGATCCCTTTTTTCTGCAGGAACTGCTCGCCCGGCAGTCGATTCCCGTCTCACCCTGTCTGCCTGCCGATGCCCCCACTTCATCCCGGGAACGCTGGTTGCGCAAACCCCGGCTGAGTGCCGCCGGCCAGAGAATCTGCTTTACTGAGAACGGCACCACTGATCCAGCCCGGGTGGATCAATACTATCTGCAGCAGTTTCAGCCAGGAATTCCCGTGTCTGCCCTGTTTATCGCCTTCGCAGACCGCTGTGTTCTGGTGGGTACTGCAATGCAATTGACAGGAAACCGGGTATTGCATGCGCCCCCTTTTCAGTTTTGTGGCGGAATGACAGTCTCTCCCGTGCCTTTGATATGGCGTTCCCCCCTGAAAGAACTGGGACAGAATGTCGCGCGCGGCTGCCGGCTGAGAGGCCTGTTTGGCTGCGATCTGATCTGGAATCCTGACCGGGAACCGGGGTTATGGCTGACTGAAGTCAATCCCCGCTACACGGCATTGACCGAACTCTTTGAGTTGCAGTATCGCCTGCCGCTGCTGCATTGGCATCTTGCTGCCTGCCGTTCCAATAGCGTTTCATCAGTTCCACCTGAATCCTCAGCCGCTGAACTGATTCGGATACTCAAAATCTGCGAAAAACAGCAGATCTCCCCTGTTTCTAAAGGAATTTTGTATGCACCAGCCGATCTGAATGCCCCTGACCTGCCTCTGGAACAGACCGGGTGGCAGACTCCCGCGATCGCTGACATTCCCGATCCGGGAACCAGAATTCCGGCGGGTACTCCTGTCTGCACGGTATATGGGACCGGCGACGACCATGAAACATGCCTGGCTTCACTGGCAGATCAGATTCTCCGCTGGCAACGGCTGATTCAACCAGAGCGGCCCCCCGAGTTGAGCAGGCAGGAAGCCTGTAACATGCTCTGGCCTGGAAAGGAATCGGAAAAACTGTTTTTTTCAGGTTTTTTCTCAAGCGGGAATGTATCAGGTTCGTTTCTTGAAGATTGAACTCAATGGTTATAAAATCCAGTTTAGAACTGTCGTTCGCCAGGACGACATAATAAATCACAGATGATCGTTTCGTCTGCTATCTCACGTAACATGAAGGAATAAATTCAGACCGATGCCCAAGTCAACAGATATCAAAATCGTTGAGGCAAAATTTTCAACTGAAGAAGTCCCCTTCCGGACCCCGCTCAAATTTGGTGGCCGGGTGATGGACAGCAGTGTTCTGTTGAATGTGGAAGTCATCGTTGAAACACGCAATGGAAAACAGGGTATCGGGATCGGCAGCATGCCGGCGGGTAACATCTGGGCCTGGCCCTCTTCAGTCGTCAGCCCGGAAGACTCGCTGAAAGCGATGATCGAATTCCTGAAAGAGGCGGTCGAGATCGCTGACATCTGTCCGGAAATCGCGCACCCCATCGACCTGATGTACCACATCTCGGCTGAATATCATTTCATGGCGAAGAAGCTTTCCAAGCGTCTCGGCCTGGCAGAGGAAATTCCCGAACTGGCACAACTGGTGGCTTCCAGCCCCCTGGATGCCGCAATCCATGATGGCTTCGGGCGTGCGAACCATATTAACAGCTACAACGGTCTGTCTTCCGAATTCATGATCCACGATCTGACTGAGTACCTGGACGATCAGTTTAAAGGGGAGTACCTGGATCAGTACACGCTGCGTGATCCCAAACCGACTCTGCCGCTGTATCACCTGGTCGGTGCCTTAGACCCGATTACCGAAGCAGACATCACCGAACGTGTCGACGATGGCCTGCCTGAGACACTGGGTGAGTGGATCAAAGCCGACGGCCTGACACATCTGAAAATCAAATTGTCCGGCGATAACATGGACTGGGATATCAGCCGCGTAATGGCTGTCGAGAATGAAGCCGTCAAAGTACAGAGTGAACGTGGACAGGATAAGTGGGTCTATTCCCTCGATTTCAATGAGAAATGTGAAAACGTCGATTATGTTCTGGAATTTCTCAACAAAATCCGCGAGCAGACTCCGGCTGCCTTCGATCGCGTGCAGTACATCGAACAGCCCACCAACCGCGATCTGAAAGCCAACCCTGAAAATAAAATGCACGAGGCTGCCAAAATCAAACCCGTGGTGATTGATGAATCGCTGGTGGATTATGAATCGCTGCTGCTCAGTCGTGATCTGGGTTACTCGGGCGTGGCATTGAAAGCCTGCAAAGGCCAGACCGAATCGCTGTTCCTGGGTGCTGCCGCTCAGAAGTTTGGCATGTTCCTCTGCGTACAGGACCTGACCTGCTGCGGTTATTCGTTCCTGCATTCAGCCAGCCTGGCAGCACGCATTCCCACGATTGCTGCAATTGAAGGGAATGGCCGTCAGTACTGTCCCGGTCCGAACAAAAAATGGAAACGCTCTTATCCGGGCATGTTCAACATCACTGATGGCACCGTAAAGACGTCTGAACTGAACGGCGATGGACTGGGGTTCTGAACCTGCCGGCAGGACCAGGGAGTTTTACCAGGTATTGTTACGCTGCTGGTAGGCCTGAAAGTTAAAGAATGCAAACAGCGCGAACATGATGCCGGCATAGCGCTGCTGGTGCATAAAGAAATAAGCTGCCAGGCCTCCAGCTACGACCATCGAAATCTGTATCGCCAGCACATCGCCGCGTGAGCGCTTGACGGTTCTACAGATATCTTCGCAGATATGACCGCCATCCAGCGGGAGTACCGGCGCAAGATTGATCAGTCCCCAGATCAGATTAATGAACAGCAGGTCGTGAAAGGCCATCCCAATATAAAAACGGGCCTGTTCACTGAATCCGTCCCAGACACCATAGCGAACTGTGAAATATCTGAAGAGAAAGATGGTTCCATACAGCGCGAATCCAGCCATGGGCCCTGCTGCAGAAATAATGATCGAACGCTGTGTTGTCAGCCCCGAGTAAGGCTGATAGATGGCCAGTCCGCCAAAGTGATAGAGTACAATTTCAGGAGGCCAGCCGAAATATTTCGCCATGACAGCATGTCCCAGTTCATGCACCAGGATCGAGATAAATACACAGGCGATCCAGATGAGCGTGATTTTCGGATCATCGGGATACCAGCCCATAAAGCCCGCCATCAACCAGAACAGGGGATGGACGCGGATCGGGATTCCCCAGAATGAAAATCGCAAATCGAATTCGGTGGGAGAGACATTTCCCAGCATCTGCTCAACTTTCTGTTTGTATATCTATCTACTTCTGGCGCGTGTGATGTATGTTCCACCAGGATCGCGTCAGCATAGCTGAAATGGCTTGAGAATGCACTGTTGTGAAATCCCCAGAATTCTCGCACTTTAGCCGGGTCTGTCAATCGTAGCAATTGCAGTTCGTCCTATGGGATGCAGCGTTATATACTGTCAGACGGGTCCCTTCAGTTTACAAAATTTTTATCCTGATGGAAAATAGCGGCATTGGCCAGATTCACCAGACTTAACATTGACGCATCTCACGAAAAGGCTACGATTTGCAGACATAATGGGCAGTGGGTCGCACAAGTTCTGACTCTGACTGAATCTAAACAGATCGCTCAGAGTTCTGCGGGGATACCCCGCGGGAGAAGGATTGACCACACTACGACACTTGAAGTGTCGCTACGATAGACGCTTATCGTAGCAACACTTCGTCACAGGATCGGTTGTGCGGCCCGCTGGCCATTTTTTTAGGCACTGATTTGCCTTCAATAGAAACGGAATGACTGCAGGTTTTTTCAATGGGCTTATTTGATTTCTTACGACGGATTTTCTTCGGCGCTCCCCCGCGCCCGACCGTCTCGCCAGTAGAGTCGACCCCCATCCCGGAAGAAACCACTCCTCGCCCCCCCCGAGGCAAAGTCAAACTGGAACCATTACGCTATAGCAGCAGTCATTCGAGCCGGGTGGAGAACATCGAAGAAGTCGCAGCGCCCCCCTACGAACTGGCACGCTACGGTGCGCGAACCGGCCATTATTTCGACATGACCAAAGATGGCGATGCCGAGAAACTGGCCCGCTACGCACTGCCACAATTCTGCACGCCTGCCGAACTCGCTGAGTGGCTGGGACTCCCGCTGGGGAAAGTGGCCTGGCTGACACATCGCTTCACACAGTTTGATCGTCCCGATGACGAACAGGAATCGCATTATCTCTATCACTGGAAACCAAAACGGTCCGGGTTCCGATTGATCGAATCGCCCCGCCCGTTTTTAAAAATGGCGCAGCAGCAGATCCTGCGGGAGATTCTGAATCCGATTCCCCTGCATACAGCGGCTCACGGATTTGTACGCGGTCGCTCTTCTGTGACCAATGCAGCACCACACACGGGCAAACGTGTGGTTGTGAAATTTGATCTGGAGAACTTTTACACCAGCGTGAAATTTTCCCGCGTGGTTGCTATCTTTCGTAACCTGGGATACTGCCGTGAAGCATCGCTGTATTTGGCACGACTCACCACATCCGTGATTCCCAGTAGCCTGCCTTTCCCGGATGGCAGCCTGCGACCGCTCATTCCGTATCTGTCGCGGCATCTGCCTCAAGGGGCACCTACCTCTCCTGCGCTGGCGAACCTGTCCGCCTATTCGCTCGACGTGCGACTTTCCGGACTGGCCCGCGCCTTTGATGCCGACTACACACGCTATGCCGACGATCTGACTTTTTCAGGATCAGAAGCGTTTCTGCGATCATTACAGGTGTTTCTGCCGCTGGTCAATCAGATCATCCGCTCTGAACGGTTCCAGGTGAATCAGATGAAGCGTCGCGTGTTACGCAATAATCAACAGCAGAAAGTAACGGGCGTCGTCGTGAATGAGCATGCGAATGTGCCTCGCAAAGAATTTGATCTGCTGAAAGCGATTCTCACAAATTGCATTCGCCAGGGACCGGGAACTCAGAACCGCGAGAATCAACCGGATTTTGCCAGTCATCTGCGTGGCCGTGTGGCGTATGTCCAGCAACTCAACCCAAACCGGGGCCAACGTTTACTGCAACTTTACGAACAGATTCGCTGGTAAAGCAGTTGTTTCAGATTTATCTTGTCTCCTCGACTCATTTTAAGTCATAATAGGAACTCAACTTTCGCTTAAGACCCGGATTTTCCGCGGTCTTTTTTAATCCCTGACAGAACCATGAGCGTTTAAACTGTCAGGGAGACATACTCGTGCCAATACCCTTCGATCAGTTAGGAATTATCGTGGGTGGATTTATTCGAATCCTGTTGAAGCCTCTAATGCGATTTTTTATCGGATTAATAGCAATCCCGATATTCCATTTGATGCTGAATAAGGTCATCCGGGTTCAGGAAATCGATGACGAGCTTGAAAAAGACCTCGAGCAGTGGTTTCGTGGTTCCCTGTTGCTGCTGGCTGCCACTGCTAATATGGAGTCGGCATTATTTGCAGGATGGGTACCTCTCAGCCTGCAGGGAACCGAACTGTCGATTCTTACGGGGCTTCGAATTCTCCTGGCGATCGGTGTCATAGAAGCGATGCCAGACCAGGAACTGTTTTCGATTATTCATCCCGGTCCTCCCTCATTAAAGTTATCCCGGGAATATGGAATCTTCCGCGAGTTAAAAGAAAAATGGCGTGTCATTCTGAAGGGAGTGGTCTGCCAGCATATCAATCGTTCCTCGCCGGTGTTTGCAATTCTGTCCGCAACGACGGAAGGGACAGTGGGCTGGGTCTGTTATGGCATCGCGATTACGCAATACCTGATAATCGGCTTAGTGACTTCGCGCGATCGTGCTCTGGATGTGCTGAGTGAGTTTGACCGGAAGATAACAATACGACGGCGCGAATTGATCGACGAATTTGATCTGGATCAGAAAGAGGTTGATGCAGCAGATCAGAAGCGTTGCAAAGAAATTGAAGAAGAGAAGGCCGCGTCTGAAAAGAAACAGGCCGACACTTCGAAAGCATCGGCCTGATCTGAGACGTGATGTTATTCTTCTGATTCTTCTTTCTTAGCCGCTTTCTTCTTTGTAGTTTTTTTCGCCGCTTTCTTTTTGGTGGTCTTCTTTTTTGCAGCCGCTTTTTTTGTCGTCTTTTTCGCGGCTGTTTTTTTGGTGGTCTTCTTCGCTGCGGACTTCTTTTTGGCTGCTTTTTTGGCGCCTTTTTTCGCTGCCTTGGCATCCAGCCATTCGACGGCCTGCTCGAGTGTCACATTCTCGACTTCGTACTCTTTGGGAATCGTCGCGTTGATTTTGCCATGTTTCACATAAGGCCCGTAACGGCCATCGAAAATGCCGATCGGCTCTTCGTCTTCCGGATGTTTCCCCAGATCCCGAATCGGTGTGGGAGCACTGCGTTTGCGCGCCTGTTTGAGCAGTTCGACCGCGCGAGGCAGATCAATGGTCAGGATGTCATCTTCCTTGCCCAGTGACTTGTAAACTTTATCATGCAGCACGTAGGGGCCAAATCGACCGATGCCGGCATTCACTTTTTTGCCGGTCTCGGGATGTTCGCCTAACGCACGCGGCAGGCTCAGATATTTCAAAGAGGTTTCAAAATCGATCGTATCGGGATCCACGTTCTTGGGAATACTGACACGCTTGGGCTTTGGGCCGTCTTCAACGACATCTCCCAACTGCAGATACGGACCAAAGGGCCCATGCAGTTTATAGATGGGAGTGTTTTCCTCGGGATGCATGCCGAGCGACTTCGGGCCTTCGGCTTTCAGGCGGATTAATTTTTCAGCCAGCTCGTTTGTCAGGTCTGCAGGGGCAATATTATCGGGAATTGAAGCCGAAACCGGATCTTCATCTGCCTCGTTGGAAACATAGGGTCCATAGCGACCAACGCGGACTGCCGAAGTGATCCCTTCCAGATCCAGCGTGCAGATTTCCCGTGCATCGATGGTTTCTTCCTTAGATTTAACCTGTTCATCCAGGCCTGCTTCACCTCGATAGAACTGATTCAGATAAGGCAGGCGATCCCCTTCACCCACGGCGATGTCATCCAGTTCCTGTTCCATGGCAGCGGTGAACTGCAGATCGACCAGGTTCGGGAAAAACTTCTCCAGCAGACGGGTGACTGCCAGCGCTGTGAAAGTAGGCACCAGCTGGCTGCCTGATTTATTGACATAGCCGCGGTCCTGGATGGTGCCGATGATCGAAGCATACGTACTTGGACGCCCGACGCCTTCGCTTTCCAGCTTGCGGACAATCGTGGCTTCCGTGTAGCGCGCGGGTGGTTTGGTTTCGTGCTTGAGTGGTTCGATTTCGCTGGCTTCCAGAGCCTGATTCTCTTCGAGGGGAGGCAGCATCGATTCGCTGTCATCCAATGCTGCTTCCGGATCATCAGAGCCTTCCACATACGCACGGAAGAAACCGGGAAATTCGACATGACGTCCCGTCGCACGAAACTCAGCGTTGTCAGCTGTGATCGTGACAGTTTGAAACCGCAGACGGGCTTCTTCCATCTGCGTGGCCATGGTTCGTTTCCAGATCATGGCATACAGCTTGGCCTGTTGCCCCTTGAGGCCGAGCTCTTCTACCGTTTTCATCGATTTACCGGCAGGGCGAATCGCTTCGTGTGCTTCCTGTGCCCCTTTGGACTTGGTATCGAAGCGGCGGATTTCAGGGCTGAGATAATCTTTACCGTACAGATCTTCAATCCGTTTGCGTGAAGCCGAAACCGCTTCGTTGGAAAGATTGACACTGTCAGTACGCATATAAGTAATGTGACCATCTTCATACAGACGCTGGGCGACCTGCATGGTCTCCCGCGCGGACATATTCAGCTTGCGGTTACCTTCCTGCTGCAGGGTACTGGTCGTAAACGGGGCGGGCGGTTTACGCGACTGCAATCGCTGTTCGACTGACGTGACCGTCCAGTCCGATTTTTTCACCCGCTCCAGCAGGTCCCCTGCCTGCTGTTCATTCAGCAGCAGAACATCGGCGCCCTCTTTGAGTCTCCCCGTAGATTCGTCGAAGTCTTTCCCGCTGGCGACTTTTTTCCCGTCGACCGTCATCAGCATCGATTCGAATTCCGCGCCTTCACCGGTCTTGAGCTGGGCTTTCAAATCCCAGTAGGTACCGCTTTTGAAAGCGAGCCGTTCCAGTTCGCGCTGGACCAGGATCCGCACGGCGACCGACTGTACACGGCCGGCTGACAGGCCCCGGGCAATCTTCTTCCATAACAACGGGCTTAATGTAAAACCGTACAGACGATCCAACACACGCCTGGTTTCCTGGGCTGAGACCAGGTTCAGATCGAGCTCGCGAGGGTTGGCGATCGCTTCCTGAATGGCTTCCTCGGTGATTTCAGAGAAAACCATGCGTTTGACCGGGACTTTCGGTTTGAGCAGCTCGGCCAGATGCCAGCCGATACTCTCTCCTTCGCGGTCTTCGTCGGTCGCGAGAATGAGCTCTTCGGCATCTTTCAGGGCATCTTTGAGTTCCTGAACCGTCTTTTTCTTCTCTTTGGGCACCAGATAATAAGGTTCGAATTCCGACTCGACATTGACGCCCAGGGTCGCCCATTTGTGTTTTTTCTTGAATTCCGCTGGAATATCAGAAGCCTTGGCAGGCAGATCACGGACATGGCCCATGCTGGCCAGGACCTTATAGTCGCTGCCTAAATAGCTGCCGATTTTCTTGGCTTTCGCCGGTGATTCCACGATCACCAGTGCCTTCAGCTTCTTTTTTGCCACCAGACATGCCCTTCCTGAGAAACCGACGTCGACCTTGCCTCCAGAGTCAAGCTGGCTACAATACGCGGCTCAATCATTCCTGTTTATTGTATTTTGGATCTGCTGAATCCGGATCAGTTTGTAAACTTCATTCGGCAATCTCTAACCGTCTTAAAAGTCTCTGTCAAGCCTGTATTTATTTTTTCATCAGGCAGGCCGTCCCCAAACCGGGCACTTTTCGGAGCAGGAAGAGACAGGAAACAGCAGGATTCTTTGAGAGAAGACTTTCACGAATGGCCGGAATAAATTACAACACATGAAATAAACGGAAAACTCTTTTCCAATTGGAAGATACGAAAACCAGCGATTACTTCAATCGGATCTCGTTGACACCGGAAGTTCACTACAGGAATTCGAATTCATTCGACTTGCAGACTGAAGAAGGAAACAGAATGGCCTCGCCACTGGAATTGTTTCGTAAAAAACAAAAAGTATTAATGGTTCCTCTGACCATTCTGGCGTTGTTCGCCTTTATCGTCATGGACCAGCTGACACCCGCGCAGTTTCCTCCCATTGCGGGAATGCTGCTGTTCGGGTTCGTGTTCTGGTACCTGGGCCGTGACCGCGGCAAAGGAATTCAGTTCGCGGCCGTGGGAGTCATCATCGGATTCTTCGTGGGTTATCTCTACATCCCCAAAGTCGGCGCAGAAACAGTAGTCAGAAGCACTGCTGGCAACATCGATATGCGAGAGTACCAGGAGATGGTCCAGAATCGCCAGATTGCCAATCAGTTCATCATGCGATCCTATATGGCGTCCCTGACGGAAGAAGAACAGCAGCGTCCTCAGCCTCCCCGCGGCGCCATGTTTGGTTTCGGTCGTGACATGGAAGATGACATCATCCTTGAGTTCCTGTTCCGCAAAGAAGCGGAAAAAATGAACCTGATTATCTCTGATGATGCGATCTCCAACTATATTTCCCGCTACACGAACAATAAACTCAGCCGCAAAGCCTTTCAGGAAACCTGTCAGCAACTGGGCAAGACCGAAGGTCAGATTTACGACATCTTCCGCGATCAGTTGCAGGCACGACAGGCTTTCCAGATGCTGCGACCTGAAGTTTCACTGACTCCTGCTCAATACTGGAACTTCTACAAAAAGTTCAATGTCCGGCAGGAACTGGAACTCGTTGCATTACCAGTCAAAGACTTTGAAGCCGAAGTCCCCGCACCGAGTCCCGCCGAGAAAAAAGCATTCTTTGAAACCTATAAAACCGTCTTCCCGGGCGAAAAAGGTCCTGGTTCACCGGGATTACGCCAACCTCAGAAGGTGCAGGTGGAATACCTGATGGCGGATTACGTGGATACTGAAAAGCAGGTTCCCCCTGTGACCGACAAAGAGATTGCGGCTTTCTACGAAGACAATAAAGAACGCCTCTACAAAAACAATCCCATCCCGGATCTTCCCGCTGGCTCCACCGTTCCGACGGCACCCGAAATGCCTGCTCCCACCGGTCCTGCTACCGAGCAACCGGCAGAAGCACCTAAACCGGAAACTGGCGAGAAGCCGACAGAGAAACCCCCAACGGCTCCCACCAAAACAGAGACGCCCGCTAAAGCTGAAACACCTGCCAAACCCAAGACTGATGCAAAACCGGAGCCTGCAACCAAACCTGAACCGAAATCAGAACAGCCGGAAAAGAAAGAAGAGTCCAGTGCACTTGCTGCTGAGTCTGCCACATTCGTTTCCCTGTTAGATGAAAAACCAGCGGAATCTCCCGTTGTTGCTCCCAAACCGGGTGCAGAAACTGCAGAAATCAAACCGGAAGCGACCACCACGGCTCCCCCGCCACTGGAACCTTATCGCCCCTTGAATGAAGATTTGAAAAGTGAAATCCGCGATCAGCTGTTACGTGAACGCACACTGGAATTGATGAAAGATAAAATTTCCGATGCAGAGCTGTTCATGAATGAACTCAGTGACAAAATCACCAACCCGGAAGAAGGGGCCACACGGCCCACACCGGAAGAAGCAAGCAAGGCTCTCAAAGAGTATGCTGCCGAACATCAGCTGATTTACAACATTACGCCGATGATGTCGGCTCAGGAAATGTCGGAATCTGAGAAATACCCACTGGGCACTGCCCGTGAGCCAAGTATCAATCAGTTTGCAGCACAACCACGGACAGTCATCGAACAACTGTTTGAAACTCCCGTTAACCTGACCTATATCCCTTACGAAGCAGAAGATTCTTTCTCCAGCGGATTACTCAGTTACTGGAAGACCAAACACGTCGATGCCACCATCCCTGAATTCGACGATCCGGAAATTGATCAGCAGATCACGGAACAGTTAAAGCTGGAAAAAGCCCGCCCCCTGGCTCAGAAGCGGGGAGAGGAGCTGAAAAAACTGATCAGCGGCGACAAAGAAATGTCGGCTGCAATCGAAGGTCAGACCATCACCGGCAAGAAGGAAGGGACTGAACTGTCCACGACGACAACAGAATCGTTCAGTTGGATGCGGACTTCCACTGCCAATGCCAGCAATCCGTTTTCCATGCCTCGTCCGGAGCTGTCAAGCATTTCAGCCGTCGCAGGAGCCGGTAACGAATTCATGGAAGAAGTCTTTGACAATCTGGATAACGGAGAAGTCGGCGTCGTGATGAATGCCGACAAAACGGTCTGTTATGTTGTGAAAGTCATCAACCGCATTCCCTCCACGCCCGGCGGATTGACCGCCATGTACCAGGAGTTTCTGAAGGAAGACATGTTCTTCTTCTTTTCTCCGTACCTGCCGATGGCCCAGATGGAACAGCAGCAGACCAACTTCGAGTGGAGCCAGGAACTCGAGGCAAAGTACCAGGTCGAAAAATACTTCGAGCAGGTCGAAGGGCCCGAAGTCGTTGCTCAATAATCTATTGGAGTGTCATTTTAAAATTTTGGGTTGATAAATATCACGAGCGTGCGACAACGGAGCACGTCATCAACACACCCAACCCTCAATTTTTAGAGTGCGTCACATTTAACCTTAGCGTCTCACATTCTATTATACTCGGCCCAAATGGCCTTGGAGACGCTACAGTAAAACGGGACACAGTCCAGCTTGACAAAGCACTCTACTGAGTTCGAATAATAGAAATCGGTTGTGCCCGGACCAGGTACAACCGATTTTTTTGTAGTCTGACTGAAACAGCCTGAAAGGGATCGATCCGCGAAATAAATTCGGAAATCAGGTTCAAACAGACTGGACATCAGGAAATGCGGGGATTATTTCTATATGGACAATGTGGATGTTTTCCCGTCAGCCTGACCGGCATTCCGGCGTTGGTACAAAATGGGATAACATCTGTGTAACTCAAAACGTACTCTCCCCCTTTGTTGTGTTTTTAACACGTTCCAGTTAAAAATGAACAAACCACCCAACTGTCGGACGATCTCTCACGTAAAAGGATTTGAGCGAGGTCTCTGGCAGACCGTGACCTTACAGTCTTTCTGTTGAATCAAGCCACGAGATAATCATCGGGAGTATCATTGTAATGTCGGAACAGGTTCAGCAATCTTCTGCAGAGCAGTCTGAAACTTCGTCCGGTGAGAACATGATTGAAGCCATCGGATTGAGTAAATTCTATGGCCAGTTCGCCGCGACAAAAGATGTGACATTTTCCGTTCCCCGCGGCCAGGTCGCCGCCTTTCTGGGTCCCAACGGCGCGGGCAAATCTACTACCATGAAGCTGTTGACTGGGTTTCTCTCCCCCAGTGAAGGCCAGGCACGCGTCGGCGGATTTGATGTGAGTACACATCGAATTGAAGCCAGCCAGAAACTCGGGTACCTCCCCGAAAATGGTCCGCTGTATGAAGAGATGCCCCCCCAGGGCTTTCTGACCTATGCCGGAAGCGTGCGGGGCATGTCAGCCGCCGAACTCAGCAATCGCCTGGAGTTCGTCATGGAGAAATGCGATCTGAGCAGTGTCTGGAAAAAACCAATCCGAAAACTCTCTCGTGGTTTTCGACAACGCGTGGGCATGGCAGGGGCATTACTGCACGATCCGGATATTCTGATTCTGGACGAACCTACCAGTGGCCTGGACCCAAATCAAAATCAGTCCGTGCGAGACCTGATTCGTGATCTGGGTAAAACCAAAACCATCCTGCTCTCGACTCATATTCTGCAGGAAGTCAAAGCGGTCTGCAGCCGTGTAATCCTGATCAACCAGGGCTCAATCGTGTTTGACGGTTCCGTAGCTGAGCTGGGAAACAGCCAGGACGATATGGAAACGCGTTTCCACAAACTGACACACGCGTAATATTTCTTTTACCGACTCATTTATAGTATCAGATAAAGCTGACGTAAGGACCCTTCTGTTATGTTGCGGAACAACGTTGTATTGGCCGTATTCAAGCGAAACGTACAGAGTTACTTTTCCGGAGTACTGGGTTATCTGTTTATCGTGGTATTTGTCGTAGCCGGCGCCTTTGCCGCGTTCAACCAGCAGTTCTTCGCGAACAATCAGGCAAACCTCGATCAACTGAGCCTGTGGTATCCCTTACTGCTGTTATTCATCATCCCGGCAATTACCATGGGTGCCTGGGCAGATGAGAAAAAAATGGGAACGGACGAACTGCTTTTCACCCTGCCCGCTTCCGACCTGGAAATCCTGCTGGGTAAATTCCTGGCGGTACTCGCCGTCTACACCATCGCGCTGCTGTTCTCGGTGACGCACGTGTTTGTACTCTGGAAAATCGGCAATCCCGATATGGGCCTGATGTTTACCACCTACTTCGGCTACTGGCTGGCCGGTGCTTCCCTGTTGGCCGCAGGCATGTTCGCCTCGGCCCTGACCAGCAGTACCACGGTCGCATTTGTGCTGGGAACCGTCATCTGTGCAATCCCGATTTTCATCGGCCAGATTGCTCCGTCCAGTGACCTGATCCAGAACCTGAGCCTGGTCGAACAGTTCCAGGACTTCAGCACGGGGGTCATTCCCCTCGGCGCGGTTCTGTATTTTATTTCACTGGCCGTAATGATGCTGTATCTGAACCGGATCCTGATTACGCGGCGGCACTGGAGTTCACAGCAGAAGAATTCGATGGGACTGCAGTACCTGGTCCGCACTGTTTCACTGGCAGTAATTCTGATCAGTGCGAATGTCATTGTCTCTTACGGCAGCAGCCGCATCGACATGACCGCCGAAAAGGTTTACAGCCTGTCTAAGACAACCAGGGACCTGCTCGAAAAGATTGATGAAAAAAATCCGATCACCATTGAAGCCTTCATCAGCCCGGAAGTCTCGCGTGAATACGTGCCGATCCGCAAACGACTGATTGGTCTGTTGCGGGAATATAACCAGCTGGGGGGCAAACGGCTTCAGGTTCGTTTTGTTGATGTGGAACCATTCAGTAAAGCGGAAGAAGAAGCCCGCCTGCTGAATATTTCACCCCAGCAGGTTCAGACAGAACGTGGTGGTCGTGCCTTTGTTGATACAATCTTCATGGGAGCCGTCGTCAAAAGCGGAACCGATGAAGTCGTGATCCCCTTCTTCAATGTGGGAACCCCGATCGAATATGAACTCACGCGTTCCATTCGCACCGTTTCGAAAGATGAGCGTCTGACGGTTGGAATTCTCAATACCGACGCCAGTATCTTTGGCGGCCTGGATATGGGCATGGGGGGCAACCAGCCGCCGTGGTTGATCGTCAGTGAGCTCAAGAAACAATACAAGGTCGAGCAGGTCTCTCCCGATTCCCCGATCAGCGATACCGCTTACGATGTGTTAATCGCCGTGCTGCCTTCTTCGCTGACAGAACCACAGTTGAACAACCTGATCGAGTACGTCAAAAAAGGGAAACCGACATTGATCTGCGATGACCCCCTGCCCGTCTACGGCGGAGGACGAGGCATCCAGAATGCACCACGGATGCCGAAACCCAGTCCGGGGGGCATGATGGGCATGCGACAACCGCCGCCAACCCCCAAGGCGGATGACGGACGTCTGACTCCACTGCTGAACCTGCTGCAGATTGCCTGGGACAACGGGGAAGTCGTATTTGACTATTTTAACCCCCATCCGGAATTTTCCGAGGTCGTACGCCCTGAGCTGATTTTCATCAGCCCCAAAAGCGGCGTCAGGGGTGCCTTCAGCCAGGACAGTAATATCACCAGCGGACTGCAGGAAATTCTGACTTTCTTCCCGGGAAATATTCGTCCCCGATCGGATTCCACGTTGAACTTCGAACCACTGCTGAGAACCGGGCTCAACTCGGGCCTGCTATCATGGGGCCAGATCACCAGCCCGTTCTTCAATTCTGTCCGCATCGCGCAAGATCCGCCACGCCTGATCGACGAATATTCGCACGTGATTGCAGCGCAGATTACTTCGACCGAGAAGTCGAAAATCAAAGATCTTGATGTGATCTTCGTAGCTGATGCCGACCTGATCTCAGATGAGCTGTTCAATATCCGGGAGCGCCAGGCCTTCGGTCTGAAAATTGACAACGTGACGTTCTTATTGAACTGTGTCGACCAGTTGGCCGGCGATGATTCCTACATCAAGCTGCGAAAACGCCGCTCCCAACTCCGCACGCTGACACTTGTCGAACGCGAAACATCCGTGTTTGTGAAAGAACGCAATGCGGAACGGGAAAAAGCGACCGCCACTGCGGAAGAAAAACTCAAAGAAGCCCGCGATCGCCTCAAAGCAGAGCGTGATAAAATCATCAAGGACACCACCATCGACGGGAATACCAAACAGCAGATGCTGCGAATGGCCGAGGAAAATGAGAGTCGGAGGCTGGAAGTCGATGAAGCCAACATCGAACGGGAAAAACAGCGACAGATTGAAAAAATCAAAGCCCAGACAGAACGCCAGATCCGGGCCATCGAAGACCGCATCCGCTGGTATGCGATCCTCGTCCCGCCGTTCCCGGCAATCCTGCTGGGGATGTGCTTCCTGTTCTTCAGGATCAAAAATGAAAACCAGAACATTTCTCCCGACCGGAGATTGAAGAAATAACGCCTGCCTGCCATGCAGATAGCTTGTCGGGAAATCAATTCAGTATTCCATTTAACTCACTGTTTAATAAGTAAAATCGTTTGCCATGAATGAAACGACCAGAACACTGACATTTGCAGGAATCGCAGCGGTTACCCTGGTAGCCGCCTATTTCACTGACCGTGCTTCTCAACCGGTTCAACTGACCGGCTATGAAAATGTAGGTGAAGAATTCTATCCTGAATTTACAGACCCGACGCAAGCCAAATCGCTGCGTGTGGTGAGCTACAACGAAGATTTAGCGACGCTGAAAGTTTTCAATGTGGAATTTAAGGAGGGTGCATGGAAAATCCCCTCGCATCATGACTACCCCGCAGACGCAGAGGATGAGCTGGCGGAAACCGCGACGTCGCTGGTTGGTGTGATCCGTGGTGCGCTGGAAAGCCGGCGCAAGAATGACCACGAACGCTTTGGGGTCATTGATCCCCTGGATGAATCCAATACCAACCTGAAGGGTCGCGGGCAAAGATTGACGCTCAGCAAAGAAGGGGGTGCCCCGCTGGTAGACTTTATCATCGGCAAGCAGGTTCCTGAACAGCCGAATGAATATTATGTTCGCAAAGTCGATGAAGACGCCGTCTATCGCACGAAACTGAATGTTGATCTCTCGTCCGAATTCTCCGAGTGGATTGAACCGGATATCCTGAAAGTCGACCGCGATCGACTGATAGAAATTTTAATCAGCCATTATTCAATCGATGAAGCGCAACAGAAAATCGTTTATGAAAGTCAGACCCCTGAAGAAAACGTGACGGTCCTCACGCGTAAGAATTCAACCACCCCCTGGGAAATGAGGGGCCTGGACAAAGAGACGCAAAAACTGAATACCGCCGACGTCAACCAGCTGGTCAATACTCTCACTGACCTGAAGATTCAGGGGATCCGCCCCAAATCGAGTGAACTGGCGGCAGGCCTCAAAGAATCGGGAGCACTTAAACCGCGAACCCAGTTGGATCTGTTCGATCTGCAGAATAAAGGGTTTGTACTGGCGCGAGGTCCCCAGGGAAATACCCAGCTGGCCTCCAATGAGGGGGAAGTGGTACTGGCGACCAGTCAGGGAGTGGTCTACTCACTGTACTTCGGCAAAATCTTCACAGGCAGTACGCTTGATATCGAAGTGGGAAACAGCAGTCAAAAGAAAGATGATAAAGCGGATGAGAAACAGGGTGACGCCAAATCCGATGATGCCAAACCGGCTGAGAATGCGGAGTCCGAAAAGGGAAATGACAGTGCGCTGAAAACCAGTCGTTATCTGCTGGTCACAGCTGCCTTTGATCCGGCCTATCTCGGCGACCCTCCTCAAAAACCGGAA
The DNA here is from genome assembly GCA_002706765.1 of Gimesia sp. GTDB lineage: Bacteria > Planctomycetota > Planctomycetia > Planctomycetales > Planctomycetaceae > Gimesia. Next base: position 27,144 of record PAJV01000063.1, read on the forward strand.
CCGCCTGAAAAACCAGCCGATCTGAAAGAAACACCGGCAACGGATAAAAAGGAATCGGAAACAGACAAAAAAGAAGCCAGTGCAGACGAGAAGCCGAGTCCGCAAGCCGCCTATGAAAAGGCCATGAAAGCCTATCAGTCTCAACTGAAAACCTATGAACGCAAACTGAAGGAATACGATGACAAGGTCGCCCAGGGCAGCGAACTGGCTCAGGAACTCAACGAGCGATTCGCCAACTGGTACTACGTCATCTCTGCCAACAGCTTCGAATCGCTGAAATTGAAACGCAAAGCCCTGGTTGAACCGATTGAGAAACCGGAAGCGGCTCCAGCGAAAGCAAATACCACTGCGCCTCCCGCTGGAAAGCCGGCCACTCCACCGGCGGGTAAAAAACCGGACCCTGCAACTGCCAAAAAGCCGGCACCCGCAAACAGTGAAGATAAGAAACCCGAAACCGGGTCACCCGCCAAAGACGCGGAAGCTGCGAAAAAACCCGCGGCTGAAAATTCAGCCAGCAAACCGGCGCCCGCTCCGAAAGAGACGCCTGCCAAAGCAAAGCCGCAAACACCACCCGAAAATTGACCGCGGCCCTGTCCCATTGATTCAAAGCCAAAGCGGCAACAGATTTCTCATCAAATCTGTCTGCCGCTTTGGCTTTTTCTGTGTTTCGCCCCCACTCTGTTCCGGTTAGGTAAACTTTACCGGCCATGTGCCGGTTATTCAGGTGAATCGGGTCGAATCGATCACAGTAGTTCCCCGATTCACTCCGATAAAGTTAAATGAATGATTTACGACGATTTCCCTGGATTCAGGTCTGTTCGTCTTTGCATCCAGGTATTTCAGATCACGAAATACCGTGTCTGCCACGTCTCGAATCAATCAAATATGTTCTTAACAGAAGCTCACTCTTAACCGGGTCACCACGTTTTACCACATAAGTACAGCTGTCAGGGATGACAGTTCAGACTTGTGAAGGAGTCACAGAGATGAAAAGACTTCCCAAACTGATTCAATGGGGCATTATTGGTTTTTCGATCGTTGCCCTGGTTGGCATCTCAATAGAATTATCGAAAGCGGAGACGAAGACGGCAGATGAGATCAAGTGGCACACTGATCTGGAATCAGCGCATCAAGCTTCACTGAAGAGCAACAAACCGGTTTACATCGTGTTTGATGCCAGCTGGTGTACTTACTGCCGCAAACTGGAACAGGAGACGCTTTCCGATCCGCGGATGACGCGTTATCTGAATCAGGCTTTTGAACCAGTTCACCTGGATTTTGATAAAGACCGCGAAATCGCTGATATTTTACAGGTTAAATCTATTCCCTGTACAGTAGTTTTGAGTTCCGAAGCAGATCTGCTGGCACGCCAGGTCGGTTATGCCAAGGTGCCCCGCTACCATTCCATGCTGGAGAAAGCCCGCAAACTGCAGGCGGTGATCCACCATATCGAATACTCAGACAGTCAATGATTTCCCTGAGATATAAAAATTCAGAACAGGCGCAAATCTTGAAAAAACTCTACGGAACGTGTACTTTGCGCATATGAATAAAAGCAAAGAGCCGTTTGGCATCAATCCGTCGGGTGAAGGTGACTCCTGGGAGTCTCTCGCAGGTGATCTGTTTGGCATCGATTTTGACAAACAGGTTGAACCGCTGCCCCTTGATTTTGAGGATGATCTCGCAGAAGACGAGGATACATCCGACCAGGATGAGTCTGCGCCCGCTGAGCATGAGGATGTTAAAAAGCCGGTCTCGGCAGAATCGGAGGTCGACGACGACGATGATCAGTTCTTCGGCGATTCGATTTTCGATGACGATGAAGTACCTGCCCCCCAAAGCAAAAAGACCGTCCCGGCCGAAGAACTGGACTCGGGAATCGACTTCGACGACGATGAAGAAGATGATGATGACGAAGAAGACGACGAAGACGATGACCTGATTGCCTCTTTTGATGATGATGAGGAAGACGACGACGAAGAGGATGAAGTCGAAGAGGACTTTGCTCCCGCTGCCCAGCTGAAAGAAGACACGTCATCCGCAGAAGAAGATGACGAGGAAGATACTTACTGGGATGCCCTGGAGGGTTGGAACTGGGATGAAGATGATTCATCCCGCTCCAGGAAAGTAATCGCGGCCAGCGATGATGAGGACGACGACGAAGACGAGGACGACGAAGCAGAAGTCGCCGAAGTGCAGAAGCCTGCTGCTCCGCCACGGAAGAAGTCCCGTCCTGAAAAGAAACAGATCCCTGTTCCGCCGCAAACTACCACCCGGACAGACGAGCGACTGGACGATGACAATGAGTTTGGCTTCGGTCTCATTTCAGAAGTGGTGGCTTTCCAGCAGGAAGTTGTCGCTGCCGATGATGAAGATGACGACGAAGAGGAAGACGACGAAGCGGTAACAGAGACGGCAACAGAAGCAGAGGATAAAACCGAGGGCGAAGAAGACACAGCGGAAACCAAACGTCCCCGCCGCCGACGACGACGTCGCCGATCACGTTCACGCAAGCCTGATGAAACAACTGATTCCTCCGAAGCAGAAACAGAAACGGAAGATGAGGAGCAGGATGTCCAGGCCGAAAGTGATGACGCCGACGAGGACGATTCCGAAGAAGGAACCGAACAGAAACCCAAACGTTCGCGACGCCGATCCCGTAGACGCAAGAGTGAAGTTTCTACCGAAACATCCGAAGCATCCGAAACAGTTACGGATGAAAGTGAAGTCGAATCCGGTTCAGAAGCAGATGACATTGAAGTGTTATCCCCTCCGACGAAACAGGTTTCCGAAAACAAATATCCGAACGTTCCCAGCTGGGAAGAAGCCATTTCCTATCTGCTGAATCCGAAACTGGTCGGCGTTAAAAGTGACAAGAGCGATAACCCTAAAAATCCGCCGGAAGCTGAAGCCGATGATCAGAGTCGCAGACGTCCCAAACGAAGGCGTTCCGGCAAACGGGGCGGAAGCGGTAACCGCAGCCAGGCTCCGAAAAAAACAGAGTCTTAACCAGCCGGGATCATCCAGTCTGAACCGGCCCTGGCGCCTGTCCTGAAAGTTTTCGATCATGCCTGATCCGACTCTGGAAACCGTCAGCGAGATTTCTGAACTGCGGAATCGGGTCACAGCACAACGCCAGCAGAGAGCCCGGATTGGCTTTGTGCCCACCATGGGTGCCCTGCATGCAGGGCATACCAGTCTCATTGAAGCCGCTGGCGCTGACTGCGATTTTGTGGTCGTCTCCATCTACGTAAACCCGACCCAATTTGGGCCTGATGAAGACTTTGAAAGATACCCGCGCGTGCTGGAACAGGATCTGGCAAAATGTGCGGCGGCCGGCGCAAACCTCGTCTGGACTCCGGATACCAGTATCATGTACCCCGACGGGTATTCAACCGATGTGACGGTCAAAGCTCTCTCGCGCATTCTGGAAGGCGCCACCCGCACGAATCATTTCCAGGGCGTGACTACCATCGTCACCAAGCTGCTGTTAAGTTGCCTGCCGGACATCGCTTATTTTGGTGCGAAAGATTTTCAGCAGCAGGCTATCATCAGACGGATGTGCCTCGACCTGAATATTCCGGTCGAGATCAAAACGTGTCCCATTATCCGCGATTCAGACGGTCTGGCTCTCAGCAGTCGGAACGCTTATCTCTCCAAAGAAGAACGGGAGGCGGGATTATCCCTTTCACGGGCCCTGCGACTGGCAGAAGAAAGAATCGCCGCCGGTGAAACCGATCTCGCGTCGATCAAATCCGCCATGCAACAGTTGTTGAAGTCAACACCCCTGTTGAAACTGGACTACGCCACAATCGCTGACCCCACAACCCTCGAAGATATTTCCTCGGTTCAATCCGAGATGGTCGCGTTGATCGCTGCCTGGGTTGGTGCCACGCGTCTGATCGATAACTGCCGGCTGAATCCTGCTGCAGCAGAAAAATCCTGACAATCTATCTACTCCCGCAGATTAATATTGACGTAAGCTGCTGAAAAGTAAGAAGATAGACGCTACCGCAATCGTTTTTCGCGTAAAATCCCTGTATTTCTCAAATGACGGGAACTTCATTTCCCCACGGATCGTCCAAGAGGTACTGTGACCAACAATGATCAATACCTGATTCAAGAATGTTTGGCAGGTCGTACCGAGGCGTTTGATCAACTGGTACTGAAATATCAGGACCGCCTGTTTCGAACCCTGGTGCGGATTCTGGGCTCCAGCGACGATGCGCGCGATGCCGCCCAGGAAGGTTTTACCCAGGCCTTTTTTAAATTGAAAACATTCCGAGGTTCAGCCGCCTTTTATTCCTGGCTGTTTCGCATCTCTTTTAATGCCGCGATCACTCAGAAACGAAAAACAAAACGAACTTCCACCACGATAGATCCACAAGACAACCCGGCCGGTACCTGGCTGGTTGATACACGCCCCGAACATCACCCTCCCGAAGTCGCCGAACTCGCCGAGCGAAAAAAGCTGGTTCATCAGGCACTCAACGAGTTACAGGAAGAGTATCGCACGCCTTTAATCCTGCGGGAACTGGAAGGCATGTCGTACGGGGAAATTGCCGAAATCACGGAGATCCCGTTGGGAACAGTCAGGAGCCGAATTTTCAGAGGAAGGAATGAACTAAAACAGAAACTGAGCACGTTGTTTCAGGACGAACCTGTCACGCGTGTTTCCGAGTCTGACCATGAGTCATCGATAAGTGAAACCAAATGAGCAGCCCATCCCACTTTAACGAAAATCTGTCCGCCTGCTTCGATCACGAAGTTTCCCCCGAGGAACGTCTTGAGCTGGAGTCACAACTGGAACAGTCCCAGACCGCGCGACAGGAACTGCATGAGTTCGGCGAACTCTCCCGCTTGCTGCAGGAGACCGCTACGGAATCGGCGCCTCCCGAACTGGCACCTTCCATCCGGCGTCGCATCGAACAGGAAACCCTGCTGACTTCCACAGAAACGGCCCCGGCCCGGCGTGTTCCTTCGATGCTGCGTTATCGCATCGCCGTTGCCATCAGTGCCTGTTCTTCGGTAGCTGCGCTGGTCTTATTTGTATTACTGTTGAATATCGATACTCCGGAAAGCTCCCCGCTACTCTCCCAGGCAGATCGCATGGTACTGCAGCCGGAAGCAGAACCGGCCCTCACTACATCGGCTGACAGGAATGATAATCAGGTAGCCGCCCGATCAAATCAATTCAATTTGCAGGCAGGTACGGACATTGGAAAACCCGGCCAGCCTCATCCTGTTCCCTCAGTCGAGCTTCAGTTGGACAAGCGGGGAATGCAGCCCAGCAATGTTGAAGTAAAAGAGAAACTGGCGATGCGGTCTCACATGGAAAAAACGCCCGCCGACTTTTCTGTTCACAATACGCTGGCCGAACAGAATTCCGCGGCGAAACAACTCAAATTGACCGAGCAGGGTCTGGCCGCCTCCTCCGGGATTCCCAGTCATATTCCACTGGATTCGATCCGCATTGGAGATGTGCTGCCTTACTTCCGTGATATTGATGGCAAAGTGGCTGTAATTGAAGTCCGCGTCGTCGATGTCAAACAGGCTCTGGGTACGATGGAACTGCTGCTGGCACAAAACAATATCCCCGTCGATCAACAGAAACAGTCGGAAGTCGAACGTCAACTGCAGGGCCCAAGCAAAGCTGAAAAAGACCAGCAGCTGTTTGCCGTCTACGTCGAAGCCACCGATGACCAACTGGCTTCTACCCTGGAAGAATTTCAACGCGATCTCAAACAGGATCAGATGTTAAGCCTGGCATTGCAGCCAGCGATTACCGAACAGTCTCTCAAAGAAGAAGCGGCCAGCCTGCCTCGACTGCTGGCACGACAGTCAGAGCCCCTCAAAGAACGTGAAGCAGCAAAATCATCTTCCCTGGCGGTGCTGCCGGAAGAAGAGAATTCTGACCAGTACAATAAAAACCCGGCAGGCCGTAAAACTGTAACGGATGGACTTGCTCAAACCAAACCTCAGGCCAAAGGTAGCTCGCAACGCTCTTACCAGATGCGCTATCGGATGCAGGTTCCTGCGGAGAACGAACCCGATCTCAAGCAGATGGCGCGATCCAACCTGCTTAAGAAAAAGGATTCCGCGCAGCCATTCAAATCAGCAACGGATGCGCCCCTGATGGCGTCTAAGCCTTTCGGCGACAGTCCTGCAAAGCCCCGCAAGGTGATGCAACAGTCCGCCGGGACATTGATCTCAAAGGCACCCGTTAAAGTCCTGTTTGTCTTTAAAAATCCGGAAACTCCCGCGCTCCCCACCGCTCCCCAGTAACGGGCAGCGGTGCAGCAGCGGAGAACTTCGTTACTGAACGGGTTTATTTCGCAGGACCAACGCGTCCTTTGGTTTTTGTGGGAATCCGAACCAGGTAGGTGTCTGCGGTCAGATACAGAACCGTGCCATCGTTCCCCCAGGCACAGTTGGCTGTCCGTTCGCCCGTGCTGATGCGTCCCAGCAGTTTGCCTTCAGGAGTAAAGATGTAACAGCCTCCCGGTCCGGTGGCAAACAGGTTTCCATTAACGTCTGTTTTGAGCCCATCAGGCAGCCCTGGCAGTTTGCCGACCTTGTCTGTGACATCATAAAAAACTTTGCTGGCTCCCAGTGTGCCATCCTGGTTGACGGGGAACGCTTTCCAGAGTGCCGCCTCGGGATCAGACTGGGCAACGTACAATGTTTTTTCATCAGGTGAAAACGCAATCCCGTTCGGACGTGTCATTTCTTTGGTCAGCAAAGTCAGTGTGCCATCCTTCGCCAGACGATAGACGCCACAAAAATCCAGTTCGCGGCGCGGGTCGTCGTAGCGGTTGGGCAGCCCGTAAGGAGGATCAGTGAAGTACAGATCCCCGTTGGATTTGAAGACCCCATCGTTGGGACTGTTCAACCGTTTGCCCATGTAGTTGTCGACCAGCGTTCGTTTGCCGCCTTTTTTGGTCAGAACAGAGACGCGGCGATCGCCGTGCTCACAGGAAACCAGACGTCCTTCGGGATCGAGAAACAGACCGTTAGAGCCCGGTTCATTTCCATAGGGAGTCACGCCGGTATAACCTGACGGCTTCATGAACAGCGACGCCCCTGCCCCTTCTTTCCATTTCATGACGGAATTGCGGGGAATATCAGAAAACAACAGAAATCCATCTGCAGCATCTCCTATCCAGACCGGGCCTTCCGACCAGTCGAAGCCGGACGAGAGAACCTCAATCCGGGCATCCTTGTCTATCAAAGCGTCCAGGCCGGGATCGACGCGGACGACTTCTCCGATTGTGGGATAATTAGTGGAATCCTGAGCAGACAGCTCTGTCTGAGAAAGGCTCAAAACGCAGGTTGCTAGAATCATGCAGGTGAATCTAATGGTTTTCATGCTTTTTCCCTGTTTTTTCGGATAGATCAGTGTGACTTGATACGGGAACTGAAGAGGGTTCAATTCTACAGATTCTTCGCAGGAGATGCACGTATAGAGGAAATATTCCTGATTCCGGGGCTTGGAATACTTGCATCCCGAAAACAGCTTCGATAACGTAGCACATGCTCCCGTTGCCGCGAATTCGAGGCTTTTCAGGGGCACGGCAATTGGTTAAAATCAGGTTCAACCTGGTCAAATCATCGTTATGGTGGGTATAGCTCAGTTGGTTAGAGCGCCGGATTGTGATTCCGGAGGTCGCGGGTTCAAATCCCGTTACTCACCCTTTTCTTCTCTCCCGGCCCGGGTCTTACACATCTGGTAACCGCCGGTTCCAGAGAGTTCTTACTGAAACGCCCGTTTCCGATTACCCATGCGTTCACTAACAGGCCGCTGTTATTGTGCTGTCCGGGTTCCCTGAGCGAATAAAACTTATCTTGCCCCTGTTTTTCGAAATGAACTATACTGGCGCTTCGATTGAAGTGATCACCATTCAAAATTGCTCGCAGCTGATCTACCGGAAGGACCACTGCAAAATTCTCTGCATTTTGAAAGCGCATTGCCACGGACGGAGAGTTGCTCACATGCATCAGGCCAGTAAAATCATCTGCCGCAACCTGGAACGATCCATTGCTGCCAAAAAACAACTGCTGGAAAACACCAAAGTGCAGCAGGAATTCGCGAAAGCCGTGGATCTCATTCTTCAGAGCTATCAGCAGGGCGGACGACTCTATCTTGCAGGTAACGGAGGCTCGGCTGCGGATGCACAACATCTGGCAGCAGAATTTGTGTGCCGCCTGGGCAAGGACCGGGCATCACTGCCGGCGGAAGCATTAACGACCGACAGTTCGATCATCACGGCCATCGGAAATGATTATGGTTACGATGTCGTATTCTCCCGACAACTGGAAGGCAAGCTGACCGCCAACGATGTCTTCCTGGGAATCACCACCTCCGGCAATTCACCCAACATCGTAAAAGCGGTAGAGGCCTGCCGGGAAAAAAATGTTCCCAGCATTATCTTTACCGGAAACGACGGGGGAGAGGTCCGCCGGTTATGTGATGTGTGCGTGATTGCTCCCGGTCAACTAACCAGCCAGATTCAGGAAGTGCATCTCGTGCTCGAGCATACGCTCTGCGAATGCGTTGAAGCTGCCCTGTTCAACTTTGACCTGGACTGGGGCACATCCGACCGGGATCAGAACGATCGACCGAGACTGGCAGCCTGATTGAGTCATGCAGGTCACTTCGTCGCGTAAAAAGTCACTGTTTCTCGATCGTGATGGGGTGATCAACGTCGAAAAAGAGTATCTGCACCGGATCCAGGATTTCGAATTCATCGACGGCATCTTCGAATTGTGTCAGGCAGCTCAAGACGCAGGTTATGCACTTTTTATCGTTACCAATCAGTCAGGCATCGTCCGCGGGTACTACACAGAACGGCAATTCCAGAAACTGATGACCTGGGTACTGTCAGAGTTTTCCCGACATAATGTGACCATTGCCGATTATTTCTACTGTCCTCATCATCCCACCAAAGGAACAGGACATTATCGTATCGACTGTCAATGTCGCAAACCAAAGCCGCAAATGCTGCTGGATGCTGCACAGAAATATGATCTGGACCTGTCACAGTCCATCATGGTGGGAGATAAACGGACCGATATCCAGGCAGGACAGGCCGCCCATGTCGGCACCAGCGCGCTGGTAGGAACCGGGCATGCTGTCAGTCTTGAAGATCAGCTGACAGCAGACGTATATGCGGATACGTTAACCGAGTTGACATCACTCTTATTTCCAGCAACGCCTGTCAGCCTCTGAAGGAATCCGCCGGACCATGTCGAACCAGATACACGTGATCGGAGTCATCGGGGCCAGAAGCCCGGTCGGACAGTGCCTGTTCTCAAATGATGTCCTGCAGCCTTCCGACTGCGATCTGCGGTTTGTCGCATTCACCAGGGCTGAACTTCCCGGGGAACAGAGTGATGGCACACCGGTTGAGTGGCGACGTTTAGTCGATTCTCCCCAGGAGCCAGATCCAGCGGAGACGATTACAGACTGGATCTGTCTGGCGCCCATCTGGGTCCTCCCCGCACAGTTCCCACTGCTTTCGAAATATGGTGCACGGCGGATCGTCGCTTTAAGCTCGACCAGCCGCTTCACTAAAACGGAATCAATCGATGTCGGCGAGCAACACACGGCACAACAGCTGGCAGAGGGAGAGGCAGAACTGCAACGCTGGGCGGAAGCCCGGCAGATTTCCTGGGTCATTCTGCGACCGACGCTGATTTATGGCTACGGGCGCGATAAAAACATTGCTTCCGTTGCCCGGTTCATCCGGCGCTGGAAATGCTTTCCCCTGCTGGGCAACGCGCAAGGGAAACGACAGCCCATCCATGCAGCCGACGTCGCCACCGCGAGCCTGCAGGCACTGCGAACCGGGACGGTGGTCAATCAGGCCTATAATATTTCCGGCGGGGAAACATTAACGTATCGTGAAATGGTCGAGCGTGTATTCAATGCGCTGAAGCTGAAACCTCGTTTCGTGCGAATTCCGCTGATTCTGTTTCGTGTGGCGGTCGCGCTGTTTCGTTTTCTGCCCCGCTTCCGACATCTGACTGCGGGCATGGCCGCACGCATGAATGCCGACCTGGTCTTTGATCATATCAAAGCGGAACAGGACTTCGGATTTCAACCACGACCGTTTCAACCGCGAAGCGAAGATGTTGCAGGCCCGTAGCAAAACAGATCGGGGGAGACTCGCTCAAATCTCGAGCGGAATCCCTTCCTGAAATTCGACATTTTTGGTATGTTTCTGCTGCCGAAGTTCAATATTCCCCGGCTTTCCGGCACCACAACCGACGGCAAGCAATACGAGCGGTGTCCAGGCAGCGGCCACGGTCAGCAGGCCCCAGGCCGGCCAGTAGCATGCGACGACCGACAGCGGAAATAACCAGCCGACATTGATGCACAACGTTCCAACGCTGACCTTGCGATGAGCGCGATGCCGGGCTCGGCTGCCGTGTTGTGATGCTTCCAGAAATCGCGAGAGTCTCTGATAGGCGTGACACTGATGTGCCTGGTACCAGCAGTCGCGACGGATCATTCGCCTGAGCAAAGTGAATGTGGCATCAACCCAGAAAACAGCGGGGAGAATTAACCAGACCCAGAGATTCAATAAACCGGAATTGAGAGTACTCACAGCGAGTATCCCCACGGTAAATCCCAGATAAGTACTGCCGGCATCGCCCATGAATATTTTCGCAGGAGGCCAGTTGAATGTCATAAAACCCAGCAGGGAAACCGTCAGCAGGACCATCAGTGTCTGCTCGGTTGTTTCAAAGGCAGCGGTCTTCAGAAAAATCAGAAGCGACGCAGCGATCAGCAGACAGGCTGCCTCTCCTCCGGCTAGTCCATCGATGCCGTCCATGAAATTAAACAGGTTCAACCACCAGATCAGGGCGACTGTAGCGATACCCCAGGTAATCAGGCTGGCATCCAGTTTCCAGCCCCAGAATTCCAGAGCCGGCAAGGGAGTCAGAGCATATACGGAAGCTGCGATGATCGCGGCCTGGGCACTCAGTCGATATCTGACAGGCACATTACAGAGATCATCCCAGAATCCCAGGGCGGCGATCAGTGTTCCCCCTGTCAAAATCACGGGAATCACCGTGCCTGAAATGGAACCGGAAAAATATAACATCGAAAATGCGATCAGGCTCGACACCACAAAAGCGACACCTCCGCCACGGGGAGTGGGCATGACATGCGAACAGCGACTGGTGGGTGACTTGACCAGCCCCAGCAGCGGTGCCAGTCTGAGAATGACACAGGTACAAATTATTGATACCAGAAACAGACCGACAGCGATCAGGCCCGGTATCAGCAAGTTGCTGAACATCATTTGTCAACAAACCCTTGTAGAATACGACCTGGATAGGATGCACGTATAACCATATGCCACTGCAGAACGCCGAAGTGTTATTGAACGAGAATTATTTGAGTCCATTTCCCTTTGCATTCCTGTCCTTCTTCCAGAGAAGTTTGGTTTGCAAATGTATGGTGACTCAACCGCGGCGGAGTATACCGGGATCATAAAAATGGGTCAATCCGTTATAATACCCCTGTTTTTAAGGGTTAAATTGAAACAAGCATGCTGCAGCGAATCGTATTTTCACCAACAAGCCCCACCAGGGAGTGAACAAAAAGCACTGCCATCCTGTCCTGCTGGCCCCTTTATTTGAACAGAGACATTCTGTTCGCGCCGCAGGAACATTGATTTTGCCTCTCGTGAGAATTATCGTCGAACTGTGATGAAATTTCTGTCGCGACCACTCGTCTGGATTCTGGCCAGCCTGGGGCTTCTGGGGACGATCCTCCAGAGCCTGCAGGTTCAGGTAGAACATACGCACTCTTCCGGGCATGTCGACCATCAGCATTCACACGGTCACAGCCATAGCCACTCACACGGCCACAGTCATTCGCATACACATGGACACGGTCATTCCCACAGCCACCATGGGCATTCCCATTCCCATCCGTCGAGCGGTTCAGAAATTCCTCAGACGCACATCCACGTCTCACTGCTCTGGTGGGAATTCACACTGAATGTGGACTCGAAGTCGAAACAACCTGCGACGGTCGCTTCCAATGAACAACAGCCTGACGATCAAAATGCGTCAACGCAAATCCATGTGCGCAGGCAGGACCGCCTGACCGGACCTGTTTTTACCTCGGTCTCCTGGGGACAGATCCTGGCGGAACTGTATTCCGGATGGAACTCAGTCCTGCCCCCTGACAAAAACCAGATCCCTGCACAGCAGGATCTGTTCGCTATGATGTTGTCAACTGCCTGCTGTTATCAATGCCTGGCGGAGCCCCCGCCGGTTCCCCCGCCTGAATTTCCGCTTTCGGTTTCATTCACGTAAGACCCGCTGCAATGTCCGTGTGTGACATTCCGCGAAAGGTGCGTGCATATTTTGCAGCGCCGATTTCACTCGAATGATTTTCAGAGACTGCTCTCTGTCTGCGCTGATGTTGTGGACTGAGCGCGTCTCTTTTTTGAAAGCTGGAATCTATTCCATGAAAACCAAACGTTACTTTCACAGGGGGTTCACTCTGATTGAACTCCTGGTGGTGATTGCCATCATCGCCATTCTGATTGCTTTACTGTTGCCTGCAGTCCAGCAGGCACGGGAAGCAGCCAGACGACTTTCGTGTAAAAATAACCTGAAACAGCTGGGCCTGGGGTTACACAATTACCAGGAAACCCATGGCTGTTATCCCTCCGGTTATGTGTATAAGCCGGGAACCGAGGGCAACAATTCCGGCTTTGGCTGGGTGACCATGATTCTGCCGATGATCGATCAGGCCAATCTGTACAACCAGTTTGACCTGGAAGAACCGATCTTCAGCCCCGTGAACCTGGTTCCCCGCGAACGCCAGATTCCCGGCCTGCTTTGCCCGTCCGATTCCGTTTCGGAAAACGGTTTTATCGAAATGGGCAGTTCAGCCGAGCGGTATGCCATGGGCTGCTATGTCGCCAGCTTCGGTCCTCCCGATCTGGATGCCACGCAGGAAAAACGCGCGGGCATGTTCAGCCGCAACAGTTCGACGCGCCCCCGCGATGTCGTAGACGGTCTCTCCAATACCCTGTGTGTGGGAGAACGTCAGAACGGCGTATTCAGAAATGGAGCCGCACATGGAAACCATTTTGAATACGAAACCACCTGGGCCGGTGCCGTCCGTGAAATTACCGATGCCACCGATGACCACGGGCATATGATCCTGTTTCAGACAGGTCATGTCCCCAACAACCCGGCCAGTGATGACCGCGATGTCTCGGCACCGCACGTGGGGTTTGCGCAGTTTCTGCTGGGCGACGGATCGGTCAGACTGATCGGTTCCAGCATTGATTTCGGACTTTACTCCGCGCTGGGTACGATTGCCGGCGGTGAAGTGATCGGCGAGTATTAATTCTCACCCTGATAACAGGAGAAACGTCACAGGCTCACATCAAAGCGGTGTGAGCCTGTTTTTTAACAGCATCTACTAAAAAGGGGTCAGGTACCTTAATATTAAGGTACCTGACCCCTTTTTAGTTTCCAACCTCAGGAACGGATGAATGGCTTCTTGGGATTAAGGAATTCAGTCATAAATTCGGAGATACTTTCTCGCTAATCACCTTTCCTGATGCTTATCATATATGAACAAGTCGATGAAGGTGACTAACAAGTTAACTGGGAGAGAGCGTCCATGTTTAAAAATCCCAATAGAGCGCCATCCAATCCCCCTACGTCTGACGCCAATGCTGTGCGTAAGATCACAAAGCGAGGTGGTATCTCAGTTTGTATTATTGTTCTGTTAGTTACTGCAATCCTATTGTTCTCCTACCGCGATTCCGTATCACACGATCAGAAGCGCATTCAACTGCTTGGCGGCACAACGCGTACTGGACTCCCGCCGATCTACGCCAAACTCGCTTACACTTCGCACTCACCCAAGATTGTTCGCTCCGCTTTCACATCTAAGTTGGGCCAATGGATCTTTGGACGATTCCAGGTCATTTACACAGTTGATCTTCGTGGCGTACGTGTGAATGCTGACGTTAAGGCGGCGCTGAAGATTGCGAAAGATTTTGAACACGTCAATGAATTGATACTCTATCAATCCGCCGTTACGGACGATGACCTCGCAATACTCAAGACAGGATTTCCAAAACTTGAGCGCATCAAACTCAATGAGACGGCGATTACGGACGCTGGTATAGTTCACTTACGCGATCTTCCCGAACTACGACTAATCAATGCTCAACGCACAGCAATCACAGATGCTGCCGTACCGGACCTTGCGGCGATATCGCGACTTAAAGAACTAAACATTGCAGAAACGCAAATTACATCAGTTAAACTAATTCGCAGCACCCACCCAATATGTCACATCAACGGCAAATTGGTCACACTATCGCGGTCCAGCGATGTTCATCGTGCGTCCGGCCAGCGAAGCCCACTAGCAAATCGCTAAACCAGGGATGAAAAGGTTTCAGCGACTATGTAGAATACTGTCCTGTTTATTTCTCTGCGGTTTTTTCAAACACCAGAATATGCTGGCGGGGCAGAATGCCGATGGTTTCTTTCCACTTGAGATTCAGCTCGGGCCGGGCGACCTCTTTTTTGGCCTGGGCTTCTGACATCTTGTGGACGAGCTTGATGGGAACGGCCGGATCTTCTTTGCGGTATTCGACGAGCACCACGCGCCCCTGGGGTTTGAGGGCTTTGGAAATTTCCCGCATCATTTCATAGGGAAATTCAAACTCGTGATAGACGTCGACCATGATCGCCAGGTCGATCGACTCGGGTTTGAGGCCCGGCGATTTCTGTGTCCCCAGCACGGGATGAATGTTCTCGACCCCCTGCTTCTTCATCTTCTGATCCAGCAGATCCAGCATCTCCTGCTGCACGTCGACGGCATAGACTTTACCATCGGGACTGACATGCTCGGCGAGGATCACAGAGATCACCCCGCTGCCGGCACCAATGTCAGCAACCGCCATACCGGGTTTCAGCTTGAGTGCTTTGGGAAGCAGCGAAAGCCGTTCTTCCTGCTCGCGGGTCCTGCGCTCCAGCCAGGGCGCACCCTGGTAACCCATCACGCGGGCGATTTCCCGCCCCAGGTAAAACTTGCCGATCCCGTTGGGATCGTGATCCTGCAGGCTGTAGGAATACCGGTCTTTCCCTTCTTCTGGTTCCGACTTCACTGTCGCCGGCTCGTCTGCCTGCAGAGAAGAGACCAGCAGTAACGCCGCCCATGAAAAGCAGAGTGTTCTGATGAAGCAGTTTTCAGATACAGGTTTCTTCAACGTGTTTCTCATCAGATCTCCTCAGGCGGTGAATGGTTTCAGGAGACGAGTTCTCCTGTTTCCGGATTCCGCTGGTGACGCTGCATGATCTCAGCCCACTCAGATTGAGGGAGCTCGACCGCTTCGTCAACCAGCATGACAGGAATTCCGTCTTTAATCGTGTACTTGAGTCGTGTTTCAGGATCGACAGAAATCAGAAACTCACCTTCGCAGATGAGTTTCGCCTTGGTTTTCGGGCAGGCAATGATATCCTGCAGATGCTGTGGATCAAATAACATTGGTTTTTACTCTCGAACGACTTTCACTTCATTGTAGCAATTGAGACAGCAAATCGACAGTTTTCTCTTCAAGCTGACGTTCCTGAAACACGAGACCCGTTCAGTCCGGCTGAATCTGATGACTAGAAGCCACGCAGTTCCTGGATGTCTTTGAAGGTCCGCAAATCATAATCGATGCCTACATAATCCAGCACGGAGCACAATGCCCGCACAGCGACGCCGATTCCATCGGGACCACTGAAACCGCCAAACTGTCCGCCCCCCTTCAAGTGAGGTTCGACTTCCAGGAAGACACCGGGCACGCCGAGCTTCTTCATTTTCTTTTCCATTTTGGGAAGCATCTCACGCAGTTCACGCAGGATGAATTCATGACCGGCGTCTCCCACGTTGGAGGGAACGAAATTCTTGAGGCGTTCTTCATCGACGACTCCCGTCCATTCCAGGTCTTTATCGACGGCGTAATCTTTGATGTGCAGCCAGCCCATCGATTTCTGCATGTCGTGGAATTCGCTCAGGCACTGCATGGCGTCTTTATTCTGGGCCGCAATGTTACCGCCATCATAAATGGTGACCATGTTCGGACGATTGACTTTGCGGGCCAGTTCGGCCAGCAGTGGTCCGGTTTCCCCAATCAGGTTGGGTTCGATTTCGAGTCCGTACACGAGCCCCTCTTTGGCACACAGGTCGACGATCTGACCAATCTGGTCCACGGCCTGGTTCATGTAAGGCTTGGCATCTTCCCCTTTGGGGGGATAGAAAGAGAAACCGCGGATCAGTTTCGTGCCCAGGGTCGTCGCGGCATTGATGGTGTTGGCGACCTCTTTTTTCAGATAGTCTTTGAACGGAACAAAAACATTGTGCGAGCCATCGTCTTTATCGTCGAGTTTGATTTTTCCCACGCGGGCACCGATGCTGGTCACGTTGATGCCGTATTCATCGTGCAGTTTGAGCAACGACTTATATTCGGCTTTATTCAGATCGACCACATGCTTGATATTGCCATCACCGTTCACATCAATAAACCGGGGGCTGTAATAACGCAGTCCTAATGCCGAAAGTGCCACCATCTGCTCGACGGCTGTTTTATGGTTTGCTGCTTCATCTGCAAAAGCACTTAAAATTACACGTGGGTTATCTGACATGACGGATGTTTGCCTTTTAAATCTAAATCGAAAGCGAATGAGAAGATGCCATTCCATGAACACTGCGTGCCATGGACTATGCGGGTGCCATTTTTGACAGGTTCGGGTCAAGTTTCAAGAGCTACGCGAAGTTCGGGGTCCCTTTTTCAAGGTCATTTCACAAAACATTCCTCAAATACAGCCGGAAAGCGATTACACAATCAAACGGTCAGGTCGCATGCGAGAGGCATTTCTGAGATGCATCGTCATCGCGGCGGCAGCGGTCTCGGCATCGTGCTGTTTCAGCGCATCCAGCAGGACCAGATGATCATACAGTCCCCGCGTCATAATCTCCGGCGTCTCGCCTGCTGCGGAATAGGAAACCCGCTTGTAGCTCCAGCATTTGTGAATCGCTTCTGAAATGGGAAGATTTCCACAGTGATCGGCGATGGTGAGATGCAGGGCGTAATCGAAGGAACGCGAAGCCGCCCCCCATTTCTGCAGGTGTTCAGCTGACTGATCGCCGTCTTCATACTGCTGCTGACAGGCTTTGACTTCCGCCGCCATTTCCTGCAAACGGGTGATTTCTGCTTCGCTGATCTGCTGTGCGGCCATGCCTGCGGCACTCGGTTCCAGCAGCAGACGCAGTTCGTGGATCTCCACCAGCCAGTTTTCGGCCCCTTCCCGCACGACCGCACGGTGATTTTTCTGCTGGATCACAATTCCATCCGCCTGTAAACGGGCCAGCGCCTGCACAACCGGTGTACGGCTGACGCCAATTTCCCGGGCCAGTTGCGTACTTTTCAGCTCCGATCCGCCGGGCAGCTCACAGCGAATAATCCGCAGCAGCAGCTTCTGATAGACCTCATCCACCAGCGAAAGACCCTCGTCTTCCTGCAGCAGTTCCTGCTCGTCGGGCTCTGTTAATATTGAGATCTCTTTTTTCACATGAATCTCGATTCAAAGACTTGACAATTCCGCTCCTGACCCATAAAGTGAATTCACTTTCAGGTTATTGGAACGCTTCTATTATCGACTTACAGCTAATTATAGCACTAACACTGAAATCTACACCCATAAAATCAAACATTTTTGAATTCACTTAGGGATACTACTATGAGTTCTGCGGGAAACGAAAAAACCCTGAAGGCCGGCCTGGTCGGGTTCGGCATGATTGTCGACGAAACCTATCGCCCTTTCTTTGAAACAGTCCACGAGACGGCACTTTACCAGCGCGCCACGGGCCCGGTTGAAGTTTCCCTGGATGCGGTTGCGACCCGCACCGGATCACGGGCTGAAAAATATCTGGCAGAACGTGGCGACAAAGTGGGTGGATTCCAGAGCTTCGCTGGCGAAAACGCCATTGATGAGATGACCGCCACAGGCCTGAACTTTGCCTGCGTCGCTTCTCCCGACGACCGTCACTTCGATTCCTGTAAAAAACTGCTGGAAGCAGGCACGCACCTGATCGTGGAAAAACCGTCTGTCCTGAAACTGCAGGAACTGGACGAACTGGTGGCACTGGCTGAGAAGAACAACGTGACCGCCAAAGTCGTGTACCACAAGCTGTTCGACCCCGATCACAAAAAGATGCGGACACTGGTCTACGACAACATCCTGAAGCATGTCAACAGTGGCTATTGTTCGCTGCTGGAACCCAAGGCGATTTCCGGCAAGCAGTTCGCACAGTGGATTACCGGTCGTAACCCCGGTACTTATGTGGCCGTGCATTACATCAAGCTGATCGATTACACGTTCGGCGGAAAATTGAAAACCGTCACTGCCACCGGTCAACGAGGACTGGTCGGCGATAAAGACGGCCCGACCTGGGACAGCTGCCAGCTGCGGATGATCTACGAGTACGAGTCCGGCCGTGAAGCCGCCTTCGATATTCACACATCCTGGGTCACACCCGACAACTTCCCCGGCTACGTTGAACAGGAAGTCTCTTTCCGCTTTGACAATGGCTTATGGAACGGGCATTCCCGCAAGCGTGGTGTGGAATGTACGGTTGAAGAGAAAACACCGTTTGAACTTAAGAACTCAATGAACAACCATTTCAATGCTTCCTTTGTTGAACCGTGGAACGAGCGTTCGCAGCGGGGATATGGAATTGAAGTCATTGAGCAGTTTGCGAAAGAAGTCGCGCAGATCGAATTTGGCGGTCCCGAATCGGAACGCCAGGCACGACTCGAGAAGGTTCGCTCGCTGAGCTACAACGACTTATCCGCCGACCGCCAGACCGTCGCCACCGTGCAGGCCCTGGAAGCCATTCTCGAACACCAGGCCGCTGGCGATCCTGACTGTGTCGTGCGTGTAAACGATGATAAAGGGGGACTCGTCCTGTATCGTCCCGGCTCGGATGAGGCAGAGGTCCTCTACGACGGAACTGTGTAAGTCAACATTATGCGAATCACTTCGGAACTCTTCTGACGACGATTCATTTTCAATCAAAACTGTCCACTACCTGATTTGTAAAAGAGAAAATCATGACTACAGCCATTCACTTCGACAATGAAAATCAATCCAACGCCGTCCGCGACGCTCTGTTCCAGACCGAGCCACTGGCACTCCGTACCTTTACCCCCAGCCAGGCCGTACTGGCAAAGTCAGCCGGCTGCTATCACTGGACACCCGAAGGACGTCGGCTGTACGACTTCACTTCCGGCGTTCTGGTAGCCAACCTGGGTCACAATCCCCGCAGCTGGATGAAACGCTTCTGCGAATACATGGGCTGGAAACCGGAGCACGTAACCGGCGAAGGAGAAGGCGAGTACTTCGATGCTCTCACGCTGACTGCTTATAACGCGGTGACCTCGATTGAAACCGAAGCCAGCAAGCGACTGATTGCCAGCATTCAATCCTTCAAAGGTGGCAATCGCTGCGACAAAGTCATGTGGGCCGCCTCCGGTTCCGAAGCAGTTCAGAAAGCACTCTGGGCCTGTCTGCACCGTGATCCAGAACGCGATATCATCCTGGCTACCCGCTATGGTTTCCACGGTAAAAAAGGTCTGGCCGGTGCTGTCACCGGATCTGAAACCGACGCCGACCGTGATCCGCGCGTCAAGTTCATCAGCTTTCCCCGTACCGAATGCGATGACATCAGTAAAGCCGATGATACGCTCGATGTTTCCGTCTACCAGAAAGAACTCGAAGATCTGTGGACCGAATATGGCACACGGATCAACTGCCTGATTACCGAGCCTTACCTGGGTGGCGGGGGAAGCTACCATCCTCAGGTCGCTTATCACAAAGTGCTGCAGGATTTCTGCCGTGCCCATGATATCATGCTGATCCTGGATGAAGTACAGGCCAACTTCGGTCGTACCGGCTGCATGTACGCGTTCGAAAAATATCAGATTGAACCCGATTTCGTCGTCCTGGGTAAAGGCCTGGGGAACGGTGTTCCCGTTGCAGCGGCCGTCGGTCGTAACGATGTGATTGCCAGCCTGAAATATGGTGAAGCGTCTGACACCTGGAGTGCCAACCCGCTTTCATCCGCCGCTGTGCTGGCGACACTGGATGAGTTCGAAAGCACCGACGTGATGGACAACACCCAGAAACTGTCCCAGCTGTATATCGATGGTCTCAATGCGTTGAAAGAGACAGGCGTCATCTCTAAAGTGCGTGGCGAAGGCATGGTCTTCGGCATCGAGTGTGCCGAACTGGGTGGCAAAACCAGCCAGGAAGTCGCCATTGAACTGGTGAAGACCTGCTACCTGGGTGAAGCAGACGGCGATGGCATCCACCTGCTGGGAGCCCTTGCCGGAAACGTATTACGCGTCAGCCCTCCGATGACGATGACGGAAGCCGAGGCAGAAACATCAATCGCCCTGCTGAACCGACTGTGCGTCAAACTGGCTGAACAACTGCAGGGTGCTACGGCATCCGCATAACATCAGTTGATGTTCGCATAAAAAAACAGGCCCCGGTATTTATCGGGGCCTGTTTTTATTGATGATTCAGTAACTCGAACTGCTGTTATAACTGTCGCTGATTACGCCACTGTTCCAGCTGTTCGGCAGTCAGGTTCGCAGGTGGTTTCGCGGCGTGTGTGGTACTACCGGTACTGTCAGGTTGCGCGACATTCGCGGCCTGCATCCCCTGCACCTGGGCATTGGTTCTGGCAGCCGTTGTCTTTTTCGGCTTGGCCTGAGAATAAGAGGCCTGTTTTGCACCCTGATTCAAACCGGCATCGGAAGTGACACCAGCCAGCATCAGGCGATTTTCTTTTTCGCGGCGGATTTCATCAAGCCAGTACTGTGCTTCATTGAATTCCGGTTTCAATAAGACGGCCTGCAGGAACTGAGACTCACTGGCCTGCAGTTCGCCACGATCCCTTAAGATGTAGCCGATGTTATAATGCGCTTCCGCTTCACCGACTGCACGGATCAGGTGAGGCATGGCTGCCTGGTAATCGCCGGCAGATGCCATCGCGATTCCCAGTTGGTAACGAATATTTTTGTCGGCAGGTGCTGCTTTGCTGGCTTCACCCAGCAGTGCGACTGCCTGGTCCCATTTTTGTTCGGCTGCATAGAACTGACCAATGCTGGCACGGACCTGGGGATCTTTGGGAGACATCTCGAGTGCTTTCTGGAATCCTTTTTCGGCTTCCATTTTGCGACCGGCCACCTGATCCAGGCGGGCCAGTCCCAGTACGGCTTCAACCGATTTGGGATTCTCACCCAAAGCGACTTCATACGAAGTGCGGGCCGAAGTCAGATCTCCCATTTTTTCCTGAAGCTGTCCATGAGTCACATAGAACTTATCCGGATCTTTGAGTTTGTTTTTCGCGACAGTGATCTTGTCTTTCAATGTCGTGGGAGCAGCATCTGATTTCGCGACAAACTTATCCCGCATCGAACTGCAGCCGTTACACAAAAGTAACGCACAGGCGATGCCAGCCATCCATGTCTGTTTGGTCAATAATCCGGACATTTTCATTACCTCCATGAGGTCCACTTGCAAGACGTGATGTGAGAATTCCTCAGTTGACTCTCAAAAGAACACGCCTTTGGATTCTGCCAGTTCCGATCGCAGTGCACCTGTCATCTTGCGCAGATGTCGTTGAATCGGTCATATTAGAAACGAGTGATCATGAGTGAATCAGGTTGCTTTATCAGTCTGGTCCATATCAGGTCAGATAAAGATATTCAGGAAAGGACTTTATAGTTGACAGAAGAAACGTTGCGCTGCTTCTGAAATTAATTGGGTGGATAGAACGGGTTTCTGTCCTTTAAATCGACAAATTGATTGAATAATCTCCAGTAAATCTCGCGGGTCGCTCGACCTGGGCGCTTTTCCCTGATTATAGAATTTCTCATACAGGTAATTTACGAAAACTGGGTCGTATTCAATTTCACGCTGCCGACAACAGAGTCTGGTGATCTCCGTGAACACATCTTGAGATGGCGCAGTGATTTCGATCTTATGACGAATCCTTCTAAGGAACGCTTCATCAACAAGTTCCTTCGGATCAAGGTTGGTCGAAAAGACAATTAATTGTTCGAACGGAACTGCAAATTTCTTTCCGGTGGCCAGTGTCAGATAGTCAATCCGGTCTTCGAGCGGCATAATCCACCGGTTCAACAGGTCTTTGGGACTGACAAGCTGTCTACCAAAGTCGTCAATCAGGAACACACCGCCGTTGGCTTTGATGTGCAACGGAGCCGTATAGAAATTGCTGACCTTGTTGTATCGCAGGTCCAGCATTTCCAGGTTCAGTTCCCCGCCTGTAATCACCACCGGCCGCCTGATGCGCCTCCAGCGCAGGTCGGTTTCAGGTCTGGCCCAGTCCTTCATCTCCGGAATCCGGCTCCCCTTCTGCAAGTCAGTGGGTGCCCGGTCCTGCAGCTCCAGATCGTCGGTCGTCTGATGAATGGTCGGATCGAACAGCGTGATGATGCTGTTCTCCATCTGCAAGGCGTAGGGAATATAAATCTCCCCTCCCTGCCGATTCAGAAAACGTCCCAGCCCTTTGGCAATCAGGGTTTTACCGTTTCCCGGAGGCCCATAAATAAAGATGGAGCGTCCACTGCAGACCGCGGGCCCCAGTTCATCCAGTAGCCCTTCGCGAATGATAAAATCGGAAAAAGCTGCTTCGAGCTTCTCAGGAGTGCAGTCGATGCCGACCACGGTCTGCAGGGCACACTGCCTGACATACGCGTCTAATGGCACGGGCGCCGGCCCGACATAACGGCATTGTTCGAACGCTTCCCGCGCACGGATCCGCCCCAGTTCGGTCAGATTGAATCGATACGAAGAACGACCGATCAGATTACCTGACGTGACTTCGATGCACTTGTCATCTTTCAGAAACACCAGAGCCATATCAATAATCGTGAACGGCAGATGGGCACTCCGCGAGATCTCAATGCCCAGCGCACTCCCCTGCAGATACAGCTGCTTCAACACCAGGTTGCACAGCTGGTTCAACGTCAGACCGGTTTGATCCAGCGTCTGCGGGGCAGGAATCGAATGCACCTTTTTTTCAGCAGCAACAGAAGCGTGCACTTTCTTTTCCGGTCGTTTCCATTCCCCTTCCTGCTGCGTGCCGGGAAACAAATCACTATACAGATCGGTCAGATCATGACTGGTGTCCGTCTCCCGGGAGCCCTGCCCGGAGGTCTCTTTTGATTCATCTTCACCAGGTCGATCAATCATGGTAGCCGTTTACGTTCAAGCTGACTTGTTGTGAGAAACTGAGAGAGAAACCGACAGAAAGCAACACTGCTTTAATTACTTCCATTGGCTGCAGAACCGCCCCCTGTGGTGTACTGAATCCGGGGAGCCAGAATCGAACCAACATAAGCACGGTACTTCATATCTTCTTCGCGCGCCGGTCGTCCATAGGTCGGGCTGACCCGCAACATGGCAGAAGGAATATTTCGTCCATCAGACATCTCGGTTGCTGCATACTGGACATTGGCCAGTCGTTCCTGGCTGGAAATGGAACTGTTGGCAGTCTGCACGAAAATCATGCGACGCTCTTCCGGTGCGTGTTCCATGATCCAGCGCAAATGCAGTAACCCTGCCTCTGTCAACTTGTTACCATCTTTGTCAAAGTGGTAAGCATACAGTGTATTCTGATCGGTCCAGCCGTTATGAATCTGTCGATCCATAATATCTTTCACGTAAGCCCGGTCTTCGCAGGTATACGGGTAAGGCCAGTAGTGGGCGTGATGATAACGGTTCCAGAAATGCTGTTTCGGACCAGTGGGGCGCGGGTAGGGAGGCCAGAGTTCTCCGAACTTGTATTTCTGACGGGATCCGACCGGTCGTGAAGCGCGTTCGGCCCACTTCGCTTCCTTGGAATCCTCTTCCGAACAGGTCGCGCTCGACCAGGGCCAGCCTGCTTCTGCTGTCACGCCATTCATCAGGCTAACTGCAAAAATAATAAGTAGATACGATTGCATTTTGACGGCAGTAGCCATGCCATCTCCCCCCTGTATTGATCATGCCGGAATCGCCAGACCCTGCACGAAAGTTTGAATTGCGCAAGCTGGATCAATTCTCAGCTGCGACGGTCCTTTGTCAATTTATCGGCTGAAGCGAGGTCTGGTCCTGACGAGAAAAACGATTCTGACGGGAGAATAAGAGAGATAATTTATACCACAAAACAGAGTGATCCCCGTTCCCCGCTGCGCGAGGGGGCCGCCCGGTGATTCCATCTGTCCCCGCGTTCTGAGCTGCATCGAATACCGGAAATGTGAAGGGCCCTGGCATGCCTGCTTTGAAAAGGGAGTTGATCAACCAGTGCCCCTCCAGCGGCGTTCAGGGTCACCCGATTTTCAGTCGCGTGAGCCTGTTAAAGTGGCGTCGCTGCCACTACACTTTCGAGAGTCGGGACAGATGCGCTCCTGTTCCGGGCACGTATGTCGTAGCAAGACCATTTCTATTTTTTCTCAAAACAGTTATTCTTTAGTAACTGAAAAGTAGATCCTGTAACTTATCAAATTTCCAGACTCAGTTTTCGGGCCCTGAGACCGAAACGAATCGAGATCGAAATGGATGCGGTTGAGATACCATCAAACGATTCCAGCGCCCGCTTCTCTGCACGAGATGCAGAGCAGATTGCGTCGGAACTGAATCTCACTTCACAACAGATCCAGAATGTCATTGCCTTGCTGGATGAAGGAAACACCGTTCCCTTCATTACCCGCTATCGCAAGGAACGTACCGGCAATCTGGATGAAGTGCAGATCCGCGATATCCAGAAGCGCGTGCAGTTCAAACGTCAGATCTGGGAACGGGCTTCGACCATCCTGCGATTGATCGAGGCACAGCAGCAGCTCACTCCCGAACTGAAAGCCGAGATCGAAAAAGCGGATACACTCAAACGCCTGGAAGACCTGTATCGTCCTTATCGCCCCAAGCGAACTTCACGTGCCGCGACCGCGCGGGAACATGGGTTTGAACCACTGGCCAATGCCATCTGGGCCGGCGATGCCAGCATAGAAAATCTGACAAACGCCGCACTGCAATACACCAAAGCCGAAGACGGTGCCCGCACCACCGAAGAGGTACTCAAAGGGGCCGCCGACATCCTCGTTGAAAAAATCGGCGAAGATCCCGACGTGCGTGAGATCTCACGCAAGATCGCCTGGCGATCCGGCAAACTGACGGTGAATGCCACCAAGAAAGCCGAAGAGTCCGGCCAGGAATATCGCGATTACTTTAATTACTCGGAACAGGTCATCAAAGTTCCTCATCACCGCACCATGGCATTGAACCGCGGCGAAAAGTCAGGCGCGTTACGGGTGCGCTTCGAATGGGCCGACGATTCTGCCTGCATGTCGATTGCCCGCCACCTGAATCTCAACGGTCATCGCTTCCACGAATTTCTGACCGAAGTCATCAACGATGCCCTCTCTCGACTGATCCAGCCGAGCCTCGACCGCGAGATCCGGCGGGAACTGACAGAGAAAGCAGAAAAGCATGCGGTTTCGGTGTTCGCACAGAACCTGAAAAACCTGCTGCTGCAGCCTCCCCTGCAGGGTCAACGGATTCTGGCCATCGATCCTGGTTTACGAACCGGTTGCAAACTGGCGGTCCTCGATGAACTGGGTTATTGCGTCGCGACCGATCTGGTATACGTGACCGGTTCAGCTGATAAAAAAGAGTTCGCCCGCAAAAAGCTGGCCGAGGTCATGACCGAACACCAGTGTCAGCTGGTAGCCATCGGCAATGGAACCGCGTGTCGCGAAACGGAAGAGATCATCACCGAGATGATTGAGCAGGACCTGCCCGAGGCCCGCTACCTGATCGTGAACGAAGCGGGAGCCAGCATCTACTCGGCCAGCCCGGTCGCACGCGAAGAGTTCCCGGACCTGGACGCCACGATTCGCGGCACCATCTCCATTGGCCGTCGCCTGCAGGACCCGTTGAGCGAACTGGTGAAAATCGACCCACAGCATCTCGGTGTCGGCATGTATCAGCATGATGTCAATTCCAAGCGACTGAAAGAGTCACTGGATGAAGTGATCGAATCGTGTGTGAATTATGTCGGCGTGAATCTGAATACCGCCAGCGCCTCTCTGCTGCGTCATGTTTCCGGCATGAACCAGTTAATCGCCCGCCGCATCACCGAATGGCGCGAGAAACATGGTTCGTTTCAGAATCGCAAACAGCTGCTGGATGTCGCGGGAGTCGGTGAAGCGACATTTACCCAGGCAGCAGGTTTCCTGAAAATTGACAAGGGAGATGAACCACTGGACTCGACGTGGATTCATCCCGAAAGTTACGAACAAGCCTATAAAGTGTTCGAACAACTGGAACTCCCCCCCGACAGCCTGAAGTCATCGGCCCAGGATCGTGCCTCGATCATTGAAAAAGTAGGACAGATCGACAAAGGAGGCCTGAGTAAGAATCTGAAAATTGGTCTGCCGACACTGGAAGATATCCTGGAAGCGATCGTCCGTCCCCGACGCGATCCCCGCGCGGATCTCCCCGGACCGATTTTCAAACAGGGTGTCCTCAAGCTGGAACAACTGACCGAAGGCATGGAACTGCAGGGCACGGTGCTCAACGTGGTCGACTTCGGCGCCTTTGTGGATGTCGGTTTGAAAGACAGTGCCCTGATTCACGTCAGCGAAATGGCAAACCACTTCATCGAGAATCCTTACCAGTTTGTCTCGGTCGGTGATGTGATTACGGCGTGGGTTCTGGGCGTGGACCTGGAACGCCGGCGCGTCTCACTGACGTTGATCAGACCGGGCACGGATCGCCAGCCCAAAAAAGCACAACGCCCCACCAAACCTGCCGAGAAACCGGCGACTACAGAATCCGCAAAACCGACAGCAGCGCCGGAGAAAAAGACCTCGAACAGCGGACACAACAAGGGGTCGCAGCAGAAAAAACCGCAGCAGCAACGCAAACGAGCTGGTAAACAAGGTCCGCCTCCCAAACTGACCGATGAAATGAAAACCGGAGAACAGCCCCTGCAGGGCTTTGATCAATTGAAAGCACTTTGGAACCAGAAGAAGAAATAGGCAATCGCTTATTTCCCCTCTGCTGCTTCCCCCTGAGAATCATGATGCACAGTAATCAACGCACGCGAACATTTATCGCCGTCCCCATCCAGCCGCCCCGTGGTCTGAAAAAATTAATGCCCCGACTCGAAAAGCTGGCACCGGCTGTCAAACCCGTCGATGTCGAACAGATGCATATCACGCTGAAGTTCCTGGGACCGACGGAAATGGAAGACATCATGCCCGTCAGCAGAATCCTGAAAGAAATGCGCAGTCGCTTCAAACGGATCAAACTGGCTTTCAAAGGATTAGGCGCCTTTCCCCGTGAAGATCATCCCAACGTCATCTGGGCCGGCATCTCGGATGCCAGTGCATTGCTGGAAATGGTCGAATACCTGGAAGAAGAAACCGAAAAACTGGGTTACCCCCGCGAGCGGAAAGGCTTTCATCCCCATCTGACCCTGGCCCGCGTCAAAGCCAAACCCTCGGAAGATCTGTTTGATATCCTGCGGGATCGCAAGAACGCCGAGTGGGGTGAAGTCAGCGTGGATACCATCAAGTTTTTCCAGTCCGAACTCAAAACACCACAGGCCCGCTACCACGAAATGCAGACGGTCAAACTGCCCCTGCGTTGACAGGCTTCGGCAGAGGCTTTGGTCGGAAGAACAGAAACCGGACGAGCAGCCCCAGAATGATCAGCGCACAACCAACGAGCGTATGCAGGGAGACGGTTTCGCCCCAGAAGAGCCAGACCCAGATCGGGTTTAGAATGGGTTCGGTCAGCACCAGCAGCGCCGCTTCCTGCGACTTGACCGTTTTGACCGCGTGAGAGAAAACCACGTAAGGCGTTCCCATCTGCACGACCCCCAACAGCGCAATCAGAGACAGCTGCAGCCACGTCAATCGGATTCCCAGTGAGAGGACCCAGGGAGCAATGATCGCCGCGGAGACCAGTAGACTGAGTGCGACCAGCCACGCCGGATGTTCATCACGCAACACGCGAAAAAAGATCACGACCAGCGCGTAGGAAATGCCGCTGAGCAGGGCAATCAGGTTGCCGGTGAAGTTTTCACCCGACCAGTCGCCGACCACAATGCAGAAGATGCCCACCAGCACAATGAACATGGCGAGAATCGAACCGGCTTCGATGCGTTCCTTGAGAAAGATCAGTCCGAACAGCATCGCCCAGACCACGCTGGTATTCTGCAGAAAGATCGTAGCGGCAGCGGAAGTTTTCGTCATTGCGGTCACGAACAGGAAGTTCATCGACGCAAACGCGATCAACAGCGGAATCAGACCGGGACGCCAGCGAACGTATCTGAATTTCACGAAAGGCAGCAGAAACAGCCCGGCAAAAAACGCACGATAGCAGGCAAGGATCAGCCCACGATCCGCTTCGGGAATCGACTGAAACGGCGGAGACTTGATGAATACGCCGCTCAGACTCCAGAGTACGGATGCCAGCAGCACCAGCAGCCGCGCACGGAACAGTTTTGCCTCGTCAACGTCTTCCGTCATTGCCTGTGTTCCGGTCCTGTTCTGCGGAAAAAGTTAAGAACCGGCGGCTTCAATGGCGGTGGGAACTTCGATGGTCCCCTCGTACAAGGCGCGACCGATAATCGCTCCCACCAGTCTGGGTTGGGCACGACTGACTTCTGCCAGGCGCGAGACATCCTTCAACGTCGTCACGCCGCCGGACGCGATCACGGGCAGACCGAGTTCGGCCAGCGAAATCATATCCTGAATCGTCGCTTCATCCACGCCCTGCATCATCCCGTCATTGGCGATGTTGGTGTAGATGACCGCCGCCAGCTCAACGTCGACATATTCTTTCGCCAGATCGATGGCGGACGTTTCGGAAACATCCAGCCAGCCTTCGGTGGCAACTTTGGAATCGCGGGCATCCAGTCCCAACGCCAGACGACCGGGATAACGCTGCACCATCTGTTTGAACCACTGCGGATCTTTGAGTGCCTGGGTGCCGACGATCACGCGGTCAATGCCCACATCATCGAGCATCAGCTGTATGGAAGCTTCATCGCGAATGCCGCCCCCCATCTGGCAGGGAACCGAAACCGCTTCCACGATCTTGCGGACGACTTCGTGGTTGACGGGCTGCCCGGCTTTGGCGCCGTCGAGGTCCACCAGGTGCAGACGCTGCGCACCGCCGTCGGCCCAGCGACGGGCCATTTCGGTCGGATCATCGCCGAAAACGGTTTCCTGTCCGTAATCGCCTTGTCGCAGACGCACGCATTTGCCTCCCCGGATATCGATGGCGGGCAGTATTTCCATAGCTGAGCTGACTTTCTTTTCGCTGATGTGTGTAATTAAAAGGAAGCAAAATTCTGCAGGAGTTTGAGTCCCGCATTCTGACTTTTTTCGGGGTGAAATTGCGCGGCGACAATATTATCGCGGGCGACCATCGAAGCAAAGCGGCACCCGTATTCGGTATAGGCGGCGACATCCTCTGCGTTATCGGGAGCCACGTAGTAGCTGTGTACAAAGTAGAAATGCTCGTGCGCGGGTACGCCTGCCAGGATCGGGTGTTCGGCGGTTCGTTCAATCTGGTTCCAGCCCATGTGGGGGATCTTCATATCGGGTTGATCTTCAAAACGAACGACCTTGCCGGGGATAATGCCCAGCCCCTCGTATTCGCCGTCTTCGTAACTGACATCAAACAGCAGCTGCAGCCCCAGGCAGATCCCCAGAAAGGGTTTGCCGGACTGAACATGTTCCAGAATCGGTTCGACCAGCGACTGATCCTTGAGTGCCTGAATCGCATCGCGAAAGGCACCGACGCCGGGCAGAATCAGTTTGGAGGCCTTCGCAATTTTCTCCGGATCAGCGCAGATGACGGCTTCCGCTCCGACCTTCTCAAAGGCCTTCTGAACGCTCCGCAGATTCCCCATTCCATAATCGACAATAGTAATCATAGTGGTTTCTAAATTAAGGTCTCAATTTTCTTCGCGCATCGACTCAGAGCTGACACTTCTGAACACAGCAAAGTTCAGTACGAGCGACCGATTCTAGTCTCTCAAACCATATTTGTGAATGATGCCCGCAAAAATGACTGATTCAGCGGTTTTATGGCAGTTTGACCTGAGCTGAATAATTTTTCTGTGTACGCAAGCCCTGGCCAATTCCGGTTGACACTATACAAAATGCTGGTAGATTGAGACGGAATTATTTTTGTCGATCAATTGTTATTTCCAAACCAGTTACACAATGACCGCCAACCGGCTTTTACATTCAGATACCCGCACAGGAACCATCGCATGAAACGCGATATGAATCTAATCCGTGAGCTACTTCTGTTCTACGAGAGCGATTGCACCCTGCCATATCCAGCCGCGAACAGCGAAACCATCGATCAACACATAATCTGGCTGATTGAGGCTGATCTTATCGCCGGACGCCTCGCTAATTCGTCTCCCAGCGGCAGCCCACGGTCCTTCTACCCAATTGATGGTCGTGTGATTGAAAATGATGAGCGTCAATGCATATATTTTCCTCTCACATGGAAAGGTTGCGACTTCATAGCCGCTGCGAGAGACGATACACGATGGAACAAGACCCTTAATGTTGTCGGTAGTTTCACATTTGAAGTCATTAAAACATATCTTCAAGATCTCATCGTGGAGTCAGTTCCCGGTTTGAAAAACTGATCAGCCACAAAGAATCAAAAAATGCACGCGGAGTTGTCATCCGGGTTGAATTTAAAATCCACGTCGCTGGCATCAGTCCAGTGATTTTAGTCGTTATGCAGCAACATCGAAATGGACCACAAAGGTGCGACTCAAAACCGATAAATACTGCGAAACTCTGTTTGCCGACGGCACTGAGGTATTCGCCGAAGATGGAGACGTCTTTGATCTGATTGCCGCGGATCACGGCGACATACTCCTGTCGGAAATTCCCATTGGCATCCAAGTTCAACTCTGCAATCGCGTCATTGGATCGTCAGGGGAATTGTGCACACGGTCCACACATGCAGTATTTGGAAACTCTGCTGATCACGGTCTTTTTGCACATATTTCTACCCCCTTCTTTCTTCCAGCAGAAAATTCGAACGGCGATATCCTCCGAGACTATTTCGAGAACGCGGTAACTGCTGGCCGGCTCTCTCTGTCACCTTTGCAGGAAGCCAATCGTGTCATCAGCCTTGAATCCAGTATTTACGACGACAGCGCATTCGTAAGTTGCACCATCACGATAAATGATCAGGCAATTCGTGATGCAGAGGCCTTTATGACAGAAATCGATGGTCGCATTGCGGGTGCATACGAACCTCCGAGCCTTTTTCTATGTCATGCTTCTGAGGACAAACCATTTGTCGATCGGCTCGCTCATGAACTTGACCAACGAGCACTATTTGCATGGTATGACAAACGCGAGATTCTCGTCGGCGACAGCATTGTCGAAAAAATTAATGAGGGGCTAAAATCAAGTGACTACCTAATTGCAGTCTTGTCACCGCGATCTGTTACCAAGCCTTGGGTTGTTCGTGAAATGAGTTCATCATTAATGCGTCAGCTTGGCGACAAAGGAATTCGCATTCTGCCATTGGTCGTTGAGAGCTGTGACATTCCCCCATTATTTGTTGACCTGAAGTATGCTGACTTCAGAACGTCCTTTGATGATGGTGTGCGAGAACTAATTGCTGCGATCAAATCCACGAAAGCAACATAACAGAATCATACGGACTCTGTGACTCTGCTCTAAATAGGTTTTTCTGAAATAATTCCGCTTCGTTCAAGTTATGACTCCAAAATCATGCGAAAACAATCATTGGGACTGCGAAACCCAGACGAAATCCCAGTCGCTGGTTCCACGCTTCGCGAACTCATGTCTGAAAATATTACTGTGGATCAAGCCAGAATCGATTTACAGGGATTGGGAGATCCTGGCAACCTGCTACTTGAAGATGACGAGGTTTGGCGATTCAGGACTCCACCTTGGACATGGTCTACTATGTCAGGGGTTGAGGGTGTCGTTGTGCTTCGAGACGGCCTCGCTGCTCATTGGCTTGTAACTCGTATGAACTAACAATCGACATGGCTTCGTGAATTGAAGTGGTCATGATGCGTGATCTTGATAGAAAGGAGAAGATTAACGTCCGCTGTCATGCCGATCTTCCCTGATTAATCTTTCCATGGATGCAAGCCCTGTCCAATTCCGGTTGACACTAAACAAGATGCTGGTAGATTGAGACGGAATCGATTCTGTCTATGATACGGGTATTCAATAAGTTATCGACTCAGAACAATGATCATGTTTCGCAATCAAATTCTCGCTCTAGCTTCACCCGCCGATGTGCAGATCAGCTTATTTCCACAAGGAGTGTGTATTGGTGATGAATTGGTGTCTGACTTTGATCATCACAAAATGGAATTTGTTACGAATCACGAAGTAACAACGGAGCAGTTAGAGGCAATCGAAGCACTGGACCAATTTCTTACGGAATTGTCCGGTCCTCACAATGAAGTATTCTGGTGTGATCCCGAGCCGCTAAGAGATGATCCACGGTGGGATCGTATTCGGGACTTAGCAGGAGCCGTATTACGGTGCTTTAATTGGAAGTACTCACGGCCTGAAAAAGATGGCGCAACTTACATCTTTGATGATCACGTTGAAATAAATGTAGAGGATCTTGAGAATAACCCCGCCAATGACACAGGCCAATGAAGGTGACACCTTCTATTCCCGTGGTTTACCGGAGGGACAAGTTGGGGGCCTGTCCACAACGGACTCAACTCTCAACCACCACTACAAGGAAACACAAATGAAACGGCTGTCTGCCTGCTTCTCAGTTCTCACAATCTCGACCACTTCCAGTGCCTGTTCGCAGACATCAGAATCCGTCAACCATCCACAACTATCACGCTGCCCGCAATGGCTGTGGATGGTCGCAGTCATGTCCGGTCTTCTTCTTTTACCCGTTGGCAGGGCCGCTCAATCGGGTCAGAAAGCAGCAACTGAGCAGGCAGAACCCGAACATCGCCCGACCGAATCAGACACGCTTCCGTTGGGTCTTCCTGATCCGGAAAAGCCGGTCACCACTCCGAAGCTGCTCTATCTTGCCTGGCAGAAGGACGGGGTTCGTTCAACCGGAATGTCAATTCCCAGCATGCTCTGGACTCCAGATGGCGAGATTTTGAGTCAGGAAAAGTCAGATGAAATTCTCAAGCGAGTAAAATCCTTCGATGTCCATTGGCGCCAGGAAGACGACCTGCCACCACTGAGCATGATATTTCAGGTTGACGGTCGACTGACTATCTCGCCCGTCCTGCCAACAGTAATCACCGCCGATGAAGATCGACACACGATGGCCTCGACGGTCAACACCCCACGAAAAGGACTGATCGTGTCTACCGCTGCGCCTTATAAGAGCGCTCTTGCGCAATGGCCAGAGGAAATCTCACTGGAGATCAAATACCCTGTTGAAAACATGATTATCGTCAAAACATTGAAAAACATTCCCGACGAGCCGGTAAAAATCGCCGAAGGGGTCACCTGGTATCTCGACCCGAAACGAGCGAGGGAAAGGGACCCTGATACACGCAAAATGCAAATCGCCTACGATAAAACGGCAGCCGTGTTACAGTTGAACAGGGAAACCGCTGATAAGCTGACGCAATACGAGTGCCGTGTCTACCTGCGTGGTCACAAAAAACCGTTACGGGGACTCTATTCGACCATCATCGAACCTGACGGACAACAATACCACATCCGCGTTTCCCAGTCGTTCGGACAGAAACAGGACATCGAAAAAATCGAGATAATCCGCCAGCGTCACAATACGAGTCTCATCAAAAATATCCCGCTCAAGTTGCAATTACTGCCAGAGGGTGATGAGAAATGAGTGCCCAGGCAGTACGCACAAGTTTAAAAAATGACAGTACCATTCGAGTAATGCCCCATTTGGGGTCTTCTGGACATTTCTGTCTCAATAGAACCGTTTATAGTGAATCCAAGCTGATTCTCGTTGTTTTTCTAAAATGCTAAATGGAATGCTTTGCAGCAAAAAAATGTTGAATATCCAATAAGTGTAAGTTAATCTATTAGCTACTGCCTGCTGAAGATTACGCAGATAATCAATGTCGAATCTTCTTTCAAGCTACCCCTCTAGTATGTGGTGGACTGGCATGCTTCGTTTTTCGTGAATTCGTCAATTGAGATGAGAGCGATTCAAAGCATGACTGTTTGCTGTCCATGCCGCCTCCTCGTTGATGTCTACTCGGGAAAATATCTATTTCCAGATCTTTTCTAGTGCTCAGAGGAGTTTAAGGATGTCAAAAGTAAAGTACCGTTCTGCATTTACGCTTATTGAACTATTGGTGGTGATAGCGATTATTGCTATTCTGATTGCTTTACTTCTGCCTGCGGTGCAGCAAGCCCGGGAAGCAGCAAGGCGTTCCACCTGCAAAAACAACTTGAAGCAGATTTCACTGGCACTACACAATTATCATGATACTCATCGGGTGATGCCATCTGGAATCATTGTCAAAGGGTACGTAAATGGGACTTGTAATCCCGCTTCGCCCTCTGGATTTGATAATGCAGGAGCCAACTGGATGGTAATGATTTTACCATATATGGACGAGGCGAATCGGTACAATTCATTTAATTTCAATGCTCACTTTACACCGATTTTCAAAATAACGGCGGGTGTGCCCGCACCTTATTCAGGCACATTATCGATCAATTCAACCGAACAGAACCGAGCACTTTCTAAATATCAGTGTCCATCAGATCCTCGCTCTTCAGCTCACACTGCTAATAGTAATTATTTCGCTGTCATGGGTGGGGGAGCTCGTCCCGCTACAGGAACAACAATGCCGTGTACTGCCAATGCAGCCGGACGAGTCTTCTTTGATAGTGGGATGTTTTCAATTAATACCAGTAGAAGATTCCGGGATGTCATTGATGGTACAACCAATGTCTTCATGCTTGGCGAAAGCAAATATATGAATACGAAGGAAATGCGTCCTGCTGCCTACAATACCTGGGCATCAGGTCCCCATGTCAGCGGTGGAAACTGGGTGATGCACAGTGCGGTTGCCGCGATGACCGATCAAATTAATAGTGTCGCAGTTCCTGTAAGTGGCTCCTGGGATATTGATGGACGCCTCTTTGGCAGCGAACATGTCGGGGGCTGTCACATGTCAATGGTAGATGGCTCCGTGCATTTCTTCAGTGAGAATACTGATATCACCCACTTAAGGCAATTGGCAAATCGTGCAGATGGATTGCCTGTGGGAGGCCTCGGCCAATAATTACCCGATGCTCTTGCCAGCGTTGTAGAATACGGAAAGAGTACCCACACCTGCTCTGAAGCAAGGGCGTGTTTAATGCCTGGCTCACAGTCCCTACTGAAACGCTTGCCCAAAGTAAGACAGTAAGGACTGTTTTT
Source organism: Gimesia sp. (assembly GCA_002706765.1). Classification (GTDB taxonomy): domain Bacteria; phylum Planctomycetota; class Planctomycetia; order Planctomycetales; family Planctomycetaceae; genus Gimesia. The sequence goes on from PAJV01000063.1 coordinate 62,691, forward strand.
TCACAAACAACATATAGCTATTTATGCAGGACTGATATGAAAGTTTTAAGTCTAATTACGATGTTAACTTTAATCTCTCTCGGCTGTGGTGAGGGAGAAGCGGATGGACCAGAGAAATATAGTCTGTCTGGTAAAGTCACTTTCGCTGGGGAGCCAGTCCCGGTTGGGGAAATAATCCTGGAACCCGATTCTACCAAAGGAAATTCCGGACCTGCTTCAGTTGCCATGATCAAGCAAGGCCAATATGCCACTGAAACAGGTAAAGGGATTATAGGTGGACCATATATCGTACGAATCTCAGGAAACGATGGCGTCTCTGTCACCCTACCAGATGGAATGCAACTTCCCGAAGGCAACCAATTATTTGGTTCGTATGAAACAAAAGTTGATCTCCCTAAACAAAAAACGACGCAAGATTTTGAGGTACCATCTGCTGATGCAAAGAAATAAAGTGAGTGTACTTTTTATCTGGGATGATTCTCACATCCCGCACTAATCAGGTCTTTTTCCAATGTCCTGCTCTCTCCATGACGCGGTAGTCAAATCCCAGAGCTATCTTGCGGAAGGCAAGATGAGGGTGGGCGACATGGAATCTCAAAAGGATCCAGGAACCGATTTCTGTTTGAAACTCTCCCCTTTATAGTTAATATTGAGACGATTCACTCCCATTCCAATTATGTGACAAGGCCAGCATGATCAAAACCAGACAATGGGCCGCATCGCATGGCATCGACGTAGCAGATTCGCTGCCGGCCATCGCGGACTACGACGAACCGACTCCCCGTACGTCACAGGAAATCGCCATTCGAACAATAATTCTGCATGCGATCGCCGCGACTGGTTACGGCGTCGATCCGGAACCAATCGCCGAATGGCTCATCGAGCAATCGATCTGGCAGTATGCATCTCCCGCTGAACAGACGCTAATGAAATCAACCGCCTCGACGGACGATGAACTCAGCGAAGCGCGCTGGCGTCAGGAGGCGCAATGGGCATTGCTCTGGGCGATCAATAAGGTCCATTCGCTGGGTCTGCCAACACAAACCTGTGATACAGGTTCCCTGGTAGATGACATTATGCCCGGACGTGGTGAATCCATCGAGCCATTCGTATCATCCGCACGACTGCGGCTGCCCGGTGAAATTCTCGCGGAGAATGATCGTACTTACAATCTACACTGCTATGCTCGTCCCGCGATCCGCGAAAGTACCCTGCCAGGTGATCTGATTTATCCCGTTCTTTTCCAACGACACTATGCATTCGAGTGGCTGACCGGCGATGACCAGTGGGACGAGGTGCAAACTGACACATAGCAATAAAATGCAGCGAAAGATGAATCTATCATAGAGTTGGAAAATGAATAAGTGGAGCGACTGGAAAATTGCTGTAAACCCCATCAGCCGCGGCTAATACTATCATATTAATAAACCGGGGTTAACGCCTAATTGAAGTTCCCCAGAAATAGTGGGCGCTGGGTTTAGGTTATACTGCCTGCTCATACATTTCGGGACTCTGATAGTCCAGAGATGAATGAAGTCGCTCAC
>PAJV01000064.1 GCA_002706765.1 Gimesia sp.
ATTGTGACACGCTGGGAATACCATGATTATCTCTACGAAAGCTTTGTTATACTCGGATGTCTATTTACACTATTAAAACGGTTTTGAGATGACCTCTAGTGAAAATGCAGGTAGACTTTCAACCGGCGACCCCAACCCCGTCACCTTTGCTTCCACGCACCCGTCACATGAGTCGTCAGTGAAGTGCGCAGCAAAATAGCCTCCATTTTCAATCGCATTTGCGAATGCTGACGGACTTAGGGTATTCAGATCAGTTGGTACTTGTGTGATCGAGCCGTTCGGGTCCACGCGATGCCGGATGTTGACATATTCCGGCGACAGGCGGTCAGCACCAAATGCTGGTATCTCAAGGCTGGACTCCGCAAATCGATTTCGAGGAAGACCACCACCGGGTCTAACGATGTTTCGTACAGGCGGGACCTCGAAGTGAACGATTTGGAATTTGTTAGTAATGGAATTGCGCTGTGCTACTGTTCTCACGAGTGAAGTTGCTGGTTCAGGAACTACTAACACGGATGAGCCGACCGGAGATAGCTGTGTAAGTTTCCCCCCATTGGTGGAGTCTCGTACGTAAGGAAAACTTGTCAAGTCAAATCCGGCGGGAAGGGGAAGTCCGCCTTCGTTGGCAGAGAGCCGGTGTGTCATCCGCAACTTTTCATTGCGATGATACTCGGAAAAGTCGATCGAAATATCCCGACCATCCAAGCACTCTTTCCCCGAGAATAGTTTGTGAACAGGAAAGACATAGTCCGCATCGTTCGCACCATCATGGCCTCCTTGTACCGAGCCTGCGGTACCTGGCTTAGCCCAACGGGCCAAAAAAGCCGCGTAACGAGCTGGCAGGACACAGATAGCCTCGCTCCCATTCTTTGGTAGTACCCAAAAGCTCCTGCGCCTCGCGTCGTAATTGGGTTTAGAAGTCCCAATCCTGGCAACACCTGTTCGCGAATAAGCTACATCAGCATGTCGAAGGTGTGGTGTTCGGCTTGCTATACGGTACTGGTAAGCAAAAACGGCGATAAAGGTATCGTCCAGATCTGTGCGGTCAGACACCAGGCTATAAATGAAATTTTCGATGACATCCAACTCTTCCAGCGTCGGGTAGTTCTTTGAATTTCCCGATGGATTTCCGTTTGAGGTTGGATGGACGGCAGGTGACGCCAACGCATGGTAAAACAAGCTTTGCGATGGGCTGCCGCCAGTAATCGCTCGGTCGGCAGTCGCGTGAAAGTCTTCTAATCCTGGCTTCGTGCGATTGATTGATGAGAGAGGTGCTGTCAATGCTGCGAGAAGTTTCGGACGCGACGACTGAATAATATCCAATTCTCCCCCTGTTGCATCCAGGAAATAATCTCTCCACCCACGTCCCTCTAAACGATCGCAAATATCTTTAACGTCATTGATGATAGGCATGGTTGTTTCCTTTACGCAAATTCACTGAACTTTTATGAGATTTTGGGATACGTAGATCGATTGCCGTAGCAGAAAGGCTCGGCGTCCGCCAAAACGAAGAGCCTAACAAAACCTTGCTTTAAAATTTCGTGTCATTACCAAGTGATTTGTTATAACGGACCGCCGGGTCACAAGATTCGATGTAGTTAATCGTGGATTAGGCAACACTTTTGATCTGACCGTTTTCTTACCTTAAGGGAGCGGACAGTTCGGTTCTCATGGTCGCACCTTTTTTTATCACTGCTTAAACGACAAAGCGTTCTGAACGCGGCTTAGCTCTGTATGGCTGGAGCGACTTCAACCTCAGCCTTTGAAGGTGCTACCTTCTCCATTGTATTGATGCTAATGTGTGGCCAACGTATGAGTCCCGGCAAGCCATCGCGTCGACTGAAAAAATCAAGCAAGACTACCTGGAGATATTGAAGTCGCAGTTTTGGTTTCCCATGCTTGTCTTTTTCGACCAGTTCTTGAATCCAGAAAGTTGACTTCATCGACGCTGCATTGGCCTGCCGGACGACGAACGGGATATTGTGAATGCCTCCGGTCTCCACAGTTGTGTCGACTGATAGCGTTGTCGTTCGTTTGATTTCGACACCTTCATTGGCCGCTCTCAATAGGTCGGTGGTTCGATGGGGAAGAAAACCCGGAAAGGCTGGATCGGACACCACTCCTTTGAACGGATGATCGATGAAATTCTTGTAAGGGGATAGGTAAGGATTCCCTTCAACGTCAGGCGAAACTCCGACAGGCAGTCCACTGACTTCATCAGGAATATCTGGAGGGCCGTCTTCGACTTTGCTCTTCCCCAGTGCAAGCACCGAGTCTCCGTGAGGAATGGTCGCAAGTCGACCAACATCCAGACCCAATGGCGTTTCGTTCAACATATAAAGCCAAAGTCCCGGTTCGTGGTGAATTGGTAAATCGGCGGGGCCTGCTAACCCACTATCGGGAAAATCCGCGGCGCTAATCTGTTTGACCTGTTGTTCATAGTCGAGCGTGACGACAAACTGATCGCTTTCTTGTGTCGTGCCAGAGGATTCGTCAACGCTAATTCCGCGATTGGGCACGCCTTTGTCTATCAACGAGAAAGTCAGCACCTCGTTGTACTGATTCATCATTAAACGATAATTAAAACCCGCACCTGGTGCCGTCGCAAACGGCAACGCGATAATATTCCAGCCTCTTCCTGAAAGGTTTGGCTCATTCTTCCAGATGCCTGGCAACAGCTTAAGCGGACCAAGATCATCATCACCCGTATCTGCTGGAGCGAGATAACGCCGCTGACCTTTCATTTTCGACAGGATAATTTCTTTTTTCATTTAGTTCTCCCGGGGTAAGAGATGAATCAAAGACTCGGTCTGAACAGAAATTCTGTCCCACTATATAACCAACACTGCGAAGTACCTAGATACGTTTGATCCGGATACTTCGATATTGAACGACCTCGGTGTGACATTGCAATCCAATGAATCCTCGACGCAATGCATTGCCGATTTCTCCCTCACAAACGATTTCGTTATTGCACCTGACCGTGATGTCTTGACCTTGGACCTGTATTACAAAGTCGTTCCAGTAACCAGGACGCCCATCGCGGGGACTGATGGCTCGACTGCACGAGCGAGTAGCAGGCAGTCGCCCGTACAGAGCACCAGTCTTGTGTCGGGGACTGCCATTTGCATCCGAGACGACATCAAAACCTCTTTCGTCGATCTGTACTTCTAATGCTTGATCGTAGAAACCGCCCAGGAGGAACAAGTTCCCAACCGGTTCAGGAGCACGCAGAAAAATTCCACCATTCGCGTAGGGTGAAAACGTTCTCCATTGAAGTCGCAGTTCAAAATCATCAAATTCTTCGGAGCTGAAATAGAGAACGCCAAGCAGCGGATTTTGGTTTTCCACACCTGCGTTTAGTATTGTTGGTTGGCCTGTTTCTGGAATAGTAAGAAAGTTAGCTGCGTCAGCGCTCCGCCAATTGCTGAATGTGCCATCGAAAAGGTCGTCGAAGCCACTCTCCGTAACCGAAACTGTTGGACTGCTAGTGAATCGCGAGGTTATGCCGCGCGCTATTTTCCTGGCAAGCGCCAACCCTGTTGGAACCGGATTGGCCGATCCCGCACTTGGAAACAAAGACTGGTCGCACGCATAAGCGTTTGAAACATGATGAAAACGTCCGTGGACATCCGTAACCGATCCGTAGGGATCCGTACCCATCCACAACGTTCCGCACTCATGATAAGTCGTTCCAATGCCATCCTGCTCCACATTGCTGTCCGTGTAATATCGAACTTTATTACCGGACGCCAAAAACTCTTCAAGTGTTTTAAATCGTGATCCTGTTTCGGAGATCGGTACATCGAACATCTCTGCAATCAATTGAAATGCTGCAGTGGTTTGATCTTCGCGTACCGCACGATCCGATGGTGTTTCAACAATCCGCACGAAGGCCCGTGGAACACGTTCGATGATATTGCCAAATCCATCCATAAATAGCTCGTCTGACACACCGGGGACCGGCGTATCCATCCAACTGAACAATTCCGCTGACGGAATGGTTTTCTCCCGTTCTCCAAACATCTCTCCGCATGTCCGAATACCAATCGCAATTAACTCGTCATTCTGAGCCTGCAGAATGTCTTGAATCTCATCGAAATTCGGAAGCAAGCGATATAGATATTCCTCAGCATCTAAAGGCCCTGATCCAGAATTTGGCGGCACATTAGCCGATGCGTAAAACTGAAAATGGAACTCGCCCTGGCGGCCTTGTTGTGTCACCGTCCGAGACCGACCTGGAACATGCAATGCCGCATTACCCAATGGGGCACCCGTAGGCATGGACAAAGCCTCTCGTTTCACTTGCCAAACATGATTTCCACGTACGTGCGCCATCAGGTTTCGTCCCATCAACTCTGGTCCCACGCCGATGGGACGCCGAAACGAATTAAGCGCGATGCGTGTCGATTCAATCGCATGCCCCGCCAATACGACCATGCCGCCCGGATTGATTTCAAAATTCTCAATCGAGCGAATGGTTTTCGGCGCATTGCGATCAAATGGAACTCCGGATGCAATCCGATCGACCAACGCGACGCGAACCCCGGTAGCGATACCTTGATCCATGGTGACTGATGTGACGTGTGCATTGGGGACTAAAAATAGGCGGCGATTTCTATCGTCACCCTGATGGTCACGTCGGATGGCGTCCAGCAGCAGGATCAGACTGGAGTACTTATCAAACCCAAAAAGCCCCGATTGGGGGCCCGTTCCTTGGACTGCAACTGGTGGAGGCAGTGGAGTCATCAAGTGCGTTCCATTGCCGTTACCCAGCGTCACCTCGCTAGCAACCGCCTTTGCTCGTGTAAGTAATGTATTGTACAAGTCGCCTTGAATGAAATCCGTTGACTCAGACGCTCCAATTTCCCACTCGACGAACGGATAGCCATCATCGATCTCTTCAGGCGGCACCCCCGTTTGAAACAGGTAATCGACAACTTCTTCCGGCCAGGGGCTATCGGCACGTCGCAAGTTGTCTTCAAGCAAACGCGGTGTCCACCCGCCCCAGAAAAGCGATTTCCCGCCCACGCATTTCGCATGATCAACAAGATTTCCCGCGTTCAAATAGTGGGCAGGTTCCTCAATTTGCCGCTGCGACGTGGGTCCGACCAACGGCTCAAAAACGAGGCTACCGAGGTCACCGGTCCGCGTCAGATTTTGGATATGTTCAGATATCAGAAACGGCCCAGATTCGAGCACAGCGATCCGAGGTGCCGCCGACCCAAGTGCTTGTCCAAACTCATGAAGCTTGGCAGCAAGGTAGGCACCGTACATTCCTGATCCGACAATAACGATATCGAACCCGCGGGTTCCGCGTGCGTCTTCCAACTCTTCCCAAGTATTGCAAGCGAATCGGGCCACACCATCAACAGAGAAGGTCGTCGCTTGGACGTCCCGTATTCCATTACCAAAGAAGGAGCCCGTCTCGGCCAGTTTTTTCAGCGCCATGCCTGCCCCCAGATTTTTAATGAAGTTCTTTGTGATGAACTAAAGATTGTGTAAGGAACTCAAGGGGTCAGACAATACGCAACATCTCTGCGCTTTGGCAGGCTTTCCCCAGGTTATGGCAACGACCTTTGAGCTGATATCCGTATTGATCGTAGACAATTGGCGTTCCTGATCGCCGATATACTAAAGTTGGCAGACGCGTCACCCTATTCGATTACTGCACTATCTCTACCGGAACTTCCACAACAAGGTCATTACCATAAAAAACTTGAACGGTATCGTAGTCACCATTGACCTTGCTGTAACTGACCGGTTTCCAGACCACGAACTGTGGCCAAATGCCAGGACGTTGATGGAGATGAATTTCCATCTGCAGAATCCTCGGGTTAATCCCCTGCGGTATTCTTGGAAGCAGCAGTACATCAACTCCAGGGTTCGGAACCTGCACTTCACCGACAAGATGGAACTGGTCAGGCCTGGGTGGCATCGTGTTGTTCCATGCATACCAGTCACGAGTCACTATGTTGCTTGTCGAAATGACACCTGCTTGAGTTTCGTTCGTTCGGCTCAGGCTGACCAGATCGCATTCTTCAAGATTAATAGAAGCTTCTCCCAGACGAACGCATGAAACACGATTGAAGTTGGGTACAGCCTGAATCAGAGCGGCAACATTTCCTCCAGAGGATACCTCAACTTGAATCGAACTGCCCTCGGTCGAGATATTGCCAGAGGCCATCGGCGTACCGTTGACAAAGAGACTTGCAAGTGCCCAGGTATTCGGGCATAAGCTGCTTTCAACATTTCGCAGGACAATCATTTTTGAATGAGGGCCCTTGATCGAATGTATCAGCAACGCGGATGCTCCTGACTCTCCCACACCACCTCTGGCAACTGAAGTACATGCTCCCGAATCAGCGGACATAAGAGTTACTCCCAATCACGTGTAACATGATGTGTAATCCAGCTCACTTATCTCTAAAACGTTAAGGGCATACTTTGCCAACGTTAAGAATTACATAAGAAGCCAGAGGGAAGCCAATGAATATTTCCAGATGATCTCTCCAATATTAAATCGCAAAATAGTTCCACGAGAGATCATTTAATTTGAAAATTCCTGCTGATAAGAATGATTTCAGCAGGGATGCAGCTTGCTTCAGTGCAAATCATTTCATGATTCACCAATATTTTCTCTGCAAGTATGAGAGTCATTCATACTTCCACTGCGCGAACCTGGATGGTAGATATTCCATGTAAAACACAGGAAAAACGCCTGAGGATAATCGGCTTAAATTCTTACAGAACAAGGAAGATTACTCTCTAACGAAACGGTATACTGATGGAATTGAGTATGCCAAATACTGAAGGGGCCATTTTTTTCTGTTCCAATTTCAAATCAGATATTAAACATGGATAAAAACGAAGAGACTCCTGTTTCAAACTGGCTGGACACACTGGGGAAGGATCAGAAAGATACAGTCCAGGGGATCTGGGATGAGTTCTATGAAAAATTGATTCGCTATGCAGAGACACGTGTCAATACTTTCCCGACCGCCACACTGGATGCCGAAGACATCGTGCTTTCTGTCTTCGAAAGCGTGTGGGCTGCTTCACAAGAGGGCCGTTTCGACTCAGTGCAGAACCGAGACGAATTATGGTGGTTATTGATTGCCATGACCCAGAGAAAGGCTGTGAACCACATCCGTCGCGAAACAGCCCAAAAACGAACCTCTGTCAACGGCAAATTGCCAATCTCAATGACTTCACTCGAACATTTTCAGGTATTTGTAGCAACAGATCATTCTCCAGAATACTTCGTGATTATGGAGGAAGAATATCAGCGCGCTTTAGGGAAACTTTCTGATGATGTTTTGAAGAAAATTGCGGTTTATAAGATACAGGGTTACACTCATGAAGAAATCGGTGAGTTATTGGATATTTCCCCTGCAACGATAACTCGAAAAGTGCGACTGATCAGAAAAATATGGAGCCATGACGAATCCCCCCTATAATCCCGTAGATGATGATGATCTTATGGCAGTTGCCATAACGATAGACCGCATCTGTGACAGTTTTGAGTCATCCTGGAAACAGGGCCGCGCCCCCCTGATTGAGAGTTTCCTCAACGAAACAGCCGGGAAAACTCAGTCGATTGTCTTTCCAGAATTAATCAGATTGGACATTCATTATCGAAGTCTAAACGGCACCCTGATCTCTCTGGATGAATACCAGTCTCGGTTTCCCCAGTACAGTGAGATCCTGCAGGATTTTTCCTCGCAGCTGGCCGACTCACATCAGCAGATCCGCAGAATCGGCCGCTATCGTCTGGAGAAAATAGTCGGTCGAGGTGCCTTTGGCGTAGTCTGGAAGGCCTGGGATGAAGAGCTACAGCGGATCGTCGCTGTCAAAATCCCGCGAAATCAATCACTGTCAGAACAGGAAAGAAACCGTTTTTTCCGGGAAGCCCGCTCTGCAGCCAGGCTTTCTCATCCGGGAATTGTATCGATTTATGACTTTGAAGAGATCGACGGGTCTCCCGTACTGGTAACTGAGTATATCCAGGGCTCGACCTTGCGCGACTGGACGCGGCATCATGAAGTCGATTTTATCGAAGCGGCAACCATCTGTCGTGATCTGGCCAGTGCGCTGCATGCCGCGCACCAGGAATCAGTCATTCATCGGGACCTGAAACCGAATAATGTTCTGATAACTGAGGACGGTCAGGTTCGTATTACTGATTTTGGACTCGCCAAACGCTCCGATGTCGAATCAACGATTGCCGTGGCTGGCGCCATCATGGGGACCTTCTCATATATGAGCCCGGAACAGGCTGACGGCAAAGCCTCCTCGGTCGATGGTCGGTGTGATATCTATGCCCTGGGGATCATTTTATATGAATTCCTGGCAAATCGGGTTCCCTTTAAGGGAAGCACCAGCCAGCAGATGATATCTCAGATCCTGCATACCGAACCGGTTCCCCCCCATAAATGGAATGCAAGTGTCCCCCGTGATCTGGAGACGATTTGTCTGAAAGCCATGAGCAAAGTCGTCAGTGATCGCTACAACACTGCCAGTGAACTTGCTGCCGACTTGCAGCGATTCATCGAAGACAAACCGATCACGGCACGTCGACTTGCACCGCAGGAAAAATTATGGCGCTGGGTTAAACGAAATCGATTATTGAGCGCCGCCTGCACTACGATCTGCCTGCTTCTCCTGAGTGGTATGACTGCCATGATGGTGATGCATGATGACGGAAAATGGCAGGTCAACGTCCATACGGATCCTCCGGATGCACGTATCCTGGTCTACCCTCGCGATCCCATCAGTGGGGAACCTGATACAAGCATCAAATTTGAAGCAGATGGTACCACCCCTAATACACTGCGTCTGGCTCCCGGTGAATACTATGTAGTGGCGATTCTGGAAGGGACGCCGCGGTTTCACCACGTGTTTCGCAAGGTGCCTCCCCGTGGGACTGAAACCCCCATCGGGAGTACCAAAAACAGGTTCTGGCAAAAGACAGGCCCAGATACGATTGATTGGCCTGAAATTATTATTCCAACCCAAAGAGTTCTGGATGAGATGGTATTGATTAAAGGAATCGAGAATAGCGTTCCAGACCTGTTTGTCTCAACTAAAGAATTCACAAATCGAGACTACTTAATTATTCGCCCGGATACATCTTCCTCGAAGCTAGCCCGACAATCACCTCCGGACGAACCTTATTATCCCAAGGGGCAGGATTTAGCCATTCATTTTGCTGAAGAAGCAGGTGGTCGATTGATGACCGACAAGGAGTTCGAACATATTGTTCATTCTATCCCTTCGTATCCTGACCTGCAGAATTTTCTTCAAAAGGGAGCTGAATGGACCGCTTCCCGAGCGACGCCGGAACAGATCAAATCATCCGATGTGGCACTAGAACTGAATCCAGAATTTCGTACTTCCAATTTTATTGGCCTTTCTGTCTTCCGAGGAGATATTTCTCACCAGATTGGCAGCAAATTAAATGCGAAACCAACCGCTTCGTTTTCAGTTAAAGCCGCAGTTTGTTATGGTCGAAGTTCTGAGATTGGTTTTCGCCTTGTCCGTCTGGCTGGCTCAATCCCTCCCAAAAAACAACCCCCAAAATAAGATAGCTCAGGATCCATACCTTGGGGGCGGTTTAAACTAAGATGTTAACTCAACTTACTACTTAGAATTTTTCTGATCCTGGCAGTCTATATTTCTATCTTCAGGTTTGACTTCCTCTTTAAATCGAATCAGGAATTGGGAACCAGCGTAATTGATAAACGCGTATTCACGGCATTTACCATCAGAACTATCAGGCATGTAATAGGTAGCTCTTTTCTCGGAATAGGAATAGGGAAGCATAACTGGAATCTTGTCCGCTTTTCCATATACTTCAAATCCATACCAGAAATAGTATGCGTCAGATTGTTCGGTTGGATTTTCAGATTTCGAGGCACATACGAAAAATACCTTTGCATACTTTACACGCGACATTGGTGTTCCAAATTGCAAAATACGTGTTTCTAATATATCGTAATGTAGCTTAGTTTCAGGGGGATAGAGATCCAGCCTGGCGGTAGGACTAGCTGGCAAAGGATGCATATAGTGAGTGATCGGGGGTTCAACGGAGCTTTTTTTCTGGTCATTCTTATCTTTTGGAATAAATCGTGGTGAGCATGCGCCACAACCACTTGATCCATTACAAAATTCTTGTGGATAGGTTGCAGTTTCGTCATAAGTATCATACTCAATCACAGAAACAGCAGTGGCAGCATTACAGTCTGTATCATACTGATACTTATAGGCCATCCACATCCAGAGATCTACACCGACTGGTGCAAGGCGAACTTGGTTACACACGCAGGTTATCAACTTGGGCTCTTCTGTCTTATCCTTGGCAACACTCTGGTTTGCATCACCTGCCAGGCAAAAGAACAAGAAACAGGTTCCCATAGAAAAAGTGAGTTTAAAACGATTCATCATTGTTGGCCCTTTTCGTTGTGAATTATGCGAAAGCACAGGATAGTTTGTAGGAATAAGTGAGTACTCTTCAAAGACAATTCCGGTTTCAGGTATTGATTTCTGATTCACTCCTTTACTGGTTAATATTCTCCCAGCACTTTTCCATCGTTGCGGGTACAGAGAAGTTTCAAAGTTTCCAGATTCATATTTTCGCTCAGAAAACGTACTGAGCCGTCAGTGAGCAGACATTGAGCCCCTCCACTGTGCGCAGAAATCAAGGGGTTGTTAGGCCCCCCGTCAGTATGAATTCCCGGCAATCCCCCGTCCTTGGTGCCGATGGGGTAGCGAACGGTCGTCAGATTAAATACAGGGAAGGCCGGCGTGAAACCCCCGGGCCCCAGCAACAGCGGCGGCGTCCCGATATTCACAGTCCCCGTGGCCCAGCCACTGGGATTACCCGCATCCACGCGGATTTGCACTCCCGACTTTTCAACAGTACTGGAAATCTCCCCCACCACAATCGTATTAGAAGTACCATCTGTGATATCTCGGATCGTGACAGTTCGATTAGGAACCAGCACACCTGTAGCTGAAACTCTGCCATCCAGGTGAGGCAGACAACACATGGAATTTGATGATGCGGGAAAGAGATCGTCTGAAAATGAATTCCTGCTCCCTGAGACAGTGCCGGTATTCGTCGCCCCAGAGATACCGGCATAATGCGGCATCGTCATATTAACTCCCGGCAATAAAACACCGTTGACTCTCTCATTCAGTGGACTGGAAGGGCACAGCATGACCATCATCTTGACATCAGCTGTGAGAGCCGGATTCAGGGGGGTGAATCCACAGCTGGCGATCTCATGGTCATACAGCTCATAGAGTGCTCCATATTCAAGATAGGGGAGCAAGCCAACCCACCAGCTGGAGCCAAATCCGAAATTCTGGTTTCTGACTCCCAGAGGAAAATTCTGAAAGGCGCTGTGATAGTTCTGAAGTGCCAAACCAACTTGTCTGAGATTATTTTTGCACTGTGAACGCCGCGCTGCCTCCCGTGCCTGCTGAATCGCAGGCAGCAGCAGCGCAATCAGAATTGCGATGATAAAGATTGCGACCAGAAGTTCGATTAGTGAAAATCCACGTCTTTGATCAGGTGTGCTTATCATACCCAGGGCCCTTGATTTTATACATATATTCACATTCTGGATATTATGGGGTGTTTAAATTGGAATAACAAGTACTCCCCTGAAAATTTAAAAGTGAGTGCCCTGACTCTGCTTCATGGTTCCAGCAGTTTCTATTCTGAATATCCGGTCGCGCCCCGTTAGCGATATTTCCACAACATCAATACCGAAAAATAATTAGATTTCTGATCAGATCAGATCGATTATTTTAGAAAATTCAGACTAACCTTCTTTTTTCTGACATGCAACTGGTTCAAAATACGGTTCGTTTGATCTGACACTTCAGGAGCCGTTCTGAACAGTGCTTTTCTGGTTTGTGATGAATCCGCAAATAGGTATGGCTTCCAAGCTTAGATAGGGACTCCACAAATTTGTCCGTTTTAGTTTGCAGCTCCGCAATCACAGCGTCTACCAGGGCCAATGCAACCTCATCTGAAACGATTCGCTGCATCAACGTCAGCGGGAAACGGACCGAATTTACTTCAGTACCTGATTGAGCAATGGGCCCCCCAAAATCAAAGAACTGCGTTGTCCGAACGATTGTATAAGGAATCGTACCCGCTTTGATCAATTCTTTCTGAGCCAGCGTCGCAAGGAAATTCTGCCTCGACTTCTCAATGAATTGCAGCGAAGCCTGGCTTCCGAACAATGGTGAATTTGCAATATTTATGATCACACATCTATGTCTGTCATAACTTCAATCAATCCTTCGCCTGTGATCGTGTTGACTCCTGAAGACGGTGATGCCGCAATCACCTCATGGCCGCGATCCCGCAGTATACTCACCACTTTCAATCCGATTAATCCACTTTCTCCGATGACTACGATTTTCTTGACTTACCTTTCTCTCATAATAGTTATTTTGAAAATGACTCTGATTAAAAACGGGCACTGCAGGTTTCGAATTCACTCGCTGAAGCTGCCCGGAGCCTGGGAGTCCACATCTCTCAGATTCGTAAGTAAATGGAAAGTGAAATTCATGCTACGGGACAAAGGTCGCCATCTTTGACAGAAGATGAAAAAGCAGATCTGAAGCGGCTACGTGAAGAAATACATCGACTTAAAATGGAACGGGATATTTTAAAAACAACCACCATTTTTTTGCGAAGAAAAATCAAGAAAGTTTGCCTTTTTCGAAGAAAACGACCAGTCCTTTGAACTCACTGCCATGTGTCAGATCTTCCAGGTTTCATGGAGCGGTTTCTCTACCTGGAAACGACGCGAGTCGAGTATCCGTCACCTTCGTCAGCAGAAACTGCTTGAAGAAATCCGTGTGATTCATCATGAAAACCGCCAGGTTTACGGCTCATCTCGCATTCATCAGGATCTCCAGGAACGAGACACAATTGTAGAGTGTATAACGTAGTAAGATTGATGCCGGAAGCAGAAAAATATGCCAAAACAACGAAGATGATATGTGTCACTACAGATTCAAATCACCAGTTGCGAGTGGCTGAGAATCTGGTGAATCAACAGTTCGACTCTCCCACGTAAGCCGACCAGATCTGGGTGAGTGATATCACATCTTCCTGGACCGATCAGGGTGGGTTGTATTTGGCTGCCGTGCTTGACTTATACTCCCAGAAGGTTTTGGACTGGTCGATGCCAAAGACCAGGAATGCTGATTTGGTATGCGGTGACTTGAAGATGGCTATCGGCGGGCAGCATACATTCCGTCACACTTTTATATCGCGAGCCCTCGTGGCAGGAGTTCCTGAGGCAATTATCCATAAATGTGTGGGGCATGTTGTTCTTAAGGCACTGAAACACTACACGCATATTGCTGATCAGGAGTCACAGTCTGCGATGGAAAGGTTGAATTGGCCGGACGCATAGTGTCTGGCCAGGAAAGAGTATTTAGAACGAGACGGCGACCTTAAGTACTTCGTTCTTTGAAAAACACAGGGCCGGGGGCTCTATAATTTTCAGAGTCCCCGGCCAGTATTTAATTGTGGCCGGATGGATCAGGCCCCTTTGTACGACAACAATATCAAAACTTTTTTCTACAGGGGGGGGCACAATAAACCAGATTTCTACGAAGCAGATTTCTAATCAGCACAAATCTAGCACAAAATCAGAATCTTCAATTCCGGTTGATTGTTTGGTCCTACAAAAAAGTCAAAAGCGGTCATGTACAAATGAATGCGGAGAGGGGGGGATTCGAACCCCCGGTACCTTGCGGCACACCGGTTTTCGAGACCGGCACATTCGGCCACTCTGTCACCTCTCCGATTGGCTGATCCCGGATTCGAGATCAGCCTGTCATTTATTCGAACTGACAGCATAGTCAGATCTTTGTGCAGCGTCAAATTCGAACGACAGTACTTTATTCTGCCCGCATTTGAGGTTGTCTGGCCGGGCTGCCAACTATCTTTGCTGTTTTGTCGTAAGAATTTCAGTGTGTCTTTGTCTCAAGATCCCTTTATACAGTCAGAACCTGTTGAACGACTGGAAATATAAACGTTTCCCTGCATCTTTCTTGCAGACTCCCTGTCGTCGGGATATGCTGTTATTTATAGATATTTTCTGTAAAGATTGGTTCACCATCATCTTTGGTAAATCATTTCACACAGAAAATAGCGATCTGACAGCGAACATCTGGTAGATGAAGTAGGTATAATGAGAGCCAGGGTATGTCCATGTTCTGTGTGGCAGCCTTCAAATTCGTGATATCACAGGTCTAGCATCCTCTCTTTCACGACCCCGGTTCATCCGTTTATTAGCGATGGAATTTATAATATGCGTCTATTCCATATTGTTTCAATCGTGAGTCTGTTTACGATTCTGACAACAGTCTCTTCTGTTACCGCAGAGGAGCAATATCTCGAGTTTCTTCAGGGATTACGTGATAAAAATTATCACGACACGGCATTAGAATACCTCGATCAAATTGCCGCTGACAAAACCACGCCAAAGAAAGTACAGGAACTGATTCCCTTTGAGCGGGCGATGACCCTGTTAATGTTTTCGCGTACTCAGCGTCTGCCGGAGGAACAGGAAGCCACATTAGACCTGGCACTGGCACAACTGGCATCCTTCACCAAGCAGTATCCCAATCACCCTATGGCGGGGACTGCCAATACTGAACGCGGTAAAATTATTCTGGAAAAAGCGGAAGTGGAAGGCCGCAAAGCGCAGTCGCCTGCGGAACAGAATAATAAAAAAGCGCATCAGGAAGCAGCACGAAAGCTGGTGGCACAGGCCAGGGACATTTTTCAAAAAGCCTATAATCTGCACGAAAAAACCTGGAAATCATTTCCTGCGACTTTCATCGATAAGCAGAAAGAACCGGAAAAATACGAAGCCCGGGCTAAAGCCGAAATCCAATTTATGAGTGCCCAACTGGATCTGGCGCAATGTACTTATGCCGAGGCACAGACATACGATCCCGGCAGTGCTGACTATAATCGGCTTCTGAAAAAAGCTTCGGAAGAGTATGCCAAAATTCACGAACGCTATCGCAGCCAGGTGGGCGGTTTGTATGCCCGTATGTGGCAGGGAAAATGTTTTGAAGAGCAGGGTGAACTGGGACGCGCCCTGGGGATCTACAATGAATTACTGGGACACCCAGGTAATTCCTCGGCGATTAAAGCATTAAAAGATAACTGCCTGCAGTTCCGGTTGATCTGCCTGAATGACGACAAGAATAAAGACTATGAACTGGTGATCAATGAAGCCGAACAATGGTTGAAAGAAAATCGTTCCCGCAGCCGCACAGCCATTGGCCAGGGGATAACCTGGGAACTGGCGCGTGCTCAAGAGGCTTTGGCGAACCAGGAAAGCACGAAAAAAGGTGATCAGGAACGGATTCTCAGGCAGGCTCTGGCAAATGCCCGCTTTGTGAATGCCTTCCGGGGCAAATATCGAGATGTTTCCCGGCTGATGGTAGGCCGCATCAATGCAAAGATTCAGGGGAATTCCGGTGGAGATCCTCAGGATTTTGCCACTGCATATGGCTTGGGTCAGGACCGTAATAAGCAGACGAAGGCCTTAAAAGACAAGCTGGCAGCAGCCAAGTCAGCAGCGGACAAGAAGAAAGCCCAGGTCGAACTGACGCAGTTTATGGAAGAAACGGCGCGGATCCTGCGGATTGCCTTGAAGCTGGCGGATAATAAAACGGACCCCAAAGAGCTGGATCATGCCCGCTTTCTGTTGAGTTATACCTACTATAACCTCAGACACAGTTATGAATGTGCAATTCTGGCTGAGCTGGTTGCCAGGAGTGATGATAAAGTCAATGGGGGCATGTCACTGGATGCAGCCTACCTGGCTCTGGCCGGTTATCTGCAGGCTTATAACGATTCCCCCAAGGATCAGCGCTACGTTGATAATCAGCATATGGAAGAGATTTGCAACCTGATTACCAGCAGATGGCCTGAAAGTGGTCGTGCGAATGACGCCCGGATCCAGCTTGGAAATATCTACAGCTCCACCGAACGACCTGCCGAAGCAGCAAAATGGTTTTCACAGGTTCCCCCCGCCGCGCCGCAATACACGGATGCCCAGATCAGGGCCGGTCAGGCATACTGGAACAGCTATCTGACTGCAATGTCGCGGCGATCCGAAACGAAACCGGAAAACGCAAAAGAGTGGTCTGAGCTAGCTGAAAAGCATCTCCGCACGGGAATCGCAGCAACATTGAAATCACTCCCTGCGGAAGCAAAGACTCCTGAAGATTTAACGGCCGCAAAAACGTCACTCGCACAAATTGCCTTAAACAACGGAAAATATCAGGATGCGATTGATATCCTGTCCAAGGATCCGCATGCGGTTCTGAAAGCCATCCATGTTGCAAAAGGAACCAAGCGACCTGCCAAAGGCGTGCAAAGCAGCGAGTTCGCAAATCTGGTCTACCAGCTGCAGCTGCGGGGCTATATTGGACTGCAGCAGATCGACCTGGCCCGGAAAGCGATGAAAGAGCTGGAAGAATCCGCTTCAGGTTCCGGTGGAGAATCCATCACGGAGATGTACCGTCAGCTGGGTGAGAAAATAACTGAAGAGATTGAACGTCTCAAGGCGGCTGGGGACACCAAGCGAATCGACGATGTTCGAAAATCGCTGGAAACATTCCTGACAGACATTTTCAAACGCAAAGATCAGACCTACGGCTCACTGGTCTGGATTGGTGAAACTTATTACGGCATGGGGCAGGGAGCCAGCGAAGACCCAGCGGTGGCACGGGGCTATTATGACAAAGCTGCAGCCGCTTTCGAAGAAATTCTGAAACGCCAGGCAGCAACAGGCGATTTTATCCCAGGTGATTTTCAAGTGGGGATCACCCTGCGACTGGTAAACTGCAAACGGGAACAGGGCGAATACGAAGCAGCTCTGAAACTGCTCGCCCCGATACTGAAAGAAAAAGAAAAATCACCGGAAGTACAGTTTGAGGCAGCAAATCTCCTGCAGACCTGGGCTTCAAGCGGTCAGGGTGACAACAGTAAAAAATATATGGATGCCATCAATGGAATGGAACTGGAAAATGGTGCGGTAATTAAAGGCTGGAATTATCTGGCGCGACTACTGCAGAATTCGATGGATACACCAGGTCGTGAAGACCTGAAAGAGATGTATTACGATGCCCAGTACAATAAGGTAGAGTCGCTGCAAAAGTATGCGATCGCCGTCAATGATGCTGAAAAACTGGAGCGTGCAAAATCCGAAATCAATGTGCTGGGCCAGATCAGCGTTGACCTGCCCGACGATGTCTGGGAACGGTTCAACAAGTTGTATCGACAGATCCAGGTTGATATGGGTGAAGATCCCCAGGATCTGGCGCGACGCGTGAGTGCCAGCGAAACGGTTGCCGCCAACGATGCGACTCCTCTGGAAACAGAAACGCCGGCGGATACCAGTCAGAAAGTGGCACAGCAGCCGGTGGCACAGGCAACGGGAGGATCCAATACGATGATCATCGTATTGCTCCTGCTGGTCGGCGTTGGTGGTGCTGCCGCGTTTTACTTCTTCGGAATGAAACCTGGTAAGAAATCAACAAGGCCTTCGTATCAGCTGGCAACCAATGTCACGATGCCTGCCGATATTCCGGCTCCTGCGCCTGCGAGTCCTAAACCAAGTCGATCCGCATCATCGAAGTCGGCGGCGCCCGGCGTCTCTGTAGAGAAATCACGCAGCAAAGCAGAACCCGAGAAGTCCAAGACCAGGCAGCCGACTGAGAAAACAGATTCCGACAAGAGTGAATCCGGCAAAGAAAAACGCAAGCTGACTCCGGAACAGATCGCTGCCCGCAAAGCAAAGCTGGCGCAAATGTCGCCTGAAGAAATAGCAGCCCGCAAAGCGGCGATTGCCAAAAAGAAGGCGGCTCAGGCAAAACAACAGAAACAGTCACGACCTCGTCCTGAAAATGAATCTCAGGATAGCTGATATTCAGCTGGTATGACTCTGAATAATAGAAATCATCTCGAGATGAGACATCAATTATCGTTGAGGAGCAACAAACTCATGAAACGTCCGTTCTGGTCAAGTTTGATTCTGCTGGCAGGAATTTCAATTCTGACAGCGTCAAATGCTACTGCCGCAGATACGATTTATCAATATGATGGCAGCAGCCCGTTGCTGGGAGATGTCACTGGTTACACGAAGACTGAGTTGACATTAAAACGCGGGGCCTCCGATGTCAAAATACCGGCGAATGAAATTGAACGCGTTCGCTGGGATGGAGAGCCTCCTCAGTTGAATATCGCCCGCAATCAGGAGCAGAATGGGAATTATGCAGCCGCTCTGGAAGAGTATAAAAAGGCAGAAGGCTCTGCGAGCCCGAATCTGAAAAAGAGTCTGCAGTTCATGGTTGCCCGTGCCACGGCCCGCAGTGCCAAATCGAATCCTGCCGGCCTGGATAATGCTATTAAGCTGCTGGATGATTTTGTCAAAGCCAACGGTGATCACTTCCGATATTATCCGGCAATGAAACTGCTGGGGGAAACTTACCTGGCGAAAAAAGACTATGCGGCAGCGAATTCGGCATTTGGTACAGTGGAGCGATCCCCCTGGAAAGATTACCAGATGGATGCCAAAAATATGAAAGCCCGGGTTCTGCTGGCCCAGGGAAATACCAAGGGGGCGCTGGCCGCTTTCGAAGCCGTTGCCAAAATGGACGGCAAGACACCAGGCGAACTGGCCACTAAGCATGCTGCCCAACTGGGAAGTGCGATTTGTCTGGAAAAAGATGGTAAACCTCAGGATGCCATCAAAGTTCTGGATCAGATCATCAAAGAAGTCAGTTCACAGCAGAGCAGTCTGCTGGCGGAAACGTATCTGAAAAAAGGGGACTGCTACCAGGCTTTAGGTGAATCAAAAGAAGCTCTGATCGCTTATCTGCATGTTGACGTGCTGTTTCCATCAGAACCCGCTGTGCACGCGGAAGCCTTATACCACCTGTCGAATCTCTGGGGAAAAATTCAGAAACCAGAGCGGGGTGCCGAGGCCCGGGCAGTGCTGCAACAACAGTATCCCGACAGTGAATGGACGCAAAAAGCCACTAAAGGTTGATAAATTGACAGGAAAGTCAGATTGCTGGCAAGATTCGTCAGGTCTTCCCTTTACAATACAATTTTGGCCTATAAATAATAACACACTTGTATTTAAGACACTTTCAGTCCCACAACAAGCTATTCACGATTAACACTCCTTTCAGTAGACCGGAGACCACAACGATGATGATGGGGAATTCCTTGGAACGGAATCAGACTTCACTGGCTGTTCGTAGCCTGAGCATATTATTACTTCTGGCTGTGATTCTGTCACCGTTCGGTCTGACAACGAACAGCTGGGCTTTTCAGGATGAAGCGGCACCGGCTGGTGATGCTCCAGCAGCAGAGAATGAAGCGGCACCGGCTGCTGAGCCAGCGGGCGAAGCACCTGCTGCCGGTGGTGGTGAAGCTGCTCCTGCTGGAAATGCGGCACCGGCTGCTGCACAGGAAAGCTTTCTGGCGTGGATGATTCGAGCTTCCGGCTTTTTCGGTCTCATCCTGTTACTGCTCTCATTTCTGATGGTAGCATTGATCATGGCAAATGTTCTTTCGATCCGTCGAGACAACCTCATGCCTCCCGATCTGATTGGTGCCTTTGAAGAAAAAATCAACAATAAAGATTACCAGGGAGCCTACGAACTGGCGAAGAGTGATGATTCGTTTGTTGCTCGTGTATTGGCTGCGGGCCTGAGTAAACTCAACCAGGGTTACTCTGAAGCAGTTGAGGGGATGCAGGAAGTTGGTGAAGACGAAAACATGGCCATGGAACACAAACTGAGTTACCTGGCTCTGATTGGTGCGATTGCTCCCATGATCGGTCTGATGGGTACCGTGTATGGTATGATTTTGAGCTTCCAGACCATCGCCAACTCAGCGACATCACCCAAGCCCTCCGAGCTGGCAGACGGTATTTCCACCGCGTTGTTTACAACACTCGAGGGTTTGACCGTGGCGATTCCTGCGATGATTTTCTACAGCCTGCTGAGAAACCGGGTGGCCCGTTTTTCACTGGAAGTCGGCATGATCAGCGAAAGCCTGATGAACCGTTTCTCCTCCAGCAGCAAATAATATCGTTATCGATCAAACAGACAGGCTGCGTGTCGCAGTCTGTCATACCCTGATTGAATAAAGAGTGATTCAATGAAAATCAAGACCAAAAAGCCAGCGGTTGCTGACGTTGATATGACGCCGATGATTGATATCGTGTTTCAGCTGATCGCGTTTTTCATGGTAATTACCAACTTCGAGCAGATTCAGGCTGATGAGCGCGTGAAGCTGCCTTCGGATTCCCTGGCAAAACCGCCGGTAGTCAAAGCCGCGGACGAACTGGTATTGAATATCGGTTTTGATCGGAACGCTGAAGGGGAGATTACGGATCCCCAAGCGTATATATTTTATAACGGTGAGCAGATTCCCGTGCTGAAATTTGGACCGAAGTTCGAACAGGAAGCGCGTATTTACAAACAGAAAAACCAGGACCCCAAGGATGTGCCTGTGATTCTGAGAGCCGATGCACTGGTTAAAACAGGTCTGGTTCAGGATCTGATAAAGCTGGCACAGGAAAACGGCTTTACCAAGTTTGCCTTCAAAGCAACTCAAAAAATTGAATGACGACTCTTAGAAAACTACTGTTGGCTAAACAGTTTTTAATTTGTCAGGATCAATTCCTATGAAGTTACGCAGTTCAGGTCGAGAAGCAGAAAAGATCGAGCCACAGATGGCACCGATGATCGATGTGGTATTCCAGCTTCTGATCTTCTTTATGTTGACATTGAATATCGTGGAGCCGGAAGGTGATTTTAATGTCAACATGCCTATTACTGACAGCACGGAAGCTTCCGACGAACCTGTGCTTAAGACGGATATAAAAGTCAGGCTGGTTGCAAATGAAGATGGTTCTCTCAATACGATTCGTGTGGGACAGCTCAATCTGGGTAATGGTCCCAATGTATTTGCCGGCCTGAATCATGAGATCCTGAAAATTATCGGTAGACCAGGGAGCCCCATTACCAAAGATATGGAGGTCGAGCTGGAATCCGATTACAACCTGCATTATGAATATACCCTGAAAGCCGTGAGTGCCTGTACCGGACGCCTGGATCCCTCCGGGAAACACATCATCCGTTACATAGAGAAAATCAAGTTTGCACCACCGGTGGGTGGTCCGAATGCGGGCAGTTAACCCTCTCGGGAAAATCAAGAATTCGCGCAGCTCACGGATACATCTGTCTGTGGGCTGTTTTCATTGTATAGTACCAGTGGAAATAAAATCAGATCTCTTGAGATGCTGCCTGCAGAATGTTTGCAAAATTCATGTGAGAATCAATGGTTCTGATTTCCTTTTCAGTAGCAACCGCAAATTTGATTGGCTATAGTGTACGATTATCCTTTGCCTGAAACGGGTATCAAGGTTTTTAATAACAGCTTTGTATTTCACGGTTTAACAGATCGGAAAACGACAGCTGATGTCTGTTGTGTGTTTGGGAGATCACACAATGATTTTGTTATCTCGCACTCTGTGAAGGGAAAGAGGAGTTAAAGTCGGTCGATAAGAAGAAGTTTCAGTGAAGGAGCAGACGAGGTCCTGAATTGAAATCTGACTGACTGTCACAAATCAAAACATAAACAGAGGGGATCAGGTGCGGTCTGGAGATAAACAACTCCGGATCAGGACTGTTCACAAGGCGGGAAGTAGAGCGGGAATTGCCCGGTCTGCTGTCTGCCTGTTAGAGCAAAAATCAAAATCATTCCCAAACTCTCTGGATGTCTGAGACTTATTTCCGGAGAACAGGGATATTACTGAATCGGATTCAAGCGATTGAAATCGGCCTGAATCACCTGTTTTTTACAATGAGTTTCGGCATGCGAGAATCGATGGGAACAAGTAACTGAAATCTTGCCTTAGACTTAAAGTGACTCATTTGTAATGTTGTTAATCAGTATTCGAGTGCTCTACGCATTTGTATGTGCAGGGGCCATCGCCACCTTTGTCAGTTCCAACCCGCCCAGCCCCGTTGATCAGTATCCACTGATTGCCTTTGTACTGCTGATGATTCTGACACAGGCTGTAACCTGTCTGGATCTGCTTATCAGCCGTAAACGGATCGAAGTGATGTCGGCCATTTACTTTGGTCTGCTGGTGGGAGTGTTGTTGAGTTACCTGCTGATCCAGGCGTTAAACCCGGTGATATCCAAAACACCGTGGGGTGAGGGAGTGGTTATGATCACGACCCTGACGCTGCCCTATCTGTGTATCTCTTTTCTATTGCAGACCAAAGATGATTTTCGGTTTATTGTCCCTTACGTTGAGTTCTCGCGAGAACTGAAGGGGGGACGTCCCCTGGTACTGGACAGCAGTGCCTTGATTGATGGACGGATTGCAGATGTCGTCGAGACGAAAATTCTGGATTCCGAAATGGTCGTTCCCGACTTTATACTGAAAGAAGTTCAGGATATTGCCGACAGCAGTGATAAAGTTCGCCGCGTCAGAGGTCGTCGCGGGCTGGACATTCTCTCGGCTCTGCAGAATAACCCGAACGTCGATATTTCCATGTACGAAGCCAAGGAAACCGACAAGGAAAAAGGGCTGACCGTCGATCAGAGACTGGTGGTTGCTGCGAAAAAACTGGGTGGTAAGGTTGTCACCAACGACTTCAATCTGAATAAGGTTGCCAGCGTACAGGGGGTCGATGTGATCAACCTGAATGATGTTGCCAACTCATTGAAACCACGTTATCTGCCAGGCGAACATATCCAGCTGAAGATCATCAAAGAAGGAGAATCACAGGCTCAGGGTGTCGGATATCTGGATGATGGTACAATGGTGGTATGTGAACAGGCCAATCACCTTGTAGGACGTGATGTGGATGCTGTCGTTACCAGTGTTCTACAGAGTAGTGCAGGTCGTATGATTTTCGGTCGCGTCACTGACAATCGCTGAGACAGGCACAGCTCTTCCGGCGGAAACGGAGCGCTATCATGAGTAACCGGAAAATAAGTCATATTGGAGTTGCCGTTGTGGAATATCAGCGGCGATTCCTCGTGGGAATTCGCAATGGAGATTCGCCTCTGGCAGGCTATCATGAATTTCCAGGGGGGAAGTGCCACACCGGAGAACCCTCGTCAGCCTGTGCCGCCAGAGAATGCAGGGAAGAAACCGGTCTGGAAGTCATACCTGTCCATGAACTGCTGTCGGTTCAACACAGTTACGACCATGCAGAACTGGATCTGGATTTCTGGCTCTGTCGGCCCGCCGATGCCTCTGATGAATTATTCCAGCAGACTCTGCATGGCTTTCACTGGATCCCGGCTGCTGAACTGCCTGATTTGAGTTTCCCGGCGGCAAATTCTGAGATCGTCGAGTTGCTGGTGAAAGAGTTTGCTTCCGAATAAACCTGCAGCTGAATAGACTGCATCCTGATCTGGTTTCATTGACCGGAAGAAGGCGAACAGAGAACGCCCGCTTTGATTTGACTTTTATCCTGTGTGACCTAGGTTTAATCAACATATCGCGCGATTGTTTTCACATCTCATCAGAATGCATTGACAGGTTTCCAGGGCATGGGCTATTCAATCACTCAGGCGACCCCGAGTGACGATCAGGAAGAACTGATTTCCCTGATTAATCGGAATTTTAAGAAAACCAGCTCTCAATGGTTTAACTGGTCTCACCATCAAAACCCTTTCGGTGAGAACTACTGCTGGCTCGCGCATGAAGAATCAGCCGGAAAGCTGATCGGTTCAACGGGTTTATTAACCCGTCGCATGTGTTATGGTGGGAAACCGTTTGCCGTCGGTCAGGCCGAGTCGATTAATATCGATGAAGAGCATCGCTCTGCTCAGGCGGCTTTGAAGTTGCAAAGAGCATTGATCGCGCACCTGCCTCATACCAACTTCAATTTTGTGTACGGCATGACTGATACCGCGACCGCCGTATTCAAGCGTTGTCGCTATCAACAGGTGGGTACATTCCAGCACTGGGTGAAACCGATTCGGACGGAATACAAATTCAAAGACCGAATTTCATCGCCGCTGATCAGAAAAGGAGTTGCCAGTCTGGCAGATCTGGGCTTACGACTTTATTCGCAGGAGACGCGGACGTTTTTGCCACATCAGAATAAAATTAATTTTGATGCCCCGATTGATGAACGCTTTGAAGCCCTGTTTCGAGAGCATTCCGCAGGACTGGTCATGGTTGAGCGGACGCGTGAGTTTCTGGAATGGCGATTTCGCCAGGAACCCACTACACGGTTTCAGATCATGACTCTGGAAGACCGCAACCAGAGGCTGCTGGGGTACATGGTATTTGTACTGGGAGAGACGGGGCGCAGTGGTGATTATGCAGCGGGCATTCAGGATTTTTTCTATCGAGATCTGAAATCATTTCGGCTGATGCTGACAGCTTTCAGCGGTTATTGTCGACAGATTGGTATGGAGACGATCGTGATCAATTACTTTGGTCGCGAAGAAGTTTCGAAACTGCTGGCCCGTTTCGGATTTTTCCAGAGGCACTCACAGACGAACGTGTTTGTGTATGCGAATCCTGCCTGCCCGGATTTCTCACTCGAACCACTTCTCAACCCGAATCGCTGGCACCTGACGAACGCGGAACTGCTTTCCTGAACGCGATGTCTTTCAGGAGCGACTTACTTCTGTTACTGCGCGCCACGCTGCTGCTGCTGTTCCCGGGCGATCAGTTCTGCTGCCGCCGCGGATCCTGTATTAAAATTTGCGGTAGCGAGGCTGGGAATACCATAACCGTGCCCTTTCAGTGGATTGAACCAGATTTCACGTCCAGAGAAGGGATCCAGGCAGTAGGTATAACCGTCGATTGAAACAAAGAGCTGGTCTTCGTCAATGAGCATCGCGAGAAATTTGGAACGACCTTTGGGTGATTTCCATGACCAGAGCAGCTTACCGGTATCACGGTGCAGAGCGACGACCCGTGAATTGAAACTGACTAATAACAGGTCGTTGATATCCAGTCCGTTTGCCGGTTGGGAAGGATGAGCTGCATACTCATTGTCATCCAGAAATCCGCCACTCATGAAGACCTGCCTGAATGAATTGAACTGTCTGAAAAAAATGCGATCTGAGGAGAATCCAGTTTAGAACAGATCTGGATCTGACTCTTATTGAATGGGCCGAATCACAGGTTTGCCGGCTGTTTTTTCTTTGTCCAGTTTTCCAGGGCCAAGGGAAGGGTCGATGGCAACAGCGCGTTCGTAATCTTCCGCTGCTTTTTCGTACTCGCCACGTTCTTTATGTGATTTAGAACGCATCAGGTATGCTTTGGCGACGATTTCATCGATCCGCTTGGCGCGTTCGAAGTCACGCAACGCGTGTTCCACATCTCCGCGCTTCATGAATGCATCCCCGCGAACAGAATAGGCTTCCGGCTGAGGCTGAATTTTGATGGCCCGGGAACATTCCTGGATACAGCGATCCAGCTTATTTTCTTCAAGATAAAGGGCACCGCGAATATAATAACCGCGGCCCGTGTCCTGTGTGAGTTCGACGATTTTTGCATAATCCTTCATTGCCTGCTCACGCATCTCTGATGCCAGGTAAAACTGTGCACGCTCCAGGATCAGCTCTGTATCTTCGGGGGACTTGGCCATCCGCTCGTTCAGTCCCGCCAGCTTCTGCAGCCAGACAATTTTTTCTTCATCTGCTTTCTGTTTCTCAGGCTGTTCTGACTCCTGATAGACCGCCATTCGCTGTCGGTAAAATTTCAGACTGTTCGGGCTGAGTTCGATGGCTTTGGTAAAATCAGCAATCGCCTTGTCATACTCTTTGCGTTTCTTCCAGACCAGTCCCCGGTTATCGTAAGCGTTGAGATATTTGGGGTTTTGCTCCAGAACTTTATTCAGAACTTCTAATGCTTTGTCAGTTTCATTCAGATTCATCAATGCGAATCCGAGATTATTCATTGCATCAATGCTGTCTGATTTGATTTCCAGAACCCGTTCGAAATCTGCGCGGGCCTCCTTAAGCTTTCCCGTGGTGGCAAACAGGAGTCCCCGATTATTCAAGGCCTGATGGCTGTCTGGTTTAATTTCAATGGCTTTAGTAAAATCTTTAACTGCGAGTTCGGCACCCCCCCGCGTCATGAAGAACAGCGCGCGTGTATAATAATATTGTGCGTTTTGGGGGTTCATCTCAATAGCTTTAGTCAAATCGACGATGGCGCTGGCGTCCTGCTTTAAATCGGCCCAGGCGCTGCCTCGATGAAAATAGAACCGTGAGACCTGGGGATTCAATTTGATCGCCATGGTCAGTTCCTGAATCGATTCTGCCAGCTTCCCCTGTTTCTGGAATTCCATTCCGCGCAGGTAGAATTCTTCGGCTTTCTGCAGGGCTGCCGCATCGACGTTAGCCTGTGTATTGGGGGATGCGTTTGGTTGCGGTTTCTGTCCTGACGCAGAATCTGATTTCGCAGGATCTGGAGTGCCAGCCGCCGCTGTCTGGGTTGTGTTATTAGTGGTGTTCTCTGGCTTAACTGCTTGCTGTGCAGAAGGATGTGACTCAGAACCACATCCGCTGAACAACGATAAACCGACTAGCATCCCTGCAATTTGACGATTCATTTTTAATATCACCTACTTTGTATATCCGCACTTTTTGCATAAAATGCAATTAATTGACCGAAGGCTTGTAAAACGACAACGAAAATCTGTCAATCCCAATTGATTTTTCGCATTTTTCATCAATGGACGTTGAGGCCGCGATCTTTTACAATCCGGGAGCCCGCTCACGGGCCGATAAGCGGCATTATCTTATAAGGAATAAACAACTTGCAATTACCTCGTAATCCAACCAGAGAAGTGAGAATTGGTACAGTCACGATCGGAAACGCGCATCCGATCGCCGTCCAAAGCATGACTGCGACCAAGACCAGCAACATCGACGCGACGGTTGCCCAGATTCACTCGCTCGAACAGGCGGGGGCAGATATCGTGAGAATTGCAGTCGATAATAAGCGGGAAGCAGCCGCTTTAATCGAAATTCGCAAACAGACCACGGTTCCATTGACCGTGGACCTGCAGGAAAATTATCGCCTGGCGGAAGTGATCGCACCGTATGTCAATAAGCTGCGGTACAACCCGGGGCACCTGTATCATCATGAGCCCGAAAAAGCCTGGCAGGAAAAAGTCCGTTTCATTGCCGAAGTCGCGAAAGACAATGATTGTGCGATGCGGGTGGGCGTGAACTGCGGATCCGTCGATCCGGCCAAACTGGAAAAATATGATCCCCATGATTCCATTTCACCGATGCTGGAAAGCGCGCTGGATCATTGTGAATTTCTGGAATCGATTGATTTCACGCGGTTCTGTGTTTCACTGAAAGATTCTGATCCTGCGAAAGTGATTGAAGTCAATACCCGGTTTGCCGCCAAACGGCCCGATATCCCACTGCATCTGGGAGTTACGGAAGCGGGCTTGCCTCCCGACGGAGTCATTAAAACCCGGATCGCATTTGAGCAACTGGTCAGCAAAGGCATTGGTGATACAATCCGCGTTTCTCTGACGGTACCCAATGACCGCAAAGGAGAAGAGATTGAAGCCGGGCATTCCATTCTGAATGATATCGCTGCAGGCCGGGTTCGCTCCGTCGTCGATTTCGACCAGAAGGGATTGAATATCATCAGCTGTCCCAGTTGTTCCCGCGTCGAAAATGAAGTTTTTGTCGATCTGGCTGCAGACGTTAAACAGATGACCGCTTATGCCAGAGACCATAAAATCACGATTGCCGTAATGGGTTGCCGCGTCAATGGTCCCGGCGAAACGGACGACGCGGATCTGGGACTCTGGTGCGGGCCGAATTATGTGAATCTGAAAAAGGGGAGCAAAGAACTGGGTCGCTTTTCTTATGATGATATACTGCCTCGCCTGAAAGGCGAACTGGACGCGCTGATTGAACAGCAGTCTGCACAGATTTAGTCTTTCGCCTGTAGTGCGCTCTTCTTATTCCTCAACTCATTTCTCGAAAAAACACGGATGTAAGTCTCATGGCCAATTCAAGCCCCTCAGTCGACCTGACTACTGCCACCATCCTGATTTTTGGTGCGTCAGGTGACCTGACAGCGCGTAAGCTGATACCCGCGTTATACGATCTCTGGAGTGAAGGCTTTCTGTCTGAAGAGCTGCCGATTATCGGGCTGGCCCGTCGTTCTAAAACAGACGAGCAGTTTCGCGCTGAGCAGCGTGAGTCTGTTTCGCAGTTTACCCGTACAGGAACGGTGACCGATGAGAAATGGACGACTTTTTCCAGGCGGCTCTTTTATCGCGAAGTCGATATCACCGATGAAAGCGACCACGTTTCTCTGAAATCCACAATCGAAGATGTGGAACGTGAAGCAGTGGGAGATGTGATTTCAAAACGCGTGGCTTACCTGGCGACAGCGCCTTCGCTTTTTTACCCTGCGGTACAGGCACTCTCTCGAGCAGAGATGATTCCCCGCAATTCCGATGATCAATGGTTACGGGTTGTCATTGAAAAGCCGTTTGGACACGATTTAGAGTCGGCACAAAAACTGAGTCAGGAATTAAGTGAGCTCTTATCCGAAGATCAGATCTATCGTATCGATCATTATCTTGGAAAAGAGACTGTCCAGAATATTCTGTTGTTCCGACTGAGTAATTCGATCTTTGAGCCTCTCCTGAATCGCAACCATGTTGATCACGTGCAGATCACTGTCGCGGAATCACAGGGGATCGAGCACGGGCGTGGCGGTTATTATGACCGTTCCGGAGCCTTGCGGGATGTCCTGCAGAATCATGTTCTGCAGTTGCTGTGTCTGATCGCCATGGAGCCACCGGCGTTATTCAGCGGGGAAGAAATCCGTGACGAAAAACTGAAAGTATTGAAAACCCTGTCTCCGGGCTCAAAAGGCCCCATATCGGAATGGGCGGTCGCCGGTCAATATACCGCGGGGCAGTCGCAGGATCAGGCGGTTCCCGGTTATCGGGAAGAAGAACGCGTGCCTGCCGACTCTCATCGAGAAACTTTTGTCGCGATGGAAGTCCTGGTGGAAAACTGGCGCTGGGAGGGAGTCCCCTTTTATCTGCGCACGGGAAAACGTCTGCCGGAGCGTGTGAGCGAGATTGCGATTCAGTTCAAACATCCTCCCATGAATCTGTTTACGACAGTGGAATGTGACGGCGATATCTGCTCGATGGTGGAACGCAAGCCGAACGAGCTGATCTTCCGGATTCAGCCTAAAGAGTCGATCTCCATGAAATTTTCGACAAAGCGCCCCGGCATGCAGTATCAGATTCAGCCGGTCACGATGGACTTCGCGTTTGAAGACGCGTATCACACGAGTCTGCCTGAAGCTTATGAGCGGCTGCTGATGGATGTTCTGCGCGGGGATTCGACTCTGTTTACCCGCAGTGATGAACTGGAAGCCGCCTGGAAGTTTGTGACGCCCATACTGGAACAATGGGAGCGTCCCGAGCATACGCCCGAACCTTATTACGCTGGAACCTGGGGCCCCGCTGGCGCATTGACGCTGCTGGAAAAATCAAAGCGACGCTGGCGCACTCCTTCTACCCGTAAGAAGCTGTAACCGGATTTACGAGCCAGCCGTACCGGGTACTTAATCCCGTGGGTCGGATTTCTGCTGGAAGTGGCTGCTGATGCGATGCAGTGGCTTACTGACGATCAGAAACAGGGTCATTCCCAACAGGGCACCTGTCGTGTCAGCGATCCAGTCTTTAATGCTTGGTTCACGCTGTAATACGGGGATGCCCTGCAGCAGTTCGTCCAGCGCACCGAACAGACTGACTCCGACCAGTATCAGAATCAGGCGTTTGAGTGTCAGACTGTCCCATTTGAGCGACAGCCACCATGTCAGGAGAAATGCGAGCCCGGCATAAGCAATGAAATGCAGAGGCACATCGGTTCCCTGGGGGATGGTTCCTTTTTTAAGTGGAATATGAGTCGCGGTAAACAGGATTACCCAGTATAGAATCAGTCCGCTGCGTATCACGAATTGATAACGGTTCATAACATTCCTGAAAACAACGGGGCTGACTTTCGGTAGAGCCGAGCGTCGCGGTGGCGATTTATACCGGGTAGGGAGCTTTCAACCGGGCAGCCGGATGTGACTCCAGATAGCTGGCGATACGTTCGGTTCGAGAGAGTGCTTCGGGAATGAAATCAATCGCCTGTTCCAGGCGATCATTCGGCTCGGCACAGCTGAACCGTAAAAATCCATGTCCGGCTTCTCCAAAACATTCACCCCCCAGGCAGGCAATTCCGAAGTCATCGTCGGCGCCCTCCAGCAGGTACAACGCCAGCCCATGACTGGTAATTCCCAGTTGATTACAGACCGGAGCAACGTTGACGAAAACATAAAATGTGGCGTGCGGATCCAGCGCATGGAAATGTTCGATCTCGTTCAGCTTATTGGTCAGCAGTACTACTTTCTCGCGGAATTTCAACATGACTTCGTCACGCTCAATGGAATCGCAGTTCAGGGCAGCAGCACCTGCCAGCTGGACAATCGGGGGTGTGCAGGAAAGCGTGGTATTCACCATTTTTCCAATCGAAGTCGCGACCGCTTCTGAAGCCACACAGAAACCCAGACGCCAGCCACTCATGCTGTAGGATTTACTGAATGTGTAAGCGGAAACACATTGATCCAGCATACCTGGTTGTGCAAGGATGGAGTGATGCTTGCCCTGCCAGACCATGTGGCAGTAAGGTTCGTCGCTGAATACGGCAATATTCCTGCCGCGAATCAGATCAGCGATGGCTTTCAGGTCCGATTCCTCAATGACGCCACCAGTAGGATTATGAGGCGAGTTCAGGAAGATGGCTTTGGGGGCAGGATCTTCTTCCAGAAACTTTTTGATGTCGGCGATGTCAGGTCGGAATTCATTGGACTGTTTGAGATCAGACAATACCATCCGGGCGCCGCGGCGTTCAATGTTGGGCAGATAGGTGGGAAAATACGGGCTGAACACCAGCACGCCATCACCGGGGTTTAAAAATGCCTCACAAAAGAACTGCTCGAATACTTTGGCACCAGGTCCGACGACGATGTTTTCCGGCTTTGCGTTGACATTGAATTCCCGGGAGACAAATTCTGCGGCAGCTTTGCGGAACTCAGGGATTCCCGGCGAAGCACAATAGTGTGACTGATTGTTCTGGATAGCTTCAATACCGGTGGCTTTGGCAGAAGCGGTACTGTCAAACGGGCTGTCGCCGACTTCGAGTTCGACGACATCTTTACCTTCTGCTTTAAGCTGTTTGGCAACGGCCAGTACGCTGAATGCGGTTTCCACGGTAAGAGACTGAGCGAAATCACTTAATGTTAGCGCCACGAGGGTATCCCCTTTGAGTTTGATGTTATTCCAGAAGCATTCTCTTTATAAACTGTTACTCTATAACGGGAAACCGGTTTTTGAAACTGGACCAGCCCCGAATCTGTAAAACTCGGTTTATTTCGTTGAAATGGCCTGGGCCAGAGGACGCAGTACCTGATCGATGACATAGTCCTTCAGTAACTGGTCCGACCTGGTTTTCAGATCCAGCATCGTGTCTTCCAACCTCGTGTCTGCAGACTGACTTCCGTACTGCCGCAGCGTAAAGAAGACGGAAATCTGTTCGTCGGGATACTCCTCCCGTTTAACCTGATAGGCGTTGGTTCGGGTTTCAATCAGCAGTCGTGCCTGGCAGCGACAGGAATCTTCTAGGCTGAGTGTAATTGAAGGCTCGTAGTTCAAAGCCTGTGAACCGGGAATCTGCAGCAGGCTGTCGACGGCATGGTTGGCACCGAGTACTTCAGCGACCAGGGCATCATGATTACCCCGATAAGTAAAATCAAAACCGACGATATAATCCAGGGCTTCACAATCCAGCGGACTGACAGACAGCATATAAGGAACCAGTTCCAGCATCAGCCGGTTCTGTTCCAGGCAGTCTTCGGGATCCTTCGGATTTAAATAGCCACTACAGATTCGCTGAGACTCCAGAGACATCCAGCGCTGCTGCCCGACTTCTTCTTTATCTTCTTCCAGGATGAAACCATTTTCACCGCGATTATAGAAATTCCGCATGCTGGGAAATGATTTCTGGACCCGTTCAAAAAAATTCAAAACGGTATCCCGCGAGGAAGGGAGTGTCATTTCCGTGCACAGGTTCAAGTTGATGAAATAATCATCAGACAGCATGCTGTATGGATGCATATTTGCTCGATCATCATATAATTGGGACTGACGACTCCGGCCAGAAGTTGTCAGCCGAGGCTCATTCGTGGAACTTATTCTATCGGAGAAATTAAGATGGGTCAAAGAACTGTTTATGTAAAGCGTGTAGTTCCTGAAACAGAACATTTAACCACTTCTGCTGCTGAATCAGACTCATACTGGTCGCTGTTTCAGACGGAAATCGGCTGGTGTGGTCTGCAGGGGAGGGAAGAGACTGTAGAACGGTTCCTGATGGGCTTGCCTGCCAGAAATGATCTGCTGCGTGTAATCAGGGCGGAGACTCATCGGGATGGACAGTCTTCTGCGAAATCAGTCCTTGAATCGAACTGGTATCCGAAATTGCAGGAACGGCTGCAGGATTATTTTCAGGGGGCTCATGTGGAATTTCAGGACGTGAAACTGAAATTAACGAAGATGACTCCATTTCAGTCGCGTGTCGTCCAAGCTTTACAGCAGATTGGATATGGCAGGCAGATTACTTACGGTGAACTCGCGGAGAGAGCCAGTTCACCGCGTGCTGCACGTGCGGTGGGGACCGTGATGTCTTCAAATCGGATTCCAATTCTGATTCCCTGTCACCGTGTGATTGCATCCGGGGGGAAGCTGGGTGGCTTTTCCGCGCCACAGGGAACATCGCTTAAAGAACACCTGTTGTTGCTGGAATCCCGGGCGGAATTCTGATCAGGTTTTGAGAGGTGAGGTGATGGCTTAGGCCGATTTGCGTGACGCCGTTTCTGCTGCAGCACGTTTCACAGCAGTGGAAGCACGTCGTTTCCGCTGCATTGTCTGCTGTTGTTCGAGCATGGCCTGTTCAAACAGAAAGATGCGTTTGCCCAGACGATCAATCCGGCGGCTGACAGAACTGGTGGTCTGTTCCATGCCTGCCGAGACGAGTGTGATCACACCCAGGAACAGCAACATCTGACCTGCCGTACTGATAAGCCAGCCTGTTGATGCATAGTTTGCAGGGCCACCATAATAGCCCCATAAGACAAGCGTGGTACCAATTGTCAAAACGGCAACGCCACCATAGGCCATCAACTGTCCCACCAGTCCCAGCCAGTTGGGTTTCTGATCATCTTCTTCAATCAGGTCTTGAATATCGCGGTACTCAGAATGCAGTCGAGGCAGGATCTCTTCTTCATAATCTTCTACCTGATCCGTCTCGTAAAAAGCATCCGCGTCAGTCTGGTCGAGAACAGTCTCCGAATTCATATGTGATTCATTTGTCTGAAAAGCAGGAGCGGGTTCCGGTTCTGCTTTTCTCACCGGTTGTGAACCTGTCTCTGCCCGTGGTGGTTCAGGTTGTTCAAACAGTGATGCGGAACTATGAGCGCGCGACTCGGATCGCGTCAGGGGACCGTATGGATCCAGGATTTCGCGATTCGACCAGCGGGCCAGCAGTTCACGGGCCTCTTTGGTTTTGTCACTGATACGCGCAGCCGATGTTGTGCCCAGATCACTTCCACACGTCGCGCATTGCACGCGTTTGGAATCTGGCGAAACTTCGGCAGCCACATCGGACTGGCAACTTGTGCACCACATAAGGCACCTGGTTTGTTATAACTGAAGAATTAGAGAGGACTTGAGAAATGTCTGTGAATATCTTTGTTTGGGAGAGAGGCTTTGATTATCAACACTTGAGCATTTCATGCAATACCGTTTTCTCACTGGTCATGCAGTGAGCAGACTGTTGGCTTCAGTTCTAAAAAAATTCATGACTGTGAAATACAGCACAGATCACACCCGCAACGACCGCAATACTGAGACTGTTCTGGTTCATCAACTATGAATCAGTGTGTCAGGGATTCTGTTCG
Source organism: Gimesia sp. (assembly GCA_002706765.1). GTDB lineage: Bacteria > Planctomycetota > Planctomycetia > Planctomycetales > Planctomycetaceae > Gimesia. The sequence goes on from PAJV01000064.1 coordinate 34,128, forward strand.
AGGTTGACCATTATGATTACCAGCAGTGCGGCTTCCCTTCATAGCAAACAGAGTGAACGTTTCAGGAGATGCAGATGAATTTGTTTCGGTTTGGAATGACAGCAGCAGTATTGGTATCTGTAGTCTGTCTCAATGATGCTGCGAATGCGACAGAAAACAGTCAGAAAAAACAGGCTCCCGTTGCCCTGGAGGGGAACTGTGCTGTCTGCCTGGTGAACGGTAAGAAAGTGGTGGCCGGAAAGCCTGAGTTTGCTGAGATCTATGATGGCCAGACTTATCTGTTTCCCTCAGAGGAAGTGAAACAGAAGTTTAAAGCAGCACCGGTACAATATGTTCCTGCTTTAAAAGGAGATTGCACCGTCTGCTTTGCTCATCATGATGGCCTGCGGAAGCCGGGTAAGATTGATCATATCAGTTTTTACGAGGGACGCGTATTTCTGTTTCCGAATGAAAGTATTAAAGCGGTTTTTGATAAATCACCTGCAGAATACGCTGACGTTGATCTGGCCTGCGATGGGAAATGTATTGTCTGTAAAGTCGATGGCGGGAAAGACGTGCCTGGGAAACCGGAGTTTACGTCGATCTACCAGGGGCTGCGATATCAGTTCCCCAGCCAGGCTGTGATGCAGAAGTTCCAGAAAGATCCTGCGAAATATGTCGCTGGCTTAAATAAAAAACAGGCAGCCGCCAGTGATTCGCCTGCTGCCTCTGAACTGGTTTCCATTAGAGGGACCACCGGTTGTGCTGCCTGTGAATTCGGGGTGCATCCCAGGCAGAATCCGGATGAATTAGGCCTGGCGGTCAAAAGTGACGACGGAAAAATTTATGTGATTGAAGGCGCACATGCCTCACATCCTGAATTATATAAAGGGCGTTTTCAGAGCCTGGCAGTCAATGTAAAAGGTAAACAGATTGCTCAGAAAGGCAAGTTTATCTGGCTGGAACCTCAATCGATCGAAACTGTTAAATAACCTTCAATCTAAACGATCAATAAAAAAAACAGCCTGTCACCACAGTCGGCGACAGGCTGTTGAATGAATTTGCAATTGCACCTGACAGCGATTTTGTTTCTCTCCCTTCCAACCGGAGTTGAGGATGACTGTCAGGTGTTTTTCTTTACTTACTGATCAGGTAATAACCCGGATTTGAAGTAAACTTGTCCCGTTCTGCTTCTGAGGTGAAAAATACGAGTCGCTCGCGATACACGCCTCCGGCATAGGGATCTCCCTCTACAGACTGATTGCGTTCCAGCTGTGAGACGCGGCATTTTCCTTCAAAAGCGGGCCAGTAGTTTTCAGGGGCTGCATCAAATTTCTGCTTGTGTTCAATCGACGCGAAACAGACCGTCTGGCTTTTGTATTCTGTTGTATATCGGACATCGCCTTCGACCAGTTCCTGATCATCCAGCATGCTTACCAGGCAGATCTTTTTGAAGGCAAACTCAGGTGCGACCTGCTTCTGACTCATTTTCTGGATGGGTTGCTGTTTAAGGGGAGGCGCTGCCTGCTCATGATTCACCAGGCAGATTTTACTGAGATGCCCCTGCATTTCGGGAGCTGCCACGTAACCGGAAATCTTTTTTACAATTTTCAGTTGGGGAGTAATGATCACAGTGGTGGGCAGTCCGGCAACGCCAATCGCTTCTACCAGCTCCGAGTTTTCGTCTGCATCCACGCGAATGGGAACAAAACAGGAGTTGATATGCTTGATGACTTTTGCGTCTTTATAAGTTTCACGATCCATTTTGTGACAGAATCCACACCAGGACGCACCAATTTGAATCAACATTGCTTTGTCCTCAGAACGAGCCTGAGTTGCTGCCTGTTTTAAATCAGTTTGCCATTTGATCTCTTCGGCGTATGTGGATTCCCCAAAGAAGGGAAGGCTTAATAAACTCAGCGAAAAAATGATAAAATGCCCGGTACGCATAATGGTTCCTTATGATAAATATCCAGAGGTCCTACACGCTTTACATATCGGTAATATTTGATGGTCTGTTCAGTTTGCAGGATTATTCTGGTTCAGATTTTTGTAATTGATATGAGGTTTATGTCGGTTACTGATCAGTATACGGTTACGGGTGTTTCGCAAGCTGTCTAAGTTCTCTGCATTGACAGAGCAGGGGTGAGGTAAATCCTGCAGTGCTCTGACTTAATCTTCAGCCGGAAGAAAACGGGATATTCCGTAGTTGTCCGGTAACTTGAGTGTAATTAGTTGATTTGTTTGGATCTTGTACAGATAAACGGGAATGAATCAGAGAACGGACTGACTTCAGAAGCAACGGCAGATCCGATCGAGAATGACTTCAGGTAAGTGTTATGACTGGAAGGGTTTATCAGAATGTAAAACGTCCAGAAAGATTGTTTCACTCGGGGCTTATACTTTATACGTCAATTATTCCGTTTTGATGGGATTCTATTACAGTTTTTCTCTCCCTGATCCAGGACTGATCCATTCGAAATCAATGACATTTCACTGGCTTCTTTTCACAGGGATCTCGCAACCTTCGATATTAACGCGGTGTTTCAAGCAAGGTCTCATTTCAGATCTGATAAGACAGCAGTTTGCCTGAAATGAGTATCGAACGTTTTCAAAATTGAATATGTGAGTTTGATTACATCAGCGGGAACGGCGCTGGTTAAAGATAGTCAACATTGAAGAAATGCAACTGAAATCAAGTCAAAAGTTGAGACGCAGGTTGATTAAAAAGAAGTTCAAAAAATGATTGAAAAACTATATCCTCAGTTTAATTCCCAGTTGAAATGTGAGATAACTCACAGAACGGGTGCTGCTTGCTGTTTAGTCTGAATTCTCAGTTAGATCTCACATCTTTTTGCCGTATAGAAACTTCGAGGTAATCCATGAAACGTCCGGAAATGAATCGACGCGATTTTAATCGACTGACCTTTGCTGCTTTTGGAGGAGTGGTTGCAGGTTCCATGGCAGGTTGTCAGCCTGCATCTCAACCTGCACCTGCAACACCTGATGCTGATGCAGAAGCCGGAAGTACAACTGCTGATGCGCATGACAATCATGACCATGCTGCTGAAGGGGGAGCCGAAACAGGTGATAAAGATGTCAGCCTGCTGATGAAAGAACCTCATGTCTGCCGCGGTTTGAATACCTGCAAAGGCAAACACGCCGGGATTGAAAATGAATGTGCCGGCCTGGGAGCATGTGCTTCCGTTGCCGAACACAGCTGTTCTGGTGAAAACGAGTGTAAAGGGCAGGGCGGCTGTGGCAGCAACCCCGGCATGAATTCGTGTAAAGGTAAAGGAGGCTGTCATATTCCTCTGATGCCTGATGCCTGGAAGCTTGCACGAGCTGAATTCGAAAAAGCCATGGAAAAAGCGGGTAAGAAAGTCGGTCCTGCACCAGAACCCAAAAAAAATTAAGAGTCAGTTGAAAGACAGGGAAGTCGGGCTCCTTTTCAAACAGTTTGTGAAGGAGCCCGCTTTATATCAGAACCTGAATGCAACACTCCTCAGAGTTTTAACTCAAGGAACGAAAGTAAAGACGCATGCGGAAACCACGTCTGGGACATGAGAATCTGGGGCTGGGAGTCGGTCTGCGGACGGTACACTTCTCCCATATCCTGGAACACCGGCCGGAAGTAGACTGGTTTGAGATCATTTCTGAAAACTTTATGGATTCAAACGGTCGCCCACGTGCTGTTCTGGAACAAATTGCGGAACACTATCCGATCGTCATGCATGGCGTTTCGCTGTCGATAGGCAGTACCGACCCGCTGAACCGTGACTATCTGGAAAAACTGAAAGGACTGGCGGAAAGGATTCACGCACGCTGGATTTCCGACCATGTCTGCTGGACCGGTGTCGCCGGCCGCAATTCACATGATCTGCTCCCCATTCCTTACAACGAAGAGACACTTTCCCATCTGGTGGAACGGATTCGAATCGTACAGGACATTCTCGAACGACCACTGGTCCTGGAGAACCCCAGCAGTTATCTCGAATTTCAGGATTCCACAATGAGCGAGTCAGAATTCGTCTGTCGCATGGCGGAAGAAGCGGACTGCGGTTTGCTGCTGGATGTGAATAATGTCTATGTCTCCAGTGTAAATCATGAATTTGATCCGGTCGCTTATGTAGAAGCAATTCCTGCAGAGCGGGTGGTGCAGTGTCATCTTGCCGGGCACACCAACTGCGGAACTCATCTGATTGATACTCATGACGGGCATGTGGTCGACCCGGTCTGGAATCTGTTTCGCTTACTTCATCAGCGTACCGGAGGAGTCTCAACGTTGTTGGAATGGGACGCGGAGATTCCTCCGTTTCCCGTTGTGCATCAGGAAGTATTAAAGGCCCGTCAGTACATGGATGAAAATCTTCCCGCGGCGCAAAATATGAAAACAGAGATAGAGCCTGTCCACATCGATTCGCAGGCGATTCCTCATCCAGCATCATTTATTGTGGCGGAAGTGGAATGAGCCAGCAGAAACGCAAACTGGAACAGCTGCAGCGCTGGATGCAGACCGTGATCAGCGCGCCGGGGGGAATCACAGCGGGCATCGCTTCGGAAGAAGCACAACGCGAGATACCGCTGCTAGACCACCAGTTGGAGTCGGTAATTACCAGATCCAGTCAGCAGACGAGCCAGGAACGCATTGGTATTTATGCCAATGCCTACTATGCGCGGCTGCTCGAATGTCTCAGTGAGGAATATGCGGCCCTGGTGACCGCGATGGGCACCGCCGCCTTTGGTGCATTCAGTTTGCAGTATCTGCAGAAGTATCCTCCTGCCAGTTATACACTCGGAGAGTTGGGAGCACGCTTCCCCCGCTTCCTGCAGGAGAGTCGACCTGAACCCGAGTCGCAGGCAGAAGCAGCCGACTGGACTGATTTTCTGATCGAACTGGCGACGCTGGAGCGGGTTTACAGCGAAGTCTTTGATGGTCCCGGAATCGAAAAGCAGGAACTGCTGACAGCGGAGAATCTGAAGGCAGTGACTCCGGAAGAATGGCCCGATCTGACTTTGAAGATGGCTCCCTGCTTTCGTTTACTGCAGTTTCAGTTTCCCGTTCACGAATATATCACCAGTACAAAACGGGGTGAGACCCCAGCGATCCCGGACCCGCACATCACATATCTGGCCATCACGCGTCGGCAATATATCGTGCGTCGCGCAGCCATCTCTGAAGCGGAGTTTTTTCTGCTTTCCTGCCTGCATCAGGGAATGCGAGTGGGTGAGGCGATCAATGAATTCGCAGCAGCAGGGCTCATGGAAGCAGATCAGCTGGCGGAACAGCTGCATGTATGGTTTAAGCACTGGACCGAGTCGGCTTATTTTACAGATGTCAATCGCAGAGATGATTCAAAAGTAGTGTAACCCCTTTTTTAACAGTTGTTTATGGTGATTGTGTCCTCTGTTCGATGCCACATGTTTGCGGTTGCCTGCGAGGCCAGATTGAGTCTTTCATCTCGGATCTTGATTTTTTGCTCGAAATCGTGTCTGTTGCGCAAAATGGATAAAACAGGTCAGACGGGTTGAAGATGCGTCCCGGATTTGGGTGATATAAGGAGTTTTTTCCAATTTCTGTGTGATTGGATTCAAGTTTTTCTATTGCGGTTTGTGCACCGCTCAAAGCACCAGCACTCCCCGCATTGACACAAAAAGGGCTCGGAATTACAGTCCCGACTTAAAGTAATCACCGTCTGGATCCAAATCATTCCGTTTCCTTTTTTCAAATGAGTTGATCTGCAGATTCGCTGTCAGGGAGGGCAGCAATATGAAGGGCATCATAATGTGTTGCGTCGCGATGTTGCCGGCCTTTGAAATCTCAGGATGCACTCAGCGGAACTCCTTACCTCCTGTGGCGATCAATTCACCAACGCCGGCTCCCCAATACTCACCTCAGGTTGCCAAACCCGTGCCTGGTGCGCCTTTATTTACGACACCACCTACGATCGCGGTGGAACCACTGGCGATTGAGCCGCAGAACCCCTGGAAACCAGAGGCGGAAGTCCGCGACTGGGAATACATTGTGATTCACCATACTGCCTCAACGACAGGCAGCGTGGAAAGTATTCATGAACTGCACAGTAAGAAAAAAGATAAATCAGGGAACACCTGGCTGGGCATTGGTTATCACTTTGTAATTGGTAACGGAAACGGTATGCCCGACGGTTCGATCGAGTCCACGTTCCGCTGGCGCGAGCAGATGCATGGTGCCCACGCCGGCGATAACAAGTATAACCAGCATGGAATTGGCATCTGTCTGGTTGGTAACTTCGAAAATGAGCCACCCTCCGATGCGCAGCTGGCTGCGGTCAAAAAACTGGTGGGTGTTCTCAAAGCAGAATACAATATTTCCAGTGATCATGTACAGGGGCACCGCGATGTCAAAGCGACTGCCTGCCCCGGTAAATACTTCCCGATGAGCGAAGTGGCTTCGTCCATTGATCTTCCCGTGTATGGTGCAACCAGCCCTGCCGGGACGAACCCTGCCTCCAAAATGGAACTGGCCGCTCAGAAATAAATTCGTAACTTCCCCCACATTTAAGACTACCCCCTGATTTACTCTTCGAAAGCAGATTGACAATGGATTTTACGCAGCGTCTTAAATGGATTGAACAGGCATTGAATGCAGAACAAACGGATCATCTGCAATCATCGGCAGAGAATCGGATCCTGGGATTACAGGGCAGTACGGCATCGCCGATCCAACTGCCTCTCAAACATATTTCCCTGTTTCGCCCCGAGCATTATGAGCCGGGTTATGCTTATCCACTGGTGATCTGGCTGCACTCTGACGGGGGATCAGAGCATGACCTGCATCAAATCATGCCTCAAATCAGCCTGCGAAATTACCTGGGGCTCTCCTTCCGTGCACCTGCCATTGATCCCGCAGCGCCAGACAACGGCTACCACTGGCCCGACAGTCATCTGTTTGCCGCCCAGTTCATGGAAAACATTCAGAAAACAGTCGTCGAACTCCGTAAAGCTCTGAATATTCATGAAGATCGAATCTATCTGGCGGCGACTGGCAGCGGTTGTTCGATGGCCACGAAACTGTTGTTGAAAGCGCCTCATTTTTTTGCCGGTGCTGCTCTGCTTAACGGGAATTTCAGTGATAAGGATTTTCAAAAAACAGCCGGTGCCAGCCTGAAGAAAAACCGGGTCCTGCTCGACCGTCGCTCTACCGCTCAATCTGACAGCAAGCACTCAGCACAGTGGTTGGGCCGGATGTGGGAAACGACAGGGGCGGATATTCAAACGGTCAATTCTTTGAAAACAGAAACGACTCAGGAGTCAGAACTGTTCAGCCTGCTGGATCGCTGGATCATGGAAGGTATTTCGACAGCCTGGCTCGTGTGAGACCGGGCAAGCGACCAGTCGAGGTTTGATACGTGTGATCAGTTTGAATTACGCTGATTAATCCGTTTGTGCAGAAGTTTCCTGTTGTGACGCCGTTCTCCAGGCCGATGAATATTGTGGAGTCCTGATAATTCAGGAATTCCTCTGCTGATTTTCAAGGACAGTCCAGGCTGGACTGATCGCTTTATTCTACCGACTGGCAAGGAGAGAACTATGATGGTGCGGCGTCTCATGCTCGCAGGGTTGTTCCTGTTTGTGGTTGGGTTGGCCACGTCTACCTTTTCGCCTTCGGATGCTTTGGCGGCTGGTCGTGGACAACCTACTGACTGGAATCGTTTTTATCACTACCCCTATGTGTATTATCCCCAGAACTTCCAGAGACCACAGGGTAGCTACGATAACCTCTACTATCGGTATCCGGAAAACATGCGGATTCCTGTCTACAACAAAAGCTGGCATAATTTTTATCCCAGTGAGCGTCCTTACCATTCAGGAAATCATTTCCATCTGGACGTCTTCTAAGAATCACCGGCAGACGTTTCCATACTCTGCCTGACATACAGGATCTCGCATAGGATCCTGACGGGCCTCCTGAAAGTGTACACGCTTTAAAGTTAAAAGTGTGTCTCCAATTGAGCGCTGGTTGCCTTCGCGCAACAATTCAGCCTGCGAACGTGTTCGCAGGCTATTTTTATTTCCCCTCTGCCTGTCTGAAATACTCCTGATTCTCCTTTTCAGAACGCTACGTCACTTCCTAAAATCCAATCTTCCCGTTCACCCTACGTCAGCCAGGTTTCTGATTCCCTTACCGGGACAGGACAATCCGGTTGAACTCACAGAGCGTATTCTGGCTTGATCCATGTCGAATGAAAAAACCGAAGGTATCGTGATCCGTCTGGCTGATTTCAGCGAATCCAGCAAAGTGATCACCTGGTTTACCCGGGATTTTGGGAAGACTGCAGCATTGGCAAAAGGTGCGAAAAGGCTGAAAAGCTCGTTTGAGGCTGCTATTGACTTGTTAGCCACATGTCGGATAGTCTTCATCCGAAAATCTTCCGGCGGGCTCGATCTGTTGACCGAAGCTCAGCTGGTAAATCGTTTTCGCCCTTATCCTGGAAGTCTATCCAACCTGTATGTGGGCTACTACATTGCCGAATTACTGGATGCCCTGACTGAGGAATATGATCCTCATCCAGAGCTGTATGATGCGGCCTGTGAAGTTTTGCACCACCTGCAGGAACACGATGATTTTCAGAAATCGTTGATAAAATTTGAGTTAAGCATTTTAGAAGAAATTGGTCAGCTACCTCAGTTCGAATACTGTGCAGGATGCAGTCGAGAACTCGGGCCGTCGGAATCGTATCTGTATGATGCCGGTAATGGCGGGCTGTACTGTCAGGACTGTGAACAACAGCGGCATGGTAACGTACGTGTTTCCCGTGGCGCAATTGCGATCCTGCAGAAGCTGTCTGACGAGAATACATTACTTTCCCAGCGATTAAACTTGTCCCTTCAGCAACAACGAGAAATTCGACAGCTACTGTCTACAACCATGTCTCATATCCTGGGCCGCCGCCCCAAAATGGCGCCCTACCTTCAACTATAATCACATCATTTCCCCCAGGTGGAAGTCAGGGATGACCATGTCCACTTCATACTTAAAATATCAAAATTCCAGCCAGCCTCGATTCCTGTTGCTCAGTTCTGCACTGATGATCTGTGGTCTGGTTTCGGGGTGCGCCATGTTTGGCGATCGTGAATCCGGTTTTTCCGCGATGAAACCTCCCTGGTCTAAGAAGAGCGCGACGGATGATCCCTCCATCGAGGGTGTGCGTGGCCCGATGCAGCGGATCATGCAGACCGCAATGTGGGAAAAAAAGAAAGAAGCCAACTTCATCGAACCTTCCGTCGGTGCTGCCGAATATCAGAAGGCCAACGAAACATTCAAAGCACAGGATTTTAAAGCAGCGGAAAAGGAATTCAAGTCGATCGTAAAGCGGTTTAAAAACGATCCGATCAAAGAAGACGCCCAGTTCATGGTGGCGGAATCGCAATTTGCTCAAAAGAAATACTCCTGGGCACAAGACAGCTATGACCAGTTGTTGATTGATTTCCCTTCGACGCGGCATCTGGATCAGACAACCAAAAGAATGTTTACCATAGCCCGTTACTGGCTGCAGGAGCCAAGTATTGTCAAAGGCGGTGACATTCAGCAGGTCAATCTGGAAGAACCCGGCTCTGAAACACCGGAGATTCCCACTGACGGAAAAGATCGAAAAACACGCTGGGCTTTAATCCCGAATCTGTTTGATCGCAGCCGCCCCGTCTTCGATACCGAAAACAGGGCACTGGAAGCGCTCAAATCGATCTGGCTCCACGATCCGACCGGCCCCCTGGCTGATGATTCTTTAATGCTGACCGCCAGTCACTATCTGAAAAAAGGCCGCTACATGGATGCCGACCGGACTTTCAGCCTGCTGCGGGAAGAATATCCGAAAAGCCCGCATCTCAAAGATGCCTTCATGCTGGGAACACATGTGAAACTCATGTCCTACCAGGGGCCCGCCTATGATGCCACCGTGCTGAAAGATGCAGGAGAACTGAAAGAGACAACACTCAGACTGTTTCCCGAAGCGCAACAGGCCCGGTTGAAAGAAGAGTTGAAAAAAATCGAACATGCCAAAGCAAAGCGTGAGTGGGAAACCGTGCAATACTGGATGCGTCGCAGTAAACCCAAGTCTGCCGCCGTTTATTGTAACCTGCTGATTGAACATTATCCGACTTCTCCGTTTGCCAATCAGGCGCGTGAACTGCTGGCAGAACTGGGGGCAGAGAATACCAGCCATCTCTGGGCGAATTATGCGACACCCAAAAAGCAGGTCGCCGAACAGCCTGAGCCAGCAAAATCATTTCTGCCGGGTCTGCCTGGGTTTGGAAAATCTGAACCGGCTCCTGTAAATCCCCCCGCGAACGCAGCCGAGGCACCCCGTGAACTGGAAGCACCGGCACGACTGCAACTGGAAGGTTTTGGAGAACCGATCAGAAAAATTCCTCTGGAAGAAGAGGCAGAGCCAGCGCGCGTCAAATTGTAACAGCTGTGCCTGCAGGTCCGATTCTCAGTGATCTGTTGAATAAATTTATGGAACGTTTCCTGGTTAAAATGTTATTACTGTTACTGTTGTCTTGTGATATGACAGGCTGCGGGTACACCGTTGGCAATTCCTATCAGACAGACGTGCAGACCGTTTATGTACCCATCTTTGAAAATAAGACGTTTCGTCGCGGTTATGAATATCAGCTGACCGAAGCGGTCCAGCGAAAAATTCAGTCACGCACCCCCTTTCGCCTGGCCAAAGGAATCGAGGCTGATACACGTTTAACCGGAACGATCAGACAAATTGATAAAAGCGTGTTAGCAACAACCCAGGATAATGACCCACGAAACCTGAACCTGAGGTTTGTGGTTGATGTGACCTGGGAAGATACGCGAACAGGGAGGATTCTGTCACAACAGGAAGTGCCTATTTCTGCGGATGTCGTGCAGCTGGTTTCACAGGCTTCTTTTGCACCGGAAGTCGGGCAATCACTGGCGACAGCCACTCAGACAGCCACGGACAGTCTGGCGAACCAGATTGTGCAATTAATGGAATCCCCCTGGTAAATAAGATCACGAAATCTGGATAGTCACGATTTTGGAAACCTGTTAAAATTCGAGTACTTGTCACCGTAAACCATTTCTCTCGTCAATCAGCTGAAATTCACTCCCCGCCTCACTCGATGAACCTGTCTTCTTCAATAGCACGGATTGCATTATCATATCGGGCCACCGCCAGTCTCACTGGCACAGAGAACTGCCAGACCTGCAATTCAGGGAAGGATTTGGATAAACAATGAAACTGAAACCTGTCTTACTTCAAAGTGCGCTCGTATTCACCTGCTGTGCTGCCGCGGGCCTGCTGCTGAGCAATCAGCTTTCCCAGGCGCTTGGGCAACAACCGGCCGCCAATCAGGAACCCGAGGTAGAACAACAACTGCCGGCTGCCCTGGAAGAGATCCTGCGAAACTGGGAACGGGAATCAGCCAAAATCGAAAAACTGGAAGGCAATCATCTTCGGCGTGAGTACGACGATGTATTTCAAATTGAGAAGAAATCGGAAGGCCGGTTTTATTACGAGCAGCCAGACAAGGGCCGGATTGATATTGCGGGAATGAAAATTCCTGAGGGTGCAAAAAGCGATAAGCCGAATGACAAAGGCGATTTCTATGCCTTGAAACCAGGGCAGGACGAACGCTGGATCTGTGATGGCAAGCGGATCTTTTCCATCGACGAAAATGAGAAAAAATACGAAGTCTTTCCGATTCCCCTGGAGCGACGCGGCGTCAATATCATGGAAGGGCCCCTGCCGTTTCTGTTTGGGATGCCAGCGAAAGTTGCCAAACAGCGTTACTTCCTGAAGCTGCTGGTGAATACGCCCGAGCAGATCATCATCGCTGCGAAACCACGTCGCAGAGCCGACGCAGCCAACTACCGCGAAGCAAAAATCAAGCTGGATCCGAAGACCTATTTACCGGCAGCCGTGCAACTGATTCATCCCAGCGGAAATCAATCGACCGTATATATCTTCAGCAATGTCGTCGCTAACAAGAACCGGGGAATCCTCGGAGGCATCTTTGGAAAAGATCCTTTCACTCCCGATCTGGACGACTACCGCCTGGAAGGAAAAGTGGTGGCAGACGCAGGAGAAGAAAACGTACAGCGTCCGGTTCCCAAAGCTGCCCCTGTTCAACAGGCAGCTTTCAAAGTTCCCAATATGGTTGGACACAACTATAAATCTGCCGAAGCCTTACTTCAAAAAATGGGCTTTCAGACTAAAGTATGGCCCGGTGATCCTGCGGAGGAGCCCAGACTGATCCACCACGTTTATCAGCAGGTCCCCGTACCAGGTGCTACTGCAAAAAAAGGTCAGACAGTTCACCTCAAACTGTATATCGATCCGAATAAAGAAAAGAATTAATTCGGAGAAGAAAATCCGACAGAACATTCAAAGCCCCGGGGAGAAATCTCCGGGGCCTTAATTATTTCTGGCTCGCATTGCCCGCTGGATATCCATGCGGGCGGAGTCTTTCTTGAGCTTTTCGCGTTTGTCGTGCAGTTTGCGGCCTTTGGCGATACCCAGTTTGACTTTCACCAGTCCGCGTGTGAAATACATGGTAAGCGGGATCAACGTCAGGCTGGAGTTTTCAGACCGCTCGGCGAATTTGCGGATCTCTGCTTTTTTCATCAGCAGTTTTCGCGGCCTGCGGGTCTGGTGGTTCATGGTATTGGCCTGCGGGTACAGGGCGATATCAACGTTGAACAGCCAGACTTCGTTTTCCTGCATCCGCGCAAAGCCTTCTTCGATCGAAACCTTATTGGCGCGAATACTTTTGACTTCACTGCCCGCCAGCACAATCCCGCAATCCAGCGTATCCAGGATTTCGTAGTTGTGCCGGGCTTTGCGGTTCTGGCAGATGGTACGTGAATTCGGGTCTTCTTTCGAAGCTTTCTTTTTCCCTTTTTTACCCATTACCAGCATCTCCAACTGCCGCCGACCAGTCTGGTGGTCTATCAATCCTGTCTTGACAGGTGGTCAATGTCAGGCGAGCACGCCAACGAGCGTGCGGACCATTTTGGCCAACGTGCCATTCGAGGTCTGATAAGACACTGGTTCAGCGACAGATTACTACTTGAGGTTAAAACTTACTTTAAATCGAGGGAAACCCATTCCTGATCGACACGCGTCTCTAAAAAGAGGTTCAGTCTGCTCCTCGTCAGGAATTGTCCGTTCGCACCTGCACCTGTAGGGCACCCAGCATGCGGGTAATCTGTTTTTCCTTACTGGAAATGAAAGGTACATTTTCCAGTACGATCGCCCGAGGTTCATTTCGCGGGTGCAGCACCAGTCTCCCGGAACGCAGCAGGAGATACTCAAAGATATCGCTGATTTCTTTGTCGATCTTCAGGTTTGGTGCAGAAAAACGTTCCAGATCGCTCAGGAAACCGTGGTGATGCAGGAGTTCATTGCCTTTGACTTCCCAGTAATCAAAGCGAACATAAATGCCCACACAGATAAAGATCAGCCCCAGGATTCCGGAAAACAGCCAGTACATCTGCGAATTCGCCCAGGGACGCAAACCTTTCAGCAGATTGGTCAGGGGAGGGACGATATCCGGATTAAACCGCAGGATCATCCAGGCCCCCATAAATATTGCAGCGCCCAGAAAGAACAGCGTCAGCGAAGTCGTACGTGGGAAATCAAATGCGAGGACGGTCAGATTAAATCCAAAGACCCCCAGAAAGATCAGCGCCATGACTTCCGCTACATGCTCACGCTCTCCACCGATGTGGGCGGATTCTCCCGCGAAGGTCATGAAAATCGCAGCAGCAACTGAAACCATCAGGGTCGGGTACAGAAATACGATTTTGGGATAGGAAATCAGGTAGATACTATCCTGAGAAAACTCTTTGTGAGTTCCTGGTTCTTTACTCAAATTAGTATCTTCAGTCATTGTCAAATCCCTTATGTGTAATCGCTGGTTGAATGACGCGGATGTGAACGTGTATTATGTCTGGCAGCAGTAAACGTTTCGATTCCCGGTGCGGATCATGAAACCATCGATCAATTTCTAATTTACCTGGAAATGGGGGAGCTACTTCCTGCAGCCGAAATACCGGACAGAATTCAGTTTATCGCGTTTGAACTTCCTGTTTTCCGTGCAGCAATAGTAGACGCGAAATGTTCGGACTTCAAGGCTGATCAACTCAGAAGCTGTCAGCCGTTTGGCTGCCGTCAATTCCTGACTGTACTCCAATCCTTCCAGCCCGACAGGTTCCCTTATTCGTATTGTCCTGATTATGAGTGAAACAATCTCTATTTTGTATAAAATATACAATGAAAAATATATATAATATATAAAAATCAAAAGTAAGCACTTATCACGGTTTGGGTTCCCTGGTTAATATTAATGTATGAGCATACGATATCCTCGACAAATTCGACCCGCCTCTTTCCTCATACTGTTGTTCCTGCTGACCGGATCTGCCAGGCCAGTCCAGTCTGCGGAAAAAGTAGACTACCTGAAAGAGATTAAGCCCCTCTTTGCAGAGAAGTGCTTTGCCTGTCACAGCGCTCTGAAAGAGGAAGCGGAGTTGCGTCTTGAGACCCGGGAGCTGATGCTCAAGGGAAGTTATTCGGGGGCCGTCATTCACCCTGGTAAGCCGGACGAGAGCATTCTGCTGGAGCGGATTCTGGCCAAAGGAGATGAGCAGATGCCGCCTCCTGAGGAAGGGTCGCGGCTGTCGGAGCATGACATTGCCCTCATCCGAACCTGGATTGAGCAGGGCGCCGTCACACCCAAAGAAGAGATTCCCGGTCGCCCCAAAGATCACTGGTCCTTTCAGGCACCCGTGAAGGCGAAGGTTCCCGATGTGGGCTTGAATAATCCGATTGATGCTTTTCTGGAAGTAAAACGGGAGCAGCAGGGGCTGGTGACTGTCGAACCGGCAGCGCGTCGAGTCTTGATTCGACGCGTTTACCTGGATCTGATCGGCCTGCCTCCGACACAGGAGGACATCGAACAGTTTGTGAACGACTCCTCTGAAGATGCTTACGGAAAAGTTGTACAAAAATTACTGGCGAGCCCGCAATACGGCGAACGCTGGGGACGCCACTGGATGGATATCTGGCGGTACACCGACTGGTATGGTCTGGGTAAGCAACTGCGTTACAGCCAGAAGCATATCTGGCACTGGCGCGACTGGATTATCGAATCGTTGAACCGTGACAGCAGTTATGCGGAAATGGTGCAGGACATGCTCGCCGCGGATGAACTGAAACCGACCGACCACGATGCACTGCGCGCTACCGGTTTTCTGGCGCGGCATTATTACCTGTTTAACCGAACAACCTGGCTGGACAGCACACTGGAGCATACTTCCAAAGCGTTTCTTGGTCTGACGATGAATTGTGCCAAGTGCCACGATCACAAATACGATCCACTGAGCCACGTCGACTATTATTCAATGCGGGCAATCTTCGAGCCGTATCAGGTGCGCCTGGATCCCCTGCCGGGAGAAACCGATCTGGAACAGGATGGGTTGCCGCGCATCTTTGATGCCCACGCTGACACGAAAACTTATTTACATATCCGCGGCGATGAGAAAAATCCGGATCAGAGCCAGGCGATGCAGCCGGCCACTCCCGAGATATTCACTTTCGATGAATTCAAAGTCACGCCGGTTAAGCTTCCGGCGGAAGCGCATTACCCGGCCTTACAGGAGTTTGTCCTGCAGGATCAGCTGAAAGCAGCTAACGAAAAAATTGCTGCAGCTCAAAAAGTCTCTGAACAGGCAAAAACACAACTGGCGCAGTTGGAACAGTCATCACAGAACCAGGTGGCTGAAAACGTATCAGGTCAGGCAGCCACATTTGTGGAAGATGATTTCCAGTATGAAAAACCTGAATTCTGGACACTGGGGCCTGGTGAATGGTCCTACCTGGAAGGCAAACTGATCCAGACAAAAACCGGTTATGGGCGCGCCTCTTTGCGTTCAATCCCGAACCATCCCCGTGATTTCAAAGCCCGCTTCCAGTTCAAGACCACGGGAGGAGACAAATGGCGTTCTGTTGGCCTCGCGTTTGACGTGATCGGCGATCGGGAAAAGATGATCTACCTGAGTGCGGTTCAACCAGGGTCAAAGCTGCAGGTCTCTTATAAAGAAAATGGGAACTCTGTTTATCCCGCCGAGGGACGACATGCCTGCGAAGTGAAACTGAATCAATCCTATGAACTGGAGCTGAAAGTTCGAGGTCAACTGGTGAATGTCGCCATCAATGGCACGCATGCCCTTTCGTATCGGCTTCCGCTCCCGCGTGAAACCGGTCAACTGGAACTGCTGGCATTTGACGCCACAGCAGAGTTCGAACAGATCAGTATTCAGACTCTCGCATCGGATGAGACGATGATCGAAGGCAAGCAGCCTGCGAAAATGACACTCGAACTGGCGCAGGCAAAGTCGGTTCGTGCGCAGGCCAGCCTGCAGGCAGCGACGCTCTACCCGGAAACATTACGCACGGCTTATGCCGTCGAAAAAGCCCGCCTGAATGACGTTCCCGAAAACGAACTGACCACATTAACGCAGGCTGCGGCATTGGCAGCCCGGAAATATGAGCTGGCACTGGCTGAGGAAAAACTGGCGCAAGCGAGAGAAAAAGCGGAAACCGCCAGCGAAGATGCAAAGAAAAAACTGAGTAAAGAGATTACGGCTGCAGAGAAGCATGTTGAGACAGCAAAAGAAGCTGTCAGCAAGCCGGGTGAAAAATATACACGGGTCCGTGCCTCGCTGAAAGCACTGGAAGGTCCGGACGAAAAGGATGATACAAGACTGCAACCCTATCCCGAAACCAGTACCGGACGACGTTCGGCTCTGGCCCGCTGGATCACGCATCGGAAAAATCCATTAGCGGCGCGTGTTGCCGTGAATCATATCTGGCTGCGTCATTTTGGTGAACCACTGGTAGAAGATGTGACCGATTTCGGATTACGAGCAAAACGGCCGGTGCATCAGGATCTGCTCGACTGGCTGGCAGTGGATTTTATGGAACACGACTGGAGTATGAAGCATCTTCATCAGCTGATGGTGACTTCACAGGCGTATCAGCTCAGCATTTCTACCCGGAATGCAGAGCCGCAGAATCTGACGAAAGACGAAACGAACCGGTACTACTGGAAACGGAATACCGTTCGGATGGAATCAGAAGTGATTCGTGACAGCCTGCTGCACCTGGCGGGAGAACTGGATCTGACGATGGGCGGCCCCACGATTGATCCTGACAGGAATTCGGACAGCAGACGCCGCAGCCTGTATTTTACCTACTCGCGCGATTCGCAAGACAAATTCATCGGCATGTTTGATGCGGCTGATATCTTTGCCTGTTATCGTCGAAATGAAAGCGTCGTTCCCCAGCAGGCACTCACGCTGGCGAACAGTAAAGTCTCTTTGCAGATGGCCCGGAAGATCGTCGAAAAAATTCGCGCGGAGCATCCTTCGCTGAGTGATCAGGAATTTATCAGGCTGGCTTATGAGCGAATTCTGTGTGTGGAACCAATGCCTCGAGAACTCGAGATCTGTACTCAGGCGTTATTGGAAACACAGGCCACTTTAAAAGCAGCGAACCATCAGAACCCGACCTGGCGCTCACGCGAAAATCTGGTGCATGCCTTACTCAACCATAACGATTTCATTACGATCCGCTGAAGGCACGTCATGACAAATCATATTCAACAGACAGTATTACCTCGCCGCCATTTTCTGACGAACCTGAGTTCCGGACTGGCGGGGATTTCACTGGCATCACTGCTGCAGGACGAGTCCCGCGCTGCCGGCGTGCATCAGGCTCCGGATGGCCAGCCCCACTTTCCTCCTAAAGCGAAAAGTGTGATCTGGCTGTTTATGCGGGGCGGCGTGAGCCACATGGAGAGCTTTGATCCCAAGCCGATGCTCAACAAATACGCCGGGAAGTCCATCAGTGAAACTCCCTGGAAATCGGTGCAGGAATCGGAAAAGCTGAAACGCGTGCGTGTGGTTGTAGTTAACGATGCCAACGGTCAGCAGCGGAATAAAGTCTATCCCCTGCAGGTCGGTTATAAAAAGTATGGCGAGAGCGGGATTGAAGTCAGTGACTGGTTCCCTCACATCGGGGGATGCGTGGATGACCTGTCGATCGTGCGTTCCATGTGGACCACTGATGACAATCATGGTGCCCAGGTCCAGTTTCACTCCGGCCGACATATGCTGGATGGTCGTGTGCCGACCATCGGTGCCTGGGTGAACTATGGGCTCGGCTCACTCAATCAGAATTTGCCTCAGTTTATTAACATGGGACCTCGGTTTTTTGACGTCCGAGACGGTCACTATCTGGGACCTGCCTATGATTCGGTTCCTTTGAAAGTCGATCCCCAAAATCCACTGCCGTATGCGAAGCCGGAACTGGATCTCTCGAGTGCCGAGCAGAAAATTGAATTTTCGTTGATCAATCAACTCAATCAATTGAGTGCGGAAAAGTTTCCCCACGACAGTACCCTGCAGGCGCGCATTAAATCCTACGAACTGGCGTTTCGGATGCAGACTGCTGTGCCGGAAGTCATTCGTTTCGACCAGGAGACCAAAGAGACACAGGAACTGTATGGACTGCACCAGCCGGAAACGAAGGAATTCGGAATGCAGCTGCTGGCGGCGCGGCGGTTCGTCGAGAAGGGCGTACGCTTTATTCAGATTATGCACGGCGATGGTGCCGCCGGTGCATGGGATTCGCATTCGAATCTGAAGTCAGGTCACTCCAAACTGGCCAGACAGGTGGACCAGCCCACTGCCGGTCTGTTGAAAGATCTGAAACGTCGCGGGTTACTGAAAGACACGATCGTGGTGTTCGCAACCGAGTTCGGACGGACTCCCGGTTCGCAGGGAAGTAATGGCCGCGATCATCACCCATACGGGTTTTCCATCTGGATGGCCGGTGGTGGCATTAAAGGGGGCGTGGCCCATGGGACGACTGATGAACTCGGTTTCCATGCGGAAGCGAATCCGCATTATGTGACCGACGTGCATGCCACCCTGTTGAAGCAGCTGGGATTGAAAGCACAACGTCTGGAAGTCCCTGGCCATAAACGTCTTGAAATGGATTTTGGTCATCCGATTGACGAGATCATAGCCTGATCTGCCCTGCTACGATTTTCCGGGACCCGCTACGTCGGTATAATGCAGACCTGCGATTATTGATCGCCGCTGATGTCTTCTCTGCCGGTTTATAGTGAAAGGGTTCCCGATGATTCGTTCTCTGTGTATGGTTTTGCCGCTGGTTGTGTTTTCGCTGCTGGCGGGACCAGGTTCTGCAGTCGCAAAAACCTATCAGGTATATTTTCTGGGTGGTCAGTCCAATATGGATGGATATGGTTACACCAGAGACCTGCCTGTTGATCTCCAGCAGTCGGTTCCCGGCGTGCGGATCTTTCATGCGAATCCCGCGCCAGATGCCGTTCCCGTCGATGGCCGCGGACTCTGGTCCGAATTGAAACCCGGTCATGGGGTTGGTTTCAAGTCGGATGGCAAGGAGAATACTTATTCCAACCGGTTTGGCGTGGAACTTTCTTTCGCTAAAACGCTGCAGAAGCTGGATCCGGATGCGAATATCGCGTTGATCAAGATCTCGCGGGGAGGGACTTCAATCGCCGTCGATGCGGCCGGAAACTTTGGCTGCTGGGATCCTGATTTTGAAAAAGGGACAGGAAAAGGGCAGGGGATCAATCAGTATGACCATTTTCTGGCTGGCATGAAACGGGCACTGCAGACGACAGATATCGATAAGGATGGAGAAGCAGATGTCCTGGTTCCTGCAGGAATTGTCTGGATGCAAGGGGAAAGTGATGCCGCCTATACAGAAGAAATTGCGAAGGAGTATGAAGCCAACCTGAAGCGTCTTATGGACTTAATACGTGCAACGTTGTACGCAGATGACCTGCCTGTGGTGATCGGCCGCATTTCGGATTCGGGTGACAATCCGGAGGGAAAGGTCTGGAAATATGGTGACACGGTACGTGCAGCGCAGGCGGCTTTTGTAGAGAAAGACAAGCGTGCCGCGCTCGTGACCAGTACGGATGAGTATGGTTATTCTGATCGTTGGCACTATAATTCAGAAGGTTATCTGGATTTAGGCAGGAATTTTGCCCAGGCCCTATGGAAAGTTCCCCGGAACTAATACTATCCTGCCTTGAGTGATGTGCTTTCAAATCTACGTTTTTGAATATGAAAAGTGATACAGGTATCAGAATGAAACCGGAACTTCTTTCACCCGCGGGAACCCGTAAAGCCATGCAGTACGCGTATGCGTTTGGTGCAGACGCCGTTTATGCAGGTCAGCCCCGCTACAGTCTGCGTGTCCGGGAAAACGAATTCAACAAGCTGGAAGTGATGGCGGAAGCGGTCGAAGAAGCACATCGTCTCGGTAAGAAATTCTATATCGCCAGCAATATTGCCCCTCATAATCTGAAGGTACGGAGTTACCTGAAGAACATGGAACCGGTAATTGATATGAAGCCTGACGCGCTGATCATGTCAGATCCGGGTCTCATTATGATGGTGCGTGAGCGCTGGCCCGACGTTCCCATCCATCTGTCAGTGCAGGCAAACGCCGTCAATTATGCGACCGTCAAGTTCTGGCAGAAATTTGGGCTGACCCGCATCATTCTTTCGCGAGAACTTTCCATTAAAGAAGTCGCAGAGATCCAGGAAGAGTGTCCCGATATGGAACTGGAAGTATTCGTCCATGGTGCACTCTGTATCGCGTATTCCGGAAGATGTCTGCTGTCGGGGTATATGAATCACCGCGATTCCAATCAGGGGAACTGCACGAACGCCTGCCGCTGGGATTATAAAGTCAGTGACGCAGTGCAAACACTGGAAGGGGACATCGTATTAAAGAATCCACCCCCGCCACAAAACCCACAACTGCCGATTCTTGATAAGGTCTTTCTACTGGAAGAACCACAGCGTCCCGGCGAGTACATGCCCGCTTACGAAGATGAGCATGGCACCTATATTATGAATTCAAAAGATCTCAGGGCTGTTCAGCACGTGAAAACATTCACCGACATGGGAATCAGTTCTTTGAAGATTGAAGGGCGAACCAAGTCCTTCTTTTATGCAGCCCGGACGGCGCAGGTTTATCGTAAAGCCATTGATGATGCCGCTGCAGGCGTGGAGTTCAATGAAAACCTGCTGGAAATGCTCGACAGTCTTTCCAATCGAGGTTACACGGAAGGCTTCTTCCAGCGACACGCGTCCGAAAGCATGCAGAATTATGAGCATGGCCGTTCGATGGCAAATAAGCAGCAGTTTGTCGGCGATATCATCGACCGGGATGAGGATGGCATCATCGTGGATGTCAAAAACAAGTTTGGCCTGAACGATGAACTGGAGTTGATGACGCCGACCGGCAACACTGTCTTCAACCTGAATGCATTACTGAATCAGAAATCAGATTCGATTGAAGTGGCTCCGGGAAGTGGTCATGTTGTGAAAATTCCCTATGCTGAAAATCGGCTGGGTGACCGGGCTGATCAACTGACTGAGCATGATCACCAGTATGCACTGTTGATGAAGTCCGTCAAATCACCGGCGGAACCTTCACTCGCCTGATATGTCAGGGTTGGTTGATCTGAGTTGCGGGAGGCGGGATCACCGGTTGAGTTGCGACAATGAGCTCATTGTTGACAGTTCTGACTCCGGGTTCCAGCATCGCCAGAAATTCAACCAGCTTTCTGGCACCTGCAGAATCGACTTGGCCACGCAGTGTCACACTGTGGTCAGCATTCAACTGGAACTCGACATCGCGTAATTTTTCGTGGCGTTCTTTGATCCGTGTAAAGGAATCCCCCATCGAATTCTGTACGTTGCTCAGCGGAAGAGGGGCTGCAGAAAACGCGATGCGTAACTGAGGCCGGAATTCAGGAACCTTGGGCCCCGTCTGTCCGGTGTTATTCAGATTCTGCCCGTTTCGTAAGCCGCCAGTTGTAGCGCGGTTAAAGTTGCGATTCTGTCCGTTATTCGCGCCTGTGGCACCCTGAGTATTCGTGCGGCCGATAAAGTTATTCTGAGTGTCTTCAGACCGTCCGATAAATCCACTTTGGGGGTTGAGGTTATCAAAATTACCCATGGTCGAGAGACCAGACTGGGTACTGCCACTGCCGCCTGCCCGATTTCCGGAATTCAGATTTCCAACCGTTGTTCCTGTACTGCCACTATTCTGAGGAGTATTACTGCTGGACAGGCTCTGAACCTGTGCTTCGCCAGTCGCAGGCAGGGCAAACGCCAGACATGCATAAAGCATGGTGTAACAGGGATTTTTGAATTTCAGGCTGATCATGGGTAATCCGGAATGCGATTAATAACGGGATAAAATATTCTACTCAATTATAACATCGTCCACCTGTCCGCCAAGAAAATAATCTGTTTCCGGTTATTGCTCGGGGCTGTTCAATCGGAACTGCTGATAGCGGATCGACTGTTGAGAAGAACCCTCCTGTTCGGAAGTCTGATATCCAGCTTGCGTGACACGATTCTGCTGGTTGAGTAATTCACCCAACTGCTGTTCCAGACGACGGATACGCTCATCTCGTTCGTCTGCTGCAGGGGTCGTTGATTCCGCGTTGACCTGTTCAATCTTGCTGCTTTCTTCCAGTGTCTTTTTGAGCTGTCTGATTTTATTCTGCGGGGACAACTCCAGTTGTTTACCCCTTTCACGACGGGCCAGGGTATCGACTTCTACCTGGGCGTCCGGCTGATCGTTAACGGGAGTCTGTACAAGAGGTTCTGTTTTCACTTCAGGTGTGTGTCCCTCCAGTTTCACCGAAATCAGGCGTGAGTAAATTTCGGGAACATCTTTTTGAACCAGTTTCACACGGAGGGCGCATTCGACCTGATCTCTCCCTTTCCGGACATAAGGGATAAAGACCTGATAGGCTGGTCCGAGTGTTGATTCCACCGCATGGACCTGCCAGGCACCGGAGTCAAATTTGTATTGGTGAATTGGTTTGTTGGGAGTTTCGAGATTTCCCTGTTCATCATGAAGGTCAACATAAACGTCGCCCTTCACATAAACGGGGGAAGTATTATTATGTTGAAAGAACAACAGCTGACCGGCAAAACCCCTTGTTGGCTTGCCATCCACGCCTTTCCCTTCGGCCGCTTCCCAGAGTACGACGATATCGATGGCCGGTTTTTTGGCAGTCGCATACTTCGGGTCTGATTTCCAGTTCCATTGAGAGAGTGCCAGCGTCGTACATCCAGTGAGGGACGTCGAGGCACATAACATCAACAGCATGAAAAGTCTGACAGGCACAATCAGGTGTTTCATCACTTAGTCTCGCCCCCAAAAGGGAAATTTCGATTGTATCGCTGGTTTCTTCTTTTGCTTTTTCGGTGGTTCTGACTGATGGCTCATCTGTTGGATCATGCCGCCAGGCTGCTGGTTGTTGATGATCTCCGGATTCAGATTCTCCTGGGGCATCACGGTAGTGGGAATCGGTTCCAGCAACCCTTCTCCTTCCGGAATGAATTCAGGTTCTCCGGGAGGTACCGCGAAGATCGGGCCATGCATCTGTTCCGCTTTTTCAACCTGCAGGTGAATACGTTCTGATTCAACCTGTTTGATAAACTCAGAGTCAGCATCGTTACGAATGATGCGGGGAGTCAGGAAGACGAGCAGTTCTTTACGACGGGTCGAGGTATAATCATAGCGGAAAGGAATTCCCACCAGCGGGATGTCACCCAGCCAGGGTACCTTGCGCTCGATGGTCGTATCCGATTCCGTGATCATTCCCCCCAGCACGACGGTCTGTCCGTTGGGAACACTGACCGTTGTTTGTACCTGGGTAATGTTTTTGACAGGTGATTCTACTACATTTCCGGTCGTGGCATCGGTGAAGATCGGGACACTCGCTCCACTGAAGTCACTCTTCTCAGCCTGGGTTTCCATGACGATGTTTCCATCCGGGCTGATGCGAGGAGTCACGGTCAGGATAATACCAGCTTCGGACTGTTCAATTACCGGGTTGGCAGAACCGACGGCGGTAACCGAGACACCATTCACGACAGGGACAATCTGGCCGACCTGGATCTGGGCAGTCACATTGTCCACGGTACGAATTTGTGGACGACTTAAAATGTGCACATTACGTTTGGCAGCCAGGGCCCGAATCAGAATGCTGACCGACTCCGAACTGGCGGATAAAACCAGTCCGCCAAATCCCAGGTCGCTGTTCCCTCGTTGTAATGAGAAATTACTGAGAGCCTGTCCTGCCGTGTTGCTCGTGTTTTGTGTATTGTTCGTTCCCAGGGGATTGATGCTGTTAAACAGGAACCCTGGTGTTGCTTCCTGGGAAACAATCGTCTGGTTGGTCTGGGTGACATTGCTCGCCCCGGTGACTGTCTGTTGCACGGTCAATATATTATCGATGATACTGCGGTTAAACAGCAGGGAGTCCTGCAGACCGAGTTCAACCCCGAATTCATCGTCGTTATCCAGTTCGACTTCCACAATCAGCGCCTGGATAATCACCTGTGGAGCTTCTTTATCCAATTGTTTGACCAGGTTGGAAATCTGTTCAAAGTAACGGGGAGTGGTACTGATAATCAGGTTGTTATTGATGGCTTCCGGAACCACGATGACTTCGCGTTCCAGCAGTTCAAAACTGCTGATCAGGTCCGGATCCTGGGCGATGAGGGAACGTTGTGTATCAAGGAATTCATTGATGGCAACCGATACATCGGCGACCGGGGTGTTTTTCAATTGAATGACCGTCGTTTCCCGCTTGCGGCTGTCGGCACTATCCAGTTTCAGCAGGATCGCTTCTACGATCTGCAAAGCATCTGCACCACCCTGGGCGACCACTGAGTTTGTACGGCGATCGACGGAAAACTTCAAGGGGATCAGATTACTGTTCGCATCGTTCACGCCGGCAATCTGTATTCCCAGATCGGTCTGCTGATTGTCAGCAGAGAAAGTGGACTGCAGTAAAGCCACCATGGATTCTGCATCGGCATTCTTTAAGGTGAATACTTTCAGTTCTGCCACGGTAGAAACACGCGCATCAAACTGGTCGATCAGCGCGCCAATCATATCCAGGCTGTCCTTGGGGGCAGTGACGACCAGGGTATTTGCACGAGGATCCGGGATAACACGAATATCGGCCAGCAAGCCGGATCGGAGGACTCGACTTTGTGCTCCTTCCTGCGAGAGAAACTCCAGCACGACGGAACGGGCTTCCTGTAACTGCTGTGCGGCTTCGCCACCCGCACCGCCGACGTTGGTTCCCAGGCCCGCTGTCTGAGCGGCAGCAGGATTCAGAACACTTTGCAGGGTGGCGTTCAAAGTTTCCGCCAGATCTGCAGCAATCGCATTTTTTAAGGGGAAGATTTTGACGCGACTGACAGCCTGTGACTGATCCAGATCGATTTTCTGAATCAGGGCAGCAACTTCCTGCATGTCACGTGGTGGTGCCTGGACAATAACGGAATTGGTACGGATATTGGGAGATACAATGATGCGTGTTCCCAGTCCGCCGCGTTCATTATAGAATTCACGAATGGTCGTCGCGACCTGACTGGCGCTGGCACTCTTGAGCTGAAAGACGGCAAACTCATTCGTTGGATTAACGGGTTGATCCAGTTCTTCAGCCAGTTTGAGGATCGACGGCATGTCTGTATCCGGAGCCAGAATCAGTAACGCATTTGGCTTGACCAGTGGAATGATCTTGATTTTCTGGAGCTGTCCCTGAATAGCACGTAATTTCACCAGGTCTTCGTAAACTCCATTCAACAGTTCGGCAAGTGCAGTCGAGTTCACATGCTGCAAGTTTAACAGGTGAATATCGGGACGCGTGCCTTCGCTGAGTTTTTCCAGTTCTTTGATGATTTTCATTAACGCGGTGACATCTTCATCTTTACCACGCAAGATCAGAACACCCAGATCCGGGACCGATTCGATATTAACGTTGCCACTCAAGTCCTGCAGAAGTTCAGGCAGGGAACGCTGTTGTTCCACCTGGGCGGGTTTGTCGGCAGGTTGAGGTTGCTGCGGATTTTGTGCAGACCCCGGTTGCTGTTCCTGAAATGCGATCTGATCAACGCGCTGTCTGAGCTGGTCGATCTGTTGATCACGGGGAGAGACAAAATTATCAGAGTACGTTTTGACGGGTAATCGTTGGGATGCTGCAGGAGCCGGTGTGGAATTGTTTTGTTTATGTAATTTCTGAGCTACCTGGCCAATTTGTGGTGATCCGGTTACCAGCTGAATGGATTGTGAAAATCCTTTCGCTGCCTGGTCCAGTTTGAAGGCAGTCGCTTTCAATGCATGTGCTTTAGACGGTGCTGCTTCAAAAATCAGTTCGTTATTCTCTTTATCAATGCCGACTCGAAAATCAATTTGCGTGTCGATGATTTTCAGTGGTTCCTGAGTCTGCTCATCAATCAGGCTGGCTTCCTGGCTTTTGAAGACGACCAGTCCGGGAAATCCGCGCGGACCTTCACCCTGTAGTTCAGCCCGCGATTCAAAGGCATGGTAGAACTGACGGAGGATTTCCGTGCTGTTCAGAGTACGCGGTCGGACGGTAAAAATAGCAACCTGAGGCGTCGCTTCTTTCTGTTGAATTTTGCGGGCACTCTTCTCAAATCGAGCGGGGGCATCAGCTGGTGAGACAGGAGATGGTGATGGTTCTGCCTGTTCCTGATGTTCCATCTGGCGAATATGATTCTCTCCAGGTTGTTTACCTTTCGGAGTCCGGTCAGCCGACTGAATTGTGGGGCGAATATATTTGGCTTTTGCTTCCCGCAGATCAAGCACGATCAGAAAGCTGTCTTTTTGCAGCAGCCGAAAACCCTTTGGCTCAAGCTCGCGGTTTAAAATCTGAAAGGTTTCGATCAGGGTATGAGGTCGCTTGTCAATTCTGGAATAGAAGCCTTTGGGAACGACATCCATAACCAGGGTTAATTCACTCTGTTCCGCCACCTGTTTTAATACCTGTGCCCAGGTTGCCTGGACATGATTCAGGGAAATGTCAGCGACATCACTGGCTTTGCGTACCTGCTTCTGAATCGCCTCGGCCTGCTGCTTTGAATCAACGGCTGCTGAGCCGGACTCACTGGTTTGAGCTTCGTCCGATTTACGAAGACGATTCCAGAAACCAAATTTCCCTTCGGCGTGCGCAGAAATTGAGGGCCCACTCAGAACGAGCACCGCCAGCAGGCATCGCAGATGACTGGAAAAATTTCTGGTGATTCGCTTGTAAGACAACACTGTTTTACCCCGTGTTTACCAGGATTTGATTTTAGGAATGAGAGTCAGAAAGTGTGGACGCATCTCAGGTGAGATCGACTCCGCTAGAATCCCTTTAATCGTTAATATCGTCAAAGTTTGACATTGTAGTTGAACAAAGGTTGCAGAAACCTGCAAGAAAACTCGAGATTTGCGGAATGTTAGAATCGTTGTAAGTGTATATAATAGATAGGGATGCGCGTATCGATGTCCGCTCGTTAATAACAACGAATTGATGTGGCAGTCAGAATGGGATGTATAGAGGGGAATGGAAGAGGAAAATGTATGGGAAACAGCTTGAGGAGAAGTGTTGATGTCCAATAGTAGAAACAGGAAATGAGAGACATCAATTTAACACCGGAACTGAAGTCAGGTTTCGCAGAGATCTGAAATTTTCTCCCAATGAAAGCATCCAGGGTTTTCCATCAATTTCCAGAATCAGATGCTGGTCCGTAATGGTCTTTACCACCCCCTGGATGTCGGCAACTTTCAGGGAGTCTCCCTCCTGAACTTCCCGTTTCTGGTTGGTTGCCCGATTTCTGATCCAGGCAATCTTTTTTCCGTCGATTTCGATGCTGCCGGTTAAAAATGTAAAAAATGCATCATCCAGTGAGACAGATACATTAATCTGCTGCGAGGATGTGACGGGGGGCGTTCCTGAGTCGGACACAGTGACTGTAATCGGGTACTCTTTTAATTCGGTCGACGCGGAGGGAGTCCAGGTCAGTTCTCCGGACTCGGGATTGATTCGGACGCCCTCGGGGACGCCGCCGGCTAATCCAAATCGGAGTTTCTGTGTCGGCTGGTCTGGGTCTGTCGCTTTGACATACAGAGTCAGGGGCTGAGTCTGATAGGCGATGATGGACGAAACAGCTTCTATTTTCGGAGGGGTATTCTGTTCCAGAAAGTCAAGCTGGAAAGTGCGTTCGACTTTTTGACCTTCCTGATTGACAGTCACGGTCACCGGATAATTACCAGGCTTTTGTTCTTTACCAGGGGACCATTTCAGTTTATCTGCTTCTGAGACGAAACCGGGTAGATCTGATTTGACGGTAATCTGAGGATTCGCCAGAGACGGATTGACTCCCTCCAGAGGAAGTGTCAGATTGAGCGTGTCACCCCGGACGACGGTCTGTTTACCAATTTCTTTTAAATCCAGTTTGTAGACTTTATCCGGAACTGGTTTGGCAAAGGGGCTGACCCGGGCGATTAAGCGATAATCATACAATGCCTGCAGATACTGAGGTGCCTGAGTGACAGCGGCGCCTTTTGCGTGCGCTACCGGTTTTGTATCCAGCATTCCCCGCTGGACTCTCCATTCACTGGATCCACTTTTGATGACATTCAGCAGTTCATTATCAATTTTAACCAGAAATGCCTGATCTACAGGAAAATGGGCAGTACTGAGTACTTTAAGAAGCTCGGCATCCTGGGTCTTTGGCTGCTGCAGACGCGTGCTGCCTTCAGAGAATTGATTTAACGGTGCCAGTTCCAGTAATGTCCCAGGCTCATAACGGGCAGGTACTGTCAGGTTTGCGCCTCGCGCAACGGTCCAGGTATCACCTTCAACTTTTTCAACAGTGAGGAACTCCTGATCGAGACGAATCCGAAATGGAGTCTGGCTGGGGAATTCGAGTACGTTTTGAACCTTCATTTTCGTTGCATCAAAATTCAAAGTTGAAAGCAGTTTTCCCCGGGGAAACAGCAGTTCGCGTGGCCGGGCTTTGGCTAAGGCCAGTCCTTCCGCGGTCAGTTTGACTTCGAGGGGGTCAGACACGCGTGTCCCGGTACTGTTCAGTTCCAGGCTGATAATATTCTGCTGCAGATCGGTTTGATAAAAGTGGAGCATAAACTGGCATAACTGCGCGTAAGTTGCCGATCCTTCCAGTGAAGCCTGAATCGCAGTGTAGGTTTTTCCTTCCCGCATCCGTCGACCGGGTGAGAGTTTGAGGTTGGAAAAACCGGAGAGTTCTGCCAGGTCATTCAACCATTCCAGATAGAGCCGCTGGGCATCATGTTCGTCGGGGGGCAGGCTGTTATCCACCCAGTCGCCGAGTTGCCTGGCAGAGCGCAACAGTTCCAGTTCTTTCTGTTCCCGTTGATCTATCTGCTGGTTCAAAGCCTTCAACTGATTCTGGCGCGTTGTGACGGGTTCAATGAACGTACTGTTGATCAAAGGCATTCCCAGCCAGATCAAAATGACAGCTCCAAAAGCCGCAGCCAATATTTTTTCACGTTTTTGCATTGTCTTAACATTCAACTCAAATAAGTGGATGAAGCAGGTTTACTTTCAACCTGATCAATTTCCATTCTGCTTTGCCGTTACGGCAGGCTGTATTACTTCTGGTCTTGGAGGGAGTTTTTCTGCATCGATTTCGAAGGGGACCGGATACTCGGCATCGTAAGTTTTGTTCGTACTGCGTTTGGGGTGCACCCGAAAGTTATTTTTGGATAACTGCTGATTGAGATCGCGGGCGTCCAGATCTTCTTTAGCATTTCCGATCGCCCGCAGGCGGCTGAGAGAGGTCTGGCTGGCCGAGCGATTTACATCGAGTTCACTCAGGTAGATACGATCGGTTCCCGGGAGAGTGGTGTCCACTTCCTGCAGAACTTTCAAAGTTTTGGGATTAGAGTTTTCCCATTTCTGTATAAGAGCGACTGACTCCAGGGTCGGCTGTCCCCGCTTGAGCAACTCGTCCATGTCCCGCTGAATCTTCTGTCGATCGGCAATTTGCTCATCCAGGTCCGAAACATTCCGATGGGTCAGATACAGGGCTGTCAAAAGAATCAGCGCTGTTCCCGCGAGCCCCAGTCCTATTTGCAGTTTACGGCGATCCGGTTTTTCATCTGCTTTATGGGGATGCAGAAAATTTACGATTTCCAGCTGCTTCTGTTGGAGAGAATACAGAATGCCTAAGGGACCTGCCAGTACACCCGGGGAAGCCAGTTCTTCTGAGGGTTCCTGTGAAAAGTGTTCCTGCTGCAGTGGATTAATTACTTCGACGGCACACTGCAGTCGTTCAACTAATAAGGCAGCGCATTCTTCACGACCGCCAATCAATACGATCTGGCTGATTTTATCTCCGCCGAGCTGGGAACTCCGCGAGAGCAGAAACCGGTTGATTTCAGTGTGGATGGTCTGATCAACGATGGCAGGTTCGATCGAACTCAGGGTGGAGGAACTGGTGAATAAAATCTGTCGTTGATGGACCAGTGTCAGTTCCAGGTTTGTCCCAACCAGGTTGACGATGAGTGCCGGTCCGTCCATGACGGCAGGTTTGCAGTGGGTAACCCACACCGCGTTATTGATCGAGCTGATACCCGTAGCCGTGACTTCCAGTCCAATTGATTGAAAGGTTTTCACTGCCTGGTTGTGAGTCTGCTTTGCGATGCTGGCTACGAGAACTTCGCGCGTCACTTTTCCTTCACGGGCTGGTAATAACAGGTAGTCCAGCATGAGTTGATTCAGGGGAACAGATGATCGAGTGGCTGTCTGCAGGTGGACAATTTCCGGAACTTCCTCGAGAGGGACTTCAGGAATCTCCAGCAGTCGGATTGTGGTATCGTGGCGGGGAAACGAGATCAGAATCTGTTTCGCCGTCAGTTTGAGGCGGCTGAATTCATTCTTTAACCAGCTGCCTGCAGAGACGGGATCTTTTTCCGGATGCAACTGTTCAGGCCAGGGAATCTGGAATATACGTTTCACGGAGACTCCGGAAACGCCAATGTGGCCTTCCACGCCGGTGAGCCCTGTTTTTTCCCAGTTGATTGCCAGGTAGTCTGCCATAATCAGTTTCTCAAAAACGCCAGTGATGGATATATCAATTATAGGTTCTGATTCGGGTGAGTGCAGGTGTTATTCTTCCTGCACCAATCCCTGTAAAGTAGAGACGGGATAACCACTTCCCAGGTTACTGAGGTCCCGAATTGCTGTAATACGTGGCGGTATAAAAGTGCCATCAATTACGGCTTCCATGCGTGTCAGCGGGCCGCCCTGTCCATAATAGCCCAGGGATTGCACACGAAAGACATCCCCGCCGCTACAGATATAAGGGGCCAACAACCGCATTTGTTCAATTGTCGTTAGTCCTTCAATCACAAGCCATCCTGTTGTCTGGCGCGCCTGACTGATTTCTGTAGACGGAGCTCCGTTTGTAGCAGTCATCTGGGAATTGACGATCGCATTAGCCAGATCTGCTTCCATCCCGGGAATGCCCAGCAATGTTTCCAGTCGTGCCTCATCGATCTGGATACGGCCTTCGATGTATTGATTTTTGGAAGTGGTCAGCAGGTCATGCAACACGGGTAATTCTGCTGTCATCGCTCCCGGATCAGCCAGCCAGGGACTCGAGAGTGTTGTTTTCGTTCCGTCGATTTCTGTTTCGACTTCAGAACCAATCAGGTCAAAAAGTGAATTGATGGTAAATGCACCACCGGGGGAAAGATCCATACCTCCCCTGGTCACCGAGACTCCCTCTTCGGAAAACATGGCTTTGGCTATTCCGTTGGCAAGCTCATTGAGGGCCTGTTTTTCACTCATGCTGCCACCCACGGTCGTACTCGACGCACCGGTTGCCAGATCACTTTCCGTGACAACAGGGCCGCTTAATCGATAGGCGACGATGTACCGGGCTTCATCGGGTCCGAGTTCAGTTTCGAGCGCATCGTAGAGCTCTGTGAGCATGGTCTGATTGACGTTGATCTTTTCCGAGCCATCAGGGCGGATATTAATTTCACGACTGTGAACGGTGAAGTATTCGCACCAGCCGGCATTGAGAATGCCATCGGTGTTGTCATTGGGTAGAGTGGCATCACCATCATTTTCATTGGAATCCAGGAGGCCGTTACGGTTCGTGTCTTCGCCGTAAAGCAGTTCCGGTGTCACGCCTCGAACCAGCAGCAGTTCGTCCAGTGATTCCAGGGGGCTGTTTTTAGTGAAGTAAGGAGACTCCAGTGTCTCGTAGTAATCGCTTTCTGCTCCATAAGATCGAGTTTCATCATCATCGTCGATCCAGTCGAGGATCGCAGCAGCGATCTCTTCGGTCATATTCGGGATATTCATCAGACGATCGACGGCAGCGCCTTCTTCCTGTTCATCTTCACTGGCAAGGATATTCAGATTTAACTTACCTGATTCGTTCATCAAGCCAAAACGGATTGTGTTCGAAGAAGCATCTTTTGTGACGGGCGCTACGATACTGAAATAACCGCTGGCACGCGGTGCATCAGAGGGCAGCAGATTTTTGTTCTGAAACTGATCCGGATTGTGATAGGAATTCCAGCCATCAATGTCTGAACGGTCGCCAATATAGGCGGCGGCGAGTTCAATTCCGGACAGCGCCAGCTCGCGAGACTGGATTGAGCGACCGTAGATATTTGTGGCTTCGACTTCGACAATCATTAATTCAGAGAATGTGTAAGCGCCCAGACTGAGCATGACCACGACCACAAGTACCACGAGCAGCGTACTGCCGGCGCGTAACTTCCGCGACTTTTTCTGATCAGTAAAAGGATTAAGCGGAATGAATTGTGATGTGGACGATTTCATACGTTATCTGCAAATCATATTAAAACGTGGTGGTATCCTGTGTGGTGGTCTGCAATGTCGAAGGCAAAGCCAGGGGAAGGGCAATGACCATACTGAACTTGTTCTCAAAACCATTGATCTTCTCATTGGCGATTTTTTCCAGACCTTCAATATTTTCATTTTGGAAGCCGATGGTCACTTTGATTGCCTGCGGAACGGTTCCATATTCGATGCTGTCCCAGACTTCCAGCCAGTCCGAACCATCAAAATACTGAAACTGCAGGCTGCTGATTTCTGCAGCCAGGAGTTGCGACTGTTGTGCCAGAACCTGGATGTCAGCTGATCCGTCCGCCATACTCATCGCCAGCCGATCTCCTTCGAGTCGGGCAAGCCCTTGCGTGCTCTGACCGGTGGTCGCGGTACTGCGATACTGATCTCCCACGGCTCCCTGCAGACCTTCTGCTCCCGCGATCGCCAGAAAATAAGAAACCGAGAGCAGGTCGCTCTGCATTGCAGCGGTACTGCCATTACTTGAGACGAACAGGGGCTGTCTGCCGGGACGACTGATATGCAGAACCAGGGATTGTGCATCTCCAAACACGCCGATATTTCCATTCGTGTAGGCATCATCCGGATTCGTCACTTCAATGACCACTTCTTCGGATTCCGTTTCGGACGAGTCGGAGGGAGATTCTTCTTCCTCCGCTGTTTTCTGCATGAAAGTGACAGAGTGTAAGTCCTGCGAAAATTTCTGGAAGACAGCCCGCGCGATCTGTGCCCGCTCGACCTGTTGCTGACCAATCGTAGTGTATTTCCAATACAGATCGAGCGCAGAGTAGATGGCGGCCAGCAGCAGGCTCGTCAGGCCGATTGCGAGGATGACTTCCAGCATGGTAAAACCGGAAGACCGAACGGTATTTCTATACTGGCGGATCGTATGAATTCTCATAACTGTTCCTCCAGAGTCGTGTCGGTCGTTGTTTCCACGGTATTGGCGGCATCCAGTAGCATGGCGGGATCGCGTACCTGGCGAATTAACTGGTAACTGGTAGAGACGGTTTCCGAGTCGCCCGTATATTGTACGAGCACCGTGAGCTTGAGCATGTTTTCATAGTCGCCTGGCTCAACGTTGAGGCTCCATTTCCAGTTTTCGCTGTCATCGTCAAACGCCGCCATCGCCACTGATTCCATCGGCTGAGCGCCTGCCAGAATCTCTGCCAGAATCGACTGACATCGAAAAATCGCCTGGGTCTTTAGCTGCGTCTGCACCGCGGCTCGCGAACCGATTCCAATTAACTGGCTGAGGGCTGTCAGGGCACCCAGGAAGATGGAAAGCGAGATCAATACTTCGAGTAGTGTCAAACCCGCACGCCCGGTGTTAAGGTTCTCAAAATTCTGTCGATGGCTTTTCATGGCGATTTCTCCTGTTTGTAAGAAATCGTCGTGTTACCGGTCAGTCCGCGAACTTCGATGCGTGCGACCTGTTGCTCTTTTTTCAGAATATCATGCTGGAGGTTGAGAGCTGCGGTTCCATCGGGGTAGAAAGTGATGGGGAACGAACTTTCCACCCAGCGTAAATCTTTGGCATTGGGAAGACTGGACAGCCATTCAAAAGGGAGGATCGGTTCGGTGACGGTCGCGGATATTGTTTTACTGAATTGAAATTCTTCAGGCAACTCGCGGACGATAAAAGCATCGCTGGTACCCGTCTTGGTAGAACCGCTCTCTGCGGTATTGATGCCCAGCAGTCCCTGATCCACGGGAACAACCAGATACTGAGTCCCTCCCAGTTCCAGGTAAACATGGTAATTCACGCCATGTTCAATCGCACGGATACGGGCGGCTGCGAAGGCCGAATTCACATCCTGCATACTCTGCCGCAGTCGGTTACTGGAACTGATTCGCAGGACGGCGGGCCACACCACGGAAACGAGCACCAGCAGTAATGCCAGCACCAGCAGCATTTCGAACAGCGTAAAGGCTGAACGATGCTGATGCGCGTTTCGTAAAATGTGTGGCTGTTTTATCACGTGCGACGACCTCTGAAATCATCTGTAGCAGCCCTTTGGCTAAGACAGATTATTCGTTCAGATCCCAGTTGTTGACATCATCACCAGAGCCGTTTTCATCCTGTTGATTTGGTCCGGATGACCAGATGGCAGGTTTGGTGGATTTGGCTTTGTTGTTGGGGTACTCATAATGAAAGACCTCTCCCCAGGCATCAAGGGGAACGGATTCGATAAATGGTTCAGCTGCCTGTCCATCAGTGCTGACGGGCTGCATCAACAGTTCCAGCTGTTCGGGCCCCCCTTGCGGGTATTCGCCGTTGTTCTCGGCAGCATACAGTTTGAAAGCCTGTTCCAGATTATGGATACTGGCCCGGGTGGCTTTGATATTGGCTTTTTTCTGACTGCCCAGCAGGTTGGGAACCACCATGGCTGCGATAACCAGGATAATTCCCAGTACGATCAGCATTTCCAGCAGAGTAAAGCCGCGACGTTGTTGTCTGGTTTGTGATTTAATTCGATACATGTCTCCATCCTTTTCGCTATATACATTTCCAGAAGGAACGTTTCTGGGTTCTACCCGTGTGAAGATAAAACCGATACGTGTTTTCTACTTTTATTATAGTAAACCTGAGCTTTGAAAAACCGGTAAAAGCAACGCTAACATCACAAAAACCACAACTGCTGCCATCAACAGGAGCATTAACGGCTCCAGCATGCGTACAAACATATCGAGCTTGCGATTGGTCTGCCGTTCCATGTTGTCGGCAATATCAATTAACACCTGTTCGAGGTTATTCGCTTCTTCTCCCACGGCAATCATCTCGACGACTTCTTCGGGGAATTGACCGCTTGAAGCGAAAGGCTGGGCGATCGATTTTCCGGCAGAGATGCTTTCAGCAGCTTCCCCGATGGACCTGCTGATCACTTTGTTACCGGCGGCATCTTTGGCGATTCGGAGCGACTGCAGAATGGGGACACCATTGGCGAGCAGTGTTCCCAGGATGCGGCAGAAGCGGGCAATCGCCAGGCTGCGGACCACGTCCCCCAGCCCATAGGCTGTCAGGCGGAACTGATCGAATTTGTATCGACCTTCTGTTGTTTCGATATATTTATAAACCGCGACAACCGCCATTCCGATCGAGAAAAATATGATAAACCAGTAAGATTGCATAAATGCACTGAACCCCAGCAGGGTCGTGGTAGCCCAGGGAAGTTCGCCCCGTTCTGACATGCGTGCAAAAATCGGTTCAAATTTGGGTACAAAGTAAACCAGCAGAAAACTGACGATAACGGTTCCAAACGTAGTGAGGAAGGCGGGGTAAATCATGGCGCCCACAACGCGATTTTTCAGTTCTTCCTGATGGTCGGTGAAGCTGGCGATACGCTTGAGTACGTCTTCCAGAAAACTGCCTTCTTCGCCGGCGCGGACCATGCTGACTGCGAGTTCGGAAAAAACTTTCGGATGCTGTCCCATCGCGACAGCTAACCGGGTTCCGTCGGCGACTTCTGCACGCACTTCTTCCAGTACCTGTTTGAGAGAAGGATTCGTTGACTGTTTATTTAACAGTTCCAGAGAACGCAGCAGCGGGACACCCGATTTGAGCAGGTCTGCCAGTTGTGTGTAAAAGATAGAAAGATATCGAGCGCGAACACGACGGCCTGAATGTTTCAGCTGCGCTTTCGCCTGATCTGCCAGATCCACTTTCACGGGAAACAGGCTGCGCGCGGCCAGTGAATTCAAGGCATCCTGCTGATTGGATGCCGACAGAATCCCCGTGACCTGGCGGCCCGTTGCTTCGCGTGCGATGTATTGAAAATCCGGCATGGTTCTAACTCTGGTAGCGTTTGCTTATCACAACTTTAATTACTGAAATACGTATTTCGCTTAAATATCACCTTTGGTCACGCGGAGGATTTCATCAATGGATGTCACTCCCTCCAGGACTTTCTGCCAGCCTGCATCTCTTAACGTCTGCCAGCCATTTTTGCGGGCATAGTCACGGATTTGTCCGGAGCTGGCATGCTCGGTACAGAGCCGTCTAATAACGGCATCATTGACGAGCAGTTCCAAAATCCCGATTCGTCCCGAGTATCCCATTTCACGACAGTGGCGACAGCCGACCGGCTCCCAGAGTTCTTTGATGTTTTGAACAGGGAAGTCGGGTGGGATTTTATCCGGATGCGGTTCGTAAGGTCGTTTGCAGTGCTTGCAGAGCACGCGTACCAGTCGTTGTGCCAGGACGGCTTCGACCGTGCTGGCGACCAGATAGGATTCCACACCCATATCGATCAGGCGTGTGAAGGCACCGGGAGAATCGTTGGTGTGCAGGGTGCTGAATACGAGGTGACCTGTTAACGAAGCCTGGATTGCGCTGTTGGCTGTTTCGCCGTCTCGAATTTCACCGATGAGTACAATGTCGGGGTCGTGGCGTAAAATACTGCGGAGTCCCGCGGCGAAGGTCAACCCGATTTTGGAATTCACCTGAATCTGGCTGATGCCTTCACTGTGATATTCTACCGGGTCTTCCACGGTGATGATCTTGGTTTCCGGGTTTTTGATTTCGTTTAAGGCGCTGTAGAGAGTCGAAGTTTTACCACTGCCTGTCGGCCCGGTTACCAGAATGATACCGTGAGGCAGTTGGATCATCTCGCGAAATGTTTTCAACAATTCAGGGTTCAGGCCGACATTGTCCAGGCGAAATACCATGCGTTCTTTATCGAGCAGACGCATGACGATGCCTTCGCCGTAGATCATGGGAATGATCGAAACACGGACATCGATTTCCCGGCCGGTGATACGGAGTTTGATGCGTCCATCCTGGGGCAGTCGCTTTTCCGCAATATTCAGGTGCGACATGATTTTGAGTCGCGTGATAATTGCCGAATAAAAATGATTGATTTCCGGAGGGACCGACTGTACCCGCAGCAGACCGTCAACCCGATAACGGATTACCAGCCCGGTTTCGTGAGGTTCAATGTGCACGTCACTGGCCTGCTGTTGCAGTGCTTCGATCAGCAGTTCATTGACGAGGCGAATTACGGAAGCGGTCTGCGCCATGTCGGCCAGTTCGCCATGTTCCTCGGAAACTTCTTCCAGGAGTTCGACGCCATCTTCCGCAGCGCGTTGGGAAACGAGTTCATTAATCGTATCGCCGCCGACTCCCAGATTTTCCTTGATCAGTTCCACCACATCATCGTGTAATGCCAGCACCAGCTCAAGATTGAAACCAGAGAGAGAACTGAGTTCATCGATGGCTTCAAAATCAAATGGATCTGCCGAAGCGACCAGCACGCGACCGTTATCACGCTGCAGCGGGAGCAGGGCGTTACGAAAAATGGGTGTCGCGGGGAACAGGGCCAGCAGTTCCTTGTCGACCTGATAATCTTTGAGCTCAAAGTATTTCATGCCCAGTTCATCTGCGAACGCTTTGAGCAGGTCTTCCTCTGAAGCCAGTCCCATTTCCCTGACAACCCGGTCCAGACGATCTCCATTCGCCGACTGCTGTGCCATGAGCAGTTGGCGTTCATCAAGGATGCCACGTCTTTGGAGAATTTCACCGATTTCCATGGAGTTGACTCAATGGTTTGATATCAGAAGATTGGGATGGATGTTGTATTGTTGTCTCAGCGACCACGACTACGGCTGGAGCGACCGCCGCCGCCACGTGAGCTGCCACCATCGCTGCCCGGGAAACGAAAACCGCGTGAGCTGCGACCGCTGAAAGGCGAACTGCTGCGACTTGAATCCCCGCCGGAAGAACCGGATCCCATACGTTCGCGCATTCGCTGTTCGAAGAAATTACGGATTTCTTCACCACGATCACCAGAACTTGAGGGGGAGGTAGACTGAGAGGGTGAATCAGGTGTCGGGTCGGCTGTTTTCTTGCGTGTATCACCGGTTGTACTCACAGTGACATTGGGTAACAGTGAAGTCAGAGCGTTCTGGATCAGAGCGGAGTTTCCATTGTTCAAAGTGATGACCTGTACCGACTTTCGTGACATTTTTGCAGAGTAGTCCAGTTCACGGACCAGTGATTCAATTTCCTGGAACAGGGAATCGCTGGCAGAGACGAGCAGTTGATTGGCATTTTCATCTACGCTGACAGCAAGTCGGGCTTCTGCAGGTTGAGCACTCGCGCCACCTTGTGAGCCTCCTCCCATCATGGCGGCGAATGGATTGCCGCCTCTGCGGGAATTGTTCTGCTGTTGAGGTGGCTGCAGGTAATCTTTGTAAAGTTCTTTGACGATGTTACCTACTTCTGTGACTGAAGCATATTCGACGGGAATAATTCCGGGGGAACGATCTCGCAGTGAAGCGGGCAGTTCCGAGGTATCCAGGACTTTCAGCATCTGTTCCACAGAGCGGACTTTATCGGAGGGCCCAGTCACGTAAAGTGCATTGGATCGGACTTCCGGAATAATGCGTAATGTCTGAGGTCCCATCCCCAGCGTGGAGAGCCCAGTAGCATCCATCAGGCTGCCACCGATATTGGAGATACCGCTGAACATCCCGGAACCCGCATCCATGTCGGAGACAGAACTGCTGGGAAACAGGCTTTCCAGCATTTTGGCGGTCGCAGTGGCATCGGCAGAACGCAGGTAAAAAACGGTCCACTGGTTTTTGGGAGGAATCGCCTGCGTGAGTGCATCAATCATTTTTTCCAGCCGATTCAGGGCTTCCAGGTCAGTCGAAGAAATAATCAGGTTGTCTCCGTTGGTGGAAACCGCCACCGGATCCTTTTTTTGAGCTTGCGGACCTTCAGCAGGTTGCTCGCCGGTTGCTGGTTGCTGTGGTTTTTCCGGAGTTTTTCCGGAATCGATCTCGTCATTCTGTTCTGCTGCAGCTTCTGTTTTCTCATCACTGGCGGTGAAGAAAAATCGTCGCTGGTCGGCATCACGTACAGGCTGCTGCTGCCGAATCGGTCGATTCAGAGGTGCACTGGTGTTTTGTGATGGATTGCGAAAACCCCGGTTACGATTCGGGGCCTCTTCTTCTTCGCCACCGATGATGCGCTCGCGGATCAGGTTGTTTTCAGAGGGGACCACAATCCGGATCGGGTTTTCTTCACCCGATGATGCGGACCACAGTTTATTGATCAGATCCATGATTTCCCGGGAATCCCGGCCGCCCAGTGGAATTGTCCGGACCGGGCCCCGTTCACGAGAGTCATTGGCGCGACCTGTTCCATCTTCGCCCAGTTGGGCCAGTAGCGCTTTGACCTGAATTACCTGGTCGGGAGTGCCACGAATCAACAGGCGACGACCCAGCAGGTCGGCTTCGATCGTCGGGGCATCGTCACCATCGCGCAGGAAAAGTGACCGTAGCGTGGTGGTGGCGGAAATGGGATCCAGCAAGCTGAGGTTGATTACAGAAACAGACTGGCTGCCCCCTTCGCCGTCCAACTGACGGATCATTTCTTCTAGTTTTTCGTGTTCTTTATGTGTGGCGAGAATATGAATTTTATCATTGCGGGCATCTTCATTGACCACGACACCTGGCATCATGGCATCCAGAGTTTTGGTCACTTCGCGAGAGTCAGCAGAACTGACGGTATAAACCCGCAGGAAGGGTTTATTGCCTCCGGGGCCCAGCGGGTTGTTTTCATCGACGTCGATTGACTTGATAATTTCCTCAGCGATTTTAATCTGATCGGGTGTGGCAGTGACCAGCAGTCGATTTGTGCGCGGATCGGCGGTCACCTGAGTGTTGGATTCTTTGGCGGGTTGTGGCTGAGGAGGGCTACCACCTCGATCCCGGTCTCGACTGCTGCCTCTGGAACGGTAATCATAGTAGCGCGATGAAGAGGAAGATGCGCTGGCACTCACATTTTGAGTGGCAGCAGGCAGACCGAACTGGCTGCGGACAATTTTTTCCGCTTCTGTTGCGTCAATAAATTTCAGTTCAAAAGAACGAAAAGCCATGTCGGAAGGACCTGCATTTGCCATGGCACCTTCCAGCAGTTTTTTCACTCGCGACAGATTACTGCCGATGTCTGTCACGATAATGGAGTTTGCCGTATTCAAGGCCACTGATTTTCCCTGCGGCCCGAGTATTGACTGAACTTCCTTGGCGACCTGATTAACGTCGACCCCTTCCAGCGGGAAGGTCACGCTCATCAGTTCATTTTTACCATGCTCGGTAATCTTTTCCGAATCGACAATCGGGACCAGGTTGGGAGGTATACCGTTATCGATGTTCAGAACCACCAGGAACTGATCGCGGCGGACAATGATATATCCTTTTTGCAGGAGATAGCCATTGATAATGTCGAGTGCTTCCGTCGGAGTGTAGGATCCCTGATCGAAATAATTAAAGGTTCCCGGTGGGACATCGTTCAGGTCGAGTGTGTAACCCGCTGATTCTGCAAACAGTTTCAGAACATCACCCCAGGGGGCAAACCGGAAGTTAAAGGACATTTTGTTGACAGGCCCGGGTTTCTTCGCCGTCTGTGGCTGATCAGTGTTAGCAGGTTTGCTGGCTGCATCATTCATGGCGACCGTATTGCTACCGCCGAACGAGATGCTACGATCTTCGGGTTTGAGTCCTTCCGGTTCCAGGGGGATCTGCGGACGGGGTCGTGAAGTGGGACTGGAACTGCTGCTGACAGCAGGTGCGCCCGGTTCAGCCGGTTTTGCATCTGTGACCAGGGCAGGCCCCAGCATCTGCTTCCATTGTGTCTGTTGATCTTTGGTCAGCACGGCTTCGATTTTCTGATCGAATTCCTGTTGAACTTTATCGCGTTCTTCCGAAGTTGCACGGCGGCCCAGATCTCGGCGGGCATTGGAACGCTGTTCTTCCAGTTCGGTAATCTGTTTCAATTGATCATCTGAGAGTTTGAGCTGTTTTGCGGTATCGTCGCT
This sequence comes from Gimesia sp., assembly GCA_002706765.1. Classification (GTDB taxonomy): domain Bacteria; phylum Planctomycetota; class Planctomycetia; order Planctomycetales; family Planctomycetaceae; genus Gimesia. Next base: position 75,770 of record PAJV01000064.1, read on the forward strand.
GGTCAGCTGTCGGTAGCCGGCTTCCTGTAATTGCAGCTGTTTCAGTCGGGCAGCCTGCTTTTCGTTGAGCAGACTCATCATTTTGGCTTCGCCTTCGGTACGCTGCTTTTCAAACGATGCCCCCATTTCTTCCCGGACTTTAGTTCGTTCTTCGTCCGTCTGGGCTTCGCGGAGCCGCGTCATGAAGGGTTCCATACTTTCGCGAGTGGGTCGCATACTTGCAGCGGCTTCTTCAAGCTGCTTGATTTGATCTGGAGTCAACTGGAGTTCCTTTTGAACCTCTTCCCGATTGACCAGTGAACCCATTCCGCCCCGGGGGCCACCGAATCCACCTCGACTGCCAAAACCACCACGGTCTCCGCCGAACCCGCCTCTGCCTCCGAATCCGCCACGGTCCCCTCCAAAACCTCCGCGATCGCCACCGAAGCCACCCCGGTCACGTCTCTCACCGCGGTCTTCAGATTCCTGTGCATGTACGGAATTTATGAGGATTTCGGAACAGGGAATCAGACCCATCAGGGTGATGATAAAAAAAACGTGGGATTTGATATTTGTCATCATTTGCATGGCGATTCTGATATCAGGCGTAAAAATAATCAATTTATATGTTCTTGTGTATATTTGTTTGGGAGTGTCGGAAATTCAGTTTCAAAAAGTGCCACAAACAGATTGTTGTCCTGACTGTGGTTGTATTATCGCTGGATCTCACCTCATACAGGCTAAGTTGCCTCAAAATCAAATACAAGACAATTTAAGTAAAACGGGTGCTATCATATTATACTTCAAGAGTTTACAGCTCGTTTCAAAGATCTCGGGGATTCTTATGGAATTCATCGACCTGTTCCCCTGCGACCGGTGTTAGAAGTGTCAGATATCGAAATTCGGCTTGCATCTCTGGCAGACAGATGCGCACAATCACGGTATCTGTTTATTAAACACGGTAATACCTGTTGAAGACCGCTCTAAATGCTGCGGAGTAAGAAAATGTTCCGTTTTGCCACTCTTCTGATTCCTTCTGTACTGCTGGTAGGGTTTTGCGCTGATCTGGCGTATGCGCAGCCCGGTGGTGACAGCCGCTCACGCGGCTTCATGTCGTTTCTGGATCGCAACAGAAACGGGGTAATTGAGGCTTCGGAATTTGATCAGATGCCCGGGCGTTTCAAGGAAACTCTGGAAGCAGCCGGTGTGAATACATCGCGCGATATGAGTCAGCAGGAATTTGAGCGGATCATGCCTCAGGTGATGGAGCGGATGCGTAGTCAGCGGAGCTCCTTTGGTGGCGGAGACCGTAGCAGTGATGATCGCAGTCGTTTCGGCTCATCGCGAGGTTTTGGTGGTCCACCGGGGGGATTTGGTGGGCCTCCGGGTGGTTTTTCCCAGCCCGGCGGTGATGGGGACGACGGTAACGATGACCGAAGTGGAGGATTCGACCGCGACGCCATGCGGAGCCGCTACGGATCGTTTGAACCGGATCGAGGAGGCTCATCAGATTTTTCCTCAAGTGGTCGTTCCGGTGGCAGTTCCTCGGGTAATTCTTCCAAAAATGAACCGGCGAAACCTGTTCGCACGACAGTCGATCTGAATCAGGAATTTGTGCCCCACGACATGGATCAGGATGGTCAGATAGGTCTGTATGAATGGCGCAAAAACAATCCCACGAAGCTGAGTGAATTTTTCACGATGGATCTGAATGGCGATGGTTATCTCACGCCGAAAGAAATCAAGCTTGCCAAAGAAGGGAAAACACAGCGGAGTGCGGCTTCTTTCATGTTCGCTTTGAACACCGGACAGCCTGCTGCGAACCCTCTGGCTACGGGCGGCAGTACATCTGCTTCAGGATCAACTGAAACACCGAAGCAGTCCACACCTGAAAAGCCATCACAACCAGAGTCGGTTCAGGTTTCCGCTCCCACTACCGATCCGCTGGTTGCCCAGGCAGGTTATTTCTTTAAACTGGTGGACCGGGATAAAGACGGTTCTGTCTCTCCGGAAGAATGGAAAAAAAGCCGTTCGATGCGGAAACTGTTTGAAGAGGCAAACATCGATCTAACCGTTTCCATGCCGCAGGAACAGTTCGTAAAACATTACCTGGAAATCAAGAAGAAGTAAGCGAGCGACAGTGAACTGCCCCCGTTTCACCAGGGTCAGTTGTTATCAATCCCCGGGTTCTTTTCGAGTTCACGGGCTTTCTTGTTTTTCTGTTCCAGCTGTCGTTCCTGATTCCTGTCAAACCGTTTCGAGATCGCAATGCCCAGCAGTTTCAGATAGCCCTCATCAAACTGCATCCGGGTGCGGACACCCGTTTCGGTAGGTTGTGTGGTTACCAGAACCAGGTCGTTTTCTTTCTGGAAGGCGTTATCAAGTATCGACATGATGCCGCTTTCCTGGATTTCCGCTTCGGAAAACAGGTTGAGCCAGGGACGTATATGAAATTCCATCTGCACGGGAGCGGTACGTTGTTCTTTTCTGGCTTCGGGTGTTGCTGTGTTAAGTGTTTCCATCGCTTCGTTTAAAGCGGCGACGGCAATCTCCGTTCCCATGGCAAACCAGATCACTTCATTGTCTGCTCCAATATACAGAGAAGGAACCCCGCCGAGAAACCGCTGTTGTTTATCATCGGCTGTTTCTGATTCGGGCTGGACCTGATGCAGGGCGATTCCCTGAACGGTTTCTGCATTCGTAAAGATTCGCATTTTGTTATCGGGAAGTTGATCGATTCGATTGATGATATCCAGCAGGGCAGCAGGCAGATTTGATGACGGGGCGACTTTGATGCCGCCAATCAAGGCAAATTTTTTAGTTGGCGTGGAGACCAGCTGGGTAAATACATCGATATGCCCTTTGTCGACCATCGATTTTACCGGGGCGAAGAATTGTTGAATCGAACTGGTATTCTGCAGGCGTTCCTCTTCGGTCAGGAGTTTTTCACTCAGCAGTTTCTCGAAATAGTTCAGATACTTCTGGTAGATCAGTCGATCGCGGCGAGCGATATTCATGGAAGCGGAAACCGCGAGTGGCAGGTTCTCGCGCGCAGTGATTACGCTGAAGTAGCTGGCTTTACCGGGAATGTTTTTCACAGCGCGCGCCAGATCACTGTTCGGTCTGGCTTTGATGAGCATGTCCACAACTCCCCGTTTTGCTTCTTTTTCGATGCGACCGCCGAACACCATTTCCTGGCCTTCGCTCAGAAAATATTCGATGTTTTCCAGATTCTGTTTCCCCGACATGCGTCTGAGTTCATAGGCGGCCTGGGATTCACCGTCCCGCTGCTGCAGTTGTGTTTCGATGGCAGTACGGAAGAAGCCCAGGAATGTGGTACGCATCAGTTCGGGAATGGCATTCAGATCAATTTTAAAAGCCAGGTCATAGTCGGCAGACAGGTTCTGCAGTTTTTGCGCGGGATCACCGAAGTCACGGGAGCTGATCATGTCCAGGCTGGTTTCATTCTCGACACCCTGAAACAACATATGGACATAATCATCCTGGAACCGAATCACCGAGTTACCTCGCCGACCGTCAAGAATATACAGGTCATCCCGGTCTTGCGCTTTCGTGATGGTTTCCTCGTCACCTGGAATCATCACTTCCAGGGTATCGAGAAAGGTACGGACCTTCTTGACAGGCAGATACATGGTCGGGACCGGCTGGGGAAGTAATCCGGTTTTCAGATACAGTTCCACACCCAGGTTTTTATTTCTATCGATGCCTTCCAGGTCATTCACATTCGCCAGGGAGGCTGAAGCGATTTCGGCGATTTCAGGCCGCGCTGCCAGTTCGAAAATGAAATCGATGTCCGAGAGGATCCGTTCGATACTGGCGATATTGATGATGAGCAGTGGTTTGGGGAGGATCGTTTCCAGGCCTGCGGTCTTTTTTTCCTGTTCCTCATCCTTCTTTTCAGCTTCGGGTTTTCCCGACTCCGGTTCCTGCGCAAGGAGGGTGCTGCTACACAAACAGATCAGGACAAGTAGTGACAGGAGACGTCCGCAGTGCAGCAGAGTTTTTTTAAACATGCCTTGGGAGCCCGAAATGCAGGAGGTTCTCATACGATGCCTTTGCCGTAGTGTTGAGATTCGTATTGAAAAGTGATGCGTTTTTTCACACTTTTAAAACGCGAAGCTGACCGGAGTAGAGACACAATCGGAATGAGATATTGTGCAGGGATTCCCTGATCAGCTCTGCCAGGGATTGATTTTAAATAAAATGAAATGCAATCCCAGCCGTCCAGTATACCCGTTCGGAAATCAAAAAGATTCAGTGTTTCCGATTTTTCCTCAGCGGGGCAAAAGTGCAGGCGACAAAGTCAAGTGAGCGATACATTTACAGTGATGGTACCGTCGGTAGATTGAGTCCATCCAGCAGTTTTTTTCGCTCTTCACGGGATTTCTTATAGTGATGAGGCAGTACCCGCGCGTGATAGGTCTCCAACGGACGCACCAGTGTGCGTTCCAGAACCCGTTTTCGCAGTTGCCAGTCCTGCTCGCTGACATTCACGCGGTGTTGCAGGGAATCCATCGTGGCGATTGCCTGTTCGATTCCGGAAATGCTGAGTTCGATGTCATGCAAAGCCTGCTTCGAAGTGACAGGTCGCGCCTGAGAGCGGTTGTCCCAGCGATATTTCAGAGCCTGCAGCAAGCCGTTCAGATGATCCCACTGCTGCCCCGGTTTCTGGAACAGCTCCGGGTCAGTCGCCGCCATTTCCAAGGCTCGTACAATGGAAACAATCGAGCGATCATTGGCGGCACCATAATTGATGGCATGGAGACGATGCGAAAATTCAAGGACATCCGGTGCATCATCAGATTTCTTGTAGAGCTCTGCGACTTCGTCATGCATGAAGTAACTGATCATCGGATCGTAAGTGGAAGTAAACATCGTCACGCGACCAATCTGATCGATCGAGGGATTTGCTGTCCCCATTGCGTCCGAAAGCGCTTTAAAGTAATACATGCGGCGTTTATCTTCATCGTGAATGTAATCTTCTTTGTGCAGATTTTCTGCTGCCACCTGCCTGATGAGCGAACGCGGGTTTTCTGTAATCTGATCTTTGGCCGGTTTGCGATATTTCCAGTATTGATCGGGATAGCGAGCCATCAGATTGTTCTGCGCCGTCACTTCGGACAGGCGTCTGAGTATGATCGGATCATTCTTCTCGCCCTCCATCCAGTTCAGCAGGCGGCTGCTGCGGTATTCTCTGGTCGGGTTCTCGCTGTGGATTTCCGCAGAGACCATTTTCCGGATTTCTTCCTGCTTCATCCCCCAGCGCATCATTTCATAGGGAAGTCTGAAAGCGAAGTTTCCGTTTGAGGTATTGTTGACGGTAGTTTTGACATCGGCGGACATATCTGCCAGAGCGTCATCTGAGTATGCTGCCAGATTCAACAGGACTGACCAGTCCCAGCCAACCTGTGCCAGCGTGCGTCTGACCTGTGGTGCCTGGATTCGTTCGATCAGGTTGTTCCTGACAAAACCGAGTTCTGAATTCGTACCCATAAACAGCGTTTCACCGTTGGCTATTTCAATTGCCAGAACCTGCTGGAATGCAGACCGAAACGTCTGCGCCATCACCCGCAATGGCTGCGCACCAAAATCGATGTGCTGAAAACGCTGGCAGAAAATGCCATCCTGATTCAGATGCCGCGAAACATTGTGATAAAACTCGGTGGTGAACTCTGCCTGAGATTGTGTGACAACCGACTGGACCGGGTTGCTGATGATCAGGTCATATCTCTTTTCCGCATCTGCACGGGCTGCCATCGCTAATGCGATCGGGGTCTGAACCAGTTCGACGCGTTCTGAATCGAAAGCGGAAATAGCATTTCGTGGGGTAATCTCTTCGTGATATAATTTGACGAGGCTTCGATCCGGTTCCATGCAGGTCACATGTTGCACGGGGAAGTCGAGACTGGAATTCACACCCACACCGGCACCCAGACCGAGAAACAGCACATCTGCAGGACGCTCATGTAAAATCACGGGAATTACAAAGGGCATGAGTTCCCCGGTAGTATGCGGGCACAATCCTGCATCCACAGTGGTCACGCCGAATGGCAGACCACTTCTGCGGATCTGGATCTGATTTTCCCGATAGGACCAGATGGTAAAGGTACCGTATTGTCCTTCCACCTCAGACAGGCAACGGCCTTCATCCAGGTGGGGGAGCAGTTCGGGTTTCAATCCATAACGTAATCCGGTGAAAGTGTTAGTCGAGAATAACAGCTTGGCCGAATGACGAACATCATAATTGTTGTGATTGAGCAGACCGGCAGTGAACAGTGCCAGCCCGCAGAAGATGCCAGCGGCACGCCAGCGTGTCGCCGGCAGTCGAAAGTGTGTCAGTCGGACGAGTACAGCCAGAGCGAGTAATACCAGGCTGGAGAGCATTGTAAGTGTTTTGAGCTTGATGTCAGCCGATCCGATGAGCCATAGACAGCCAAGCATACCGGCCAGCAGGCAAAGCGGTTGCCAGACGGGAAGTGTAGTAACAGTAGTGTTTTCTTTGGAAGAATACCGCACTGCACTGGAGAGTTTGAGCCAGCCACCCCAGCAGGTTCCCAGCAGACAGAAGATGGACGCCGTTAAGCCACCACGGATGAATGAAAGCAGCATTGCGAATTCAATATAGGCATTGGCATACAGCATCCATGAAACCAGCAGCGGGAACAGCGCCAGACAGCCAACGCCAGTCAGTGCCGCCACAAGTGACAGGCTGGAAGTTGTCTGAACGAGTTTTCCTGGCTTGCGGGCCTGCAGGAACGCAAAAGCAACTGCGATACCAAGCAGAAATCCTGCCCAGATAGTGACTTTCAGGTAAAGGGAATCTGGATAGAGCTGAAACAGAATCCGACTGACGGTCACCAGCAGAACGCCGGTAATCACGCTCATTACATAAGAGCCGACCTGAATCACCTTTGGAATACGGGGAGGTGCAACCGCGCGTTGAGCAGGCGTGCGATCGGTAGAGGGTTGCAGCAGTTGCTGGAAGATATCCAGTTTGAGCCAGTGTGAGTATTCAGGCAGATAACTCTCGCAGAGTGATCCAATCCAGGGGATGCAACAGAAAAACAGTGTGGCGGTGAGCGGGATCAACAAAGTTCCGGCCCAGCCGAATGCAGGAACCAGCCAGTAAGCAGACAGAATCAGTGAAGCACTGACTCCAGTCAGGAAACGGGCCAGTTGAGAATGCAGGAGTATGCGGGAGTTTTTGAAATCGTCGGCAGTCACTGTCGCAAGCCAGCACAGGCGGGTAGCCCAGAAAACAGCAGGCAGGATCAGAGCCATGGCAGACAGTGTCATCAGTCCTGTCACGAAGACGACGTTCGTCAGTTGCGAGAGAGTGACCCAATGCAGAACCTGATTAAGCAGTGCCAGCAAAAACGGAAAACAGATAGACCAGAGTGAAAGGATCAATAATGTAAAGCGGATCTGTTTCTGGTGAGCTGCGGACTTCTCGGTCGAGTTTTCACGAGAGAGGGATGCCAGCTGTGGCAAGCCGAGCCAGATGCCCATCACTATGGACAGGCCGATGCCCGTCAGGACTTCGGGGCTGTCGCTGACCAGATTCTGAAATCGTTGAACACAGGAAAGCACGAACAGACCGCAAATCGATCCCAGAAGAAATGAGATTCCCATTCGCTGTTGTAAAAATGAAAGCGAGAACTGGAGTAGATGATGAGCGAACGAACGTATCATGGCTTCCTTGCCTGTCGTTTTTAAAAATTCAGAATTGCATCTCAACTTAAAGTTGCTTACTCTAAGTCATTTCCTAAGCGTCCCTTAGCAGCAAAAATAGCCGGTTGAGGCGCAAGAGGCCTCAGGCCGTGTTTTATCGAAAATACGTAAATATATGCAATACCAGTCGTTGTATCACTGCTGAGATCGCCTTTGATTCATAGCTGATGTACACTTCGCTAGACAAAAATGCGTAGCAGAGTAAGAATAGGTTACTCTCTCAGTCTGCTACAACCCTAAATGATAGAAATTTCCAAGAGTGAAATCCCAATTGAAATTATCCTCTGTAGAGAATCCGGTCGTGAATCAGCTGCGTCAAAAGTGGTGGTCTTCGATCCGAATTCTGCTGGCTGGTTCTGTTCTCTGCATGACAGCTGTGGGAGTACGTCTGCAGGCTGAGACCAATTCCGCGGCTGTCTTTAAAGCAGCTGCGAATTCGATTACTGTTGACGAGCTGAAATCGCATATCGAATTTCTGGCCAGTGATTCCCTGGAAGGTCGGGAGGCTGGTTCACAGGGAGGTCAGGCTGCGGGAACTTATATCCGGACGTTTCTCCAGAAACAGGGGATTCAACCGGGAATGGCTGACGAAGGTTACTTCCAGGAATTTGATGGCGGCTTCCGGAATATCATCGGCATGCTTCCGGGAAACGATCCCGAGCTGAAAAATGAATACGTGGTCATCGGCGCGCATTACGACCATGTGGGTTACGGAAAACCATCCAACAGTCGCGGCGGCGTGGGACAAATTCATAACGGAGCGGATGATAATGCCAGTGGGACCGCGGCATTGCTGGAAGTAATTGAAGCATTATCGTTATACAAAGAACTTCCCCGCCGATCGATTCTGTTTGTATTCTGGGATGCGGAAGAAATGGGGCTGCTGGGTTCGCGACACTGGATCAATCACCCGACAGTGCCCCTGGATCAGGTCGTGCTTTATTTCAATCTGGATATGGTAGGGCGGCTGAAAAAGAATCCCCTCACATTATTCGGTTCCCGTTCTGCTTATGGGCTGCGATCCAGTACCGTGCTGTCCAATCATCGTGAAACCGATCTCAAAATTGATTTTGATTCTGCGATCCGACCGGACAGCGATCACTGGCCCTTTTATCAGAAAGGGATCCCCTTCCTGATGTTTCATACCGGCAAGCATGCAGACTATCATCGGCCGGAAGACGATGCCTATAAAATTGATTATCCGGGAGCACGAAAAAGTGCCCAGCTGTTAACCCGGCTGACATTGGATTTTGCATTGCAGTCGGAAAAGCCCAGGTTCCGCGATGCCAATCAGGATATCCTGTCAGGTATTGATCAGGAAGCACGCGTTGATAACAGCGATCCCCCGCGACTGGGGGTGGCCTGGAACGCAGATATTTATTCCCAGGGAAAATTAGTGTTAACTCAGGTCATGGCGAATACTCCTGCCAAAAAAGCAGGGCTTAAAGCAGGTGACGAGATTGTCAAAATTGATGACCAGTCTCCCATTGCGGAGCAGGGTTTTGGAGCTCTGGTTCAGAATTCCCCCAACCAGATTGTCCTGCAGGTCCGCCGTAAAGATCAGGAAGAACTGCTGGAATTACCGGTCACATTATCCGGAAAGCCGGTCAAACTGGGGGTTCAGTGGCTGACTGACGAAGCTGATCCTGCCGTGATCGTGATTTCCGATATTATCGAATCGTCACCCGCAGATCTTGCGAAACTGAAAATCAATGACCGGATCTATGAGATTGACGGCAAACGATGTGAAAACAGTGAAGAGTTTCGTGAGCTGATCGGTTCACGAAAATTTCCTTTCAGCCTGCTGGTTGAACGGGAAGGTCAACTGAAAAAAATCGAAATTCAGTCGATGAGGTGAATCTTCCAGTCAATCATTTGTGGCTGTAGACCAGATTTGCCGAGTTCCTCTTTTAATGTCGCTTCGGGAACAACCCGGGCGGAACCGGTCCGATAAACACGCACATGAATGCCGTCTTCATCACCGGATGCCTGCTTTGCCAGCGTCAGAATCTCGTTGATGTCTGCCGGTCGGTATTTGTCTTTCGGCTGCGATGCGGCTTTGACCAGGTAGCTGCGGTCATCTATCAGGATATCCAGAACTTTCAAGCGAATTTCGGCGAGCGACTTTTCCTGTTTTGGTTCGGGTTGAATCAGGACGGGAATGATCTCCGATTCACTGGACGCCATAATATTACGTGATTCTTCGTCCGCCGTATCTGCTGTTTTCTCAGCCTCTCCCGGTCCGGAATTGATGCCGGGAGTCAATCCGAAGTACTGTCCCAGAATGATACCCAAGGCTAAAATTCCACCTCCGGCATACATCATTTTTTTGGGTCGTTTACCCATGGCTCATTCCTGTACTCTAGCGCATCGCCTTTAATCATTGCGTCTCCTAATCTAGTATACCTGGTCCAAATGGACCTGGAGACGCTACCGTTAAACGGGACACAGTTTCGATCGTGCCTGGTTTTCACTGCATTGTAGTGGATCTGCTTTGAGATAATACAGATCAATTCAAAAACCATTTTTCCGGGGATTTGAATCTACTCCCGGAATCGCAGGCAAGACGGGTGGCTCTATTTCCCGGAGTTGAGATCTTCCATCAGTTCAAAGAGGACTGTCAGAATCTGGTCCGAAGCATCCAGTTGAACGCGATTGGTTCCCATCCAGGTTTCGTACCCACCCAGTTTGTGTTGCGCGGGCGTGGGCAGGTATCCGTAATAACCGTTGGCCAGTTCAATCGTGAAGGCATCTTTGAACGGAGCTTTGTCTTTGATTTCCAGACCAATTTCACAGAATGTTTCAAAGGGAATGGCGGCGACTGTCAGATCTCCTATTCGCAGCGTCTGCAACTTTACTGTCACTTCATCCGGACCTTCGAGCAGTCTTTGTACTCGACCTGCATAGTTTCGTTCGTAGCGATGATGCTGTGGTGCATCTTCGGGTTGCGCCAGTAATTTTTTGAAGTAGGCCTGCATGGCTGCGTCCGGTTTACGGACTTTCAATGTGAGATCTGCACTGGCGGAGCCCAGGGGAACCCAGGTCTGGTACTTGACGCCCTTGTATGCATCCGCGACACGCTTTGCGACGAGATCTGCGACCTGTGCCATTTTTTCGTAAGCCTGCATGCGTTTGCCAGGCTGACTGAAGTTGATGTTATTGATATCCCCGCTGGTGCCATTCGAAAGCATGCCCACAAAGGAACCGTCCTCCGGGCTGGCACCAATGAGTGAACCAATTTTTTCAGAGAAAATGCCGAAGTAGTCTGAGGAGATTTCTCCTTTCTTCACGCCCCCGACATAATGCAGAGAGTAATTGGCCAGCAAAGCCAGGGGGCGACCTTCCAGGGACTGGACGCTGATAAAAGAGATTTCGGGATCAATGGGACCTGCCGGCTTGACGAGGGCCGCGTTTCCGCGGGGAGGATTCATGCGAACCTGATCGACGCCCCCAAACGGGTTTTTACAGAAGTCAGGATTCGTCGTAAACCAGCGGCGGTTGAATACTTCCGAGGGTTCGTCCACGCCTCCCCAGCCAATCTGAGCCGGTTCCGTTTTTTCCAGAGCACGTCGGACACAATCGGCGATACGGCGGGAAAGAAAGTCACGATATTTGGGACTGCTGGCCCGCGTTGCCGAATGCGTATGTGTGGCTGCCATCAGTATGTTCTCGGGTGGCAGGTCTGTTTCTGCCTTGATGAAGTCCCGGGCCGCCTGGTAGACGTCTTCCGTGATGCCCAGGTTATCACAGATCACGAAGGCAATTTTTGTTTCGCCATTGTCGAGCACGAGGCAACGGGCATGCAGTTCGTCATGCACATTTTCTGCAGGGAAGGGCGCAAAGCCACCCACAATGGCTTCTCCCAGCGGGGGAGTAATATTACTGGTGGCAGCCCCTGCTTTAAGTACTTTATTCGGGGTTGATTCCGCTGCCTGCATGCTGCTGAGCAGGAATACCAGGCAACACACGCTCATCATGCCAGTCAAAAATGGACGTCGATTCCCTGTTGCTGCCATTGGTTTCACTCCTCGTCTGGGGCCTCATGAAAGTCGATTCTGTGGTCTGCGATTATAAAGGCCTTGGAATGGAAACACAACAAACCCTGTTGATGTGTTTGAGTGTGAAGCTTTCTTAACTCATTCATGGCTATGTGATTACGAATAGCCGGTGAACCGGCTGACCGCAGAAAGCGGATGTGGGTCGGATCAGTCTGGCGGAAAAACTGTAAAAATATATTGACACCAATGATAATTATATTTGCCATTGCCGGCAATATAATATACTTTGGTGCCAATATGATACTGATTTCTAATCCGTGTTCTCAGCCGAATCCTTCGATTTGGTTTCGTTTTATTCATTCCAAAATTTTTGAGGCCCGTCATGCTGAATTCGAAGACACGTCGTCGCGGTTTTACTTTGATCGAACTGCTGGTGGTGATCGCCATCATCGCAATTCTGATTGCACTGCTGTTACCGGCTGTCCAGCAGGCACGGGAGGCGGCCCGCCGTTCCACCTGTAAGAACAATCTGAAACAGATCGGCCTGGGTATGCATAATTATCATGGTACACATAATACGTACCCTTATGGTGTCAGGCATGCTGGTGACAATAATGCATTACACGAACGTGAATGCTGGGCGCAGCAGCTGTTACCTTATATTGATCAGGCACCGCTGTATAACAAATATACGGCAGATACGACCAAAAATATCTGGAATGTTCCAAAGGCAATCAGTGCGGTTGTTATTCCCGTTTACATGTGTCCTTCTGATCCTTCTTCTCCTGGATTTAACTACGCCGATTTGTTTGAAGGCAACTACACAGGTTGTGCCGGCAGTACGCCGATTAAGATGAACGACACCAATCCGAATAATGTCAAAATGGATGGAATCCTGTATCTGCAGTCTCGTACACGGGTGCGGGATATTGTTGACGGTTCTTCCAATACCATCATGCATAGTGAATCGATTATTCGCGGGACCAGTGGGGCCGACTGGGGATCAGCCGGTCATTACTGGGGTGGTGGTCGCTGGGGAGGCGGTCTGTTTACCACGCTGGAGCCACCCAACACCTCAATTCCGGATGAGCACAATACCTGTAAAAGCACCACCTGGCCTTTAGCACCTTGTACGGCCGTTGGAGCCACGACGCAAATTCAGAACTATGCCCGCAGTAATCATATCGGGGGAGCGCATTGTCTGTTGGCCGATGGTGCGGTTCGTTTCATTTCTTCAAATGTCGATCGAGGGACATTTCATGCACTGGGGACCCGCGCTTCCGGTGAAGTGTTAGGCGAGTTCTAAGTGGTGCTGTAGACAGAAACAGGCACCTTAAGAAAACGTCTATTTGCGGTCTCTCAACTTACAACGATTTCACATCGATCTTCGTTCAGGAATTAAAAACAATGCGCGCTTCAAAACTGTTCATCCTGCTTCTGCTGCCACTCACCGGCTGCCACAGTGGTGAGGCGGGGCCTGAAACTTTTACAGTCACAGGCGAAGTTTCATTTTCGGGAAAACCGGTAGAAACAGGGCAGATCGTCTTCATTCCCGCATCCGTTGGTACGCAGCGGTATGCCGCAGTCATTGAGAATGGACAGTATACCTGTGAATGTACTCCCGGCGCGAAGCAGGTGGAAATCACTGCCTACCGGTTCGATGAATCAAAGCAGGAGCCCGATCCAGCCGAGCCGGGAAAAACCGTTCCCGCGCGGGTGCAGTATATTCCGGAACAATTTAACCGTAAGACAACACTCACTGCAGAAGTGTCAAGCGGAGGCGAGAACCACTTTGATTACAGGCTTGAGTCCCAATAAATAATTGAAAATAAATTGATGCTGGACCGTTTTTATATTCTTATTTTCTACTGATTGAAAAAGGGATGATATGATGAGTGCTCCTGCTGATCGACGACGCGGTTTTACCTTGATCGAACTGCTGGTGGTGATTGCCATCATCGCGATTCTGATTGCACTGCTGTTGCCGGCAGTCCAGCAGGCGCGGGAGGCGGCCCGCCGTTCCACCTGTAAAAACAATCTGAAGCAGATCGGGCTGGCGCTGCATAACTATCACGATGCGTTCAACGTCTTCCCGCCGAATTCCAATGGCGCTGATCCAAGTCTGCCGAACGGGTTCAGCTGGCGCATGAAAGTTCTGCCTTATATCGATCAGGCACCCTTATTCAATCAGTTCAATTCCAGTTTACGGATTACGGATCCGGCTCATCTGGTGCTGTGTCAGAATATCCTCCCCGTTTACCTGTGTCCCAGCGATCCGACTCCGGCAGTGAAAGCAGACTTGCACGTCAACTGGTGTTTTCCCGGAAATGCCACCGGAGCCAGTGGCGCTTTGACTTCGACCAATGTGTGTGATATTGCTGGCAGTACTTACGATACCACAGCAGCCGTCACCACCTATGGTGAAGTCTGCGGACTGCATCCGGATAGCGGACCGGGGGGAATGTTTCGTCGTCGTCAGACGTTTGTGACACGGTTTCGTGATCTGACTGATGGAACGTCGAACGTGCTGGCCATCGGCGAAATGTCACCCAGCTACAATCCCTTCAGCGCCTGGGTTCCCAGTGACAGTCCCGTGCATACCTCTGCTGCCATCAACAGTTCTTCATTGCTGTGTGGACCGAGCCCCTGTCAGTATCCCACGATTGGCTGGCCACAGACGACGGCTTCACAAAGCTTTCACACAGGGGGCGCCCATTTTCTGTTGGCAGACGGGAGTGTACACTTTCTGAGTGAGAACATGGATCTGTCTCTGTATCAGCAACTGGGGCATATCAGCGATGGTTTGCCTACGGGTGGCTTCAACAAGTAACAGTAGCAAGAGATGTCTTCACTCTTTGAGAAAGAACCAGTCATGCGAAATCGATCAGGCCTGCTGTTGTTGCTGGTGATGCTGCTCTGTTACGGCTGTGGTCAGCCCGATGACCGTCTGCCCACAGCCCGGGTAACAGGAACCATTGCCTTTGACGGGACGCCACTCACCTCCGGAAATATCATGTTTTTCCCCGTTTCAGGCGGCAAACACGCTGTCGGTATGATAGGCGAAGATGGCGCATTTCATTTATCCACTTATGAATCAGGCGATGGTGCCGTTCCGGGAAAACATAAAGTGGTGATTCAGGTTTCACACGGAAGTCCGGATGGGACCGCAGTTCCAGTAAAGACGTCTTCGATACCCGCCAAATATTCTCAACGCGATACGACGACATTGACTGCTGAAGTCGCCGCAGAGGGAGCAAACAAGCTGAACTTGAACATGCAGCCTTAACATCAGTTCGCTTTTCTTCCCTTTGATTTACTCTTGCAGCAGATTTCAAAAGCCCGCATACTTTGCAGATGTTCTTACCCGGCTCATCTCGAAGAAAATAACGCGATGCAACTTGAATTGACAGAAAAGACCAGGCTGGAGGCGCCACCAGATCAGATCCATGACTGGCTCAGTGATCTGGAAAACTGGCCGAAAATCAATGATAAAATTCGATCCATTTCAGTCGAAGGCGATAAATGCATTGGGGAACTGCTTTTCAAAGGACAGACGATCGAATTTGCCGGCATGGTACCCCCGGACAATGATCCGTTGAAAGTCACCTGCAACATTGTGATACAGACCAGTTCTGAGAAAAACCGCACAGAGCATCTGACAGTCGTTTATGAGATCATTCCCCAGGGCAGATATTCGAAGGTGATAGAGCGGGTTATCTTTGAACGGTCCATTCCCTTTTGGGGCTGGCTGCTGGTGAAGTTCATCATGCTGGTGGGTAAGCCGACCGGCACTACAAATCTGGAGCGAATTAAAGAGCACATTGCTGCAGAGAATGAGGGACGCTGAGACAAGAGTCTGCATAAAAACAACTGCTACTTTTTCTCTTTCAAAATGAATTCGCCATAATAGCCGATGTTCGATTTGTATTTTCCGCTAAGCGTGTTGCCTGTCATTGAACCGGTCCACTGATACTGATGTCCGCGAATGACGGCATCTCCCGACAGTTTGAGTTGCTTACCATCGGGCTTCGATTGAAAGGTTGCCTCGTATTTAAACGGATCGCCTTTGAATAAACCGGTGAATGTGGCTTTCCATTTTCCACTCTCATCTGATGTCGCAATGCACTTCAGCGGTCCGGTTGTATTGTACTTGCGGTTATTCCATTTCCCTTCCCAGGTTCGGATTTCGTCTGCCTGCAGAGACGTGCCCCAGATTGTCGCGACAATCGCAACCAGGATGATGTGTTTCATGCCGTTCCCCTTTTAGTCAGTCTGGTTTGTCGAAGGAACACCCTGTTAATTTACAGCGTTCAGAAAGCAATTCGCTAAACGGGTTGAAAAAGCGACAATAATTACAGACACAGGGGCAAACCAGGGGCTGAGGGATTCCAATACAGAATTGTATCGTACTGTTATAAAATGGGTTAAAGAGAGACAGACGATTTTTTGAATCATACCTCTGCTGATCAAATATAGTATTCGATCACATGTTCTTCTTCGACGGAGATGCGGTAATCGTGACCGGGTGAGACGAGTGCCTCATCATCCAGCAGCAGCTGGGCAACTCTCATGGCCTGGCCGCGTAATTCGGGGACGGCCGTCGTTTCCCAGAGAGTGCCTTTCATCAATGGACCGATGGCGAATAGAAATTCGGACGGATGACCTTCTGCGTCGATCGTGGCGAAATCGGCTCCGACATCGATGCCCATATCCAGTTCATCCGGTCGAATCAGCCCTCGCTGCAGCAAGTTCTGAAAAAGAGGCACGCTGGTGTCAGAAAAACCGGAGTGGGGTCCCGTGCAATTGATCACCAGGCTTCCCCGTACCTGTTGTGTTTCGCCTGCCCGATTCTGCAGGTTCACACAGACGCGATTACCGTCTGCTTCCAATCCGGTGATGCGACCTCGTACGACACTCAGACGTCCTTCTGTAATCGCTTCCGTGATGCGCTGGTGAATCGGCTGGGCGATGCGGTGTCGAATCACGTTCCAGCGGGCAGCATACCGTTTGAGAAACTCCTGCTTTTCCGCAAGGTCGAATTTCTGCCAGATCTTCTGGGTATGTGGTCGCAGTCGATCCACGACGATCCCCGGGTTTTCACCAATCCTCTGCAGTTGACGACAATGTTTTTCGAGCAGCTGAACCAGGTTTTCCAGGCCCAGGTTTTCCGGTTCTTCGGGGAGAAAGTCGGGATATTCAATGCCGCGAAAATGTGACTGCGGAATCATGCCATTGTGGGAAACTGCAATCAGTTGACCCTGCCAGTTCTGTTCGCTGAGTGTCAGGAAAACGTCTATCATGGAGAGCCCGGTTCCCATCACAATAATATTCTCCGCGGGATCGGGGATTTTTTCCATCCAGTTACTCCAGGGCTCGGCACAATAACCTGCATGGGAGAATGCATCTTCTGCCAGCGGGCAGGGAGGCTGGTTTCCGGTAGCCAGCAGAACACGGTCGGCATCAATCGTTGTTCCATCTTTGAGCGTGATTTCCGCGACGCCTGCAAAATTGAACTCGATATCGACCGCTTCCTGTTCGATCACCTGGATCTCAGCCGGATGATGACTGTCAATCGGTTGCATGTAAGTCGCCAGGATGCTGCGCAGATAATCGCCATAAATGCGACGCGGGACATAGGTTTCACGAAGCTGGGGATCGGGCAGGTCACTGTAGTCAACCCGTGTGCGGAGCCAGTCCAGAAAGTGATTGGCATGATCGGGGACAGCGGACATGTTGCGCGCGGCGACATTCAGCAGGTGTTCTTCGCGACGGGTTCCATAAGCAACGCCACGACCAAGTGGATACTTGTCGTTGATCAGTTGAATGCAGAGTGGGCTGCTGCTTAAGCGGGCAAGGTTGACCGCCGCCATCGTTCCACTGAAACCACCTCCAATAATCGCCACTTTCTTCATGGGACTCTGATCCTTTCACAGCCAATACGGGGTTCCGGAATGAGTGCACAGTCAAGGGGTCGTCCTGCTGTTTCCCATCATTTCAGGATTGGGGAACAGCTGCAGGAACAGCGTTGATTGTATCCGGTGAAGTGCGGGAGTAACAGGCAGCAGGCTGCGTTGCCCGCGGAACGCTGCAAAGGCGGACCGGTCGATCAGTGTTCCCGCTTGACGATCGGTGTTTTATTTCCCTGGTTGTCAATGGCGACATAAGTAAAGGCCGCTTCGGTCACTTTGAAGTTAGGGCAGTCGGTGTCTTCGTGCCGCAGGACCGGTTCCACCCAGACCTCAAGCTGCAGCGTAATCGATGTAGTACCAATCCGCTCAACTGTTCCATAACAGCTTACCACATCCCCGACTTTGACTGGTCGAATGAATTTCATTGACTCGACAGCGATCGTCACGGTGCGGGTTCCCGAGACTTCTTTGGAAAGAATTCCCCCGGCAATATCCATCTGTGACATGATCCAGCCACCGAAAATGTCTCCATTGGCATTCGTGTCCGCGGGCATGGCCAGCGTTCTCAAAATCAGTTTGCCGTCGGGCAGTTCACAGAATTCTTCCATCGTTCAACATTCTGATTGGCGCTTAATGATCAATTTGATTCGAGCGGAATGACTCAGCAGGCAACGGTTAATGAGATCGTGACGGCCGTCCATTGTTTTTTGCCACATGGCCTCCCCAGACCAGGAGATTCTTGCTGCAGTCATCCCGGTGAATAAGGACTTCAATCAGTGCTGGCCCGTCGTGTGCTGTAGCCTGTTTGATGGCTTCGTCGAGCTCACCTTCGTTCCGTGCCTTACAGCTGAAACCATTACCGTCTTCCGCATTGAAAACATGAACCAGCTCGGCGTAGTTCCAGTTCTTAATGTTGTTGTAGGGACCGTCATGGATTTCCACTTCAATCGTGTAGCCACCGTTATTGATCAGGAAAATAATCGGTTTCAATCCATAACGGATGATCGTAGAGACTTCCTGTGCCGTCAACTGGAACGAGCCATCCCCGATCAGGGCAATCGGTCGTCGATCGGGCGCTCCTACACTGTAACCGAGAGTGGCACCAACGGACCAGCCGATGGAACCATATTGCATCTGTACTTCAAACCGGGCTCCTTCAGGCAGATTCAGTTGCATGCCGTTGAACCACGAGTCGCCCGTTTCCGCGATGACAGCGGAATCGGGACCGAGCATCTGCTGAATCCGCGAGAACAACTGGCGTGTCGAGAGTTCAGTCTCGGGAGTACCGGGGCGCAGAGGTGTGGCTTCATCCTTGATGCGATTGTAGGCAATCATCGAACCGTCATTCGGTTTGAGTTTCTGCGCCAGCTGTTCCAGGAATTCGGCGAGTTTCACGTTACTGAAAGTCTGGTTGGGAAAGACCACACTGTTCGGGCGGGCCTGAATCACTTTGGCCGGATTGATGAGAGCCGCGTGCCCGGTGGTGGTATAATCGGTAAACGTGCCTCCTGCAAACAGGCAGAGATCAGAGGAATCGACAATCTCACCACAGCCGGGCGTGCCGACGGGGCCCCAGTAAATCCCCATATAGTGAGGATGTTGTTCGTTGAAGAATCCCTTGGCGTTGGGCATGCTGGCAATCGCATAACCGCTGGCATCTGCCAGTTTCTGAAAATTAGCTTCGGCGCCGAAAGAACGGAGTTTGACACCGGCCACCAGCACCGGTTTTGTCGCGGCGTTCAGCAGTTCGACAGCCCGATCAACGGCAGCGTTCAGCGACTTCGGATCACTGGCAGTCGGACCACCGAAGGAACGGACATTAGGAGCCGATGTCACCGCATCTGCGATGTTACAGGCAATTTCAATATAAACAGGTTTGCGAAAACGGAGTGCCGTCTGGATTGCATGATCAATTTGAGTCGGGGCTTCGCGGGGATCATGAATCGTAACGGCTTCTGCGGTCACTTTGGAAAAAATCTCCCGCTGGTAATCGTAATCGAGCAGACCCAGTGTGTGATGCAGCATTTCGAACTCGGCTTCCGAGTTGGTGTTTGGTCCTCCCGAGACAGCGATGATCGGCAGGTCTTCTGCATAAGCGCCCGCAATGGCATTCAGCAGGCTCAAGCCCCCCACACTAAAAGTCACAAAAACCGCGCTGGCACCGCCCGTGGCGCGACAATATCCGTCAGCGGCATAGCCGGCATTCAATTCGTTACAGCAGGAAATCATTTCCAGGTTTTTGTTTTCCAACAGCCTGTCCAGCAGCACCAGATTGTAGTCACCCGGGACTGCGAAATAATGCTTCAAACCAATTTCTTCCAGTCGGGAAGCCAGATACGAACCGACGGTAGTGCTGTTATCAGACATCAAAGTTCCTTCTATTGATTAAGTGCAAATCATCCTGGAGTACGCAGAGCTGGAAACTAATATTCAGGATGCCACATGGTTTCTTCAATTCGCTGATCGATTTCTTTTTCCGTGACCGTGTCGGCAACGCCGTCTGCAATTGCGGCTAGCGCGACCGCATGGGCAATTTTGCGACTGACATCACGAATGATGGTCAATGAGGGGAGCAGAGAAGCGGTCCGGTCACTGAGCGCGGGGGATGTTTCTTTCA
The DNA here is from genome assembly GCA_002706765.1 of Gimesia sp. Classification (GTDB taxonomy): domain Bacteria; phylum Planctomycetota; class Planctomycetia; order Planctomycetales; family Planctomycetaceae; genus Gimesia. Next base: position 96,025 of record PAJV01000064.1, read on the forward strand.
AGGCGCCCGCAGCCGCAATGAACATTGCATCGGTGACACGACGTGCCCTTGAAGCGAGAATGCCCAGGCCCATCGCCGGGAAGATATAGCTGTTATTGCATTGCGCGATCGTGTGCGTCACGCCGTTGTGATCCACGGGATCAAAGGGACTGCCGGTGGCAATGACCGCTTTGCCGTCCGTCCATTTCAGCAGATCCGCGGGTGTGGCTTCTGCGCGCGAGGTCGGATTGGAGAGCGGAAAGATGACCGGGTGTTCGACGTGCGAAGCCATTTCACGAATGATCGATTCCGTGAAGGCGCCTGCCTGACCGGTGGCCCCAATCAATACTCCCGGTTTTGCGTTACGGACCACATCGGCAAACGCAACAGCTCCCGTCGTGTCGCAGTCCCAGCTTTTCAGATTTTCGGCTGGCTGGGCCAGTTGCTGATGCAGTTCATCCAGATCCGTGCGGCCGGAATGCAGGAGACCATCTCGATCGATCACGTAAAAATGGGAGCGGGCTTCAGATTCGCTCATCCCCTCTGCCATCATGGTCTGTTTCAACTGCAGGCAGATCCCAACCCCGGCGGAGCCGGCGCCCAGCATCACGATTTGCTGGTCCTTTAGTTCTCCCCCGCCGGCTGCGATGGCGGCGAGAATCGTACCCGTGGTGACGGCGGCAGTCCCCTGGATATCGTCGTTGAATGTGCACAGATCATCGCGGTAGCGGTCGAGAATCCGCTCGGCATCAACGGAGGCAAAGTCTTCCCACTGCAGCAGAACGTTGGGAAATCGCTTCTTGACCGCGTTGACGAACAGGTCGATGAACTGGTCGTATTCTTCTCCCTTGATGCGATTTTCCCGCCAGCCGATGTAGCGGGGATCGTCCAGGCGTTCCTGGTTGTTGGTCCCCAGATCCAGGACGATGGGGAGTGTTTTTTCCGGAGCAACCCCGCCACACAGGGTGTACAGGGATAATTTGCCGATCGGAATCCCCATACCGCCGACTCCCTGATCGCCCAGGCCCAGGATGCGTTCCCCGTCTGTGACGACAATCACGTCGATATCCCGTTCGATATTCTCCAGAATCGCATCCATGGAATCGCGTTCGGGGTAGGAAATGAAAATTCCGCGGGGACGTCGATAAATATGGCTGAAACGTTCACACGCCAGGCCCACAACGGGCGTATAAATGATGGCCATCATCTCAGTGATATGTGCCAGCATGAGGCGGTAAAAAAGTGTTTCGTTCTCGTCCTGGAGCTGTCTGAGATAGATGTGTTTGTTAATCGGTTCATTGAAGTCACAAAAGGCTTCGTAAGCGCGTTCGACCTGCTCTTCCAGGGTATCTACATGCGGGGGCAGGAGCCCAAGTAAGCCGTGCTGGATACGCTCCTCGGTTGTAAAAGCGGTCCCTTTGTTCAACAGGGGGTCTTCCACGAGCAGGGTGCCGCGTTTTTCGATTGAAAATTCTTCTGTCGTACGTCCTGTGTTCATGTCAAATTCAATCCCGATGTGAAGAGTCGTGGGTGAGGAAGTGATACGGAATTCCTGATCCGAAAGGTACTTCCTGTATCTGGCATAGAATAGTGTAAAAGTGGTGAGTCTGTCGATGTTACTCTTAAGAAACTGTCAGGAATCCTGTAAGCTGGAGTTTGAGTGGAGAAGTCGTCTCATCATTTGCCGGGAAACGCGGGAAGTGGGTGAGGCACGACTTGCAACTCACTATCAGATTTCGTACATATCAGCACCCAGTGAATGATCTGCCTTTATGGTAATTGTTCAATTGGGTCTTCACAGTTTATTCATGTTTCTGGAACGCTTTCATTATGTCGCGTCAATTTAATATTGCTCTGGTGCAGGTCTCGCTGAACGGGACTCCCGATGAGAATCTGATCAAGTGCCTCGACTGGGTCCGCACCGCCGCCGGTCAGGGGGGACAGGTCATTTGCCTGCCTGAGCTCTACAGTTCGTTTTATTTCTGTCAGAAAGAGACGACAAAGTATTTCGAGTTCGCCGAACCGCTGTATGACAAATCGTTCACTGCTTTCAGCAAGCTGGCGGAAGAGCTGGGGGTGGTGATCATTGTCCCGTTTTTCGAGAAGCGAACCGAAGGCCTGTACCATAACAGTGCTTACGTGATTGACGCGGACGGCAGCGAAGCGGGCCTGTATCGCAAGATGCATATTCCCGATGACCCCTGTTTCTACGAGAAGTTTTATTTCACACCGGGCGACCTGGGGTTCAAAGCCATTCAGACTCGTTTCGGGAAAATCGGCACGCTGATCTGTTGGGACCAGTGGTTTCCGGAAGGGGCGCGGATTACCGCGTTAAGCGGCGCGAATGTGCTGGTCTACCCGACGGCCATCGGCTGGCATCCCCATGAAAAAGCCGAGTATGGGGTGAAGCAGCACGATTCCTGGATGACGATTCAGCGGAGTCACGCGATTGCCAATGGAACCTTCGTGGCAGCCGTCAACCGCGTCGGTTTTGAACAGCCCGAACCGGAACAGCCGGGTCTGGAATTCTGGGGCGCTTCCTTCATCTGCGGCCCCCAGGGTGAAATCATTGCTCAGGCATCGCACGACCAGGAAGAGATTCTGATTGCCGAGGTCAACCTGGACGAGATGGCGGAGGTCCGACAGAACTGGCCGTTCCTGCGTGACCGCCGCATCGACGCCTATGGCAATATTCTCAAACTCTATCATGATGATGCCTCTCAATGAGTGAGATCACACGCAGACTGCCCGCAGAATGGGAACCGCACCAGGCGACGCTGCTGGCGTTTCCTCATAACGGCAATGACTGGCCTGGCAAGTACGAAGTCATCAAGTGGGCGTTCATTGAACTGATCCGCAAGGTGGCCGAGTTCGAACGTGTGCTGTTGATCGTGAAAAATGACGAACAGCAGCAGAAAGTCACGACGATGCTGGAGCAGGCACACGCAAATACGAAGCAGGTCAAATTTATTCAGCAGAATACGAACCGCAGCTGGATGCGTGATTCGGGGCCGATTGTCGTACAGCGGAGTGACGGCAAACGCGAAGCACTGCAGTTCCGCTTTAATGGCTGGGCGAAATATCCCAATCATCGTCTGGACTGGCAGGTGCCATCAGCGGTTGCGAAATCGCTCAAGTTTCCCGTTACGGAAGTCTGCTACCAGGGACGTCCGGTGGTCCTGGAAGGGGGCGCGATTGAAGTCAATGGTCGGGGAACTATGATTACGACAGAAGAATGTCTGCTCGATCAAAAGACGCAGGTCCGCAATCCCGATTTCACAAAAGAAGATTATGCTGCCATCTTTAAAGAATACCTGGGCGTATCGAATGTGATCTGGCTGGGGGACGGCATCGAAGGTGATGATACCCACGGCCACGTGGACGACATCTGCCGCTTTGTGAATCCGACGACGGTCGTCGCCTGTGTAGAGCCGAACAAAAAAGATGTCAATCATCGCCGCCTGGCACGGAATTTAGAACGTCTGAAAAGTGCCCGCCTGGAAGATGGCAGCAAACTGAACGTGGTAGAAATGCCCATGCCCGGTCGACTTGATTTCGAAGATTTACGTCTGCCGGCCAGCTATGTCAATTTTCTGGTGACGAATGGCTGCGTGCTGATGCCGACGTTTAATGATCCTAACGACGCGATCGCTTTGGGTATTCTCAGTGAGCTGTTTCCTGACCGCCGCGTGATCGGCATTCACGCGGTCGATCTGGTCTGGGGGCTGGGCACGCTGCATTGCCTGAGCCATGAGATTACGGCTGCAGTGTAATCAATCGTATGATTCACGATCTATGATTGAGTTCAGACAGGCACCCAGGTATGATAATTAAGAACGTTTAATTACCTGCTTTTCAGCTGAACCCACCGTGAATTAAGCTCCAGTTTGCCCTCCCGTTCATAAGGTCGCCACTATGAAACGCCTGCTTGCTTTGACGCTGTCTGGTTTTCTGTCTCTCGTTTCTCTGAGTGCCCCTGCAGCGGAGGATTTGACAGTTCTGCCACCGCTGGAAGGTACAGCAGCCGAGTCCGGTCTGGTCTATCAGGCTTTGCAAAAGCGAGCGCATGAAGCGTTCGCGAAACGGAAAGAGGTCTACGAAAACATTAAAACGCCTGAAGACTGTGAAGCCTACCAGAAGCGGATGAAAGATTTCTTTCAAACGCAGCTCGGCGGGTTTCCGGAACGGACGCCGTTGAATCCCCGCGTGATCGGAAAACTGAAGGGGGATGGCTTCCGCGTGGAAAACGTGATCTACGAAAGCTGGCCCGGTCATCATGTGACGGCGAATCTGTATCTGCCTGACAGCAAGCCTCCGTACCCGGGTGTTCTGGTTCCCTGTGGTCACAGTCATAACGGCAAGGCTGCCGCCGCGTATCAGCGGGCCTGTATTCTGCTGGCAAAAAACGGAATGGCAGCGCTGTGTTACGATCCCATCGGCCAGGGAGAGCGGTACCAGGTGCTGTCTGAAGAGCCGAACGAATTTTTTGCAGGAGGGAGTCGCTACCGACCGCCGCATCCGCGGGTGCAGTATTATTGTACTGCCGAGCATACACTGTTTTCGGTCAGTTCGATTCCCTTAGGCAGCAATGCGGCCCGGTATCGGATCTGGGACGGGATGCGGAGTATTGATTACCTGGTGAGTCGTCCGGAGATCGATGCGAAGCGGATTGGCTGCACCGGGAATTCCGGTGGCGGAACGCTGACGAGTTACATCATGGCGCTGGATGAACGGGTGCAGGCGGCGGCGCCGGTCTGTTATTCGACCATGTATCGTTATCTCATTGATTTCAATGGTCCCCAGGATGGCGAGCAGAATATCTTCGGCCAGCTCGCCTATGGCATGGATATCTCCGACTATACACTGATGCGTGCTCCCAGGCCGACGCTGATCTGTGCGGGCACACATGACAGTACTTTTAAAATTGACGGTACCTGGGAACTGTTTCGCGAGGCCAAACGCTTTTATACGCGGATGGGTTATGCAGAACGTGTGGGGATTATTGAAGCAGATGCCCCCCATGGTTTCACAATCAAATTGCGTGAGGGAGCGGCTCGCTGGATGAACCGCTGGCTGTTGAACAAAGAGAATCCCATTTTTGAAGTGGCGGATCAGCGGGTCTTTACGGACGAAGAACTGCAGTGCTCGCAATCGGGACAGATTCTGCTCGACGCGGGCGAACGTTCGCTGTTTGCCGTCAATGAGGAATTGAATCAGCGGCTGGCGGAAGAGCGGGCTGCTTTCTGGAACTCAACAGATTTAAGTACTGCACGGGAAAAAGTGCGTGTGGTCTCCGGGATTCAGCCACTCGGTTCACTGCCGCATCCCGGATTGAAAACAGCAGGCAGCATCTCGCGCGACGGTTATCAGATCCAGAAGCTGGTCATCACGCCCGATCATGCCACTCCTCTGCCGGCACTGCTGTTTCTGCCGGAGTCTCCCACGGGGGACCGTGTTTTATATCTGCACGGTGGTGGCAAACAGGCCGAAGCGAAAGCAGGCGCTGCGATTGAGCAGTTGGTAAAGCAGGGAGACGTTGTCCTTGCGGTAGATGTCCGCTGTATCGGTGAAACATCGCGGCAGAATAATCGGCGGATTGGGTGGTCGCATGGACTGCTCGGGCCGAACTATCATGAGTGCGCGGTCGCGTATCTGCTGGGTGAGTCGATGGTCAAACTGCGTGCGGAAGACATTCTGGTAGCAGCACGGTTCCTGTCGGAATATCAGTCAGAGCAGAAAACGCAGCCTGTGGTATTGACGGCCATTGGTGAAACGGCGATCCCGGCCCTGCATGCAGCGGCTCTGGAACCGGGACTGTTCTCAAAAGTGAATCTGAGCCAGATGATCGCTTCCTGGGGAGACGTGGTAAAAACACCGGAAACGCAGAATCAGTTGATCAACACGGTGCACGGCGCACTCAAGGTTTATGATCTGCCGAACCTGCTTCAACTGGCGGGCCGTGAGAAAGTCCAGGTCACTCAACCGGCAAGTGTGACTGCTGAACTGGCGTCTCAGAAGTAAATCGGGACCCTGTCTTAACAACCTTAAACAGGTCTCTCACCATGAGTCTCGCTGGACAATGCCTGCTGCGCCCTTAATAATGGCTGTTCCGGTCTTATTATTAATTAATTGCAGAACTTGCGCTCAATGGGAGAATTTTAGATGCAATCGCTGACTCGACGGATGGCTTTGAAACTGTTTGCTGCGGGAACGACATTTCTGGGCTTCAAAAAACCAGGAGTCCTGCAGGCAGATGAGAAAACAGTGGCAGGTTCTGTCGCAGGACGCTGGAAAAAAACACACGACCGGGTCTGGCTGGGCGAAGAATTCTGGGCCAATCCGATGGAGGACTGGCGGATTAAAGAGGGAGCCGCCGAATGCCTGTCGACCGGAGGCAGCCGTAACATTCAACTGGTCACACATCAGCTGACGAATCCCGAGGCACCGTTCAGGATGTCCGTACATGTGAGTCAGCATGAAGTCAAACAGCAGGATGGTGGCGTTGGGTTTCGAGTGGGAGTGAAAAGCGATATTAACGAATACCGCAGCAACTGCTTTGCCAAAGGGGGCATCAAGGCCGGCGTTGTTGCCGGCGAAATGGTGCTGGGCAACAAACAGCAGAAACTGACGCAACCAGCGGACATGAAAAACTGTGTGCTGACCTTGATCGGCAAACCGGAGGGGGAAAAGTATTCACTGACCTTAATCGTATCCAGCCCCGAGTCGGATAAGCCGCTGGGGACGCTGACGCAGACCTTTCCTCCCCAGGCGCTGCTGGGCAATGTGGCGGTGGTCAGCAATTTCGATCCCCGCTTCAATCGAAAGATCGGTGCCCGCTACCGTTTCAGCGACTGGTCGGTGACAGGCGATGCGTTTACTGTCACTCCCGAACACAAATTCGGTCCCATTTTATGGTCGCAGTACTCACTCAGTGATTCGCGCAGCGACGATGGTTTCGTGATGAAGATCACGGCTCTGACCGGTCCTCTGGGTGAGCAGGACAACAAGGACGTGGAATTGTTCATCAAACAGGCCGACGACTGGAAGTCCCTGGGAACCGCCGCCCTGGATACCGACGCATGGACGGCGACCTTCCGTGTTCCCAACTGGAATGAGAAAGAGGCAACGCCTTTCAAACTGGTTTACCGGGAAAAACTGACCGATGGAACCGAAGTGCCCGCCGAGCGAACCGGCATCATCCGGGCGAATCCGGAAGGACGTCCGTTGAAACTGGGAGCGCTGACCTGCCAGAAGGATTACGGGTTTCCCTATGAGCCTGTGGCAAACAATCTGCTGAAAGTCGATCCGGATCTGCTCTACTTTTCTGGCGATCAGCTGTATGAAGATCATGGCGGTTTTGGCCTGATTCGCGATCCTGCGGCACCGGCGATTCTGAATTACCTGCGTAAGTTCTACATGTACGGCTGGGCCTTTGGTGAAGCGATGCGGGATCGTCCTGTCATCTGCCTTCCCGATGACCATGACGTGTTCCACGGAAATCTCTGGGGTGAGGGCGGTGCCAAGATGAAAGAGGGCACCACATCTTCAGCCGGTGGCTATCGGGAACCGGCGCGGATGGTGAATGTCGTTCACAAGACGTGTACCGCGCATCATCCTGATTATGCTGATCCGACTCCCTGCAAGCAGAATATCAGCGTCTACTATGGCGATATGGTGTATGGTGGCGTAAGTTTTGCCATCATTGCCGACCGACAGTTCAAGAGCGGTCCCGAGCATGTGGAAACGGGCAGCGGCCGGGCCGACCATGTAATGGATCCCAACTTTGATACGTCGGTTCTTGATAAACCAGGACTGGTTCTATTGGGTGAGCGCCAGGAAAAATTCCTCGAACGCTGGTGTGATGACTGGCGGGCACACAATATTAAAGTCCTCTTCAGCCAGACCGTGTTTGCCGGCGTCGCCACACATCATGGCGGCTATGATGGTTATCTGAAAGCCGACCTGGATTGTGGCAGCTGGCCTCAGACCGCCCGGAACCGTACGGTCCAGATCATCCGAAAGGGAATGCCGTTACACATCAACGGGGATCAGCATTTGACATCGCTGTCACAGTATGGATCCGACGCACAGCGGGACAGTTGCTGGTCATTCTGTACGCCTGCGATCTCAGCCGGTTATCCGCGCTGGTGGCGGCCCGATGAAGTGGGGATGCCTCACGAAAACCGTCCGCAGCATGGACTGGCAAATACAGGTGAATTCATCGATGGTTTCGGGAATAAAGTGTATGTCTACGCTGTGGGGAATCCGGAACCGGCTTCTGAAAAGAATCGTTACGATCTGGCCCATCAAAAGGGGAGCGGGTTCGGACTGGTGCTGATAGATCCTGAAAAGAAAACGTATACCCTGAACAGTTTCCGCTTCCTGGTGGATGCGACCGACGGGAAAACGGCGAATCAGTTCCCCGGCTGGCCTGTGACGATTCACCAGAAAGAAAATGGTGGCGATAATCTGATTCAGTAAACAGATTCTGCGAATTTGACTTCTCTTTTTTAACCCGCCGGTGTCAGGAGATGGAGCGATGTGGAAATGTTTTGCGGTAACAGCTGCCCTGTTGGTTCAGTTTACTTCCGTTTCTTTTGCGCAGACGCGTGAAGAGAAAGTCAAACAGGATCGTGCACATGTGGAGTCAACCGGTTACTGGATCTATAATGATCTGGAGCAGGGCTTCCAGGAGGCAACAAAGTCGAATAAGCCACTGCTGGTTGTTCTGCGCTGTATTCCCTGCGAAGAATGTGTGAAGCTGGATGAACAGCTGATGGAGCAGGATCAGAGTCTCAAGCCGCTGATGGATCAGTTTGTCCGCGTGCGTCTGATTTCCACCAACGGCCTGGACCTCTCGCTGTTTCAATTTGACTACGATCAGTCGTTCGCCGTATTCATGTTGAATCCTGACCGGACAATTTACGGGCGATTTGGAACGCGATCACACCGCACGATGTGGTCGGAAGATGTTTCCATCACCGGTTTGCGAAAAGCCATTGCAGGCGCTCTGGAACTGCATAAGAACTATGAGAGTGTAAAAGCTTCGCTGGCGGGAAAACGGGGGACAAAGCCTCTGGTTGCCTCGCCGGAAAAGTTTCCGTTGCTGGCAGGTAAATATAACTCGCGAATCAACGAGAAGCAGAACATTGTGAAAAGCTGTATCCACTGCCACCAGATTGGCGATGCCCAGCGCGATTATTATCTACGCGATCAAAAACCGTTGCCTGATCAGATTCTGTTTTCTTACCCGCATCCCAAAATACTGGGGCTCATTCTCGACCCGCAGGAAAAAGCGACAGTGCAGAAAGTCGCTGCCGGTTCCATCGCTGCACAGGCCGGTTTTAAGCCGGGAGAGCATATTATCACTCTGGAAGGTCAGCCGTTACTTTCGATTGCCGACATCCAGTGGGTGCTGCAGCATGCGAAACAGACAGATCAGCTGGCGGCCCGCGTCAATCGCGGCGGGCAGGAACTTGATCTGACGATTGATCTCCCCAAAGGCTGGAGACGCAAGGATGATCTTTCCTGGCGCGTGAGCAGCTGGCCTTTGAGGCGTATGGTGCTGGGGGGAGCTGTACTGGAAGAAGCGACGCGGGAGGAACGCAAACAGATCGGACTGACAATGGCATCACCTGACATGACGCTCCGCATCAAACACCTGGGTCAGTACGGTGCGCATGCAGCGGCAAAGAAGGCTGGTTTCCGGAAAGGGGATCTGATCCTTTCCTACAATGGCAGAAAAGATCTGAAGCGAGAGACTGATCTGCTGGCGTATGGAGTGAACGAATTGAAGCCGGGCGAATCGGTTCCGGTGACGGTGCTGCGTGACGGGAAACAGCTGGAAATGTATCTGCCCCGCCAGGAATAAGTTCTCACGCTCACTCGTCTGACGGGTTCATCGCCAGGTCAGCGTTTTTGTCTGTCGGTTCCAGGCGTGGTCTTCGATATTCGTGCGCGTGGTTAAGGTAACTCCTGTAGGCGTGAGCTGCGCAACGGTCCAGCCTGTAGTAGAATGATCGGGATTGGCGACATAGGAAGTGGCCGGCGTATTGATAATGTGGATGCCTTTGTGCGCGGCATTGCTGCGATGATGAATGTGCCCGTGGATGTAGGCTTTGACCTGCGGCCGCGCGACGAGTAATTCCCAGAGTGCTTCCGAATCAGTCAGTCCGCCCGGGAAATGGACCGGGTCACCGCCCAGTCGCGGGTTATGATGGGTGACGATGATGGCCGGTTTGTCCGCATGCGCGTCGAGTGCGTCGGCCAGCCAGATACGTTGTTCTTTCCCGAGCGTACCCTGGGTGACCATCGTTTTGTGCAGTGAATCGAGCAGGAAGAAGTTGGCGTACTTTGTCTGCACGACGGAGATATGTCGCGACTTAACAGGAAGCGCAGCGGGTCTCTGTTCCTGCATCACTTCATAAAAGACATCGCGTTCATCGTGATTGCCCAGTGTGAGGTGTGTATCAATTCTGGCTTCCTGCAGTGGCTGAATCAGTCTGGCGAAGTGTTTATAATCGCCGGGTTGACCATCGCGCAGGGCCAGATCACCGTTAATCAGAACGCACGCGGGTTTTTGAGGAAGTTCCACCAGTTCACCGACGATCTCCCGCAGATGGGTGGGGATGGGAGAGTTCGCGGGATGCTTTTCGCCGATGTGGGTATCATTCAATATATAGACGATATCAGATTGCTGATCGCTCTGTTCCTTTGCCAGCAGGCCACTGGAACAGGTGACAAAGCCGGCTCCCAAAGTGAAAAGGAACTGACGTCGATTCTGCGCGGGTAGATGGACGGGCATGGCAGGACTCCCTGTATTGGATGATTTCGGGCAGGATGAATTCAGCAATTTGCTTTTATTATCGTAAACAACGGGTCCACTGTGTGAAACCGAAACTTGAGTTAATTTTGGGTGAGTGTGGATGTTGGTTCGAGCAGATACAGTGATTCGCGGCCCATGCGTTCGCAGATTCCCAGTGCTTCCGAGAAAGGGATATCCAGTCGTTCGACGCGATCAGGCGACATGAAAACAACCCAGCCGGACCAGGGATCCGGGGAACCGGGCAGATAAACAGAGACCAGCTTATCGTTCGTGCGTTCGGCTTCAAAGGCGATGCGGGTCATGTCATCCAGGCGAACGAGAACGGGCAGCATCTCCGGTCTGTTGTGATCGCCGCCGATACTGCCTTTCAGTTGCTCGCGGTAGATGGCGTAGCGGGGGAAGAGCAGGATCAGGTTCTTCTCAATCAATCGGGACAGGCTTCTCCCGATCGACCAGCGGGCCACCAGGCCGGCGGCAAAACACATCAGCAGCACGATACCCAGTGCGAGGCCAATCAGCAGGGTGATGCCGGCAGGCGTTTTCACGGGAATGTACTCGGAGAGGAACGTGGCGATGGAGAGCACGATGGGTACGATCTGTCCGACGAGCGCACCTATCACAATTAGGGGTAACAGAAAGATCAGACCGCCGATCGCGGTGGTTTTCAGGAAGCCGAAACTTTTTATAACGTGCTGTGACATGTCGGATCGTCTTTGCTGCAAAAATAGTTGTGAGTTCAGGGATTGGTTGATTCTGCCTGAGGCGTCAGTGTTTTCACAAGCGCATCACGGCGTTTCTGGAGTTCTGTCCGTTTCGCAGCCTGGGTTTGAATCAGGTTCTGTTTTTCGTGGGGATCGGTTTTGAGATCGAACAGAAATTCTTCGCCGGCAGCATCTTCGATGTATTTCCAGTCTCCCTGCCTTAACGCAGACCAGCGTCCCCGTTTCAGTTCGGCGTGGGAGCCGAGTTGCCAGTACAGTTCCCTGCTACCGACGGGTGTCTGGCCGGTCAGGAGTCCGGAGATGTCTTTTCCATCCAGGGTGAGCCCCCCTGTTTCCACATTGGCGAAATGACAGATGGTCGGGAACAGGTCCAGGGCCCAGGCGACTTCATTTGTTTCCGTTGCTGCTTTGATTTTTCCCGGCCAGCGGATGATGCAGGGCACACGAATACCACCTTCAAACAGTGTCGCCTTGGCACCGCGAAAAGGCTGATTATTGCCGCCATAAACATAGTCGCCGCCGTGATCGGTCATGAAAATAACCAGCGTATTCTGATCCAGACCGTTATTTTTCAGTGAAGTCATGACGCGTCCGATGCCATCATCGAGGGCAACCGTCATGGCGGCGAACTCGCGACGGACTTTATCTTTGATGGTTCCAACCCGTTTTAAATCATCACCGCGGGCCTGCATGATATTCACGGGGCTCTGATCGCCGGGGGACCAGCCTTTGCCGAAATGGGGCGCATTGTAGGACAGGAACAGAAAGAACGGTTTATCTGTCGTCTGCTGATCTTTCAGAAAGTGTTCTGCTTCTTCGGTGATGAGATCGGTAGCGTAGCCATTCTCGGAGACATGACGCTGGTTGTGATACCAGTCGGGGATATTGCCATAGGTCATCGTGAAGTAATCGATGCAGCCGCCGGTATGTCCGCGAAACAGGTCAAAACCATGCGCGGTGGGCAGAAAGGATTCCGTGCCATGCCCCAGATGCCATTTGCCGATCAGTGCGGTCCGGTAGCCGTTCTGCTGCAGGACCTCGCCGATGGTGGTTTCGCCGGGTTGAATGCCGCGCTGCTGATCGATATCGCTCATAAACATCAATGCGCCCAGCAGTTGATCTTGCGAGCGTGTCGGATTGCGGCCCGTCAGGATTCCGAAGCGGGAAGGCGTGCAGATTGCGGAAGCGGAATAGTACTGGCGAAACAGCAATCCCTCTTTCGCCAGTTGATCTATGTGGGGGGTTGGGATTTCACTGCCGTAACAGCCGACATCGTTGATGCCCTGATCGTCGGTGAAAATAATCAGCACGTTGGGCCGTTCCGCTGCCTGCAAGGGAGAGCAGAATGCGAACAGAGCGAAAACCAACATGAGAATAGAGCGACGGGGTGTATTTAACATCGAATTCCTGCCAGAGTGAGTGAAATCAACCAGAGGACGAAAGAGGTTCGTAGCATGGTCACTCACTATTGTGCATGAAAAGCGACTGTCAGGCAATGATGTCATGCACGACGTTGCCACCTTCTGTGCCCGTCAGTCGGAATTCACGGTTCCCCTGGTGGAAGGTCAGCCTGTCATGCTGCAGTCCCAGTTGATGCAGAATCGTAGCATGTAGATCGCGAAAATGGACTTTACCTTCAATGGCCCGGGCACCTGTCGGATCGGTTTTGCCATAAGCCAGGCCGCGTTTGATGCCACCGCCGGCCATCCAGAAGGTGAAGCCCCGGGCATTGTGTCCGGTCTCATCTTTCTTGTTTTCGGGAACAAGACCGGGGCGACCGAATTCTCCTCCCCAGACCACCAGTGTTTCCTCGAGCAGGCCCCGTTGTTCAAGATCTTCGAGCAGGGCGGCGATCGGGGCGTCCGTGGCTTTACAGTTCGCCGTCAGGTCGGCACGATGATTTTTATGTTGATCCCAGCTGCCATGATTGACTTCTATGAAGCGCACGCCTGCCTCGGCGAAGCGACGCGCCAGCAGACACTGGCGACCGAAGTCAGAGTCTTTGCAGGTTCCCACGGTTTTCCCCTGACCGACGCGATAACGTTCGAGAGTCGATTTGCTTTCCTGGCTCAGATCGAGCAGTTCGGGGGCGGCCATCTGCATGCGAAAGCCGAGTTCCATGGACTGGATAACGGCGTCGAGACGGCTGTCATCGGGACGCAGGGTAGCATGTTCACGATTCATCGCCTGTACGAAGTCAAGCTGGCGGCGTTTGACGTGCGCAGGCAGGTGATCGCTTTGAATGTTACCGATCGTGGCGGTGGACATATTGGTTGTGTTGAGGCCGATCGGGGTGCCTTCATAAACGGGAGGTAGAAACGCACTGGAGTAAACGGATGGCTTTTTCGGGTACAGACTGATAAAACCGGGGACATTCTGGTTTTCGGTTCCCAGGCCATACAGCACCCAGGAACCCAGGCTGGGGCGGGGCCGCAGACGATCGCCGGTGTGTAGCTGCAGAAATGATTGCGCGTGGTTGGTGATGTCGGCGTGCATGCCGTTCAGGACACAGAGTTTGTCGGCGTGTTTCGCGGTTTCGGGGAGCAGTTCAGAAATCCAGAGTCCACTTTCGCCGTGCTGTGAGAAATTGAAGACCGAGCCGGGATGCTTTTTTTTGCCGGTCTGCGGTTTATAATCAAAAGTATCCAGCTGGGCGGGGCCTCCGCTCATGCAGAGGAAAATCACACGTTTGGCGCGGGCAGGAAGTTGCGGGGCACGGGCAGACAGACTGGGAGTTACCGCAGAATCACTGGCGCCCGATTTCTGACCACACAGTGCGGAGAGTGCCAGGTAGCCGAAGCCGCAGGAGGCCGAACGTAACATTTCGCGTCGTGATATTCCGAGCATGAGGTCATTCCTCTGACTGTGATCGTGATTTCTTTGTAGGTTCAATTCTTAATCAACGTAGCGAAATTCGCTGGTGGTCAGTAATGCCTGGCAGAGTGTGGACCAGGCGATGAGCCGTCTCTGTGCTGTTTGTGATATCTCTGTTTTCAGACCCTGATCGAGATCCTGCAGCAGCGTCAGCGTTCGTTGCACTTCAAACGATTCGGGGACACGATTAAAAGCCCGCTCATAGACCAGGTTGATACGTTCCGTTTCAGTCAATTTTGGATCGGTCAGGACATTCCGGGCGAAAGCCTGTGACTGTTCGATCAGAAAATCGCTGTTCAGCAGAAACAGGCTTTGTGTGGGCAGTGTGGTTTCGTTGCGCTGGCCGACCGGTTTCGTGGAATCGGGCAGATCGAAGGCGGCCAACTGGGCCGGTTCGGAATGGCGCAGCATACAGAGATAAATGCTGCGATGGTTCGAAGGCAGGTGCAGGTTACCCGCGGTATTGACGAGTTCGTCTACATTGGCGATCGACGATCCCAGTCCGGGGTTCGGGTTGAGCTGACCGCTGGCTGCGAGGATGCTGTCCCTGAGGGATTCGGCATCGAGTCGGCGTCGATTGTGACGACAGAGGAGCCTGTTTTCCGGGTCGGCGTCAAGCACGTCGGCTTCGCAGAAGCTGCTCTGCTGATAGGTGCGACTGAGAACGATACTGCGAATCAGTTGCTTGATCGACCAGCCTTCGCTGCGAAAGCGGGTTGCCAGGTGATCGAGCAGTTCGGGATGCGTGGGGCGTTCGCCGTAGACGCCGAAATCATCGGGTGTGCGGACGAGGGCCTGCCCGAACAGATGCAGCCAGATGCGATTGACCATCACGCGCGCGGTCTGTGGATGATCATCTGCCGTAAGCCATTTTGCCAGTTGCAGGCGGCCACTTTGTGAAGCTGTGATTTTTGGCGAAGTTGTCATATTGCAGGCAGTGAGGAAGCCGCGGGGCACACTGGGTCCCAGTTTTTTGGATTCCCCTTTGATGTTGATTTTGCAGTCCGTGGGCTTTTTCTTTTCGCGCACGCCCATCGCCAGGGGAGTCCCCTCGGGATAGACGTATTTGGGTTTCTTTTTTCTCGATTGAACGCGTTCATTCATTACCGGTTTCGCTCCACTGTCCGGCGGCGCGACATAGTGGTGCTTCGCTTTCAGGACATGCAGGGGTGTTTCCGGTGCGGTTAAGGGTTGATGACCGGCGGCACCCCACATGGTATCGGTACTGAGAAAAATTCCCGCCATGGCGTAGTAGTCGCTGGTGGGAATGGGATCGTGTTTGTGATCGTGACAGCGGGCACAGGCGACGCTGAGACCCATCACGCCCGTGCTGACGACATCGATCTGGTCGTTGATCACATCCATATCAAAGTTGACGTTCATGGCTTTGGCAGGTTTGGAACCGAGGGCCAGAAAACCGGTGGCGATCAGCAGTCGGTCGCGGTCAGCGGGTGTTTCAGCAGGGAGCAGGTCTCCTGCGATCTGTTCGGTCAGGAAGCGGTCGTAGGGGAGATCGTTATTGAAGGCCTGGATGACATAGTCACGGTACCGCCAGGCATGGGGGAAAGTCGGGTTGCGGCTGAGACCATCGTTGCCATTCGATTCACCGTATCGGGCCACATCGAGCCAGTGCCGACCCCAGCGTTCACCGAAATGCGGAGAAGCGAGGAGTTCATCGACCAGCGTTTTTACCGCCGCCTGCTGACGACGCTGATAGTCGTCCAGAAAGGCTTCGGTCTGTTCCATCGTAGGAGGCAGGCCGATCAGGTCATAATATAATCGTCTGACCAACTGCATGGGTGTTGCGTCGTATGTGGGCTTCAGGCGGGCGGCTTCGATGCGGGCAAGCACGAACTGATCGAGCGGGTCAACACCCCAGTGCTGATTCTGAACGGCGGGGAGTTCGGGATTTGTGATCGGTTGAAAAGACCAGAGTGCGGGATCGGCGGATGCGGACACCGTATTCGGTTTTTTCGCGATGAGAGGTGCCTCGTCACGCGGGTCGGGGACTCCCATTTCCACCCATTTGACGAAGTCGGTGATCACTGCTTCCGGCAGTGGTTCGTTGGGAGGCATCTCCAGTCCGTCGTAGCGGAGTGCCTGGATCAACAGGCTTTCATTGGGACGCCCCTCCACAAAGGCCGGCCCTGACTCGCCTCCTTCGCGCATGCCGTCGCGTGTATCCATCCGCAGTTTGCCGCCCAGCTCTTCCGATTTCGCAGAATGGCAGGAGTAGCATTTTTTGACGAGTACAGGACGAATCCTGTTTTCAAAAAAGGCCCGCTGAGCGGGATTCATCTTCGCGTGTACGGGTTTCTGTGCGGTTGGACTTTCGGAGAAGGCAGGAGAAACCGGGCAGAACGCGATCGCGAGAAACCAGCAGGTGGCAGAGATCAAGGTGGTGAGCTTACGCATGGCCGACAGATTCTATGCAGGTAGGAGAAGTCGTACGCGTTCAGGTAAGGTCTAGTGAACAAGGATAGATCATACTTGGTTGATGCGTTTAAGTCAACAACTTAAATTGCCTCAAAAAACAGCTTGTTTTTAACATGATTTTTGGGTAATTGACACTGAAATGGTACAAAATTACCAAGAAAAACTACCAAGAAAATGAATGTCAGCATGAAGATAGTGAACATGATATGGGAGAGATCACGCCGTAAGGCATCTTAATCACTATTTGATATGCCCCCCGCAGGGGGCATGTCTTGCAATCCGCAGGATCTAATGAGAGTAGGACATACAAGAATCACATTTAGTAACACTATGATATGTTATAAAAAATGAAACCCCTGCCAGATGGATGACAGGGGCTTCAAAAATTTCAAAATTACAAAATTAAACGGACACCGCAAATGTCGATTAACACAAATTATAATAGTAGTTTCAATGCAAAAAATCAATCTGAATATCTCTGGTCGCAAGCCAAGCCCCGAACCTACTCCACCAAAAAAAATCCGACTTTTATCAATGGGCGAAGACAAAAACATAAATCATTTTTTCATTCCAGACAATCACATGTCGCTTTGTCTCAAGAGTATGCCAGATGTGCTGAATTTCGTCTCTGTGAACTAGATGATAACTTCACGATCTTCAAAGGTAACATAATGAATCCATTGAAGACAAAAATTCAATGGTCGCAATTTTTTAAACAGTTCAATAACTCCAGAAGAAATTACGAGTACAATCATAAAGTTAAAATTTGCTTCTTGGCAAAAATGCACATAACAAAAAGTAATTCGGCATCCCAGAGAGATGACATACATTATGATTTTATTGCTTTCACTGATGTTAATTTATCATCCAGACAATTATCCAGATTGATTAACACATGGATTATAAAAGCTGGTGGTCGTCCCAAGTGTGAGTGTAAGGTTATCCATGATCGAAGTCGGGATAACATTAGCAGGATATGTGATTACGTTATGAAGGCGACTGGAGACCCTCATTTTCTCCCACTGCCAGAATTAGCACGTCTTAAACTAATAACAAAAACACTTGGCGATTTTTGGGGCAGGTCAAAACAGGACATAGAACAAACGAGATATTTTAACGGTGAATTGGAAACTAATAAGAGACCATTATCAGGACGAAAGCAAGTTTGGCATTTATGGTGCAAATCTGTGTTTGGAAATGATGTTCCCAAGTATGAAACATCTGATTTTATCACACAAAAAAAGGTGATAAAAACACTCACAAATCAGCTAACGAGAGCTATTAGAGTTATAGTGAGTTGTTCTGCTTATTCCATTGACGTAAAATCCATCCTAAACACAGCCCACACAACGACTTGCGGCATATTTTTTACCCCTTTAAAAACAACAGGTAAACAGGAGAATTTAGCACTCAAGTATTACAGCTATATTGGCGATATTGATGAACAGATAGACAGACACCTGAGACCCTCTCCTGATTTACAAAAATTGTATTACGTGGGGTTTCGGGGTCGCTTATTAGGAGCGACTGACAAGCCCTTAATAATCAATGGCAAGCAACTGAATAGGTTATTAGATGTCTTCAATTGTCGTGTGGTAAAGCATCGTGCATTTCAGGCGATATAAAACAAAGGGGTATACCGTATATAAATCTGAGAGTCTATGTGTCGGTCGAGACGGCAACATGTACCTGTTATCGATGCAAAATTCAGGCATACCCCTTATGCCGTCAAATTGTGTGAGATAATTTGAGATGGGAATCCACGTTGGGTAGTGCGTAGATTTATCCCATCATTTTCTGGACGTTCTCCAATCAAATCCCAATCAAAATTTTAATCAATAAAAACAATATCTATCATCATGGGAAAATCACACATACATTTGGAAATGCCGTCTGAAATGAAGTCGGAAATTCAAGAACATGCGAGAGAGCAGGGTTTGACGCAAACCGCTTTTTTACGTCAGCTATTCTTAATGTGGAAGCAGGGTTTGCTTGAGCAAAAAATCACTCTTAAAAAACCAAGCCGAAAGTCACTTGGTTAAATCAGAGTCACACTTGATTCACATTGAATTCACAATGAAATTATTTAGAGTCACTCGCGAGTGACACATGTGTAATTTATAAGTGACCTGACAGTGACCATGAAAAAAGCCCCAAGTATTTAATTTAACACTTGGGACTTCTGGGACTTGCCTTATTTTCGTTTACTTGATTCCATATTTTTTTGCCACTATAACCAACGCTTTGTCTAATTTTTTAACTTGCTCAGGCGTGTAATTGACAATGTAATGACTACCATGTGTGCCAGATGCTTTCTCACAACGGTACAACCTTGATTCTTCTTCTCCTACTAAATCTTGGATTTCCTGAGCAACAGTTTTTCTTAACGCCTTGTGTGATGGTAGTCCATGTTCGTCTTTAAATGCTTTGAATTCTTTAATCAATTTTTGTTGATGCGGCATCGGTACAAGATATTCAAGACAATTTTTTGTTTCACTCCACAGCTTCCATGTACCAACAAGTTTTGATTTATTCTGATTTTTAACTCGTCCTGCAATGATGTAATCGTCTTGGATTATGTCAGGAGATAATGCAGTAATATCACTCCAGTAAAAACCACAATTAAGCCCCAACAACAAAGATGTTCTCACATTGCCAGTAGCATGTTTTAGAGCAGTTTTAACTTGCTCGAAACTGTATTGAATTTTTTGTCCCTCTGGTTTTTTGTAATGCAATTTCCTACGCAAAAAACCAAACGTCAAATTGTGGTCCGCTTCGATGCCAGATAGTAAACTCCTCAGTTCAACTTCTCTGTTATATTTTGTTCTCTCATTCCAGTTGTCGTTTTCTTTCACACGTTCAATATATTCCCTGTAATGTGAGACATTGATTTTTTTCACGTCGATATCACCAGTGATCGAAAAAAATAAATCACATGATTGTTTGGGTCCATGTGGTCCCGTTTTCAATCGAGACATGTGAGACTCAATTTCCTTTGATAATCTGCCATGAGTTATTTTTGTTGATGATTCAAAAACTTTGGAATTCAAAGTTCGAATGGCCAGTTCATCATTGGCGACACCATTTAATTCAGCCTGCCATTTTGCGTCAGGGTGCAATACATGGATGTCTGGCTCATCACTCCACACTGGAGTATTGATAGCATCATCCAAGAGAAGCCCCATATCGTCCACAGGTCGTCCCTGTGCTGTCAGATGCTCAATTATCCGCTCAATTGATCTAATACGACTCTGGAGAGGACTAGCGGCTCGTCTGGCTGAGATATTAGATTCTTCTAGCTCCTGAAGGTATCGCCGCCAGTAAGGTAGTGAATCTCTCTTGGTGGGTGGGATTTCAATCCCATACATTATGCTCAACTGGCGAACACTTTTATGGATTCGCTTACCCTTAATTCGCCACAAATTAGTTTTTGGATCAAAGGTTCCTGTGTTTTTAACTCTCACGTCTATCATCACAATCTCCCACTATTCCCGATATCAAAAAACAATAAATTTACCAAGAAATCTACCAAGTGAGGCAGATTACCAAGAGGGTTTTTTTAACGCAAACCCTATTTTTCAAGGCGTAATTTTGTTGTTTCGGGTGTAGTAGTGGGATTGAAAGCGGAGTCAACAACCTTAAGATTCTTTCGGCGTGGGAGAGAGACAAACGCCAGACTATTGGTTGCTGGGCCTGATAAAGTCTTAATCGCTAAGGTTTACCTGATTGATGTGATGTGCTGTTCTGATAGGATTGTGATCTGATTCCTACCCTGGCGCGTTCTGACAGAGAGTGAACAGCGTGATAACAACATACGACGTGATTATTGTGGGCGGTGGCGGCAGTGGACTGGCGGCGGCGGTGCGGGCACTGGAGCAGGGAGCACGCGTGCTGGTGCTGGAGAAGCAGTCCCAGCTGGGGGGTACGACGGGGATGGCCATCGGTTCGTTTACCGCAAATAGAACGAGTCTGCAGAGTGCTGTCGGTGTGAATGATAACGCGGACGATCATGAGGAAGACGCCGGCAAGTTTGCGGCTGTGGAAGTGGAAGCGCACAACAACAGTGAGCTGAGGCGGTTTTTCCTGGGGGAGACCGCGGAGACGCTGGAATGGCTGCGGGGCATGGGGCTGACTTTTCATGGCCCCAATCCGGAACCGCCGAACCGGGTACCGCGCATGCATAATATTGTGCCGAACGCGAAAGCGTATATTGCCGCGTTCCAGGCAAAGATCATTCGGCTCAAGGGGACAATTGTCTGCAGTGCGCCGGTGGTGGAACTGGTGTCTGACGGAACGCGGATTACGGGAGTCGTCGCGGAAATCGAGGGGACCCGGACTTCGATCACTGCGAAACGGGGGGTGGTTCTCGCAGCCGGCGATTATTCCAGTGCACCGGAGATGATCGGGCGATTCAAGGGAGATCGGTTTAAAACGATTGAGGGTGTGAACCCCAAGGCGTGTGGCGACGGACATCTGCTGGCAGAGCGGGCGGGGGCTCAACTGCTGAATATGGACATCACGTACGGGCCGGAACTGCGGTTTGTCCCGCCGCCCGGAGATCCATTTGAACAACTGCTGCCGACCAGGGGGCTCTTCGCAAAACTGCTGGGACGACTGGTGCCTCTGCTTCCGCAGGCGATCATCAACTTGCGGATCAAACGTCTGCTGTTGACGTGGCAGCATCCGGAGAATTCGCTGTTCGACGATGGTGCGATCCTGGTCAATGCAGAAGGACAGCGTTTCTGTAATGAGACCGATTCGCCGGCACGCGAGATTGCGATTTCCGAGCAGCCAGGAAAAGCGGCTTATATTCTGTTAGACGAACGAATTGCCGCGTTTTACAGCCAGTGGCCCTACTTTATTTCGACTGCGCCGAAAATTGCATATGCTTATGTGGACGATTATCTCAGGCTCCGCCCGGATGTGAGTGTGGCCGGGGATTCGCTGGAAACAGTCGCAGCACAGCGGGGGATCAATGCAGTAAATTTGAAAGAAACAGTGCAGCAGTTCAACCAGTATGTTACCGGGGCACAGTCTGACGCGTTTGGTCGCACCGATGATGAATGCCCGCTGACCGGGAAACGCTGGGTGTTACTGGGGCCGGCGAAATCGTATTTCACAACAACGGAAGGGGGCGTGGCGATTAACGCGGGACTGCAGGCACTGGATGAACGCGGGCAGCCCATTCCCGGCTTATATGCGATCGGCAGTAACGGCATGGGAGGCCAGATCCTGTGGGGCCACGGACTGCATATCGCGTGGGCGATTACCAGCGGTCGACTGGTGGGGGAACTGCTGGGGAGGGAATTAAATCAAAACAGGGAGTGAACAATGTCTGAGTGACAGGAAACAGAGATCTAAACGGTGGATTCACGGCAGTACCTGCATATCGCTATAACGGACATCATCGCTTCAGGTATTCTGTCGGATCTTCGACGTAGACTGAGTTATTCGTGCGACAGGGGTGCCGCTTGAACAGGTTTCTCCAAACTATTGTGGATGTCTGTTTTTCCCTCTATTGAATTGCTTAATTCCATGACGCGGGCTTTGGTCTCAGGATCTTTTTTCCACCCGGTCTGTCCCGACAGGTAAAGTAACTCACGCATTTCGGCAGACATCGGCTGCATGTTTTTATTCATCGGCGTCAGGGGGACTCCTTCAACGTCGATCTGGATCTCCTGATGTGTCAAAAACAAAATCGCGATCAGAAAAGCAAACAGGCCCAGGGAGAGAGTGATCGGTCCGGACAGTAACGAACCCAGCAGCAGGCATACACGGGAGAGCATGACGTACCTTCATTAATGGAGAATGGATTTGATGTGCCTGCAGGATTCATATAATTAATTCTGTGTTATTTATTTCGAATGAAAATAAACAGAATGAAGATCAGCTGTCTTTAGCTTCAGATTTGACATAAATAGATGGTTTATGTGGCCTTGAGTATAGCTCAACTGGATGCATAAGCAACCATTAATATGATTATGTTTGTAAATTTTAAGAATACGGGAGAGAGCGTCAGTTCAGCTGGTTTTATAGTAGTTTACACAATGAAATCTGTGGCGCGGATACGATACAGCCAGTCTTCGCATCCCGCCTGGTCGAAGCGGCTGCCATCGCGGTGGGCACCGATTTTTTCCATGGCACGCTGGGAGCGGATATTGCCAGGGCCGATGAGGAAGATCACGGAATCGACAAAGCGAAAAGCGTGCTGCAGCATGAGATGTTTCATTTCGCGATTATAGCGGCCGCCCCAGTGGGAACGGGCCAGGAAGCTCCAGCCGATCTCAATTTCAGACGCGTCCGGGTCATATCCGTTAAAACGTGAGGAGCCGATAATGGTTTCTGTACTGTTATCAATCGCGACTAAGGCACCGCCGGACTCCAGCGATTTCTGAAACAGTTTTTGAAATACCGGTTCCTGGTATCGTGTGCGGACGGGATGCTGTTCCCAGAGAAGGGGGTCCGAGGCAACGGCATACAGGGCAGCATAGTGCTTTGTCAAGCTATAAATTGAGGGTTGGGGGTGTTGTTTACGTGCTCCGTTGTCGCACTCTCGTGATATCTATCAACCCAAAATAAAAAATGATACTCCACTCGTCACTGGACTGGAGGAGCCGGAGTTGAAGCAGTTCACCGCTGAGTGTGGGTTGCAGATCGAACGTCATGGGCCAGGTTTCTCGTGAATGTGATTGATTGCCTGGAGCTTATCGAACACCAGATTGAAGACCAGTTATCAGTAAGAGTAAATATTCTAGAACGGGTTCGTTTGAGATCCGATTTTTACTGCCTCGAACGGATACGAAAAAAACAGACAGATACGGGTGTCGGATATTCATCTGACTGGTGGAAACATGGATTGATTACAATACATGACAGCGCAACGTTGTCTAAAGTCCGCATTGAGAATGTGGAATCGTATTATTAATGCATGAGGAATGATGGTGTTTTATCTGTGGGATTTCGTAATCTCGGTGACTGTGAAGGAATCATCTGTAAAGGCGTGGTAGCGTCAAGCGGGATTTCAAAATTTCGGGTGGCGAAAGAGGTGTGAAAAGTTCCGATGTCAAGCCGAGCGATTTGCGAAGGGAGGGCCAGCGTGTGCTGAAGTGTGTCGATAACCGGGGATCGGATGAGCAGATTATGATGCGAGACAGGCTAAAACAAGGAAGTTTTATGGTGAAGAGCTGGCAGTGGTTCGCGTGTTTTCACTCATCAGAAAGTTATCTCTCTCGCGCGCGACACAGGCCAGGGAGTTTCGATAACGGCGCGGGGCTGTCAAGTCGAACCTGATCAGTAAAAATGGCGGACCGCTGCACACCTTGCTGCTGCGGTTTATTCAGGTGATTGATGTCTCACGTGGGTGAGTGCGTATCGATGTGGTTCCCTGTTTCAGCTGTCCGGGTTGTTGGAGCCGGGGATGACTTTTGTGAGATCTTTGCCGAGAATTGAGGGGCACCAGTGGCGTTCGATGTGTTCGATGATCATTTCGGTGCCTCGCGCATGACTGACGTAGGGGTGGTCGCGGGGATCGTAGAGCGCGTCGGTCAGGTCTCTGCAGAGGACGACATTTTTATCGAGGTATCGCATCTGGCGAATACCGAAGGGGCGGCCGAGAACACACATGTTGGTATGCACGCCCATGATGACGATGTTCTTTCGCTGTTCCTGTTCGAGGAAGTTGAAGATCTCCTGTCCGTTCGCACTGATGACATCGTAGCCAACGATCTTGATGGCCGGGTGCTCGTGGCGGTCGGTATTTTTTTTGTAATCTGCAATCGGGTCATCACACCCACGAAGAGAGGATTCGCTCGAACGTTGAACTGTATCGTCGACGGGGAGCGGCGGTTCTTTCTCCGGATTCAGGTAACACCAGTTCTGCAGGGGTACGGGAGGTTTGGAATATTTGGCTGCTTTGATCCGCTGGCGGAAAGGGGTGTCTTCGTATAACTCAATCCCGCCACTGGGGGCATGGATGATGGCAACGCCATGATCGCGGGCTTTGGAGATCACCTGATTCATACGGGGAGCCATGCGGTCGACGCGCTGTGCTGCCAGTTTGCAGGGATGATCGGCCCACATGTCGCAGATGATGATTGCGGTTTCTGAGGCGTTCCATTCTGTCTGCCCGGTCGTTGCGGGAGCAGCGCTTTCCTTACCGCGTTTGCGGAGGGTTACGGAAAGTATTCCGGGGACAGGGGGGAGGGAGCGGTTGGACGCGCCGGTATCTTTGGTCTCATCTGCCAGCAGCGATTCCATGTGAGGCAGCAGCACGCCTGCGCCGCAGCCCTGCAGGAGTGACTGCAGGAAACGTCTTCGGGATTGTGAAGGAGTATTGTGCATCCTGTTCCCTTTTCTCGCCAAAACTTCGAGCGGTTCAGACTGTATTGTGAAGTGACTGTCGCATCAATTCAATGTGAAACTGCTGCGAATTCGTTTCTACAACGAGAAAGTGTTTTGAGAGCTGGACTTTTCTTTGCCTCGACGTGGTCTCATAATAGAGTCACCATGCCTGACCGTTGCAGAATACACAGACCAGATATCGGGATTTGATTTAATGTTGATACGCTATTGTTCGTTACTGCTGATACTGATCAGTTCGACTGTTCTTCTGCCTGCTCACGTCTCAGCCGCAGAGACATCGAAAGAACCATCGTCGACTGCCCTGGAATTAAAAGCCGGTGATCGGGTTGTATTTATCGGAAACACTTTCGCTGACCAGTTAAGGTTGAATAATTATCTGGAAACCCTGATGACATCGCAGGCGACTGTTCCCGGTCTGACGTTTCGGAACCTGGCCTGGTCGGGAGATACACTGAAGCTGAGGCCACGTCCTTTGAATTTCGGTTCGCTGGATGAACATCTGAAGGAACAGCAGGCTGATGTGATCATCGCCTGTTTTGGAATGAATGAATCGTTCGACGGTGAAGCGGGGCTGGCTGAATATGGCGAAGCATGGAAACAGTTTCTGCAGCATCTGTCTTCTCAGAAATACAATGGGAAATCGGCACCGCGGGTGGTGATCATTTCTCCGATCGCCCACGAAAACATGGGTCCCCCCTTGCCGGATCCGGTCGAACATAATCAGAGTCTGGAAAAATATACCCTGGCGATGCAGAAAGTGGCGAAGCAACATCAGGTTCCGTTTGTGGATCTGTTTTCCAAATCAAAAAACATGATGCAGAATAATATTTCGCAGAAGCTGACGCGGAACGGGATTCATTTGAATGAATACGGCTACTGGGCGATCAGTCATTTCGTGGCGGAACAGTTACTGGGCAAGAAACTGGAAAGTCCCTCCGTGGTCATTGATGTTTCACAGAAACAGATCGAAGCGTCCCATGCGAAAGTTTCAGCGTCGAACTTTCAGGCGGAACAGATTGAGTTCACTCTCCAGGCCGATACACTGCCACTGCCAGCCCCGCCGCAAACTTCGATACCCGATAGTGAATTAATGGAGAAACAGCCTCGATTGACTATCAGGAATCTGCCGGAGGGGAAGTATCGACTGCTGGTGAACGGAACTCCGGTGACGGAAGCCCGGCATTCCGACTGGGCGCGAGGACTGCTGTTGATGCATCTTCCTTCGCAGGAACAGGTCCGGGATTTGCGGTCCAATATTGCTCGGAAGAATGAACTGTTCTTCTATGTGTATCGGGCGCACAATGCGGAGTACGTCTTCGGACGTCGTACCAAGCCGTTTGGAGCGGTCTCTTTTCCTCCGGAAATGGAAACGTTTGACAAACTGATTGCAGACCGTGAAACGACGATCAAGGCACAGGCTCGCCCGCTCGACGAAACAAAGTGGGGCCTGTTCCGAGTCGATTGAGCCGGTAACTGTTGCACGTCTGCTTTTCAAATAGAATCTTAACCTTCTCAGCTATCAGAGTGAATTATGTATCAACGATCGATCCTGACATGTTTTGCAGTTGCAATGTCCCTGTTGAGTGTGCTGCCTGGGAATGAAACGCAGTGTCGGGCTGCTGAGGAAAAACAGGAACAGCCGCATGTGGTGTTTGTGGTAGGGACTTCACATCACCTCTCTCGCAATACCATTCCCACGTTTGCCAGACGACTCGAACAGCATGGCTTCAAAACCACCGTGCTGCTACCTGAGAAAACAGGTGAGAAGGAAAATCAGAGAGAAGAAGTCACGGGGTTAAAAGTTTTGAAAGAAGCGGATGTTGCCGTGTTTTACCTGCGGTTTCAGCGGCTGGCTCCGGGTGAGTTCACACATCTGCATGACTATATCGAGTCCGGTAAACCGGTGATCGGACTGCGTACCAGTACTCATGCATTTGATTACCAGAAAGGCCATCCGCTCGAAGAATGGAACCAGGGATTCGGCAAACGGGTCCTGGGTTCCGAATTCCTGTTTGATCTGTCAGGTGAGACGGTGGTCGAGCATATCCTGGCGCATCGTGATCATGAAGTTCTGAATGGTGTAGCAGCGAAGTTTCTTGATCCTGGAACATTATATCAGGCCAATCCGCCAACTGATGCAACGCCGTTACTGCTGGGAACCGGTGATTCGAAGCGGAAAGGGATCTTCAAGAATCAGTTTGGCACCTATGAGCTGACTGGTGAAATGAGTTTTCCGGTGGCGTGGTCCTGGAAAAACGAATGGGGCAGCCGGGTCTTTACGACAACACTGGGGCAGGAAAAAACGTTCGGACTGGATGCGTTTAATCGTCTGCTGATCAATGCGGTCCACTGGTGTCTGGAGCAGCCGGTGGGAACGACTCCCGCACGGATGGCGGTAGCGAATTCAGCTCCTAATCTGAAACGACCGTTTGAACTGACGCAGGATCACTCCCCTGAAACCGAACGGAAGACTTTCGAGATGTTGCCCGGTTATGAAGTGAATCTGTTTGCAGCCGAACCGATGCTGGTCAATCCGATTCATATGACGTGGGATCCACAGGGGCGACTGTGGGTGATCTGTTCGACATCGTATCCCCAGGTATCTCCGGGAGAAAAACCGAATGATCAGATCGTGATTCTGGAAGATACCGATGGAGACGGGCGTGCGGACAAGTCGACGGTCTTCGCAGATGGTCTGTATGTTCCGACGGGACTGGAACTGGGAGATGGAGGCGTATATGTTGCGAATGCCCCGGACCTGCTGTTTTTGAAAGATACGAACGGTGATGGAAAAGCCGACCACCGGGAAGTGATTCTGACGGGCTTTGCCACTGA
Organism: Gimesia sp.; assembly: GCA_002706765.1. Classification (GTDB taxonomy): domain Bacteria; phylum Planctomycetota; class Planctomycetia; order Planctomycetales; family Planctomycetaceae; genus Gimesia. Next base: position 124,057 of record PAJV01000064.1, read on the forward strand.
GGACAATCACCACTCCATCAGTGCCTGGCGCTGGGGGCCGGGTGGCTGGCTGTACTTCCAGGAAGGGACCTTCATGCACACCCAGGTGGAGACGCCTTACGGTACCGTCCGTCTGGAAAACGGGGGCGTGTTTCAGTTTCACCCACGTACGCTCAAGCTGAATGTATTTGCCGATTATCGTGCTTCGAACCCGTGGGGACATATGTTCGATGACTGGGGGCAGTCCTTTATCATCGATAACCCGCGGCTGTATTTCAGTGCGCCTCTGACTGCCAACAGTCGAGCCAAGCTGGGTTACGATGCCAGTGGCGAAGGAACCAAGCAGTGTGGTGGCGAGTTCGTGGCAAGCAGTCATTTCCCCCCGGAAGTGCAGGGAGAAATCTGGACCAATCAATACAAGTCACATGTGGTGGCCCGTTATGAAGTCTCGGATGATGGCGCCGGCTATACGATTAAAGGACTCGAGCCGTTAATCCAGTCGAGCAGTTCTTATTTCCGGCCCGTTGATTTGAAGATGGGGCCGGATGGTGCCGCGTATATTCTGGACTGGTATAATCCGTTGATCGGTCATATGCAGCATAGTTTTCGTGACGAACGCCGCGATACCACACATGGCCGGGTCTGGAGAGTGACCCACAAGTCACGGCCTCTGGTGGAGCGTCCGCAACTGACAGGAGTGCCCCTTGCGAAAGTCGTCTCTCACTTGCGTGATCCGGAAAGTTTCACGCGGCAGCAGGTGAAACGGGTGTTATATGATGCCGACCAGCAGCAGGCGAAGCAGGCCCTGGATGAATGGCTGTTGACATTGGTACCGCAGGAACCGAACTATGATCATCATCGACTGGAAGCACTCTGGTGTTACCAGACGATTGGCGTTGTGAATGAAGAACTGCTGCGTGAATTGTTGCAGGCAAAGGATGCCCGAGCCCGCGCTGCCGCCATGCGAGTGTTGCGGTACTGGCATTCGGAAATGAAAAATCCACTGGAACTGGTCGAGGCAGCAATTCACGATCCACATCCGCGCGTGCGACTGGAAGCTATTTTAACGGCGGGATATATCCCCGATCCCCGTTCGGTAACGATTGCAGTGAAAGCCATCGATGCTCCCATGGACCGTTATCTGGAACATGCGTTGAAGCTGACCATTGATGGTCTGCAGTCGCAGTGGGTAGAACCGCAGCGTCAGGGGAAAGTGAGCTTTGAAAAACCGTCCCACAAAAATTATGCATTGGCAAATCTGTTGTCGAATGAATCCATCGATGTGATTATTGATCTGTTAAACGCGGGCAGCATTGATGCTGAACTGTTACAGGGCCCGGCTCAGACCGTCGCCGAACGAGCGAATGCGAATCAGCTGGAGCCTCTTGTGTTGAGTCTGGTCGAAGTCACGCGTGAATATAAAACTCAGGGTGGGAAGGGAATTTCTCCAGAAGCGTTAAGTATATTGCTGAATGCCTTTGATCGGGCGGCGCGGGAACGTGGGGTGATCCCTAATGGAAATATCGGTGCCATGCTGAGTCGCTCAGCCGTGGTACCAGGCTTACCGGTCCAGAAATCAGTGGCCCGACTGATCGGTTCCTGGAAACTGACGCGGGAAGGGAAACGTCTGCAGCGTGAGATCAATGCCGCAGATACGGATTTCGAAGTCAAACAGCTGGCCGCAGAATCACTGGGAATGCTCGGAGATGCGGATTCGCTGAAGTATCTGAAATCTCTGGCAGAGTCGCAGAAGCCGATGAATCAGCGACTGCTGGGCATATATGGACTGGCGGCCCATGATCTGAAACAGGCGGCGACATCACTGCCCGCTATTCTGAAGAACGATCCCCAAAAGGAAAATCCAGCCTGGATTTTGACCGCATTCACCCGACAAAAAGGGGGAGCAGAGATTCTGGCGGAGGAGATGAAGGCGGCTTCGTTGCATCCGCAGGTCACCAGACAAATCAGGCAGTCACTGATTGAAACCGGCGAAACCAGCCAGGCATTGATTGACGCGTTTGGCGGAGCTGTGATGCAGGACTCACTGGAAGCGGAACTGTTGAAAGAAAATGTACTCGAACTGGCGAGTGCGGCACGCGAAGCAGGAAATGCAGCGCGGGGCGAGCAGATCTTCCGCCGCAGCGAACTGGCATGTATGAAGTGCCACAGTATTTCCAATGCGGGTCCGGTACTGGGACCCGATCTGGCTGCCATCGGTTCGAGTTCACCGCCGGACTATATTGTGGATTCGTTTCTGCGTCCGTCTAAAGTCATCAAGGAATTTTATGAGAGCATCATGGTCGTGACAGATGAAGGTCGCGTGTATAACGGAATTATGGTCGTGCACGATGATACGAAGGTCATTCTCAAAGATGCAGCCCGACAGGGGGAACTGGTGACAATCCCTGCCGACCAGATTGAATTCACAAAGAAGCTGCCGTCATTGATGCCTCAAGGACTGGCGAGCAAGTTGAAAAACCGTCAGGAGTTTCTGGATCTGGTGAAGTTCGTGACTGAGCTGGGACGTCCTGGTCCTTATGCGACGAGCGTGGCACAGGTAGTACGACGCTGGCGCGTGCGTGGTGCAAATGAGTCTTTGACTGCGGAACAGATGGAGAAATTCGATGTACTGGCGGAATCGGGAGTCGCCGCCTACAGCATGGTAGATGGGACATTACCAACTGCAGATCTGAATCTGGCGAAACCGCTGACGCAGGCGATCGCTTTCGTAGACGTCAATCAGGCAGGCAATGTGCAGTTGAAACTGAATTCGGTGAAAGGCCTCAAGGTCTGGCAGAATGGAACGCCGCTTCCGGTCGAAGAATTGACATTGCTGGTTCTGCCGACCGGTCGCAATCAGTTGACGTTTGAAGTGGATCGCAGCCAACGCGGTGACGTGGGGTTACGAGTGGAATTTCAGAAAGCCAGCCAGTCCCCCGAGGGCCGCTTCAAAGTAGTAGGCGGGCCCTGAGGGTTGTCTGTGAATTTTCAATTCTGCTGCGTAGTGCGTTTAAGCCAGTCCGCACAGAGAATTGGCCAGCCTGAAATGGGATTTTTCGAAGGACGCATGCCGTATCCGTGCCCCCCTTTGGCGTAGAGATGCAGTTCGGCATCAACCTTTGCGTCTTTCAGGTCACGCGTGTAGTTGAAGGCACTGTCTACCAGGCGACGATCATCGAGCGTCTGTACGATAAAGGCGGGGGGCGTCTTCGCATCGACTTTGATCTCGGGAGCAGACTGTCGTTTGTCATCCTCGCTGTAGATATATGCGGGATAGATCAGGACCGTGAAATCGGGACGACAGCTGAGCTTGTCGGCTTCGTCTATTAATTCATAATTCCGCTTTTCATAGTTTGTAGAGAGATTTGCAGCCAGGTGACCACCGGCGGAAAAACCGAGCACGCCGACTTCGTCTGGATTGATACCCCATGCTTTGGCTTGACTGCGAACAATTCCCAAAGCACGCTGAGCATCTTTCAGGGCTGCTTCCCGCTGATTGCCGGGAACCGTGTATTTGACGACGAATGCATGTATGCCGAGCGAATTCAGCCACTCGGCGATTTCGGTTCCCTCGAGGTCATATGCGAGGACATTGTATCCACCCCCCGGAAAGATGACGACTGCGGGGGCATTCGGTTTGGCGTCGGGAGCTTTATAGAATTCGATTGCGGGCCGATTAACTTTGGTAATTCGAATAATATTGCTGTATTTGACTTCGTCATCACTCTTTTCCAGCAGCGGGCGATCAGGCCAGAGTGCTATGCGCTCAGTGGGTTCAGGAGTCTCGATTGGAGCGGCCGCCAATGAGAACAGGGCAAACAAAGTAAGGTAAAGATATTTCAACATGGTGGACTCCGAACTGTTGGGTCTGACGATTACGAGATTCGAAAAGTAAAACACAATATGAAATAATAGCGTGCAGAACAGTCGCAGCAAAGCAGTCACAAATCGTAATTTCAGGAGAAGGTCGAGTTAATTACGAGATGTCATGAAAACATACTTGCATTTTTACTAAAAAGCGACAGACTTGATTCTACAGGCCTTTTTCTTGGTCCTATCTTTCAAGTACGTTTTTTTCTGCGATGGATACAGATAATGCGTAAACTGAAACGGGAAACAGTACTCTATCTGATGATTGCGATCTTTATCGGTGCGATTGTGGGTGTGGGGACATTTACCTTTGGTTATGCCAAAGGGGCATCCTATCTCAGATCTGATTCTCAATCATGTGCTAACTGCCACGTCATGCAGGGACATTTCGATGCGTGGGTGAAATCATCGCATGGAAAATTCGCTGACTGCAATTACTGTCATTCCCCTCACGACAGTGCGGCTGCTGCTTACTATTGTAAAGCCCGCAACGGTTTCTTCCATTCACTGGCTTTCACAACGGGCGATTTTGAAGAGAACCTGCGAATTACTGATTACAATCGGCGGGTTACCGAACAGGCCTGCCGGAACTGTCATGCGGATCTGGTTCACCAGATCGATATTCGGGCAGTAGGTGAGTTAAAACAGTCGGAAGACGAAAAACTGGAGTCGAATGCCTGTATTCGCTGTCACTCAACAGTTGGACATGACACCTGATGCACAACGCCTTAGCGTCAGTTCTAACAAACCGGGATGAAGTATGAACCAGAAAAAATATTCAATTTCGTTTTCGACACTCCTGCTGGTCGCGATTTTGTCAGCCGCAATCTGTTTTGGCATCGTGTATCTGCTGACGAATATATTTGAACGACAGCAGGAAGCCCGGTCCACCGTCCTGAAAGTCGTCGACATTGATGATAATACCTCTGATCCTGCGGTCTGGGGACGGAATTTTCCGTTGCAGTATGATGATTACCTCAAAACCGCCGACATGATTCAGACAACGTACGGCGGAAGCGAAGCGATTCCCCGGACTCCCACTGATGAAGATCCCCGCGATCTGGTTTCCCGCAGCAAGCTGGAAACGATTCCCCAACTGAAACGCCTGTGGGCGGGCTATGCCTTTTCGAAGGATTACCGGGAAAAACGCGGGCACGCCTATATGTTGACCGACCAGATCTACACCGAGCGCCAGAAAGTCGGACAGCCGGGAACCTGCATTCACTGCCATGCTTCGACATACGTCGTGATGAAAGAGCTGGGCAAGGGAGACCTGCTGGCCGGCTTTGAAAAATTAAATACCATGCCTTACATGGAAGCCAAAGATCATTTGAAACATCCGGTAGCCTGCATAGACTGCCATGAGCCGGAAACGATGGCTCTGCGAGTCACGCGTCCCGCATTTATGGAAGGCATCGCAGCATTTAAGAAATCACAGGGGGTGGACGATTATGATGTGAATCGTGATGCGACGCGTCAGGAAATGAGGTCATATATCTGTGGGCAGTGTCATGTCGAATATTATTTTAAAGGTGATGAGAAACGCCTGACCTATCCGTGGACGCAAGGGCTGACTGTGGACGCAGCGTATGCTCATTATGAGGAAACAGGATTTAAAGACTGGACTCATGCGGAAACGGGGGCACCCATGCTGAAGGCACAGCATCCGGAGTTTGAACTCTGGTCCCAGGGGATTCATTCCCGGGCCGGTGTTGCCTGTGCTGACTGTCATATGGCTTACAAGCGGGTAGGAGCGATGAAGATCAGTGATCATCACATCCGCAGTCCCTTGCTGAATGTGAATGCTTCCTGTGGAACCTGCCATAAAACCGGGGATCAGGAATTAATCGCACGCGCGGAGAACATTCAGTCCCGCCATCAGAAACTGGTAAAAATTGCCCTGGATGCGGTTGTGGAACTGATTGATGATATTAAAGCGGCTCAAAAGCAGGGAGTGAGTGAAGAGAAAATTAAAGCTGCGCAACAATGGCAGCGTAAGGCCACTTTTTATGTGGATTATGTCGAAGCCGAAAATTCCTCGGGCTTTCATGCCGGCCAGGAAGCTGCGCGGATTCTGGCGGAATCGATTGATTATTCTCGCAAGGGACAGAATGCATTGCGAGAATAAGGAGCATTGCAGAATTGACATGATTGCTTCTACCCGATTTCGAGGATTTTCTTGATCCCTGAACGCTGTCAGGGTAGGATCAGGATGTTGCTGCTTACCGCGATCAGATTCACTCTGAATTCGCAGACCTGCTCCCCCGAACTATACAGAAGGACCTCCGCATGCTTCGCTGCTTACTAAGTCTTGTCTTTATTTTCAGCCACTGTGTGCTTTTTCTGGGGGCGGAACCTGACAAAACAGGACCAGCTGAATGGAAGGCGGGGGCTGCGTCTGCCAAAATTACACCAGAGAAACCGTTACGAATGGCCGGTTATGCAGGACGGAAAGAACCGGCGGAAGGAACCGAGCAGGATCTGTTCGCCAAGGCATTGGCCGTCGAAGATTCTAAAGGGAACCGTGCCGTCTTTCTGACGCTCGATCTGATTGGCGTGACCGAGCAGCTGCGTGCGGATGTGACCACTCAGGTTCAGGAACAATATCAACTGTCTCCACAGTCGTTACTGATGAATGCTTCACATACGCATTGCGGCCCTGCCTATGGTCGCGAAGAAGCAAAAGAATATTATGATGTTCTCGTTTCCACACTCGTGAAAACCATCGGGGCCGCGCTGGAAAAAATGCAACCGGCCAGGCTGAGCTGGTCGGCAGCGCGCTGCTCTGTGGCGATGAATCGTCGTACTCCCACGGCGACCGGGTATCGGAACCACCCTAATCCGGACGGCCGTGTCGATCACCAGGTTCCTGTCTTAAGGGTTGATGATGCTGAAGGAGAACTGCAGGCAGTGATATTCGGTTATGCCTGTCACAATACAACAATGGGTTTCCGCAAGTGGCTGGGTGACTATGCCGGTTTTGCGCAGGAGTATTTTGAGAAAGATCATCCTGGCGTGACGGCCCTGTTTATGATGGGGTGTGGCGGGGATCAGAATCCGTATCCACGCAGTGAACTGCATTACGCACACAAACATGGTCGTTCTCTGGCGACTTCAATTGAAGCTGCCCTGGAAGTAAATCAGCGGACGCCGTTGCATCAGCGTGTGTTACATGGTCCCTTGAAAACCGCGTATGGCACGGTTGAACTGGAATATCTGCCTGAGAAAAAACGCGATCCCTGGGACTACCCGGTACAGGTAATTCAGTTCGGGAATGATCTGACGCTGGTGGCATTGGGGACCGAAGTGGTCGTCGATTATTCCTTACGGATCAAGCAGGAACTGTATGAAACCGCTGGGCCTGCCATCTGGGTCGCCGGTTATTCGAACGTGTATTCGGGTTACATTCCCAGTAAACGGGTCCTGCTGGAAGGAGGGTATGAAGCAAGCCGTCCTTACAAACCGGATGTTGAAGAACGGATTATCGGCAAGGTGCTGGAACTGGATCAGCAATTGAACTCTCAGAGCGAAAAATAAAATCAACTGAAAGTAAGATCGCATTCAATCGTTAAGTTCATGTTAAATCGCTGCGAAGTCAATTGATTTCCATTGATGTATCGTTGCCGGTGGAACATACAACTTTTAAAATCGATTGATGAGTGAAGTATCGTCTCGCCATATCTGATAGTTCACCGGTCATTGGTGATTTTATCCCCGCCATTCCTTCTCTGCATTTATGCTCAACACAGGTGATTTCAAATATGTTCGATTACAAACGTCTTCAGGAAGCAGTCAAATCTGAAAATGGCGTGAGCCGTCGGTTGTTTCTGTCTTATGGAGCAGCGCTATCTACGCTTCCTTTACTGGGGCGTGCAAGTTGGGCTGATCCTTCACCCAAATTTCCGAAGGATCCCTTCAGTCTGGGAGTTGCTTCTGGCGATCCCGATTGCAGTAGCGTCATCTTGTGGACGCGGCTGGCACCAGAACCGCTGGCTCCACATGGAGGCATGGGACCCCAGGCGGTTGCAGTCACTTGGGAAGTTGCCGACGACGAAGGGTTCACTCAACCGGTGGCTTCGGGAACTGCCCAGGCGACTCCTCAGCTGGGACATACGGTGCATGTGGAAGTAAACGGTTTGAAACCAGATCGCTGGTACTGGTATCGCTTTCAAGCCGGTGATGCGAAAAGCCCGGTGGGACGAACTCGGACAATGCCTGTCGAAACCGATCTGCCAGATCAGTTAAAGTTCGCATTTGCTTCCTGTCAGAATTATGAGTCGGGGTTGTATACCGCTTATGAGCAGATGGCCCAGGACGATGTGGATCTGGTATTTCATCTGGGTGACTACATTTACGAAAGAGAAAACCGGAAAAAAAACACGGTACGTGCGCACTTCGGACCCGAGATTGAAACGTTGGAGCACTACCGTACCCGACATTCTCAATATCGTTCCGATCCGCTACTGCATGAGATGCATGCGAAATGTCCATGGATGGTGACATGGGATGATCATGAATTTGATAATAACTGTGCCGGTGATATTTCCGAGGAATCACAGGTTGATCCAGTAGATTTTCTGTTGCGTCGTGCAAATGCCTATCAGGCGTATTATGAAATGATGCCGCTCAGGGTGCAGTCTCTGCCCCGGGGACCGCATATGCAACTCTATCGTCAGGCTTCCTTTGGGCGGCTGGCTGACTTCTTTGTACTGGATACACGACAGTATCGAACTGATCAGCCGAACGGAGATAAGAAATCGCCTATCAATGATGCGGCCTTGATGCAGACAAATTCTCTCCTGGGAGGCCGTCAGCGACACTGGCTGCAATCTGGTCTGCTTGCATCAGATGGAATCTGGAACGTACTGGCACAGCAGGTGATGATGGGCATGGTTGGTTTTCCTCAGAAAGATGGTCCACATAACTATTCCATGGATCAATGGCCCGGTTGTTCTTATGAACGAATGGGGCTGGTCAAGTTTCTGGCAGATCGTCAGGTTCCCAACCCGGTCGTACTGACGGGAGATATTCATTCAAACTGGGTAAACAATTTACGTGTCGATGATCGTAACCCGGAGACACCGGTAATCGCGACGGAATTTGTAGGGACATCCATCAGCAGTGGTGGGAATGGAGTTGAAAAGCGGAAAGGTCATGCAGAACTGTTGTCAAACAATCCCTGTATCCAGTTCCAGAATTCTGAGCGTGGTTATGTGCGTTGTACTGTCACGCCAGAGAAATGGACGAGCGAGTATATGGTCGTAGATGATGTGACTCGACCGGGCGGAAAAGTCAGTCCACGGGCTGCCTTCGTAGTGGAAGCCGGTCAACCGGGAGCACATCCGGCTTAAGGGCAGTGGACCTGTCTGGCAAGAATTAAGAAGGGGAAGGGGGTTCTATTTTCTTCTCTGCCTTGAGGATCAGCCAGTGTAGAATCGTCTGTCCCAGGATTTTGCTGTTGATGGGTTTGCTCAGGTAATCATCACAGCCTGCATCCAGGCATTTCTGACGGTCATCAGACATGGCATGTGCAGTCAAGGCAATGATGGGAAGTGTCGCGCCGGACTGCCGGAAATTTCGAGCAAGCGTGTAGCCATCCATTTCCGGCATCTGCATGTCGGTCAGCAACAGATCATATGGTTCGTTTGCGGTTTCTGCTTCCAGAAATTTCTGGCAGGCAATGACGCCGTTGTCTGCGACATCCACTTCCGCTCCCATTTTTTTCAGCAGAAAAGAAATGAGCCGTTGATTGTCCGGTCCGTCTTCTGCAAGCAGGATCCGTGTGTGAGCAGGAAGTTTCATGGCGGGAGCAGGAACTTTCGTTTCCGCATTCGAATGACCATCCTGCAAGCGGCTGGTTGTGTATCTGGTCTGGGGCAGGATCGATACGGGGAGCAGCAGGCGGAAACAGGTCCCTTTTCCAGGTTCCGTCCAGGCCAGCGTAACTTCGCCTCCCATGAGCCGCGCGAGTTTGCGTGAGATCACCAGCCCCAGTCCGGTCCCGCCATGTTGCCGTGTGACAGAAGTGTCCGCCTGTGAAAATGCCAGAAACATTTTGGCGGCCTGTCTGGATGACATCCCCGGTCCGGAGTCTTCAATATCGAATTGCAGAAGCCGGGACTCGTGCTGTTCCAGAAATTTCACATTGATCTGGATACATCCCCGGTCTGTGAACTTGACTGCATTACCAACCAGATTCATCAGGATCTGCCTGAGTCGCGTCGAATCCGTTTCGATTATATCCGGCAGTGGAGTTTCGATGCGCGTGATCAATTCCACTCCTTTTTCAATCGCCGGCGGTCTTAACAGGCTTTCAATATGGTCGAGAATATTGAAGAGTTGCGTGGGGGACTTCTCTATCTCAACTTTCCCTGCTTCGATTTTGGAAAGATCCAGGATGTCGTTGATCACGGTCAACAGATGGTTCCCAGCTTCCTGAATCGTTTTGACAGCCTGTTCTCTTTTGCCTGCAGAGTTGGCAAACTCGAGATCATTTCGGAGCAGGTCTGCGTAACCCAGAATCGCTGTCAGAGGCGTGCGGATTTCGTGACTCATGTTAGCAAGGAATTCACTTTTACTATGCGAAGCGGCCAGCGCGGCTTCCTGTGCCAGCCTGAGTTCGGTGATGTCATTCCGAATCGCGAGATACCCGGTGGCCTTCCCATCGCCATCCTGCATGGCAGCAATCGTGGTATCCAGCCAGTACAACTCTCCATTTTTACGACGGTTGCAGATCTCACCCTGCCACATCCCCTCCGTCGAAATGGTTTTGAATACGTTTTGCCAGAATTCTTTCGGATGGAAACCGGAATTCACGATCCGGTGGGTCTGACCGATGGTTTCTTCCCGTTCAAAGCCGCTGACTTTACAGAACATGTCGTTGACATGACGGATCACGCCATTGAGCTCCGTCTCCGCGACAATGGCATGTTGATCCAGGACTTTAAGGCACAATTCCAGTCGGGCTGTGGTTTCTCTTAACGATTTCTCCAGGGTAATTCGATCTGAAATGTCGACAAGCACATTGACGGCGCCTGTAATCTCACCGTCTGTATCGAGGAGAGGACTGGCGTGTGCGAGGGCCGTTTTTCGACTTCCGTCTTCATTCTCGACAACAATTTCCTTACCATGAATGATTGTGCTGTCACGTAATGCAACAGCCATCCAGCATTCATCGTGAGGAATCGACAGACCTTCCGTACTATATAGTCTGAATGAACCACAAAAACGGTCAACCGGATTGTTCAGCTCTGGTTTACGCCCCCAGAACTCCACTGCAGCCTGATTGTAGTAGGTGATTAAGCCTGCATTATCACAGGTGTAGGCGGCAGCGGGCAGGGCATCAATCAGGTGGCGGATTCTCTGGTTCGTCTCCTGAAGTCGATCCTGTTGTCGTTTTTTCTCCGTGATATCGATGGCAACGCCAAGGTATCCTTCAATCTGGTTTTGCTGGTCATGGATTGCGGTTACCGTGAGTTCAACCGCACGATGAGAACCATCTTTGCACACATAGGTCCATTCGCGCTTGTCAAAACCACCGTGTCTGGCCAAGGTGACAAATACATCAAAACCTTCGAGGTTCCGACCCAGGCTGGCAGATAATTCGTCTCCCCGCTGCTGAATTTCTTCAGGCAGATGAATGCATTCGGGAGTCTTTAAACCGACCATGTCTTTGGCAGAGTATCCCAGTAACCGTTCTGCGCCAGGACTGAAGAGAGTAATGATACCCTCATGGTCGGTTGTGATGATGGAAACTTCCATAGCGGAGCGAATGATGCCCTCAAGTCTGGCTCTTGATGCATATTCATGATCCTGTAGCAGAAGAAATTCTGCCTCCAGCTGTTTTTCTTTTGTAATATCCTGGAAGGCGCCCACCAGACGGACTGGTTGATTATTCTGATATTCCAGTTCTCCCTGGGCACGCACCCAGATGTGTCTGCCTTTGGCTGTAATAAACGGCAATTTCAGATCCCAGGGTTGTCCCTTGTTGATCGCACGTTTGACGGCATTCCGGATCTGGGGACGTGCATCAGGAGCATAAAATTCGATCGCATTTTTGAGAGTTGGTTTAAAACCAGGCTCGACTTCATGAATCGCGCATGTCTCTGCAGTCCAGAACAGTTCCTGAGTTTTGAGGTTCAGATGCCAGCCGCCAATTTTTCCGACTTCACCAACTTTGGAAAGCAGCAGTTCACTTTCAGCACTGGATTCGAGTTCCCCCCGGCGATCATGGTCTTCGGTTCCGCCAAATGCAGACTGTTGATGCTGTGCCGCGTCCTCGCGATGCCGCCATGTAAACAGGATCAGAGATCCCATACAGAGCCAGATCAGAGTAAGTATGATGGTTTGTTGTGCCTGCTCACGTTGAGAGAAATGTTGATGTTCTGAGATCAATGTGGACTGATATTCTGCCAGGAGCGGAATGAGGCGTTTTTCCTTAATCAGTATGGAACTGAGACGGGAAGCCGCGGGTTGCGAACCTGACAATACTTGGGAAATGTTCTGTGTCAACTCAAGTATCAGAGGAGAAATCTGGCGGTTCAGAATCTCCGTCGAGGTTTTCCCTGGCAGCGTGGAATTCAGCAGAACCTGCTGTTGTTGAATAAACCGTGTCAAATCCGCGTCGAGTTGAGAATAGCTTGACTCATTCTCAGAGTCTTTCGCCAACCGGATGATGTCTTTGGTCATCCGCTGCAGGATGACTTGCTGTGATCCGACCGAGTGAATCTGTTCAAATCGGGCATTTGCAAGTTGTTTCAGGTTCGATGTGAAATAGTGGCAGAGAACCGCCCCCGTCATCAGCAGGCTAAAGCTGATGACGACAACCCGGACAAACCGCGTTGAAAAAATCTGACTGATCCGGGAAACGGTGTTCATTGAACAGAGTTCTCTATCTCAAGAGGCTATCAGCCAGTTTGAAATCCATGCAGCTTCTGAAACGCCACACATATTGAAGGAATTATATAGAGTAGCTGCCTCAATAATTGTAATGAGGAATTACAGGCATATACCTGTATTGGAGATTTCGACAATAAAGACAACTAACAAACAGGAATTCCCTCAGCAGTAAACGAATAGCGGTTATTGCAATTGCTGGGGACAGGAGATGTTTAGCAACTGTGAGCATGTGAATGAAAGGGCCTTAAGGTATCTCCCTGCATTGGGGATTCAGCGTAAAAAATAAGTCAAGAAATGAAGCAATGGTGGGGGCGCGTGGAAATCTTCGACAGAGTGAACCATGCTATGGCACACTCCAGTTTATTCCCGTCAGCAGGTGCGCATTAAAAAAGCCGCTGGAAACGCTATTCAATAGCGTTTCCAGCGGCTGAATTTGAATACGGAGAGAACGGGACACTCTGAACAGCTTGTCGTAAGTGGCTTTAGACAAAGTGATTATAGCAACAAGTTTATTTCAGGTAATAAGTTACGTTTACTCACCTGTAATCAGCAATATTCACAAATTATCAGGAATGATCAGCATTTTTGGCACACTGTGTCAAAAAAATCTCCACGCCTCGATCACTAATTGATAGGAGGTTTTAGAGATGAACTTTTCACGATCTAACGAACTTGTACCACGGAACGGTCATACCCTGGTCGTAGGAATTCCGGGGCGAATTTCCGGTTGTGCAAACCAGAAAGAACTTAGTCTGGAAGATCAAGTAGATCATGGCAAGCAGGTTGCCCATGAAATGTATGATGGAGAGATAGAGTTCAGGACGATCTCAACCAAGGGTAAAGGTGAACGACTTGACCGTCCAGAACTTCTTGAGATTGAAAACTGGCTCAATTCAGATGAGCTGGATTTATTAATCGTCGAAGATCTTGGTCGTCTGGTACGTGGTCCAGCAGCTCATCGGCTTTGTGGCATCGCGGTCGACCATGGAACCAGAGTCATATCTCCCAATGATTTTATTGATACTAACAATGATAATTGGGAAGACGATGTACTTGATGCATGTAAAGAACATCTGAAGCACAATACGCACACATCTCGTCGGTTGAAACATAAGTTGATGAATCGATTTGAAAAGTACGGAGGCGCCACTCCCTGCCCTATCGCTGGATATATCAAACCTGACAATGCCAAGTCGTACTCAGATTGGTTCAAGGAGGAAGATGCAGCTGTATTCATACGCGAAGGTCTGCAAATTCTTAAACGGACTCTCAATGGCGAAGCCGTTGCGAAATACTTCAATGAAAATGGATTTTCACCAGGCCGCTATTGCAGAAAGGATAAATGGGACGGACGAATGGTATTACGTTTCTATCGTAACTCAATCCTTAAGGGGTTCCCCCAACGTGGAGAAAAGCATTCCATCAAACATCATGAAACCGGAAGGAGAATCTCAGTCCGCAATCCAAATGGTCCCCGTTATCGGGAAGAACCTCATCTGGCCTTCTTCTCTCCTGATGAAATTGATCCGGTTCTCGAAGCGATAGTTGAAAAAAATGCCCATTTTAAACGTAAGAAGAACCAGAATGGTACTGATTCAAGACATCGTGTTCCCAAGAAACGAACCCGGGCTTTTGGCCAGCATGCAACCTGTTTCTATTGCGGTTGTCATTACGTGTGGGGAGGGAACGGCATCACTGATAACCTGATGTGCTCTAATTCCCGCGAGTGGCATTGCTGGAACTCCGTTGGGTTTAATGGGCCAAAAGTCGCACAGAACCTGCTGGAGGTGACCCTGAAAACCCTTTCGTCACTGGATGGAATAGATGCTCAGTATCAGGAGATCCTGCAGCAAGCGCAAGCTGGTGGCCCTGAAAAGCTCCTTGCCCGTGAAAATCAATTAAATCGAGAAGAGGAAGGAATCGCACGTGAACGCGATAAGCTCAAAAAATTGATCAAAGAGATGGATGACATTGATGGTGATTTTCTCTCTGAGATGCTCTCTGATTTAAAGGGTCGAGAAAAACAGTTATTACTTGACCGGAGGGCATTAGTGTACGCGAGATCCCGGCAACTGAATCTTCCGAAATCCACATTAGAGCTCAAAGGGATATTGCAGCAACACCTCGAAGATGTCGATATCCACTCTCATGAATTTGGTGATTTGATCCGGGAGCTGGCCCCTGAAATCCATGTCTACCTGGTACGGCTCATTGACGGCGGTCATCTGCTGCCCCGTGCCAGGATCCGCCTCAATCTGGCCGGTAGTATTCCCGATGCAGCTGCGTCTCCAGAGTTACAGCAGTTA
>PAJV01000065.1 GCA_002706765.1 Gimesia sp.
CCGTGGCACACGGGAACCTCTCT
The DNA here is from genome assembly GCA_002706765.1 of Gimesia sp. GTDB lineage: Bacteria > Planctomycetota > Planctomycetia > Planctomycetales > Planctomycetaceae > Gimesia. The sequence goes on from PAJV01000065.1 coordinate 24, forward strand.
ATTAATTGCAATGGCTCCTGCTAAATCAGACGTGCGTGTGCCATCTGTCGGCTTGCCCGACAGTGCTGGTGCAACACCAGGAGTCACCTCTCGAAACGGGTAGCCCCGGATGTAATCCGGGGTTGTCGCAGACAACAGGAAACTGTCAGGGAAAACGTACAATTCAAAACAACAAATCCCACTCGTTCAACGTAGGGGGCGACCCATGTGTCGACCCGCCTGGCGAGTATCAACCCGGCATCACGAACAATGGGAACAACTGAAACCTCCTTATCAGAATTCTTCTACCACGAAAAAACAGACTCCAGTTTTACTCATCTTCATCATCAAAAACCTCCAGCGGTGGATGGGGTTGCAGTCCACGCTGAAACGGTAGCTCGCATTCATGCTCAATGAGTATGGTTTCGTAATGTTGCAATCGGAACCAGAGCAGTTTTCTCAGCATCTCAAGCTCGACCTTCGCTTCTTCAAGATCGCCCTTATCTATTTCTCGCCGCACCGCATCAGCCGTATGACATAGGTGCGTCAGAGAATCTCCCTGAATCAGCGAGCCGGGAAAGTTACGCCCCGGATGCCTCATAATGGCATAGTTAGAGGCGTCCGAGTAGATCTCCACTTCTTCTTTTCGCATGTTATTTCATTGTCCTCAGATTTCATTTCGTACTTTTCGCGGTAGAAAAAAGTCCGCTTTACCCACTCAAAACAACCCGCGTTTCCGCGCTTTCCAGTACGCAGCCAGATGATAGATCACGCCGCAGCTGGAGGTCTGTGCGTAGTCCATCCGCAGGATGATGTCTGCCAGGTTCTGTTTCTGTGCCTCGGTGATCGGCAGATCGGCCAGCATCAGTGGCACGAGTGAAAGTTCACCCGCTTCGCGGATTGCATGCCAGACACGGCGGTACGCCCCCCACTGGGGATTGCGATACTCGCCTTGCGTGATCCATTTTTCAGCCTTGCGCCAGTCGGGACCCAGCATGGTCAGATCCAGATCATACAGGGCTTTGCGGGCGTGGCCGATTTTGGAGAGTGCTTTTTCCGCCGTCTGTTTCATCAACCCGTGCAGGTCGGCTTTGAGCTGGGGATCCTGTTCCAGCTGATGCAGTAACTCGAACGAACACTGCATCTGAACATACACGTAAGCGGAATGATGTTCATCCGGTTTCATCGACTGTGTTTGTCGAATCGCCGGCGTCAGATAGTGACGATACTGTTTCCGATACTTCTCCTCACCCGTCACATCCCAGGCCGCCGCATAGATCATCGGCAGTCGTGCTGCTTCGTGGGGACGCACATTCCACATCCGGCAGATTCCCAGCGGACAGCGTTTGCCATCCGCTCGCAGGAAATCATAGTTCGTCTCCGCCGTCACATTGGCAATCATCCGGTCGGCGACCGCAGACAGGATCGCACGGACCTCCTGTTTCGTTTTCTCATTGCACAGCGGACTGTGATAGTACCGCCACAAGCCGTGCACACAATGCGTGTATTGATCGCGGGACGAATTGATATAAACGCTTTTGCCATCCTCGACACACACGGCGCGGGCAATAAAACCGGGTACGCCATGCACGGTCGCACACAGTTTGATGCCTTGAAAAACGTTATCAATATCGGTTTTGAGTTTTTCATCCCCGGTGACGTCGTACATGTCGACGATGGTGCTCAGCATTGCCCCACCCAGGATCATGCCGTCTTCCATCCCCGTGCTGTAACCACACGGATTGGGAAACTGCCGCTGGACTTCTTCCGCCGTCGGCAGATGGCCCAGTTCCTGCCCTGGCTCATAGCTGCTGAGATAATCATAAAACAGATGCGTCTGCGGCCGATAAAACCGCGTCCACGTCACCTGCCACGCCTGATCAATCTGCTGTTTCAGTAGCGCATACCGCTCGGGCTCCGATCCGTTCGCAGGAAGAGAGCAGAGCAAGAATAGAATGGTAATAACCGGTATCGAAAATCTTCTGGTGACTCTCTGTTTCATTGCATCGAAATCTTAAAATGAATTGTCTATCGAGTGATTGTGATAAGCCATTACGCTACAGGAATTCGTATTTTCCGATCTTAAGGAGTGTTGGGAGCGGGGCTCCACTCGATCAGGCAATCTGGTAATGCTTTCTGTATTGCCTGGTAATCTGCTTCGCTGACTCTGGTTTCATTCAGAAACAGAATTTGAAGCTGCTTCAGTCCATGCAATGATTTAACATCTTTGATCGGGGTATAGGCAAGGTTTAAATATTTAAGATTCGTCAATTGTGCGAGAGGGGACACGTCTGTGATCTGGCATTGGATTAGTGACAGATATTGCAGTTGTTTCAAATTTGCTAAAGGGGCCAGGTTGCTGACAAAAGAGTGTTCAATGGACAAAGTTTTCAAATGTGGCAGATCAGCCAGCGGACTGATGTCAGTCATATCTGCTTCAGGGTATGCGGAGACTACGATGATATCATCGAGGTAATCGATCCCCAGGAAATCTCTTAACCAGTCGGGACCTGGCGGCCGGAATTCTGTTTGAGGTTCTCCCTCCTCTGCTGCCTCATATCGGTAGCGTCCGTCATCTACTGTCCTGAATTCGTAACTGCCGGCTTCTCCTGTTTGGAATCGGTAGAGCCCCTGACCACGATCTTTACTCAGCCATTGAATTACTCTCCGCTGCTGATTGGCGTCGCTTATATTCTTGTCCACGACCCCCCCACCTGCCAACAGACAGGCCAGCAGGATCAACCCGCTTCCCATGAGCACACGGCGATTTCTGGTTGTGGGGGGCTTCATACTCATACACGAATGTTACCACAGCCACTCAATAGAAAAACAGCCCGTTCACTCGAATCTGGTCACCAGAACTCGTTCGTGTCATTTCATCTTTTTCGCAGTAGAAAAATCAAAACTGCTCCACGATAGCAAAATTAACGTTCTTAATTTACCATGTAAGGGAGCACGCACCGCTAAATCAAATCAATATTGAAAAACAGGAAAGTCATCCCGTGATCGAACATACCGTCACCTTTCGCCTGACGCATCCACATGGTTCTGCCTCAGAAACCAGGTTCCTCACCGCCGCCGCGGCCCTGGCAGAAATTCAGGATGTCAAAGACTTCGTCATCCGTCGCCAGACCAGCCCCAAAAATCAGCACACGTTCGGCATCAGCATGCGGTTCGACACACAGGAACAATACGACTTCTACAGCAATCATCCCGCACATCAGGCCTTTATCCAGGAACACTGGCTGAGCAGCGTCGACGATTTCCAGGAAGCCGACTTCGAACCCCTTGAGAGTGCCTGAAGCCAATCACAGCTAACCCGGAGGAGTACACCATGCCCACACACCTGTTTTCAGATCTGAAGCAATTGTTAAAGCTGACATCACCGGGGCTGCTGCTCCTGCTGGCACTACTGATGGCAACGCCGTCGCACGCTGCGGAATTATACGTGGGCGCTGCGACCACAGATATTACTCCGAAACTGCCGGTCTCGCTGACCGGCCAGATGCGAACCCGCATCGCCAAAACAGTGGAAAGCCCGGTCACCGCTACTGCACTGGTGCTGGAATCGCGCGAAGGAGATAAATCACTCGAACACGCCGTCTTTGTTTCCTGCGACCTGGTCTGCATTCGTGGCGGCATCCATGAAGCGGTGCGCGACAAACTCAAAGGCAAAGTGAACGGCCTTGATCTCAAGAAGGTCATCATGAACGCCACCCACACTCACACCGCGCCCACGATGATTGAAGGACGCTACACACTGCCGGAAACCGGAGTCACCAAACCGGCCGAGTTCGTGGAATTCGCCTCGCAGAAAATCGCTGACGCCATCATCGAAGCCTGGAACAATCGCCAGCCGGGACGCGTCGGCTGGGGACTGGGGCATGCGGTTGTTGCACAGAATCGTCGCGCCCTGTACCAGGGAGGCTGGGCGAAAATGTATGGCAGCACCAGCGCCAAAGATTTTCGCGGCATCGAAGGCTACGAAGATCACGGCGTCGAAGTCCTCTTTTTCTGGAACAACGATGACAAACTGATCGCCACCGCCGTCAACGTCGCCTGCCCTGCGCAGGCCGTCGAAGGCCGCTCTGCCGTCAATGCCGACTTCTGGCATGAGGTTCGCGAAACCTTGAAGAAGAAGTACGGCGAACAGCTCTGTGTACTCGGCTGGACCGGTGCCGGCGGCGATCAGGTGCCCCGCCCCATGTATCGCAAATCAGCCGAAGCCCGCATGATGAAACTGCGTGAGCTGACACTGCTGGAAGAGATTTCACGCCGCATCGTCAACGCCTGGGAAGAAGCCTACGCCGGCGCGCAACAGGAAAAACACGCCGACCCGATTCTGAAACACGAAGTCAGAACCATCGAACTTCCCCGCCAGATCGTCACCGACGAAGATTACGCACGCGTACAAAAAGAGGTCGCCGCTTATGCCGACGATCCCTCCAAGGTCTGGATCAAAAACTGGAAACAGTCCGTTCTGGATCGCTACGACGCACAGCACGCAAGGACAGAAAAACCGTATGAAATGGAACTGCACACCCTGCGTCTGGGCGATGTCGCTCTCGCCACGAATGATTTCGAACTCTTCACCGATTTCGGCACCCAGATGAAATCCCGCAGCCCGGCCCTGCAGACGTTCGTGATCCAGCTTTGCGGCCCCGGTTCCTACGTGCCCAGCGAACGCGCCGTTCGCGGCGGCAGCTACAGCGCGATCATCGAAAGCAACAACGTCGGCCCCAAAGGCGGCCAGGTCCTCACCGAAGAAACCCTCAAGTCGATCAACGAACAGTTCAAAAAAAGTTCCAGCGACTGAGCAGCGATATTTTATCAGGACTCTCCATGCTGCAGCCCATTACCGGTTATCACACTGACGAAGAGGGACACTGGGTCGCGGAACTCGCGTGCGGCCACAAACAGCACGTCCGCCACAACCCACCGCTCGAAGAACGCCCCTGGGTCACAACCGCAGCAGGCCGCGCCTCGATGCTGGGCCATCAGCTCAACTGCAAAAAATGCGACGAAAACGCACCACCCGATTAAAAAGGTGTCAGGAACCTTAATATTAAGGTTCCTGACACCTTTTTAATGCCTGCCTCGTCTGTTATTAAACCTCTTAATGTCAAACGGCTTCTGAATGACCATCCATCCAGAAGCCGTTCATCATTGACAGTATCTTCGCGAAATACGCATCAGCCGACGGCAGCCGCGCTTTCAATATCCTGTCGTGGTCCGAAGAATTCAAAGTGCATCCGATCGTCGCCCACATCCAGTGCCTGCAGACTGCGATACACATTCTGCATGAAGGCTTTCGGGCCGCAGAAATAGTACTCGGCGTCTTCAAACGGCGTCCACTCCCGCAGCAGGCTTTCACTCACAACGCCTGTCGCGTCACACCGCTGCAGTTCCACATCCCCTTCTACAGGCTGGTCGTAGATCACACGTGTCTGTAACTTTGAAGCACTCTGCTGCAACTGCTGTACTTCTTCCGCAAACGCATGCGTGCTGCTGTTGCGGGCGGCCTGCAGCAGGTAAACGGGTCGCTCGGGTTGCGTCGCTAGTACTGTTTTCGCCATCGCCAGTAACGGCGTGATACCAATTCCACCCGCCAGCAGTACCACAGGTCGTGTTGAAGGTGTATCCGCTGCCAGGGTGAACTCACCACAGGGAGGACCGATCTGCAGTGTATCGCCGAGCTCGACCTGTTCATGCAGATAATTCGAAATCAATCCGCCAGGCGCATCCGCCGCCAACGGGCCTTCTTTCTTCACGCTGATCCGGTAATATCCCTGGCCGGGCTGATCGGAGAGACTGTAGTTCCGCGGAGAAGTCGGCGTGGTGGGATGATCGATCTTCACCGTGATGTACTGGCCTGGCTGATAGTCGGGAATCGCCTTTCCGTCAGCCGGTTTGAGATAGAACGAAGTCACCACATCGCTTTCCTGCTCCTTGCGATCTACAACAAACGAACGATAACCGTTCCAGCCACCGACTGCCGCCTGCTGTGCTGCGTAGATCTGTTGCTCGCGACCGATGCAGACGTCCGCCAGCAGCTGATAGGCTTCTCCCACCGCGGCCAGCACTTCATCGGTCGCGCCGTCCCCCATCACTTCCTTGATGGCCGCCAGCAGATGTTTGCCGACAATCGGATATTGTTCAGCCTGAATGCCCAGCGAACAATGTTTCTGCGCGATCAGTTCCACCGCGGGAGTCAGCGCTTCCAGGTCATCGATGTGAAGGAAATAGGCACAGATGGCACCCGCCAGGGCTTTCTGCTGACCGCCGGAATGCTGGTGGGCCTGGTTGAAATAGGCCTGCACTTCAGGGTTCTCTCTGAACATGCGTTGATAGAAAACCCGAGTAACCGTTTCCGCATTGGCGGCGACCGCAGGGGTGATATCTTTGACAATTTGGATTGTTTTAGCGCTTAACATAATGAAGTTCTCCCGAGAGAAAGCTTGAAATACAGGCCGAAACCTTTATACTACATAGAAAGGTATAGAATATAATTCTGCATGTCAAGGTGTAGAATTGAGGATATTTTTAAAAAACGACCTGGAACTCCAAAATGCTCTCTAAAACTCACGAATATGCCCTGCGCGCGGTCGCCTGCCTGGCAGGACAACCCGGAAAACCGGCATCCGCTGACTTCCTGGCGGAACGAACGAAAGTCCCCCGCCGCTATCTGACCCGCGTGCTGCAGGACCTGGCAGCGTCGGGGATCGTGAGTTCCAAAAGCGGCCCCAAAGGGGGCTATGAACTGATCGCAGAAAGTGGCGACCTGACGATATTGGATATCGTGAACGCGATTGCCCCGCTGGAGCGGATCAACGCCTGTCCGCTGGGGCTGAAATCGCACACCAGTCTCTGTCCGCTGCATGCGGAACTGGATCGGGTCTACGCCGACACCGAAGCCGCCTTCTCACGCGTAACAATCAAACAGCTGCTGGAATCCACCAGCACGATCATTCCCCTGTGTGATATCAAAGTCTGAACCAGACACGCATGGTCTGTCCCCATAGAATTTCACACAAAGAAGTTTCTGGTCAGGAGATATTTCTGACAGCGCAGTAAAAAAGCGATGGCCGCCTGAAGGAGGAAGCCATCGCCTCGTTACGCTGATGAGCTGTCGGCAAGAGTTCCGTTAAGACTAACGGTTACTTTGCTCATAGCGTTCTGAATTGGCAGTCTCTTGACGGGTTTGTCGTGCATCACGTGAATAGCGTGAGCTACGTGAGTCGCGAGACTTCATTGCACCACGAATCGTGCGGCTGGTGGGTTCGCGGACATCAATGCTCTGTCCATCCACGCGAATCAGTTGTGCGATCAGTGCATCCTGATCGTTGATTCTGCCTTCCCGCGCCAGCAGTTTAACTGACGTCCCTTCCGAGAGGTCCACATCTTCAAATTCACTGGCGGGTCCCAGATTGACACGTCGGGTTTCGTCTTTTCCTTTCAGGGCTAAATCAGCGACGAGGAACTTCCCATCGCGTCCCCGGAAGCTGGTCTTCCGCGTATTCTCGATGGTTCCCTGGAATTTTCTCAGACCTTGACGCTGAGGCAGCTCGTTCTGAATCGTTTCTCCATTAAAGGATACGAACTGCGCCATCACAGCCGAGTCATCATTGATTCGGGCGCGAATGCCTCTCACATTGATTTCGTCTCCTTTTCCCAGGTCAAGCTGACTGACTTTTTCTTTCGCTCCCAGGCAGACACGCAGAGTTTTGCCTTCATCGGTCTTCAACTTTGCGACCATCTGTGTCTGGTCTGAAGAGGTCATGTTCTTTTCCTGAAGATTCTTGATCTTACCGGTGAGCTGCACCTGCCGATCGCGTTGACCACGCTGCCCCCGCTCTCCGCGCTGCATCTGCGCCGAGCCCCGGTTTGCTTGTGAACGCTGCCGACTCTGATTCTGGGCATTTTCCAGATCATACAGAAAGATCGTTTCGACCGCGTCGTATACACCATCACGATCATAGTCGACCCCGACGTGGACCCAGCCATCCATATCCAGGCGGTAGCGGCTCTGCTCGCGATCGCTTGATGATTGCTGTTGCGAACGCTTACCGCGCTTTGAATGCTGTTTATCCTGCGAATGTTGACTCTGTTTCCGGGCGGATTTCTGATTTGACTGATCTTGTTGTGATCTGTTTTTGTCCTCAGCCTGAGCAGGCACAACCAGTGCCACAGCCAGACCAAACGCAGAGGTTAATAGTACAGACTTACTGAAATTCATTAATCAAACTCCTTTAATTGTTGATTCAAATTAGTTTTCGTTTCGGGATCTCAGCAGGAGAGGGAGACCGCGGCCCGCCGTGGAAACCACGTTGTACCGACGGGCACACGGATCGTCCCTCAACACACTCCCCCTGAGCTTAGTCCCACCATTCATCAGCGGTAAAATATTGATCGTAGTCGTCGGTATTACCGTAGTCGTACCCATTCCCACTTACATCTTCTTCCGACCAGTCGGCGTCCCGGTTCTCTCGATATTCAGGACGCTCGCCGTCGCCGTAAAATTCATTGGTGTAGAAGTAGTCTGTATTGGGTTCCCGGTAATCTCCGTAGCGGGTTTCAGAGTTGTCGTTTTCCCACCAGTCTTCGCCATCTTCCCACCAGGCTTGTGGCCAGTCATCGTCTTCGTAGTAATGGTCATCGCCATAGAACTCGTCGTCGTAGAGGTCGGATTCCCCATAGCGATAGGTATATTCTTCCTCGTCGTCGTACCACCAGTCATCGCTGAACCACTGTTCGTCCTCATCTTCGTTGTCGTACCACCACTCTTTCTCGAACCAGTAGTCATCTTCGTATCTGCTTGTTCCCCTCTCAAAGGCCGGATCTATAGATCTGTCGGAAATAGCCGGCTCCTGAGCATTCACTGAATTTAATACTGCGCCACCCAGGGGGTTCAAATACAAACATAAGGTTAAGATGAAGAAATATTTCGACATCTGTACTACCATTGCGATCTCCTTGTCTGAAAAGTGAAAAGGTTTTGATTTCGGCTTGGACCGCCGACCCGCTGCAGTAGCTCGCGCCTCTACTGCGACATTATTTCAGATGCCGGATATCCGTGGAGAGTGATCAACCAGATCGTGATATCTCGTTCGCTGCTGCATCTGAAGCCGTGCTCGCACATGGTGCAACCTCATGGCATTCCCTGCCGGCGTTGCGATTAAAAAATTGTGCAACATGTATGCCAGCCACTAAGAACCTCGCAGAAAGTTCCACCGGGCTGCAGCGCAATTTTTCAAAGTGGGGATGAAAGCAGCAGTTGTATTTTCGATGCGTATTTCAGATCGTGAAAAACGCATTGCGCGCGTTTGTGAATTGACGATTAAGAAATCGTGTCAACACTTCCGCTGTGTCTGCTCAGCCTGCAGGCTGGTCGCGCAGCACACAGCCCCCTGGTCTCTCGGGCGACAGCAGTTGCGCGTGTGCGTAAAAAAACGAGGCCCGTCAGCTGCAGGCCTCGTTTTTAGATTGTGTCCAGATATCCTGTCGCGTCTCCAAGTCCATTTAGATCAGGAATAATAGATTGAGAGACGCTATGGTTGAATGTGAAGTACTCTCGTTTATCGTGAATTACAGCTGCACTCTGCAAGAATGTCGCGGCTCTCCGTGCACGCTGACGCAGTTCCGTTCGGACGACAGGATGTCACATCGAGTCGTTACAGAGTGCCGTCCAGACCTTTCTGGTAATACTTGTGTGTGATCTCATCCTGGTGTTCCAGCAGCCAGTCGATGGTGGGTTCGTTGTGCATCGCTTTATGAATCGCCAGCGCGGTCGCTTTGCGATGAATTTCGAACAGGGCTTTGTGGTCCAGGTTCTCATCGGTGGCCGCGCCGGGATTCAGCCAGACCGAACAGATGATGCCCAGGTCATTCGCTTTCTCTTTGGGCAGATCCCCCGCACGGACGGCATCCAGCACCCCATTGGCAATTGCCGCCTGCACGGTTCCCATCAGAATATTCGTGTAGGCACTGCTCTTGACGGTCACCTTGCTTACCATCAGCGTCACGGGTCTGACCTGGATGTCAGTATTCAGAATCGCGAAGACTTTCGAGTGACCGGCTGACTGTCCGCCGGTCAGCGTGGCAATCGCGGTACCCACGGGGCCATCCAGTTCACCAATCACCACTTCCGGTTCCGCAGCCGTAAACGGGGGACCACCGGCCACCAGGCTTTCGCCCGTACGCATCACAATTCGCTCGCTCATAAGAAGACTCCTTGCAGGTAAAGTTTAAGAAGCCCTCACCCTACCCGATCTTCAGAGAACCTTCAACCGGTTCGATCAAGTAACGTTTAACGGTAACTTATCGTGAGCGGCCTGGTGTTTATCACTGGTTATGAAGTCAAATCAGGGGACCTTCCACAAGTGGGCCGTATTGTCATCGGACCCGGTAATAATTATTTTACTGTCCGGGCTGAAGGCCATTGCGTTGATTCCATCTTCATGCTTGAACGGTTTGGCTTTCAGTTTTCCGCTTTCAGAGTCCCAGAACCACAGTTTGTCATCAGAACTGACCGTCGCGATCGTTTTCCCATCAGGGCTATACGTAACGATTTCTACAAAGTCGGTATGGTCCAGTCGTTTTCCTCGTGAGCGACCATTACTCACGTCCCACAAGCGAGCCTTAGAGTCGGCTCCTCCGGTAATCGCCGTTTTGCTGTCCGGACTGAAAGCAACCGAGTAGAGAAATAAACCATGTTCCAGCGCGCTGCCTACAGCTTTTCCGGTTTTGACGTTCCAGAGTCGACCTGTATTGTCCTGGCTTCCGGTGATTACCGTCTTACCATCTGGACTGTAAGCGACACTCACAACAGCGGCAGAATGGGGGAATGGTTTCCCCTGTGGTTCGCCGGTCTCCGCATCCCAGAGTTGCGCAGTGTTATCCGCACTGCCCGTAAGAACCAGTTTGTTGTCCGGGCTGAAAGCCACATCCAGTAATTCCAGTTCATGATGCAGTGGCTGACCTTTTTGTTCGCCTGTCGTCAGATCCCACAGGTAACCTGTTTTATTAAAGCAGCCTGTAACCAGAGATTTCCCATCCGGGCTGATTGCGATCGCTTTCAGGCCACCATGATTCTCAAGCGGTTCGCCCTGCAACTCCCGGGTTTCCACATCCCAAATACTGACCTTGCTTCCATGCTCAGTAAGTACCGTTTTTCCATCCGGGCTGAAGAGTACCGAATTCACATGTCCAAAATGTTTGAGTGGTTCCCCGATTTGTTGTCCGCTCGCGACATCCCAGAGACGCGCTGTCTGGTCGCGGCAGCCGGTAATCACTGTTTTGCCGTCCGGGCTGAAGGCCACACAATTGACTTCTCTTTCGTGTTTGAGCGGCCCTTCGAAATGGTCAGGCTTCACTACTTGCTTCTCAGCTGGTTTCTCTTGCGGTGCGTTGGTCGTCTGTTGCGGGGCTTCCTGATTTTGACAGGCGGTAGAAATGATCAGCAGGACAGCGACTGACAGAAATGGGAGCAGTCCCGAAACGACAAGGCGAGTGTCTAATTCTGTTGTTACATGACACTCATTTTTATATCCTGACTGAGCAGTCATCTGTTTCTCCATATCGATTCAATACTGATGATGTTCATTCCACTGGGAGCGCGGTTTCTGTAAATTACATCATAGTAGTCAAATGAACATTTTCGCAAGGGCCGCCAGCAGGGAAAACTCATTGCTGAATAGAAGCTGTTACGCAGGCGTTTTTGTAGCCCATCTCCCCAGTCGTGTTCCGGTCGCCACATGATCAATGAAACCATCACCACGATATTTCAGAATGATTTCATCTCCCCGTGAAATCAGCAGATCACTTTCACTCCACGCCCATTGATGCTCGCCTGCTTCTTTCATCGACTGAAACAAAGCAACTTCTGCTGATTCCAGTAACTCAGGATTTTGAGGAACGATCATAAAGACACAGTCTCCCGTACTCTGGCTGAGATCAGGATGAAACAGGGTAAAGCCCAGGTGCTCTTGATTCACTGTTTGGAGTACCATCATTTTGACTGCTTCGGATGTCATCTGCCTGCCCCCTACTTCCCAGCCTGTTCCTTCACGTGTTCCTTCACCGCATCAATAAATGCTTTGTGAATGTCACCGGGTGCGGCGTGGCCCATCAGGGGTTTGTTGATGACCTGCTTCTTCCCTTTCAACTGGTTATAGGCGGCATAGCAACTCGAAGGGGGGCACGTGACGTCGATAAAACCGACGCTCATAATCGCATCCGCCTTCGCCCGGCTGGCGAAGTTCACTGCGTCCACGTACTGGGCCGCTTTCAGTTCTGTGCCCGCGGGCGAACCGTCGGGCAGTGTCGTGACCAGTTTCGGCCAGCCATTGATGCGTCCCGCAGCACGCCCGGAATGATCGCAGATGGCAGGTACGCCCGTCGCGATGAAGGTCACCCGTTGATCCAGACCACCGGCAGCCAGCGCCTGTCCGCCACCCTGGCTGTGGCCGATCACGATCAGGGTTTTTCCGTCCCACTCCGGTTGCGAGGTCAGATAATCCAGCGCGCGAATCAAACGTAAAAACATGCCGACAAAATAGGTTGTTTCGCGGTCCTCGCGACCGAAGTGCGGATAGCCCTTGAGAGGACCCGCATACTGTTCTTTATAGAACTCTGCCGACTTGCCGTTAGGCAGGCCATGCGCGTTGATGTCCAGCGACAGCATCTCCTGGTTGGCCCCTTTGATGGCATTGCTCAGCGAGGAACTGCGGACTCCCGCGCCGTGAACCCACAAAATCGCAGGCAGGCTTTTGGGTTTCGCATCTTTGGGTTTTCCCAGATAGCCGGAGACCGGCGCTCCGCCGAGACAGTCCACCTGCAGATCAAAGCACTCAATTTTCTTGTCGGGCTGCTGGACCGGCGTCAGCTTCGCTTTTGCGGGAACTTCCGCCAGCTTGCGTTTCTGTTCCGTCCAGAACTCATCAAAGTCGGCAGGCACAGGCAGGCTGGGTTCAATCTCCAGTGGTGAAAATGCAGCGCCGGCTGTTTTCGTCAGTTGCCTGTTCTCATCCAGGGTCACCATACAGCGAAGAAATCCCGGCTTGCTGCAGGTTACTTTCACGATCGCCGGCTCACTGCCCACTGTCAGCTTCCCGTTGGGATAATCAGGGCCGCTGCTGATGAAGTCATCAACCCGGTACGTCACCGTCATGCCATTTTCACCGGCGAGGGGCTTTCCGTCTTTCGTTACTGAAATCAGAAACGTTGCCTCTTCCCCCGTATTGTAAATCGCATCCGGCCGATCGGTCACGACGTTCAGTTCCAGTTTCTCTGCCGCGATGACAGATTCACAGAACGAAAAAACAACCGCCAGCGCGATCAGGGGACAGACAATATTTCTCAGCAGTGGATGACGCATGGGATATTCCTGTTCGATAGTCAATTCAGATACTCCAGGCAGCAAACTTTATTCTATCAGACTTTCCTGCGAACGGAAGCAGAAGCTGACTGACAAACAGCCCCCTGCCTGTTTTTGCTGCCGGTGCTTCCCATCGCAGTCGGAATGATTCGAACTTTGCCGCTATTCTTTTAAGTCCACATCAATCACTTCACAATATTAATCGCATGCGATTTAATACGGGAGTCAGCCTGAAACCCTGTTTCAGGTTACGATTCCAGTTCCATGCCGCCGGCACTTTCGATGAAGAGCACGCGCGGCAGATCTCCGACGAATGTTTCCATGCGGGCAAAGAACGCGGCCTCGGCACTTTCTTCAGGCGGTTCAAATCCGAGAATCACAACCGCGGCTTCAGCCGAGGTTTGTTGAATCGCCCGGGCAGGATCGGAAGAGACCACAATCACCGGTTCGGCGGCAATCCGTGCGGAGGTGGAAAGTTCTTCAATGTGACGTGTCACTTCTTCGACCGCTTCAGCATTCGTGACGGCACGCAGCACGCGAATCCGATTGTGACGCCATGCGGGGTTCTGATGTAACAGGTGCGCCAGCAGCAGCATCAGCGATCCATTCCGCCTGCCGCGCCACCAGACGTCGATCGTACCGGTGGGGACATCCCAGGGATCGACTGCCAGACTGGTTACCTCTCCCGCTTCTTCCCGATAGCCCAGGAATCGCAGCGCGATGATGCTGCGTCCCAGTCGTGAAACCAGACGAACGGTCGACCCGAAAGACTCTGACTTCTGAGGATTGTTAGGCCAGCCCAGCAAAACGGTATTCGGCCGCAAACCGCCAATGCCATGACATTGAACCAGGGCCTCGACTCCGTCCGAAAGATATTCCGAGACCACCACTGCCGGAAATGCGAGCAGTTCTTCTTTCGCAATGAAAGCACGCAAGATGTTTTCGAATTTCTCGCGGCGTTCCGCGTGTTCCTCAATATCTCCCGTGACGACATGCGCAATTGAAAGAATGCCGTGCCCTGCTGTCAGCCAGTGACCATAGACCGCCAGATGCGGCCGATTCCAGGCCGTGCCGCTCAGCGTCAAAATGATCGGCCGCCAGTTCTTGGGGTGATAGGCTTCCTGTTCGAGTTTCAACAGACTTTGACGGGCGCGCTCAAATACCACGCCGCTTTGCAGGTCTCCCCAGCGCGATTCGATTTCGCGATAGTGAATAAACCAGTATAAGCCGCTGATGACGACAATACTCGCGCTTGCCCAGATCCAGTTGGTCAAAAACATCACGGCCAGACAGCCCACAGCGCCCGCCAGAGAGACCGACCAGTTGCAATAGCGAAACGTCGGTCGATAGCTGGGATTCTTCGTCATGGCTTCATAAAACGTCGCCAGATTTAACAAACCGTATGTGATCATGAAAAACATCGTGATGATCGGCGCGATGGCATCCAGGTCGCCCAGCAGAATACAGATCTGGGCGATCACGAACGTCAGGACCGTTGCTCTGCGTGGCTCACGACTGGAGCCGCTGCCCGCACCAAAAAATGAAAGCCGTTTGAAAATATCGTCACGAGCGAACGCCTGCAGAATTCGTGGCGCACCCATCATGGAGCCTAATGCGGACGAGAGTGTCGCGGCGAACACGCCGGCGGTAATCAACACCGGCCAGACGGAAATGTTTTTCATGATCAGGTTATTCTCGATCAGCTCTGCATGCGGCCGCGTCCCTCCCAGCAGGAGCGCCAGTGACAGATAAATCACCGCAGTCACGATGACAGCGCCCAGTGTACCTTTCGGGATGGATCGAGAGGGGTTTTTCAAGTCCCCGGACATGTTCGCGCCTGCCATAATACCGGTCACCGCCGGGAAGAAAAGAGCAAACATGGTAAACAGCGATTCACCCGCGTCGTAGTGCGGCATGAGATTCTCGCGCATGATACCGAGATCAAAGCTGGAGAACGCACCCAGGTAGAATGACGCGAGTGCCGCCCCCAGAATGGCGAGAATGAAATACTGAACTTTGATGGTCCAGCCCGCTCCAATATAAACGCAGAGGAATGTCGCGACATTGATCAGCGTCGCGATGAGAACGAAATGCCCTTCCCAGGCAGAGAAGGTTCCCACAAACGCCTCGGTAAAACCGATGACATACATGGCCACCGAGATGGCCTGCGCCAGGTAAAATACAATGCCGATCGCCCCGCCGAACTCAACGCCCAGGCTCCGGCTGATCAGGTAGTAGGCACCGCCCCCCTTGACGCGCGTGTTTGAGGCGATGGCAGAGAGTGACAGCGTCGTCAGCGTGGTGATCGTTTTCGAAGCCACCACAATCAGAATCGCATACAGTACGCCCGCCTGTCCGACCACCTGGCCGAACCGCAAAAACATGATCACCCCCAGGATGGTCAGCGTACACGGTGTAAAAACACCACCAAACGTGCCGAACTTCATGCGCGGCTGGTCTTCCTGACTCATCGAGGGCTCACTGAAAAAGGGGTCAGGACTCTTATTCCGGGGTGACCCATTTGAGGAATGCAGACTCGGCCTGCTGAAAATCGTTCGCGCATCATTTTATCAAATTCTCAGCAGAAAAGAAGGTAGACTCAGCGCTGCTGACAGGCTGCGGCATAGGATGAAAATTGTGTGAAGGATTTCTGCGGCACGCCTTCGATGTAAAATCTACAATTCACCAGGTGTTCAATCGCTGTGACAGTTAATTCTTGAGTCATTCCTGTTCCCTGATTTCAGAAATCGGACCTCCAGAGCCGATAAGAAGGTTTAAGCCGATTATACAGATCACGGATACAGCGTCGGCCTCCAGCAACAGGGCATATTATTTTGCGTCACGGGCTTGCCTGTCGCGCATTCAGAGGAGCAGAAATGAGCATGACGCAACGATGGTTACTGGTTATGGCGGGTGTTTTTTTCATCGCGGGCGCCGTCTCTGCCTCCAGTCAGTCCGAGAAGCCGGAAGCCGATCCCGGCGATCAGCAGGCGGCGTTGATGCTGGCGAAACTGGCCTGCAGTCAGAAAATCACCAATGGACTGGTCACCAAGAATTTTGACCAGATTCACCGGGGTGCCACCGACTTAAGCAGCATCTGTAATGCCACCGCCTGGGCGGCGCATAAAGATCCCGTGTATGCCCATCATCGCACTGAACTCCGCAAACAGGCACAGAAACTCGCAAAGATGGCCGAAGAAAAAAATCTCGACGGCGCCACGTATTCCTACATGCATTCGCTGAATACCTGCATCAACTGCCACGAATACTGCCGCGACGTGCTGAGCATCATTGACGACTCCAAAGTCAATCTGAAAGTCGTGCCGATTCCATCGAACTGAGCAGTCGGATCTCGGCTGGAGATGACATTGAGTGACTGCTATCTTAATGTACTAAAAAAAACTTGCAGCATGGCAAGTGGGATGATCACAATTAATATTATTGAGAAAATCATGGAGAAAGAAACTAAGGCCGCAACAAATATGCTGGTGGATTTCATTTTGGCGATAAGCGAGTATGAAAAATAAGCAATATTAACACAAAATAATAGCAATAAAGATAGCAGGATACTTTCCGAGTGGTTCCTTACAGATTCTTCCTGAAGGAAGTAGCAAGTAGTGAAAAAGGTAAAGTTGATAATTGATGCGATACACGACAAAACGCAAATGATTTGACTTTTGCTTCGTAAAACGACTTCATCTGATTGCCCGGCCAATTTGTATTTGTCACTTATTTTTCTATTCACAGCGTTAGCAATCCTCTCAATATTGGCACGGCAGAATAATCCGTGAGACTTAAAAAGGTGCTTTTTTATCTTTTTAAGACGACGATGCGTTCCAGTTTGACGTCATGAACCTTCCGGTACGTTTCGCTGACACACCAGGTCGCTGGCTCTTCGTGTACCACACGAAAGCCCAGCTTTTCAAACAGGGGGACATTGCCAGTCTCTCTGATAGTATCTAACACGACAGCAGGCAGTCCAAGCTCTTTTGCACGCATGCAGATCCAGTCCAGCAGACGCCGCGCGATGCCTTTGTGTTGGAAATCGGGATGGACGGCCAGACCGATGACGTGAACATGTTCCGCATGCAGATCATATTCAACGGTTGCTACAATTTTGCCATCGAATTCAGCCACCAGTCGCGTGCGGGTCTGCGCACGTTCCGCCTGGCAGGCCAGCGCTGCGTCGGTGGGCCGATAGATGGAACGCAGTGGCGCAAATGCCGTTTCAAAAACGGTTGTCACTTCCGCAGTATCAGCGGGCGTTGCTTCCCGAATCAGAATGTCATTCATCGAACGTGCAAGGCTCAACTCGTGAACTCTTCCCAGCCCTTACGGAATTGCGAATGCAGATACGGTTTGGCGTTCTCATTCCCTTTGGCTGTGAGTGTGTCAGCCTCCCAGTCGAAGCCGCCGCCGGCGCGAAAGGCGGTATTGCCCAGCAGCACGGTTTCGGACAGCGGTCCCGAATAGTCGAAGTTGCAGGTCGCGGGGCTCCCCCCTTTGCAGGCGTCCGTCCATTCTTTGTAGAACCCGGGCGAATCGGGAATAAAGGGCTCGGGCGCTTTGAAGCCGTCGAAGGATTTTTCCGGGAACAGTTTCAATGAGCCGAACCCGGTCAGCAGCATGCCCTTCGAGCCGACAAACAGCGTGTTGGCTCCTTTCAGTTTGAGTCCTTTTTCTTTGAGAATCGCCGGTCCGTTTTTCTCCTGTGACCAGTGTAGTTTGACCGGGCCCCGTTTGTCGTTGGCCGGGAAGTCGAAACTGGTCAACATTTCGGTCGGCGTCCGCTCTGCGTCGATTTCTGGTCCCGAGGCATCCACGCGGGTCGGGTATTTCAGATCGAGGGCCCAGAAGGGAATGTCCAGAATGTGGCAGCCCCAGTTGCCGGTCTCTCCGGTGCCATAATCCCACCAGAACCGCCAGTTGTAGGGAGCCAGTGTGCCTTCCCCTTTGGAGTTCACCGCGTAAGGACGGAACTTCGCGGGACCAATCCACAGGTCCCAGTCCAGTGTTTCGGGAACGGGAACCGTTTTGACCGGCTGGGGTGGCATGCCTCGCGTGGAACTGATCCAGCTATAAACTTCACTCACATCGCCGATCGATCCCGATTTGATCAGTTCGACGGCCCGATGCATGTTGGCGAGCGCATGTCGCTGCATGCCCAACTGTGTTGCCAGATTGTTTTTCGTGGCGAGTTTGGTCATCTCGCGGACTTCCCAGACCGAATGGGCCATCGGCTTTTCACAGTACAGATGCTTGCCCATCGTCATTGCGATCATGGAGGGATGGAAGTGCGTGTGGTCGGGAGTGCTCACAATGACGGCGTCAATCTGGTTTTCCATGTCATCCAGCATCCGGCGGTAGTCGGCGTATTTTTTCGCTTTGGGAAATCGCTCGTACGCTTTACCCGCCCGTCTGTCATCCACATCACACAGCGCAACGATGTTTTCGGTCCTGGCGACGCCATTCAGATTCGCCACCCCGCGACCACCAATGCCGATCACCGCGACATTCAGCTTTTCATTCGCAGCAGCCCGCGTCGGCTGTGGGGAACTCCCCAGCCAGAGTCCCGCTCCCAGGGCGGCGGTTGTCTGCAGGGCTTCACGACGGGTAATACGTTGGGCAGTCATATGATTTCTCCTCTCGATTGAGTCGCAGGTTAGTGTTTTTCTGAGTTCAGTATAAACGATCCATAGTGAAAATTTGACTGCTGTTTTTGATCACGTTCTGAAAATATGCGTTTTAGTTAAGTAAGAACTGTTATAAATTGAGCGGGTAAATCGGGAGTGCAATGAGAAGTGATCGCGAAGCCGTTTATTCCGCTTTGACCCACTTCACTTTTGACTCAATGTTCTCAAACACGTTTTCAAAGACCCATGCTTTGAAATCGCAGAAGTGATTTCTCTTAAGATTTAGCAGTCGCTTCCTCAGCTTGAATATCGTATCCATCCAGATCGCCTGGGCGTTCGTAGAGTTCAAAGCCGTTTAAGCCGGGGACCGAACTGCGGTCCAGGTTCCACCACGGGCAGCGGAAGCGGGTGCTGCAGGCATTGCATTTGACGATCTGTCCCAGAAAAGGGAGACTGGCGGTTGTCGTGTTTTCACAGTGCGGGCAGTTGACTCTCCAGCGTGAAGTCTTCAGGTCGACGGGCCCTGCCATTCCCTTTGCGATGCGAAACGGGAGGTCGACCGCTTCGATGGTCGACAGCGATTCGCGGGTGATCGGCTCGGTGCTCATGGACAGGCGGTCGGCATGATTGCCCAGCGTGCGTTCGTAGGCATTGCGGACCAGGCGGGCATTCCCGAAATTCTGATCGCGGTCGGTGAAGACCCGGTTCAGCAGAATCGCCAAGTTGCCGCGGGCGGCGGGCGTTAACTGATACGTATTGGCGTTGCACATCATTTCAAAAATCTGACACAGATCGGAAACGTGGTAATCTTCAAACACAATATAGCGGCTGAAGCGGCTTTCCAGACCCGGGTTGGATTCGATGAACTCCGCCATCTCGACCAGATAGCCGGCAACAATGACGACGAGGCGCTGCCGCAGGTCTTCCATTTTCTTGAGAAGCGTGTCTATGGCTTCCTGGCCGTAATCCTGGCCGCTCGATTTTGCCAGCGTGTAGGCCTCGTCGATGAACAGGACGCCGTCCGTGGATTTCGCGATGACTTCGTTGGTTTTGATCGCGGTCTGACCGACATAACCGCCCACCATCGTTGCCCGGTCGGCTTCGAGGAAATTCGGGGTTCTTAAAATCTGATAACCGTACAGGATTTTCGCGATAATGCGGGCGACCGTCGTTTTCCCGGTTCCCGGATTTCCCGTAAAGACGAAGTGCAGCGTCTGTGAGGCGACAGGCATCCCCTGCGCCTGTCTCTGCCGGCGGATATTCAGAAAGTTGGCCATGCGCGTGACTTCCGCTTTGACCGCATCCAGACCGATCAACGCATTGAGTTCCTGCAGCCCCTGCTTTAATGATTCTTCAGGAGTGATCTGGTTTGGCGCATCACTTACGCTATCGACCTCGTCCGTCCTTTTCAGCTTCTGCAATTCGGTCATTACATCCAGATGTTCGCAGAATGATTCTTCTAATTCGCGCAGGTCATTACACAGCTCTGTGAAAAAGGTCTGGTCTTCCTTTTGAATTCCATTGGCATTCAATATCAGTTTCGCAGTCAGCAGCAGTATTTTGCTGTAAGACTGAAATAACTCAGGAGATTTTTTGATAACACAGGCAATCATGACCAGCAATCGGAAGGGTTCCAGCACGGCACCGTCCAGAATCGCACCCCCGAGCCAGCTCTTATCCGATTCCCACTGGATCAATAGTTCCCGAAATTCTTCAGCATCACAGCCATACAGATACGGTTTGTACTCTTCCATGAAACTGAAACGATGCAGGGAATACTTCATCAGTTCCGCAGCGACCAGCAGCTCAGAGTCATCTACCAATTCGTCTGTCAGAATACTGCGACGGAGAATGAAAAGGACATCGCATATCGCCGCCGCATTAATCACAGATTTGAGTTGTTCTCCCTCAACCTCAATGGCTAACTGCAGCAGTGCGGAAATGCGATTTGCGAATTGACCCGGGGCTGTATGTTCCAGTGCCTCATCAATGTCAGATGAAATGGCCTCATACACATCATTGCACAGGAATTCGAGCATCGATTCCAGCTTCTTCGCATTGCTCATGAACTCGGTTCTCTTCTGATCGTCAACAGGCGGAAATGGTCTGGGAACTGTTGCCGTCCATATTACTCGACAAGATTACATGAGCCAAGCAGGAACCGCGATATCAGAGTGGATTCCGCGTTTTTCTGTTTTGTCTGATATTGCACTGGTGTTGAATCAGAGCCAGTCGCCTGAGACAGAGCAGCTTGCGGTAAACGCACAAACCGTGGAGTTCAGCATGGAAAACAGACTGAGGGGGGCTACAAATGACTGGCGATTACGGTTTTGAAAAATGGCGCTGAGAGAAAGAACCATCGAAACCAGGTACAGACAATGAACCACAGTCACCTGCCAGCGATTAGAGGGTAACAATACGTCTGAGGCAAACACCGCGCCGAAAACCAGCATAGTAATTGGCAGTACGATTTGTGGCGTCAGCCATAGCAGTCTCAGGCTGTGGAGTTCATCACGTTCGACACACCGGTCATGGCCGATCACCCACCAGATGAAGAGTGGGATCGCAACCGGCCAGGATAACAACAGGGTTGTAGCAGCCTGTTCTGCCAGCCATAGAAAATGTTCCAGTTGCCCTGTTATCAGCAGTAAAACAATTTCAAGCAGCAGGGGAACGAGCGTCAGAATCGCGAACCATTGCGACAGAACATGCGTGGGCTGTACGCAATCAGTCGTTCCGTTATCGACAGCTGCTGGGGAAGGAACAGTCATAAATGCTTTTACCGCGCCTTTCTCTGTGAACAGTGAATTAATCAGCATGGTACACGATTGGTGATTTCGGTTCCAAAGAAAAAATCGAAGAGTTCACCACTTTGGGTTTTATCGTCAATCACCATTGCGCTGTCACCAAGACAGGTGAAATACACCTCAGCCGGCGTTTTCTTCGCTCGCGAACTGGATGGCTGGCGTTTCTGCCTCGTTTGACTGCAGGACCGGGAAGGCATCTTCATTGCGTCCCCAGCGGTAGAGCAGGTGAAACAGAAAGTTGACAGCCAGTACACCAGTGACGGCGCAGAATAGAACAAATCCGGAGACGCCTTCATGCGCGATCGTCCAGACGAACTGGCCGATGCACAGCAGCGAAACCAGCAGCAGTGTCGGCGTGCGGGGAATCAGATTCACTACCAGTGCGCCAAAGGGGGCGCCTAACGCGACGATCGGGGCGGCCGCCAGCCAGTTGGCATAGACTTCCGGATCCATGTAATACAGGCCGGGATGGAATCGCGACAGCATCGCATTTGTCGTAATTCCCACAACCGAGGTAAACGCCATGATGACGACTGATGTGGGAATCGCAATTTTCAGATCCGCGCGATACAGCAGGACCAGCATCGCATACACCATCATATCGATGCCCACCCCGGTGACAGAGGCGACGATGCCTCCACTGAAGCCGACCGCCAGGCCCAGCCAGCGATCGTATTTGCGCCAGCGATCACTGACTCCTGTTGCAGAAACGAGCTCCCGCATTTTCAGCAGATGCATGATGCCGAAACTGCACCACACGACCGCAAACGTCAGCTTGACCCACAGGTCGGGTACAAACGGTGCGACACAGGCGGCTCCGAAGGGGGTTCCCAGCAGCGCACCGCCGAGCGCGGGGCGTAACAGTCCCCAGTCAAGCGGACGTCGTGCCGCAAAAATATAGATACTGGCAGAGACCATGCCGATGGACTGTACGGCCAGGCCGAAGTTGCGTCCCAGGGAACCGGGCATGTCAAACAGCAGCACCAGCACCGGGAAACCTACGGTTCCTCCCCCCATGGGAGTCGACCCGGCGATATAGGAACCCAAAGCCATCGCCAGCGCGATCGGCCAGTGATGCTGCAGTGACTGCCAGCCATCAGTGGCGACGATGATGGTCAGCCAGACCGTATAAAAAGCCAGTAACCATAGACCGAAGGGCCACAACTTTTTCATTGATTTTCGCCACGCCTGATTTGCCATCTCTGTATCTCACTCAACTCATCATCTCTGGTCGGTAATACCGCGCTGCCTGTCCGATCAATCTGATTCCAGCCAGTCACAGCTCGCATCTTCATGTGGCTCCCGAGTGCGTTTCAGCAGTTTCACCAGCTGCTTCTGTTGTGCTGCACTCAGATGTCCCAGCTGGCTCTGGTGCATGCTGACGACTGCGTCCGCCATCGTCTCCAGCAGGACCTGTCCCTGTTTCGTGATGGCAATTTCCACGACGCGTCGATTCTCAGGAAGCCGACTGCGCTGGATTAAAGAACGTTTTTCCAGGCGATCCAGCATCCGCGTGGTGTCGGGGGCGCGCGAAATCAGCCGTCGTCCCAGTTCCATCGTCTGCATCGTGCCTGGCGCGACGGCCTGCAGCAGACGCAGTACGTTATACTGCTGCGCCGAAAGATCATATTGTACGAACAGAGCTTCTTCGAGGGCCTTCAGGCAGTCATAAGTCCGCCAGAGCTGCAGATAGACTTCCTGTTCGGGGGAGTCAAAGTGTACCTGTTCCGTATTGGGTTGGGACGCCGGTGCTGTCATGTCCGCAATTATGTTCGTCCCGACAATACTTGTCAAGACAACTATTGTCGGGACGAATAATCAGGCGGAAAATTAATGCGAGGATTGACCGCAGGTCAGGCTCAGCCGGGCAGGGTTATTTCACGCACTCGATAAATGTAATGGGTGAATTACTTAACAGGGGGGACCAGTAGTCCTGCGTGTTAGCTGTCAGTCCCTCGGGTGCGAGTTGCGGGGCATGCCAGCGGACCTCGTTAAAGCCGGCTGCGCGGAAGGCGTCTTCATGGGTTTCCGCCGCCAGATGGTAATTTTCGATGTCAAACGGCCCGTCATCCAGGTGGAAGGTCCAGGTGATCGGCGTGCCTTCTGTCCAGTTTGCGCTGGCAGACGTTTCAAAGCCAAAATGGCGAAACGAAGGACTTTCGGGAAAATGAAACATCGGGCTGCTGTTGACGGTGACAAAGCGTCCGCCCGGCTCCAGCGCATTCGCTATGCCGTTACACATCGACTGCAGTTCTTCACGCGTGCGGGCATAGTTGAGCAGATAAGCGGCGACGGCCAGATCAAACTGTTCCGCGACAGGCAGCTCCCGTGCATCGCCCACAATAAATTCAATTCCCTGCTGGTTCTGTGCTTCCTGTATTTGCGCCAGTTCAATCATGCCCTGTGAGAGATCAACGCCCATGACGCGTGTGGCACCCCGTTCACGCAGCAGTCGGGTATAAAATCCTTCTCCACATGCGACATCCAGCACCGACAGCCCCTGCGGATTACCGGCCAGTTCCAGTAGCGTGAAACATTCAATGAATGTTCGCCAGGGTTGCTGTTTGGAACGCTTGTACTGCTCTGCAATAGGATCGTAATTCGTCGTCGTCATGGACCGGCTTGCCTTGATGGGGTGAATTTTGCAATGAACGTTTCTTGAGAGCATTCGATATGCCTGCTGAAATATAACGTACGCCTTAACGTATTCACTACGGGATTTCATAAGAATCTGAAATCAACCAGGCCAGCCTGTAATTAATGTGAGAATGGGTGGCTTTTGAGAAAAAAACTGGAAGCATGAGCCTGATATGCTAGGATAAGAATACCCGGCCTGCAGGTGCGCTAACATCAAAATATTCTAATGTGATTCCGGAGTTTAAAGTGCGATTTGAAAAGCTGTTATTGATGCTCGTTGTGTTGTGTTCTGTCCCGAACATCTCGGTCTTTGCCCAGGAAACACAAGCGGCAGAAGAATCAAAAGAGGTAAAACCGGCTCAACCCGCCCAGGAGCTGAAACCCTTCACCACCATAGACCCCACGATTCCACTCGACCAGTTAAAGATCATGGTCAGGCCGCTTACGAAGCAGGAACTGCAGGTCGAAGCCGACGCCTGGTTTAAATTATTACACAACAAGGCACGTCAGATCGCCGCTGCCCGGCTGGGGGTGAAAAAAACCAATGAAGCCATCAGCACCAGCGATGATCGGCAGGCACTCGAATCACTTAAGAAAGCAGAATCAGTCCAGCAGACTGCTGATAAGATAGCAAAAGAAACCGAAGAAGAACTGATGCAGAAAGCACAGGAAAACCTGGGTCTTGACAGTGCCGTGGATGCAGCCAAACCGGATCAGTCTTCTACAGAACAGGCCGCAGCAGATCAGAATACAACAGAGGGGGAACCGGCTGACAGCAGCGCGCAAACAGGCAATGCGGCGAAAGCGGCTACGCCGGATGAAGACTCGACACCCACCCATGCCGCGGAAGTAATGAAGGAACAGATCCTGGTAAATCTCACGAAACTGCAGGATGAACGGACGGCTTTGAGTGACCGGCTGGAAGTTGTGCTCGCTTCACTCTCTCTCAAGGGAGGTGATGTGGAGTCCTACCGAAAATACATCGCCGCGGTCTCAGGAATTGATCTGGATACCTCTGATGCCAGCGCCGCCTGGTATGGGATCAAAGGCTGGATCGTTTCGAAAGAAGGCGGGCAGCGGATGTCGTGGAACCTCGGCAAATTTCTGGTGATTCTGCTGATTACCTGGTTAGTCGCCCGAATTGGATCTGCGATCATGCGCTGGGTTCTGGAACGTAAGGTCAGGCTCACGCAACTTGCCGAGAATCTGATCAGCAGCACCATCAAGAACATTATCTTTCTCATCGGGTTTGCCATCGCGCTCACCGCACTGGAAATTGATGTCACACCACTTCTGGCAGCCATTGGTGCCACCGGGCTGGTTGTAGGTCTGGCATTACAGGGAACCTTAAGCAATTTCGCCAGCGGTCTGATGATTCTGATTAACCGTCCGTTTGATGTCGGGAATGTTGTCACCGCGGGGGGCATTACCGGAACCGTCAAACAGATGAACCTCGTCTCTACGACATTTCGTACGTTTGATAATCAGACCATTCATGTACCCAATAATTCCATCTGGAATAATGTGATTACCAATATCACGGCGAACAAAGTCAGACGCGTCGATCTTGAATTCAGCATCGGCTATGATGATGATTTCGAACAGGCCGAGCAGATTATCAAGGAGGTCCTTGACGAACACGAACTGGTTCTGAAAGACCCCGCCGCTGTGGTGGTGACGCACGCGCTGGCAGACTCTTCCGTGAATATCGTCTGTCGTCCCTGGGCCAAAACGGAAAACTGGTGGGACGTGAAAACCTCGGTCACCCGCGAAGTCAAACGCCGCTTCGACCAGGCGGGCATCTCGATTCCGTTTCCGCAGCAGGACATCCACGTCTATTCTGCCGAAGCCCTCACCGGAAAAAATGCCGAACTGTCGAAGAAGTAATGCAGTTCTGTCTGGTAGCGTATCAGGAGTGAAACGTCAGCGTGTCGCCCTCAGACGATTCCTCATCCTGGGGACGATGGTTGGCTAGAAAGCGGATGGGGCGCTGCGCGGTACGATCTACGGTCAACTGGAAGATATCAAAGCGATTGTAGCCTCCCGCCAGATCGTGCAGCTGTTTCGGTTCGACGCAGCGTGCGAGGTCGATGTCAGCGTAGAGGAGGCCTTCCTCTTCCTGCATGATCTCACTGACGGGGGTTCCGTTCGGGCCAATCGCAACTGAAATACCGCGGGGGCTGCCGTCCAGAATACGGGCTGCTTCGGGATCACGCTGTTTCAGCAAATCGTGGGCTGACTGATCCAGGTAACCGGCGGCCACCAGGTTGAAGAGTTTGCCTTCAAACGAGTGCGCCCCGGCTCGAATCAGGATCGCATTTTTCAGATCATAGTTTTCATGAACCGCGGGATCGTGGGAAGGCCAGACGGGCGGATACGTCGACATGTGGACCTGCTCTCCCTGGGCCAGCAGTGTGAACCGGGCCAGTGGATTCGTATTCTCACCGCAGATCAGCATGCCCAGTCGTCCCAGACGCGTCGCACACACTTCCAGTCCCGCGCCATCGCCGGGGGACCAGATCAGCTTTTCATAGAAGGTCGGCACAATCTTACGGTGATGACACAAAATACTGCCGTCATCGCCAATCAGCGTGTTGGCATTCCAGATGCAGCCGGCACTGACGGTGGTTCCTTCGTTAAAGCCCATGGAAACAAACATCTCACATTCACGTGCTGTCTCACAGATCCTGGCCAGTTCGGGACCATCGACCTTGATCGAGTTCGCCGCCAGTTCACAGAACAGATCGTGATTGTGAATCGGCGCCTGCAACGCACACCAGACCGGGAAGGCGGGAATATACGTTTCGGGAAACACGATGATCTGTGCCCCGTTCCGCGCGGCTTCACGAATCAGCGAACAGGCTTTTTCGACCGTCGCGTCTTTATTCAGAAATACAGGAGCGACGTGGGCGAGCGCTGCTTTGAATGCTGGATAAGTCATTGTTGAATACCGAATGAAAGAGAAGTGAATAAGACTCTTGTTTACGCTGACTTGTTTTCCAGGTCTGAGACCCGCTGTTCCAATTTCAGTTCCGCCAGTTTTTCTTCTAATCGGTTGATTTTTTTCAAAGCATTACCGCCGTAAATGAACCCACACACTGCAAATATGAAGGTCACAAAGGCAGCGGAATTTCCGAATTCAAATAAACCCAAGTCCATAACAATACTTCCTGTTGTTCAAAGTTGAATATAAAAAGAATCAGGTCTCTTTGTTTCTTATGCGAAAAGTCCTTTCACACCTTCGCCTGAATACTCTCCAGAACACCATCCCACAAACGTAGTCTGGCTTCGACTGCGGCCTGCGCTGCGGAGATGGCTTCCTGGATTTTCACCGGGTCATTGTCACACAGTCCATTGAGCAGTCGCAGTGAAAGCGGGGCGTGGAAGTCGCCGTCCAGTTCGACGTGTCGATTCAGATAGAAGTGAAACACAGGTGCCTGCTGCGCGGTGACGCCCGTCTGTTTCAGAATGGAGCGGAACATGCCGGGAATGATATGTTCGCGACCCAGTGCGAAGGCGGCAGCGATTTTATGTGGCGCCCCGTCCGCGATGAACGCAAATGTCTGGGTCGTGAATTGACGCGATGGCTCGGGCAGTCTGGGAAACTCCAGTGCCGCTTCGATTCCCCGTTGATCGACGATTTTGATGAATTCCTGCAGGGTCTGCGTGCTGGCGCCGACTTCGGTCATCGCGGTCTGGTAGAGTTCGAAGTGACTGGAAAATTCGCCGTCGGAAGTTTCGTCGCATTCTTCTTCCAGCACGATCTCATTAATAAACCGCCGCACGCTGGCATCACCGCGAGGCAGCCACGGTGCACCCGTGGGTGCGATTACACCTTGCAGGTGCTTGACCAGCGACATGAAATCCCAGACCGAGTAGACATGGTGTTCCATAAACCGCTGCAGATCTTCCAGCGTGGCAATCGCTTCGTAGATCGGGTGTTCTTCCAGCTGGCTGGTGAAGGAGTCAATTATTTCGGACGTGATTTGTTGAGTCATGGACTTCCATTCCCTGGTTTGCAGAATCATCGTGAAGAGAAACATGAAGCCGCGCAGGAACCATGTTTCTTTTCAATACACGGCGATTATAGTTCTTACCGTCATTTCTGGCAGGGGTGGGGAATCATTTTTCGGGAATCACTTACAGATCCCCATACTTCGTCGCCAGCACAATCGTATAGCCGTCCGGATCGCGGATCCAGAGTTCTCGATGTTGCGCATTGGGATTGACCAGCGGACCCTCGAGTATTTCCGCTTTCAGATCTGTAGCCCGCCGGACAGCGTCTTCAAAATCATCAATTTCAAACCAGAGCAGGGCCCCGTTCCCCTTCAGTGCATCAGGGTCACCCAGAAACGGATGTTCGTGTGTGTCCCATAAATGCAGTTGCAGGATGAGTGTCCCCTCGCCATTCATCAACTGTTCGTATTCGGCTCCGCCATGCCCGCTTTTGACATTCAGCAAACGTTGATACCAGCTGCTGCTGGCTTCCACATCATTCACAACAATCATTGGCTGAGCACGCATCAATCGTCCCCTTTCGGATTGGGTTCCCCAATCGTTTTGTTGAGATCAGACCGGATAGATTCCCGGTTTCATTGGTTGTTTCATCTTTTTTACTGCCCGCATTAAATCATCCCACTCTTCTTCATCGATGGCATTGATCGCGCGTTTGATCGTTTTGCGGTTACCGGTCGCACAGTTGACGACGATCGGGTTGATATCAGTCCAGCGTTTTTTGTCAATGAGGTTCGTATTGTGGAACGTAGTGACTGTCGCGAGTTTAGAACCTTTTTTGAAAGGTGCTCCGGTCGCGCTTTTAATGGGACGTTTCGCAATTTTCAGCATCAGGTAAGGTCTGCCCCCCTGGGCGTTCATATCAGCCAGAACAGCAATCAGGTTTTTGTCCGGATTCACAACAACGGCCGGCATCAACGCACCACTGGCAAAGTGACTCTTCCAGGTATAGGTATTCATAAATCCGGCCGCCAGGGCGACCCCAGCTATAATTCCCCCGAGCGCAGTGGAAACCGTCAGCAGAGCGATCCCCACAATCACGCCGACAGCATAAAACAGAACTTCACCAGGATAGCATTTCAGTAATACTCTAAAGTCAATTTTAATCATCCCGCATTCCAGTACTCAGTAGTGACAGATATTAATGAAAACTCACATTGTTTAATTTTTTGAGAATAGAAAAACGTTGTTTACACAGGCAAATATACTTATGTTCCAAAGGGGCTTCAAACCAGGACTGCCGAATTCAAACAGATCGGCAACAAATCAGTGGCTGGCTTTACTTTAAAATCAATCAGGAGAGAAATAGAGATCTTACGTATTTGTTGAATCTCAGATCTGTGTGATATCTCAAAATCGCAAAGAAACTCTTGGCGTCACATTCAGAGAGCCGATACAATTGTTACGTGTTCTTTCACATTAATCGATCTATCCCCCCCGCTTGCGTTTCGCATTCATTTTCACCTGTCTTTGTTGATTCCCGTTTCATCAATCAGGAAAAACCTGTTATTCCGGGATGTTCAATACGTAACACAAACAGAGATCAAACTAACCGAGATCAAACCAACCGACTGAGGAGAGAGCCTTGACGCAAGACGATAAGAATCAGGACAAACCAGCAGGAAACGAACAGGGCCGCCGCAATTTTCTCAAAGGAAGTGCCGCTGCCGTGGGAGCGGGGCTGGCGGCGTCTGTTCCCGGCATGGCCTCGGCGGCGGACGGTGATTGTGAAATGAAGAACCCGTACGGCGCGCGTCCGGGCGGCGGGATCAGTCTGCCCGACTATTACAAGCCCTGGCCTGCCATCAAAAATCGCAACGTGTATATGCCGGGCACAGAAATCCTGCCGAAAAACGAAATGCGGATTTCCTTTCTAGGCAGTACTCCCTGGCCTCCCACGCGTCTGCAGTCGGGAACTTCGATTCTGGTGGAACTGGGCAATGGTGAATCGCAACCCCGCCGGTTCTTCTTCGACCTGGGCAACGGCAGTATCTCGAATGCCATCGCCATGCAGGTCCCCGCGCCGCTGATCAATGACATCTTCATCAGCCATCTGCACTCCGATCACTTTGCCGATCTGCCTTACTTTTATCCCTTCCGCGCTTTCTCTGGCGGTTATACGCCGCTGCGAGTCTATGGTCCTTCAGGCCGAACTCCTGAACTGGGCATCAAGCACATGGTCAAGCATATGCGTGAAATGAATCGCTGGCATGAAGAGAACTTCAATGCGTGTCCCATTGGGGATGGTATGGAGATCGAAGTCACCGAGTTCGACTGGAAAGAAGAGAACGGCCTCTGCTACGACAAAGACGGCGTGAAGGTACGTCACTGGCCGCGCTCGCATGTGAAAGACGGCGCCTCCGCCTATCGACTCGACTGGGAAGACGCCGGGCTCTCCTTTGTCTGGACCGGGGATGGACGCCCAGATGAGCTCTCGGCCAAGTACGGGAAAGGCGTAGACGTCTTCGTCTCTGAAGGCACCATTGATGTCCCGCAGCTCTCCTCGATGAAACTGGGCGCGCCCGCGGAACTCTGGGAATATACGATCGACATTTTTCATACCATGTATTACGCCGCCGGCTATCTGTTCAAGCAGACGCAGCCTCGCATGGCGGCCATCTGTCATTATGAATATGCGGGTCCCGCCCTCGAAGCAGAATCGACGGCGGAAGTCCGCTCCAACTGGGATGGACTGTTCATGTTCGGCGGACCCGATGTGCAGGTCATCAACGTGACCAAAGATGCGATCTGGTCCCGCGAAGCACTGCTGCCCGATGGCGCTGCCCCTGCCTCGATGGATCCGCGCTGGCTGCTGAAGCCAGGCGAAAAACTGCCAGCGGAAATCACATTGCCTACCCCGCGACTGCCTCGTGAAAAACAGCAGGAGCAGTTTCTGCGGGATCTGGAAATTGATCCCAAACTCTATTATCCCCCCGATGCGTATCGCAAACCGGTTCAGAAATGGCCAGGCATCACACTCAATCCACGCGAGATGCTCGAAGCACGTGGCATCAAAGTCGACAATGACAAGTAATAATGTAAGGTCGTATCACAGACACGTTCTGATTTTTGAATGACGTGTTTCATTCTCGGAGAGCAGTTGAATGACTGAAGACGAACGTCCGATACTCGCGCCGGCCCCGCGGCTGGAGTCGATTGAAATTGAAGGCCGCGATCCCGTACCGGTCACGCTGCTGACCGGATTTCTGGGTGCGGGTAAAACAACACTCCTGAATCGCATTCTCAACGGTGATCACGGTCTGCGGGTAGGGGTGCTGGTCAATGACTTCGGCGCGATCAACATCGATGCAGAGCTGGTGGAAGGGGTGGAAGAGAATACGATCAATCTCACCAACGGCTGTATCTGTTGTGAAATTCGCGATGACCTGGTTAATTCGCTGGAACAGTTGCTGACCCGCGAGGATGTGATCGACTACGTGATTCTGGAGGCGAGCGGCGTCGCCGACCCTGAAGGTGTGGTGATGACATTCCTGAATGCCCGCTATGAAAAGCTGTTGCGGCTGGACAGCATTACCTGCGTCGTTGATGCCGAAGCGATTTTTACACACGCCGACAATGAAGAACTGACCGCGCTCAAACTGCGGCAGATCGGCTTTGCGGACATGGTGCTGCTGAATAAAGTCGATCTGGTGGGACCCACGCATCTGGAAGTGATCCACGAATGGATTGGTCAGCATCTGCAGCGAATTCGAATCGTCAATGCAGAGCGCTGCGAAGTTCCGCTGGAAGTGCTGCTGGCTGTGGGGCGGTTTGATCCGGCTCATCTGGAGTCACAGAAGCAGAAATCGATGCGCGAAACTGCTCCGCAGAAACATGCCGCCGCCAGTCAGGTGTTTGAAACGTGGAGCTACGAATCAGATCAGCCCTTCTCCAGCGGACATCTGCAGGAGATGGTGCGCCGCAAACTGCCCGCCTCCCTCTATCGCTGTAAAGGTATCGTCTACTGCAGCGAGGTCCCGGAGAAACGATATGCACTGCAGGCCGTCGGTCGTCGAACGGAACTGACGCCGCTCGACGACTGGGGCACGCGACCGCCGCGCACCCGCATCGTTGCCATCGGTTCTGGTTTCGACAGTCGAGAACTTACGCAGCTGTTTGATGAATGTCTGGAAATCGCGGCTTCCGATCATTCAGCTTAATTAAACCAGAACGCCATCGTGAAAAAATTACGACGGCCAAAAGTATTATTAATGCGGCCCCACATTTCCGGTGTTGCAAAATCGGTGATCGTTCCTTTTTCCAGATAAGGTGCTGCCGCGGTTCCCTGGAACCAGAGAAACGGATCGATCTCACGAGGCTCGGTAAAGACACGCCGCAGATTCACTCCCTGGGTTCCCGGTGTGCCGCGCCAGAAGGGAATCAGCTTTTTCCCCTGCAGTACCAGCCCGGTTTCATCCAGCACCGCCAGCCAGGTATCCACCATCTCCTGCGTTACTTCAATTTCCAGTACGCCGGTCTGCTGCGGGTTGGGAATCCATTCATTTTCGTTATCGGTTTCCGCAAGATAATGTTTCCACATGGATTTCGCATGTTGCTGCATATCTTCCAGATGCGACAGGGCCACTTTCATCCGGTCCGGTTCCTTCAGTTCAAATCGCCAGAGGTGGATGAACGCCAGTATGTCGGAGATCAAGGGACGGTCAAATCGACGGAGGTCGTTCAGGTTTC
Organism: Gimesia sp.; assembly: GCA_002706765.1. Lineage (GTDB taxonomy): Bacteria > Planctomycetota > Planctomycetia > Planctomycetales > Planctomycetaceae > Gimesia. The sequence goes on from PAJV01000065.1 coordinate 33,158, forward strand.
GACTCCCCTCCATCAGAAACAGGTAAGGCGTCTCCACCTTTTCAAAAAACAGATGTGCCGTGCAGTTGAACATCTCCTGCCCGTCAACCGCCAGCAGAACTTCCCCCCAGGCGCACAGAAAATTACAGTAACCTGCCAGCCAGTCTGCATCACCGCGATCAAAACGGATCAGAAACTTTTCGGCAGCCTGTTGCTGCGCGGGAGATCCCATCTGTCCCAGCAGGAATTCGGCACTGACTGGCTTGCCCGTGCCAAACAGATCGACTTTAATCAAGCCCACATGCAGAGGCAGTTTCACATCGGAATCTTTCACCGCAGACAGGGTTTTCTCTGCTTCATTTAAATCATTGACCCACGTCTGAATTATCTGACGCACATCTGCATAGGAAACAGTTTCAGGGTCGGGATTTTGCGTGAGAATATTACTCAAGGGGCCGGGTAGATTTCCAAAAGCACCGCGCACCCGCAGACCGTTATCATACAGGCTTGAACCCAGATGTTCGAACGACTGAAAGAATTGAATGACCCCCAGCCCGAAGCGTGCCTCATCATTTTCCGGCGACTTCTTTAACTCTGACCGGATCGCTTCGGCCCCCTCAGTCAACTTCCCCTGGGTGAGGTATTCTTCCGCCAGAGGTGCGGCGCCGGCGTGTTGCATCGCCTGCAGGAATATCCCGGAAATCATTACCAGTAAAATCTTGTACCGCATGAGAGGACTCTCCGTAAAAACAGAACGACAATTTTAAAGTCATTTTATAGACTTGCAGATCGCAGTCACAAAATGACATACCTTTAGTGAAGGCGTATTAGAATCGATTATATCACAAAAAACTCAAAATTTTTTTTTGAGAGGCAGCCTGACAACCAGTCTGGTGGTTGATCGATCACTTCTCACAGATATGATGAATAAGATACTGAAATAGCAAGTTGTGTACACAGCTTCTGAGAAAATATGCCAGCAGAGCCATTACTGGCATGAATTTTGCGTTTTCTCAGTTGATGCAGAATATAAGGAATCAACCATTCTCTAAGACATCGTTCTCTAAGAAAGGGAGATTAACATGCAAGGCACAACGAAAATCAATGAGGAAATCACCGTCGGTCCCCAGCCTGACAGACAGGAGATTTATGAGTTTGGTAAGGAAGGTTTTAAGACGATCGTCAACTTCCGTGCACCACACGAGCAGGATCAGCCAATTTCTCCCCTGGCGGAAGATGAAATCGTCCACGAAGCGGGGATGGAATACCTGCATATTCCGATGTCGATGAATTCTCTGAATGACGCCCAGATTGATCAGTTTCGCGAAAAATATGATTCGCTTCCCAAACCCATTTTTGCGCACTGTAAAAGCGGCAAGCGCGCCGGTGCAGCAGCGATGATGAACCTGGCAGTCGAACAGGGAAAATCAGGAGAACAGACTCTTCAGAAAGCAAAAGAAATGGGGTTTCAATGTCACAAACCCGAACTGGTTGAGTTCGTGAAAAGCTATGTCGATTCCCATAATGGATCAGCTTAACCAGTTTCGCTAGAATAGAGTTAACTCTTAACGGGAGTGGACCAATGCCGGCAACATGGACGGACAAGGAAGAAAGACAGTATCAACATATTAAAGAGAGCGAACTTGAACGTGGCAGGTCGGAAGAGGAAGCCGAAGAAATCGCAGCCAGAACCGTTAATAAACAAAGACGACAGTCCGGCAAAACTCCCAATAAAACTACGCAGGGCACAGGCAATCCCAATACCAGCCTGGAAAACCGCACGGTTGACGAGTTACAGAACCGGGCAGCAGAGATGAACATCAAAGGCCGCAGTAAAATGAAGAAAGACGAATTGATCAAAGCGATACGCGATCAGCAATCGAAGTGAAATGAACAGGTCAGCCGGAAAAACGATCATCGTGACTGAAAGAAGAGCACTGCTTCCATCGCAATTGAGCTCCTGTTTCAATCTTGAATAATATGAAAATCTCGCCAGGTTACAGATTATGAACAGCACTCAACTTTCAGCACAAGATTCAAGATCACGCTCCACAGTGATTCCCTGTTTTCTCCGGGGGTTCTTTGAGAACCCGTTACAGGTTGCCTCATTTGTACCAAGCTCAGGTTACCTGCAGCGAAAACTGAGTTCCCTGGCCTGCCTGCAGACCGCGCGCTCTGTGGTGGAACTCGGCCCGGGGACAGGGGAAACCACCAGGGCTCTGCTGAAAGCGATTCCTGCGGAAGCCCAACTGTTAGGCGTGGAAGTGGTTTCCGGGTTTGTGAAACATCTGCGTGAGTTCGCTGATCCCCGACTGACCGTCGTAGAAGACTCGGCACTGCATCTGAAACAGATTCTGAGCCAGCAAAACATGCCTGCCCCCGAGGTGATCGTCTCCGGCGTCCCTTTTTCGGTGATGACACCCACAGAAGGCCGCCAGCTGATTCAGACGATTCACGAAGTACTGGCTCCCGGCGGTGCCTTTGTGACTTACCAGTTTCGCAACAATGTCTGTGAATTAGCCTCAGACTGTTTCGGCGCCCCCCAGAGCCGCGCCTTCGTCTTATGGAATCTGCCTCCCCTGGATGTCTACCTCTGGGAAAAAACTGCGGAGACGAAGGAACAGAAAAAAATACCCGCCTCGCCGCTCAAGGTATGATCGACTGGAAATCGATTGAATACGATTAACCAATGATCAGAAGATTTCGGAGATTCAGTCGACTTGTACGCGAACATCTTGATTCAAAAAAGTGTCAAATCGGGATAGACTCTATATTCAATCTTCAGGTTACAGTAGATTTAAGTAAGCTGGTAATTGATAAATCTGAGATAAGAAAGTGCCCATGTCATCATATCCACAGTTTGACTCAGTCTGGGTATTTCATGGAGAAGCGGCGCAGTTTGCCAGTGGCGTCTTTTCGGGAAAAGCTCAAGCGGAAGACTGGATAGCCCGGCATCAGTTAACAGGGTTTTAACGTGTTATCCCGTGGGGACCGGCGTTTATGACTGGGTCATCGAAGGGCAGTATTTCAAACCTCAAAGAGAATATCAGTATTGCCCCCGGTTTATCGGACGCTTCACCAGCGCGAGCCAGGAGCACGAGCATTACGAAAACGGCGTGGGCGAAAGTGATTCTGATAATGATCCAATTGAATCCGGGAACGACATTTCTGATCAATGACGAACTGATTGAAAGTTTCCCCTGGTATGATTTTGTAAATGTGTCTTGCTTTGCGATTGACTGGCACGACGGTCGTTCTCCCACAGTAAAAATGACTGTTTCCAGTACATCACAGCCCGAACACACTGCTGTATTCCAACTGGAAAAGGTAACAGAATGTATTCTTCCTGAAATGGGATTGCGTCTCTTGCAGTTTTCGCATTTGATTCTGGAAAATGTTCGCTCACAACAATGGGAGGATGTCTGGTATCGAATATACGATCTGAACTTTGGGGAGCCGTCATTTCGTTTTAAGTCAGGGCATGTTCAAATTCAGGGATCACAACACACATCGAAATCGGAGTGTGAATGGCTCTGAGAAAGCTGGTTCTGATTAATGACTCTCTTGAAAAGCTGGTTTGGGGCTCAGGGGGACCTGTAACTGCGCTGCTGGAGCAGGGTAAGCTTCCTGATGGATGGGCGGAAAGTTATTGTGATCTTGTGAAAGTGGCCGAAGATTATCTTTTCACCAGTCGACGCTGGTCTCAACGCCTGTTTCGATCTCTGCATTTTGCTTCCTGCTATCTGCCACTCCGTTATGAAGTCTGGATCGCTGCTGGAAATCGTCCCTCACTGCAAACTCGGCAGGAATTGGGAGAGATCGGTCAGATGCAGAAATATTGTTCTGGAACACGCTGCTTAAGCACCATTGTTTTATACAGTTCGAATACTTCACGGGGAACCAGAGAGCATTGTTTGCTCTGTCATTTGGCGATCGTTGTCCGTTGGAGTTCTCCGGTGATCCTCAGGCATTAAAAGACTGGAATGCTGATTTGAAAAAATGTTTAACAGCTTTGGAATGCGAATATTGTACAGCTGATAACTGGCCGGCCTGGATTCTGATTGCCGTCCATTTTATCTCATTCTACGTTGAACTCAGTTTGCAAAGGCAGATTAGCCAGAGACTAAATAGACAATCTGAACTGCAATCATCGTCCGAAATCAACCAACTCTGTTCGCGTCTGTCAGAGCAGGTTCCCCACCGGTCGCTCGTACTGCTAATCCGGCTTTGGCTGGAATCAACGCATTGCAGCAGGGACTCATCCGGATTACCTTTGATCAAATCGCTGTCACAGCAGGTGGCTACCACTATTTCGCCACGCACCCATTGTGAAGTCCTGCTATTTCAGAGTAATCATTCCGAATGTTGAGCTTCCGATGAAAAATACCAACCCTGATACCTGGCAGATCCCCCCAGACTGGCATCAGGACTTTGAACCAGAGGTCTCGCTGGAATTGCAGACATTAAGGGAATTTGCACAGGCGGCTCTCAAAATCAGTTCAGACATGTCGGCTCATCTGAGCCCATTTGAACCGGGGTACCTGAAAGTCGATCTGTTTCATAAACAGGCTCGTCTGGCGGAAGTCTATGCGAAGGTAGAGGAATCAGGTTTCGTGTTTTCTCTTTACATATCCATCGAGGATGAGAGTGAAGAGGAATACCATTTTCGCACGGTTGCAGAAGGAGTCAGCATTCTCAAGAATGTGTTGTCCTCCTCCTGATCGCTTGCAGTTATTTTTTCTGCGCGGCGATATATGCTTTGGCCTGGTCGATATAGCCGGGAGTTCTCAGGCCGACCTGCTGGGCCTCTTTCAGAGCGGCATCCATATCGAGATCGTCGTCCAACACGCGATGCACGAGCCAGATGGCTCCGACGCGATTGGCCGACGCACTATGCAATATCAGCGGGTGCCGGGCCTGATCGTTCAGCACAGCACGGCATTGATCAAACACAGCCGGCGTGAGGGTGTCAGGTGCCAGAAACGGAATCGACACGTAATGGAGTTCCAGCATCCGCACATACCCGCCTTCATCCCAGTCGAGTTCTTTCTCTGTACGCAGATTGACGACTGTTTTGATGCCTTCTTTCTGGATCAGGGGAAAATCAGTTTTTGCGGGTTGACCGGCCAGATAGATTTGACCCCTGCGATGCAGAGGCGTGATCTGGCCGAGTGTGACTGATTTTAATTCCAGCGGGCTCGGGTCTGCTTCCGGTTTTGCTGACGCCGGCAGTGTGAGAGCAATCAGACTGAAACACAACAGGGTTCTGAATAACGTGAAGTTTGGCATGACTTGTTCCTTCCGAAAAGAAGTGTTCGTCGAGACCCGTTACCCGTTATTATACCCTGTTGAGCCAAAGGATGTATCAAAAAAAACGCCAGTCAAGACGAGTTGACTGGCGTGAATAATCATGCATTGAAGAGGTTAAAAAAAGGAAAACTGATAATCCTCTCAGGAGATAATGCATGAGATAAAAACAAGTTTTGTTGATTGATCTATTATCTTTTGATGAGTCAAAATTGTCAAGGCAAATATAAATACTAAATGAAATCCTGGCGAAAAATCTGATTAATAACCGGATGTCTGCCCAGTTCGGGCTGGGACTCTGACAGACTGTCATATCTGATGAATTCGATCCGCCTGGATATCATTTCCGATTCAGAAAATGTAATATGAGAAAAGCATGATATGAGGGTGCCTCTTGAGACTGATTCCCTGAAACCAGCCGGGCTGTTGAGGTTTTCAGGACATCTTCGACCATCACCGGTCTACAATGTAGACATCAGCGGGAAATCGTCTCTGAATGGCGGCATGTGCACCGAAATCAGACTGGAATGAAAACGGGATTGAATAGACTTTGATGTTAGAACCCCTTCGATATCTATTATTACAGGTGCGCAACGCCGACGACCCCATGCTGAAACAGGAAGTATCCTGTTTTGCGGAGATTCTGGAAGTCGATGAAAGTCAGGTGGCTGTCTTCGACCTCTTGGGGGGCTCACTGCAGGAAAATGACCTGCTGGAAACCGATATTGTGCTGGTGGGGGGCAGCGGGCATTACTCTGCCGCCGGTGAAGGGGACTGGCTGGATGTCGCCCTGGACAGTCTGCGACTGGTACATGACTCCCGCAAACCGACGTTTGCCTCCTGCTGGGGCTTTCAGGCGATGGCCCGGGCCATGGGAGGCCGGGTAGTTCATGATCTCGAAAAAGCAGAACTCGGCGTGCATCATGTTAAATTGACATCAGCCGGCACAGCCGACCCGGTGTTTGGCCCCTCGGGACCCATCCTGCAGGGATTGATGGGGCATGAGGATACCGTGGTTGAACTCCCGGCGGGAGCCGAACTGCTGGCCTCGACAGAGCGTGTGCAGAACCAGGCATACCGATTTGTGGATCGCCCCATTTACTGCACGCAGTTTCATCCGGAACTGAATCGCGACTCGTTTCTCGGACGCTTAAAGAGCTATCCTGAGTATGTCGAAAAAATCGCGGGTCTGTCGCTGGATGAGTTTCGCCATTCTATTCATGATACACCGGAAGCCGCCGCTCTGTTAAAACGATTTGTGCAACAGATTGCACCACTCCATCTGGATCAAACCTGAAGCGATCTCCCGCTCACCGCCAGGCAGAGAGTTTATGTCAGAACCATCACCCCGAAAATTACATGTGGCCATCATCACCTCGGGAGGCGCCGGGATGTTCTGTGGTGCCTGTATGCACGACAACACCTGGACCCGCGCCATGATGCTGCAGGGCGCGGAAGCCACGCTCATCCCCACGTACACCCCCATCCGGGTGGATGAAGAAAATATGACAGGCTCCCCCGTCTTCCTGGGGGGCATCAATGTCTACCTGAATTATCGTTCCCATCTCTGGCGGACGCTGCCTCGTTTCATGAAGCACTGGCTCAATACGCCCTGGATTATCAATCTGGCCACGAAGTTTGGCGTCAGTAACGATGCCCACGAACTGGGCGCGCTGACTGTCACACTGCTGGAAGGGGATCAGGGAGCAGAAGGCCGGGAAATCGAAGAGCTGGCGCAGTTCCTGGGATCACAGCTCAAGCCCGATGTGATCTGCCTCAGTAATGCCTTACTCTCAGGTACCATCAAAAAAATCAAGGAGCATTACCAGGGCCCGCTGTTCTGCATCCTGCAGGGGGACGATGTCTTTCTGGAAGAACTGGGAGAACCTTACCGCAGTCGTTCGCTGGAGCTGATTCGCAGTAACGTCCAGCAGGTGGATGGCGTGCTGGTCCACAGCGACTATTATCGCGCTTTCATGGCGGACTATCTGGATGTCCCTGTCGAACACTTCCATAAAGTGCTGCTGGGTATCAATCTGGAAGGCCATGATGGCACTCCCGCTGATGGGTCGGATGAACCCTTTACCATTGGCTTCTTCGCCCGGATCTGTAAAGAAAAAGGGCTCCACAATGTCGTGAAGGCGTTTGAGATTTTTCACCAGGCCCATCCCGACAGCCGCCTGGCTGTAGGCGGTTTTCTGGGAAAAGAAAGTGAAGCGTACTTTCACGAAACCACAAAACATCTGCCGGCCCTGAATGAGTCCTATAAATACTGGGGCAGCCCTGCCACACGCGAAGAAAAAATCGCCTTTTACAAGAGCCTGTCGGTACTCTCTGTCCCGACCGACTATCACGAACCCAAAGGTCTGTTTGTGCTGGAAGCACTGGCGAACGGCGTACCCGTTGTTCAGCCGGCCCATGGTGCTTTTCCGGAACTGATCGAGCAGACCGCCGGAGGACTGCTGGTTCCCCCCGGTGATCCGCAGGCACTCGCAGATGCCTGGGAACGACTTTACCAGGATAAGGAGTATCGGCTCCAACTGGCCCGGCAGGGCTATGAACGTGTTCGTCAGTTCTATAGTGCCGAATTGATGGCGACGGAAAGTCTGAGCTTCTTCCAGAAGTGGGTCGATGCCGCTGTTTTAAAGCAGAACACACCTCAATTGATGCCCGATCCCTGAATGTCACGGCGTTCTGCTTAACAACCGGCGCGGATTTTTGTATTGTATACCTTCCCGCTGACAGAACTGGTTCCCATTTGTGAACCGCTGAATTTATAAACGTTCAATCATAAGGTATTGAGATTTCGATGGCAGACCTGCACGCGTTAATGAAAAAACTGCAAAAGAAGAATGATTCCAAAATTGTCCTGCTCGTCTCCGACGGACTGGGTGGCCTGCCGCTGGAGCCAGGTGGAAAAACCGAACTGGAAACCGCGAACACTCCCAACCTGGATGCACTGGCCAGAAAGGGAACACTGGGGCGCAGCATCCCTGTGATTCCCGGCATCACTCCCGGCAGTGGGCCCGGTCACCTGGGACTGTTTGGTTATGATCCCCTCGAATTCAATATCGGCCGCGGTGTGCTCGAAGCACTGGGCATCGATTTCGAACTGGGCCCCGATGACGTCGCCATTCGCGGCAACTTCTGTACGCTCGATGATGACGGCAAGATCACCGACCGCCGTGCCGGCCGCATTCCCAGTGAAGTTGGCGCCGCGCTCTGCAAGAAGCTCGACAAAATCGAAATTCCCGGCGTCGAAGTTTTCGTACGACACGTCAAAGAATATCGCCTGGTGATCGTCCTGCGAGCCAAGGGGCTGGGTGGTGATATCAATGATACGGATCCTCAGAAAACCGGCGTGCCTCCCCTGGAACCGGTCGGTCAGAACGAAGCGTCTGCGAAAACCGCCGTCTACTGCAAAGAGTTCCTCAAGCAGGCTGCCGAGATTCTCAAAGACGATCGTCCCGCGAATCTGCTGACCATGCGGGGCATCGCCAAGATGCCGGAGATCCCGACATTCGAAGAAGTGTATGGCACCCGCGCTGCAGCGATCGCCGTCTATCCGATGTACCGCGGCCTGGCGCGACTGGTCAGCATGGACGTGCAGGACGCCGGTCAGACTTTGGAATCCCAGATGGACTGCCTGGAAAAAATCTGGGATGACTATGATTTCTTCTTCGTGCATTACAAGTACACCGACTCCACAGGGGAAGACGGCAACTTCGATGCGAAAGTCGCCAAGACCGAAGAAGTCGATACCTGCATCCCCCGGATCACGGCCCTCAACCCGGATGTGCTCATCGTCACCGGTGATCACAGTACGCCTTCCAAAATGAAAGCACACAGCTGGCATCCCGTGCCCGTGCTGCTGTCTGCGGAAAACGCCCGCTTTGATGGTTGCCAGAGCTTCGGCGAATCGGAATGTATTCAGGGGGGACTGGGCCAGTTTGAAGCCAAATACCTGATGTGGCTGGCCATGGCGCATGCCGGACGACTGGAAAAATATGGAGCCTGATTTGAATCTGAATCAGCGTTAAACTGATGCGGGATGCAGTCTTCCACGGGAGGTCTGCATCCTTTTTCGTTATATTCGTTGTGACTGGAAAAACTGCAGCAGGGCCGCGAAATATCTTCAGGAATCTTCAAGCAATCAGGGGCAATATGATCGATTCTATAAAAGAAGCCGTTTCAGTCATGCGGAAGCAGATACGTCTCTGAAACAGCGGAAAGCAGAAACACTTACTCAAACGGGTGGAATAGATGTCGCAGTATTTAAGCCAGCTCTCCGGGCTCTCCACAATGGTCATTACCCTGGCCTGTGGCGCCCACCTGTTTTTTTTCCTGGTGCTGTGGGTCTGGTCCCGCCGCGACTTGCGGGGCATTGCTTCATCGCTGGATGACTTCACACGCGGACTCAAACACCGCAGCCTGCTCGATTCCACCGGTCATTTGTCCGACCAGATCGAAGCATTCCTGGCAGACGTGAATGAGACTCTCGATCCCAAAGCCAATCCCGCGGACCGTAAAGCGCTTTCCGAACGCGTACACATTCTGGATGAAAAACGCCGCTACCTGGACTCGCATTTTTTCGAGACCTGCTACAACATCTGTCGCACCATGATCGAAGCGTATCCCCTGGCGGGGGTCCTGGGCACCATTCTTGCGATGGGAGCCGCGTTGCAGGCCAATGCGGGTACGGAAACGACCAATGCCATCAGTTCCATCGTAAGCCATTTTGGCGATGCCATCTGGTCCACGTTTGCCGGCCTGGCTGCCGCCATCCTGCTGATGTTCGTGAACAGCGTGCTGGAGATGTCCTTTCTGGGCCTGGTCGAGAACCGCCAGCATGTCCGGGATACCGTCGTCCGTGCTAAACGGGAACTCGTCCTGGCCGGAGGAGGCGAGACACCAGCATGATCAGCCGCCGCCGTCTGACATTTCAACTGACACCGCTGCTGGACCTGCTCCTGATCGTGATCTTTGCGCAGTTCATGGATACTCAGGAGACGACGGCTCGCATCGAACAACGTTCTCAGCAGCAGGTGACGCAGGCTGAGCAGGAAGCGAAAACGCTCAGAGAAGAACAACGAATCGCACACCGAAAGCTCGCCGAACTGAATCGTTCGAACAGGCAACTGCTACTTGATGCAATGCAGGCAGAAAAGAACGCCATCGAGATACAGAAGCAGGCGCGTGCCAAAGCACAACTGACGGAGAAGCAGAACCGCGAACTCAGCGAACAACTGGAACAGACGCGAGAACAACGCAACCTCGTGGGTGAAATGGTGCAGCAACTGTTTCAACTGCCTGATTCCCTGCTGGATCCCCTGTTAAACGCCAAACCAGATCCGGAATCCGAACAGACAAAAAAGGAAATCGAACGCATCAAAAAACAACTGCAGGAACTGGCGGGGGGCAAAGCCATTGATGTCGTTAAGCATTTCCTGACTTATGATGAACTGACGAAACGCAGCGACATCTGGGAACTCTATCTGACAGAGAATGGGGTTTTTCGCTTGAAAATCGGCGATCAGTCTGCGGAATTCCGGGCAGATTCCCCGCAGGAGTTTGTCGATCGCTTTTATGCTGTCTACAAAACCGTACCTCAACCCAAGAGCCTGGTGATCATCCTCTTCTCCTATGGCGATGCCCGTGCTTCGCTACGTTTTGCCGCCACGCAGGGCCTGCCCCTGGTCGCCGAACGCATGCGAACCGACAGCAGCGGCCGCACCCGTTACGAATACGCGGTGATGGGCTTCGCCCCTGAATCCGTTCCCGTTTCTCCCTGAGCGGCGTAGCGTCTCTGCACGCATGACAGATTGTCGCAAGTCACAATTGTGCTGTTGACGTCCTCGTAATCAATTCCAAAAATAAAAGCAGAGCCTGATATTGACTGCTGAATCAACTGGAGTCCTGCGGACTCTGTTTCCAGTTAATGACACAGGGGGCTGCGAATGTCTCTCAATTTACAGGTTCCACGCAATTGGAAAACCGAGGCAAAAAGGAGGGTTAATATGTTACGGTATGAATTTCACGGCGGATTACTCGACGGATATAACGTGAGTGAAGACTCTTCCGGGGTAGAAAAGCAGATCTTTGAAAAAGCCAACTTTTTTACGGAAGGAAAACAGGGGCATCATTTCAACGAAATTCCCAAACCGGTACTGGAAGAAGTTCTGGCAGACAGCGATTCCCCGTCTGAGAAAGTAGACCGGTTAATGGAAATGATGTGTCACCGTTACACAGTCGAGAAAAAAGACCAGGCAGGGGAAGACGAAGTCATCACCATGGCCTACTCGTCGAACAAGTAAGCACTGTTGAACGCGGTATTACGAACCGATTCCCAGTTCCGTTTTGACTTCTTTGAACTTCTCAATCGCGAAGTCCAGGTCTTCAATCGAATGGGCGGCTGAGATCTGCGTTCGAATCCGTGCTTTGCCCTTGGGGACCACCGGGAACGAGAACCCGATGACATAGATGCCTTTCTGCAGCAGCGCATCCGCTACACGCGCTGCCAGGGCAGCATCGCCTAACATGATTGGCACAATAGGGTGTTCGCCGGGCAGGACTTCGAAGCCGACTTGAGAAATTCCGGCACGAAAGTGTTTCGTATTGGCTTCCAGTTTATCACGGAGCTCTGTTGAAGCAGTCAGCAGGTCAATCGCGGCAATGGAGGCAGTCACGATTGACGGTGCCACGGAGTTCGAAAACAGGTAAGGCCGCGAACGTTGTCTTAACAGTTCAATGATCTCTTTGCGCCCGCTGGTATAGCCGCCACTGGCACCGCCGAGTGCTTTCCCGAGTGTCCCCGTGATGATGTCAACGCGATCCATAACCCCATGAAATTCATGGGTTCCTTTACCACGCGCTCCCATGAAACCGACGGAATGGGAGTCATCCACCATCACCAGCGCATCGTATTTTTCCGCGAGATCACAGATCGCCGGCAGATTGGCGATGTAGCCGTCCATCGAAAACACCCCGTCAGTGGCAATCATACGATACCGGGCTGATGCAGCGGCTTTCAGCTGTTCTTCCAGGTCCTGCATGTTGTTGTTTTTGTAGCGAAACCGCTGCGCTTTACACAGTCGCACGCCATCAATGATGCTCGCATGGTTCAGCTCATCCGAAATAATCGCATCTTCGGCGGTGAGCAGCGTTTCGAACAGGCCGCCGTTGGCATCAAAACAGGATGTGTAGAGAATCGTATCTTCCGTCTCCAGGAACTGGCTCAGCTTCTGTTCCAGCTGCTTGTGAATCGCCTGGGTACCACAGATAAAGCGGACCGAAGAGAGACCGTAGCCCCATTCATCCAGGCCTGCATGAGCGGCGGCGATCACAGCCGGGTGCTCCGCCAGGCCCAGGTAATTGTTGGCACACATATTCAGAACCGGCTCTCCCTCCGCGACACGGATATGCGCGTCCTGAGGCGTGGTGATGATCCGCTCTGACTTATAAAGCCCTTCCTCGCGGATCGTCGAGAGTGTCCGTTCCAGTTCCTGTTTGATCGAGCCATACATGAGACAAATCCTGTTTCATTCCGGAGGTTAAGTAGCGATTAAGTCTGATGGAGTTCGTTAAATGTTATTCCAGTCAAGAATGACTTTGCCGGACTGACCCGACAGCATCACGTCAAATCCCGCCTTAAATTCACTGGCATGAAAACGGTGCGTGATAATCGGGCTGATGTCCAGTCCACTCTGCAGCATGACGGTCATTTTATACCAGGTCTCGTACATTTCGCGACCGTAGATCCCTTTCAGGGTCAGCATGTTGAATACGACCACGTTCCAGTCGATGGCAATTTCCTGTTCGGGAATTCCCAGCATGGCAATTTTTCCGCCATGGCACATGTTATTCAGCATATCACGAAAAGCCTGCGGATTACCTGACATTTCCAGGCCGACATCAAAACCCTCTGTCATGCCCAGTTGCTGTTGGGCACTGGCAATGGGATTCTCGCGCACATCAAGGGCCAGCGTGGCGCCCATCTTGCGGGCCAGGTCGAGACGGTAAGGGTTCACATCAGTCACCACAACGTGCCGGGCACCCGCATGTTTGACGACAGCCGCCGCCATCACACCAATCGGTCCGGCTCCCGTGATCAGCACATCTTCTCCCAGCACATCAAAGGAGAGCGCTGTATGGACTGCGTTACCAAACGGGTCAAAAATCGAAGCGATATCGCGGTCGATTGAGTCATCGTGATGCCAGATGTTGGTCATCGGCAGGGAAATATATTCGGCAAAAGCGCCGGGACGATTCACGCCCACGCCCCGGGTATGAGCACACAGATGCCGCCGTCCTGCGAAGCAGTTACGACAGCGTCCGCAGACAACGTGCCCTTCCCCACTGACGATTTCGCCTGGCGAATAGTCGACGACATTGGAACCGACCTCGACAATCTCGCCCACAAATTCATGCCCCACCACCATCGGAACAGGAATCGTTTTCTGAGCCCAGTTATCCCATTTATAAATATGCACGTCCGTCCCGCAAATACCCGTGCGGTCGACTTTGATCAGCACATCGTTGATACCAATCGTGGGAAGGGGAACGTCTTCCAGCCAAAGCCCCGGCTTTGACTCCTTTTTAACCAATGCTTTCATAATGGAACTCATCACTCAGGAGAATTGGAAAAATTAAAGGGTGAGAATCCTTTATATTGACTCATTATCCATTATAATAGAAAAAGAATATCCGTTTTGCAAGAGTGAATATCCATTATATTGGATTGTGCGTCATGTCGGCTCATTCCGCCAGAAAACAGTCTGCTGCGGCAGCAGGTTCCGAATTGTCTCCTGATGAAATCAGTGGTCAGCTTTCGCAGCGCGTACGCGAACTGCGAAAAGAGCGCGGCTGGTCTCTCGATTCGCTCTCCGCCGCCTGTGGTGTCAGTCGTTCGATGCTCAGCCAGATTGAACGTGGTGAAGCGAACCCGACGCTGGCCGTCACCGTGCGGATTTCTCAGGCGTTCGGTATTGCATTGGGAGAACTGGTTGAAGCTCCTGTCTCCTCTTCTTCGATCGAAGTCATCCGGGCCGAGGATCGAACGTTTCATTATCGCTCTGATTCGGAATGCCGCATTCGGACGCTCTCTCCCCTGCACCTGGAAAAGGATGTGGAGTTCTACGAAGTCCAGTTGCACGCCAGTGGCAAGTTGCAGAGCGCGCCTCACTTTCGGGGAACTCGCGAATTCCTGACGGTGGAAAAAGGAAAGGTTCAGGTCGAATCAGGTGAAGACAGCACCCTGCTAGAGCCCGGCGATTCTGCCAGCTATCGCGTCGATGTCCCGCATGCGATTATCAACGTCGGGCGCGGCGAAGCCGTTCTGTTTCTGGTGGTCATTTACCAGAACTGATGTCAACGACGAAATCGCCTCACATTTAACCATGGCGCCTTCAAACTATTATACTCGGTTCAAAGGACCTTGGAGACGCTACGATAAAACGGGACACAGTCTATTGTTCGCAGGCGGTCAGGCTCGGTTCTGTTTCAGCTGCGGCTTGTTCCAGTTCGGCTTCAAAATATTTCTCGCGATGTCGATCCGCCAGGATTGTATCGATAAAGAATTGAGACGTATGAAACATCAGTAGTGGAAAGACGGCTGAGGGAATTCCTGCATTCCCCAACATCGACGCATCGGTGGCGACGAACACGGCAATCGGCAATGTTTTCTGACTGCCGGCGATGGCACTGGCGATCCGGTCGCGTGGTGCAAAGCGGAAGGTTTTTCCCAGCAGCAGATTGGCAGCAAATCCGCTGACATGCACCACGATACAGCTGATCCACACGACGGCGACTGCTGCCAGCGAGATGCCCACTTCGGAGGTCTGAATACCATAGCCGGTCTGCACTGCCGCGAGCAGCACCATGAATAACACAAAGACCAAAGCCACCGTTCCCAGCCGGGAAGTGATCCGGTCGGCAAACGCTTTGATCTGCGAATTCATGCGCAGGATCTGACCGAAGACTACAGGGAGCATCGCAGCATAGAACAGTTTGGTGATCATGGCGACGCGATCAAATTCGACCTCGCGTGACGTGATCAGCAGGATCCAGAATGGAACGGTAATAAAGCAGGCGCCGTTCGTAATCATCGTGACCATCAGGGAGATGCCGTCATTGCCGCCGCCACGGCGGGTCCAGACCGAGGCGCCACATAACGTGCAGGGTACGCAGGCCATGATGATCAATCCGATGCCAAAATCTGCCGTTAACTGCAGAGGCAGCAATGCCCAGGCAATCAAAGGCAGTAGAACCACGTTCGTCGCCAGGGACAGGATCAGTGGTCCCGGTTTTTTGATTGACGTCAGCAGGTGTTCTGAGTTCAGGCTCAATGACATCAGAAACAGCACAATCGCCGTTAACCAGGACGGGCGGATGAACAGTTTCACCTGCGCGAGGGTGTCCTGTGATCCCGTCTGCCCCGCGTAGACGCCGATCGCAATCACAATTGTTATACAGACTAAAAACCAGCGACGACGTAAAAAGTCAAGCATGACTCAGATTTCAGTTGGAGGAGTGCTGCAGGGCGCGTTAATTTTTGGGAGCATTATCGCGAATCGCGCGCCACCGTTTTTCCAGATAGGGGAATGCCGGCTTGAGCGCTGCGGGAGGTTTATTTTCCGCCACGGCGACAATGGCGCTGGAAAGTTTGCCCGACTTCGCATCACTGATTGCCATCAGGTACATGGAAGCGATGGTACGCTCGGGATCCACGCGAGAATAGAGTCGGAAGTAATCATTAAACGAACGGCTGGCGGAAGCGTCTTCCCCCTGCAGGTATTGGCCTAACGCCAGAAAATAGGTCGCTTGCTGGGCCGCCATCAAATGCATCAGTCGCGTTTCCTGCGGCACAATCAGGTCGGAAGGAAAACCGGCTTCCAGACGCGTGGTAACATAGCTTTCGATGGCTGCTTCCTGATCTCCCATTAACTGAGCAGTGCGTGTTTTCAGCAGTTTTCGCGTCGGCGCACCCCACTGCACTTCAAATCCTTCCGGTTTTTGTATCCTTGCTTTCGGATCAAAGGGCACCGGAGCACGAAATGGTAATTTGAGCGAAGCAATTCGTTTCGCCAGATCACCTTCGACGGCTTCACTGGCATCAATTTCTTTATCAGGGTATTCCGACACTTTGATTTCCGCGTCTTTCAGAATTCCTTTTCCAATGGTCTGCAGATGTGAGATGAAACCCGGATCCCCTTTTAATTCTTCCAGGTTGCGGAACAGCACAAAGGTCTGTTTGCGCGACAGGGAATCTTCCAGGCGTCGCATCCGGCTCGACCATTCACAGCTGCGTCCCATGATCAGGGCCTGCGGGGCTTTCAGTTCTTCGGCTGAAAAACGGTTCGCCGCGTCTTCGCCATAAAAGTCTTTCAGGATCTCGGGAGACTTCAGCACCTCAGCCAAAGTTGCCGTCTTCTGGATCAGAACGGTATCTGCCGGTTGATCTTTGGCAGGGATCGGCAGACCCAGCACCGGATCAAACAGGTAGACACTTTCATTCAGCAGGACTCCCACCAGTAATTTATAGGGAGCTTCTTTAGCAGGTTTTAACAGGACAGCGTCCAGACGCAACTGCCTGAGCATGTCAATGTAAATCCAGGCGCGTTGTTCTGCAGAGCCGGCACCCAGAATACAGATTTCATAAGGAGACAGAGGCAGTACATTTTGTTGGTTTGTGATGAGCACGACATTATTCATGCAGTAATAGAAGGCAGAAGTAATCCGTTCGACATCATTCGATTTGCCTTCGATTGAGGCGTTGACCATTCCATTAAAAAGCTGTGAATCACGGATGAATTTGCCATCAAATTCCGTAAATCGCGTCAGATCCATTTTCGCCAGTTGCGCTTCACTCAGATATTTTTTGAGAAATGACTTCTGGGAATCCGTCAGGGAAGGGGGATCAGTATCGAAATTTCCGCATTTGAAGGTCCACTGATTCAACAGGCCCACTGCACGTTCCAGGGACGAACTGATTCCCAGCCGTTCCGGCTCCAGCATGCTCATGGCATTATCGATATAGCTGTTGCAGTCGGGATCATCCTGATTACCAGAACCCGATTCGCCGGCAGTTTCCTCTGAACTGGTAGTTTTAGCAGACGTTGTGGGAGGTGTCTGCTTTTTACAGCCTGATACAGAAATCAACAGGGCCAAACAGCAAACACCAGTTATCATCATCAGGCGGGCAGCAGAGACGCATCGTATCGGATTCAGGATCATCATATCAGTTTTGGCTTCGTCGTACTGTACAGTTCCGGCTTTCAGAAGACGGGACCGTGTCTGTCAAAGATCGGTTAGGCCTCTGGAAGGAATTTCAAGAAATATCAGAGGAGAACACGCTGTACCAGATACTATAACCAATTTTCAGGCAGATGGAATGTCTGAAGTACTACCGATTTCATTGAACAGATCGCGGAATTTCTGCATCTGGAGGGCGAAGCCGGTGAATTCGTCCAGCGGGACCATATTAGGACCGTCACTGAGCGCCTGTGAAGGATCAGGGTGGGTTTCGGCGAAAATGCCATCGCAGCCACACGCGACTGCCGCCCGGGCCAGGAACGGAATCATTGCGCGATCTCCCCCCGTCGATTTTCCTCCCGGTGTCTGGACGCTATGGGTAGCATCAAAGATGACCGGCGGCCCCATCTGCTGCATGATCGGAATACAGCGCATGTCGTTTACCAGCCGACCGTAGCCAAAGGTGGTTCCCCGTTCTGTCAGCAGCAGTCGCTCCAGCCCGAAGGCCTCGCATTTTTTCACGGCATGAATACAGTCTTCCGGAGCCACAAACTGTGGCTTCTTGATATTCACCACACCATCATATTTCAGCGCCGCTTTGGAAGCCGCTTCCAGTAAGTCGGTCTGTCGCGCCAGAAATGCGGGGATCTGTAAAATCCGGCAGACCTCGGCAGCGGGAGCCGCCTGACATGGTTCATGTATGTCGGTGGTGACTTCCAGGCCGGTTTCCTGTTTCACTTTCGCCAGGATCTCCAGGCCGCGTTCGAGACCAGGGCCACGAAAACTGTCCACACTGGTCCGGTTGGCTTTATCGAAACTGCACTTGAAGACGAGGGACAGGTTTTCTTTCGAAGCGATTTCAGCCAGTCGCCTGGCAGTCGTCAGAACCAGTTCTTCACTTTCAATGACGCATGGCCCGGCAATGAATACCAGGGGAAGTTTTTTTCCGCATTGAACCTGACCAATCGAAACCGGGTTATGTGACACCTGTGAATCCTTTCCAACAGTATTACTTAAATTGATGCTTCGGGAATTATGGTAGAATTTGCCAGGTTCAGCAAGGCACGATAAATCGACCTGCCTTGGGGAGCACCGTAATTTCCAGTGGAGTCAGTCCGGTCGCATCCCCGTCGGTCTGAACGGGCACCGGCCGGGCAGAGCGAATCTGAATCCGATTTGCCTGAATGCGTTGCACATCAGGTGAATTCAAATGGGAGCCCCGTACGATCTGGTACAGGTATTTTAACGTGCTCCACAGCCCTTTTTTCTTAAACAGGATCACATCGAGCAGACCATCCGCGTCGTTCGCCGTCGGAGAGAAATTCAGCTTCAGACCGTAAGCGGGAATGTTAACAATAATCGCATGGTAGGCGGTGATTTCCTCAGAACTCTGGTCTGTCGAGATTAACAGTGGTTCATATGGATAGGAACGAATGGTTCGCCAGAGCGGTTTCAGATAACTCAGGTGGGAAATATTCCCTTTCCGGAATTCGGTCAGATCTGCCACGACGGCCGCATCAAAGCCCACACTGGCCATCAGGATGAATCGCTGCTGCTGCATCTGGCATAAGTCGATCTCCCGGGTTGCTCCCCGGCTGATCATCTCCCCGACAAATACGCCTGAGCGGGGGATTCCCAGGTAACGGGCCATCAGATTCTCGGTTCCCAGGGGAAGAATCGCGATGCGCTGGTCGGGGTAGCGATTCACCAGATCCTGTACGGTTCCATCTCCGCCGGCGGCAACCACGCACACAGGCGGGTTTTCCTGCGACCGGACACGCAGCAGTTCCTGCATACGTTCCCGGTTGGAAAATAATCGTGGGCGAATGCCTTTCTGCTTCAGGTAGCGGATCAGGTCGATGATCAGCGAGGCACGGGTTCCTGTTCCGGAGATCGGATTTCTTTGGATAGCGACCCAGGGTAAATTCATTTGCAGTCCATCTCTATCGTGGCGGCAGCCTGGCGAATCGGCTCGCTGGAAAGGGAATCAATCTGGAAATCAGGCGGAAAAACTTGAGAAAAAATATCGGGAATCGAGCAGAATTTGAAGAAAATACCAGATTCCGTTCGTTGATTCTTAATTTTGGCTGACAGAAAGCCGATTTCATAGGTACGATATCGTTATACTGTTTATGTTATTCAAGATTTTGGTGAAAAGCATAAAAACCAGGGCAGGCATTCTATCATTCGTGCCTGATTCTGCGTAATACAGGATTGAGGCATCTTGTTTTTTAGCCGGTTGTTACTACAAATAAGTAAGCCGAATCGACAAGTGTCCCCGTTTGTGATGCAGTATAAGTGAAGCAATAAATGTCTTAGTGGACAAAGGCTGTTTTCGTAGTGACCAATCCGCAAAAAATTCTCTTCTGTGGGCCTCCAGATGACCAGACTTCTGAGTTGCGAGAACAGTTCTCCAACGAAGACTATGTGGTGGTGACCCCGGAGAATCTCGCGGAAGGGATTGCGGAATTTGATCAGGGAAACATTTCCGCACTGGTCGTGCCAGCCACGACCGAAACCTTACCCCTGGCGCTCATTCAGTCTGGCTCCCTGCTCGAATTTTTACCACACGCTGTTGTGGTCCTGGATGCCGACCTGCGGATTATCTGGTCGAATCACCAGCTGGGAGAGCTGTGCGGTCACGAGGAGTCACTGATCGGCCACTCCTTCTACGATGCCTTCGGCGCTCCCGAAATACTGGGCCCCGACTTCAGCCCGTTTCATTCCGCGTTCTCCACACGTAAGATTGCCAAGAGCGGACTGCGGGTGGGAGATAAGAGCTACTTTGATGTCGAAGTCATGCCTGTACTGACGGCCCACGACAGTAAACAGGAACCCGCGTATCTGGTAGCCAGCGTGCGTGACATTTCTGAAGAAGTATTACAGCGGCAGAAGCTGAATGCCATCTACCAGGCTGGTCTTGAGCTCGGCGATCTTTCTCCCGAAGAAATCTTCGAGATGACAACCGAAGATCGTATTGAACTCCTGAAAGCCAAAATTCTGCATTACACCCAGGATCTGCTAGAGTTTGAAACCGTTGAAATTCGTCTGCTGGATAAAGCCTCCAATCGGCTCGATGTTTTACTCGCTGTCGGCATGGAACAGATTGCAACGAATCGCACCCTGTATGCGGATCCTGAAGCGAACGGCGTAACCGGCTTCGTTGCCGCGACAGGCAAAAGTTACCTTTGTGAAGACACGGCGCACGATCCCCTGTATATGACAGGGGCTCCCAATGCCCGCAGCTCCCTGACGGTTCCCTTAAGTCTGCACGATGAAGTGCTGGGAACCTTCAATGTAGAAAGCCCGCATGCGGGCGCGTTTGATGAAAATGATCTGCACTTCCTGGAACTGTTCAGCCGCGAAGTCGCGATAGCCTTAAATACTCTGGAACTGCTGGTAGTCGAAAAACTGACGACCGCCTCTGCCAGTACCGAGTTAATTATGCGTGGGGTCGTTGATCCGGTGGATGAGATCCTCAACGATACGGCCTGGATTCTGGAGCGGTATATCGGTCACGAGCCGAGTGTGTGCGAGCGATTGCAGCGTATCCTTAAAGATACTCGCCACATCAAGCAACTGATTCAACAGGTGGGAGATGAAATTGCTCCCCAGACACCTCATCATCACAAAGTGCCCACGATGAGACAGGTGAATCCCAAACTGGTCAACAAGCGGATTCTGGTCGTCGACAGTGATGCCACTGTCAGGCGGGCAGCACATGAACTGCTGGGCCGACTGGGCTGTGAGGTAGAAACTGCTCACGATGGCGAAGAAGCTTTCCTGATGGTCCGCAGCTTTCATTATGATGTGGTCATCGCCGATATCCGGCTGCCCGATATGAACGGGTACGAATGCTTCGCCCAGATCCGGGAAATCCATGAGCACCTGCCTGTGATCCTGATGACAGGTTTTGGGTACGATCCCACGCACTCCATCGTCAAAGCCCGGCAGCTGGGACTGAAATGTGTCCTCTACAAGCCGTTCCGCCTCGATCAGCTGATTTCCGGCGTGGAAAAAGCCGTCAGCATTTCGGAAGATATCACTTCAGAAACTTCGAATTGAAGTTCCTGCTTCCCGCTACGCTAGACGGGTCGCTCCCCTTTCCTGCTCGCTCATTTTCTCTTTTCAGAATACAGGCTCGATTTCGCTTCAGCCCTGCGATATATTAAAAAAAGTTAAAATATTGAATCCGCGCTCAGTTGAGATGACGATTTTTTAACTCGGATCACCGCCAGACAAATTCATTCCAGTGACACCCGGGATCACTTCTCACAAGGAGATTTTTCATGTCCAATTCAGTCGACCGCCGCGAGTTCCTCAAGAAAGCATTGATCGCGGGAACAGCCGTTCCAGCCTTCACCGGTGCACTGCCTCTGCTGCCACTGGCAGCGGCTCCCAAAAGCAAAAGTCCGAATGAAAAACTGAACCTGGCTTCGATCGGCGTGGCCGCCCGGGCTTATGCGAATATCAGCGGTACGAAATCAGAAAACTTTGTCGCACTATGTGATATTGATTCGAAGCGTCTGGAGATTGCCTCCAAAGAATTTCCCAAGGCCGACAAGTACGACGACTACCGCAAGGTTCTGGAACGCAACGACCTGGACGGCGTCCTGGTCAGTACTCCCGATCACATGCATGCCCCGGCAGCGGCAGCAGCGCTGCGAAAAGGTCTTCCCGTTTATTGTGAAAAACCTCTCACGCACTCTGTGTATGAAGCACGCGTCCTGACCGACCTGGCCGCCAAAGCTGGCGTCGCCACTCAGATGGGGAATCAGATTCACGCGAGTGACAACTATCGCAAAGTCGTAGAGATGGTTCAGTCGGGAGTGATTGGCCCTGTCCGCCGCGTGCATGTCTGGGTCGGTGGCGGAGTGCGGATTGAAGGCGAACGCTCTAAAGAAAATAATCCACCCGCTCATGTCAATTACGATCAATGGATCGGACCGGCTCCCTTCCGTCCTTACAATGAATCGCATTTCCACTTCAACTGGCGCTACTGGTGGGACTTCGGAAACGGTCAGCTGGGTGACTTCGGTTGTCACTATATGGACCTGCCTTTCTGGGCGCTGAAGCTGAAATATCCCAAGACGGTCGTCGCGGTGGGCGAAAAAGCCCATGGTGGTGTGAATGACTGTCCCAGCCTGATGAAGGTCGATTACGAATACGAGGCCCGCGAAGATCTGCCCCCGGTTCACATGACCTGGTATCACGGTGGCTGGAAACCCAAAGGTGCTGAAATGTACGAGAAAAACAGCGCCGTCCTGTTCGAAGGGGACGATGGACGCCTGCTCGCTGATTACGGCACGAACAAGGTCTTCATGGAAGCCGGCAAAGAAGCGAAACCGGTCGAACCCTATCTGACCCGTCCCAAGAGCCACCACATCGAATGGCTCGACGCCATCCGCAATGGTACTCCGACCGGAAGCAACTTCGGTTACGCGGGTCCTCTCACCGAGACCGTGTTGCTGGGCAATGTTTCCTACCGCGTCGGTCAGAAGAAACTGGAATGGGATGCCGACAATCTCAAAGTCACTAACGTCCCCGAAGCCGCCCAGTACATCAAACGCGAATACCGCGAAGGCTGGACGCTGTAGTTGGCATGAATCCAACGGACGAACTTTGCTTTGTCACAAAAAAAACAGCCTGCTGATTCTGGTTCAGCAGGCTGATTCTGTTTTCACTTTAAATTGCAATCAGCTTATTTATACTTCACAACCGTTTTATAGTTGGGAGCTAAAAACCGGGGACCGCGGCTCTTGTAGACCACTTTGCGTGGAGAGTAATACGAGTAGGTCGAGACTGCCGGAGCATAATAGGTGGTGACCGGTTGCACCACGACTGGCGTCTGGTAGTAAACTGGCGTCACAACCGGCGCCGGTACCAGGGCAGGAGAGTAATACGCGTTCATGGCCGGCACATAGTAGGCTGTGTTGACGGGTGCGGGAACCGAGTAAACGGGAGCAGGTCCTACATAGGGAAACGGTGAGCTGTAGTAAGTGATGCGTCCTCCCGCTTCGGATACGGATGACATCAACGAGAAACAGGCGACAACAGCGGCCGCGGTAAACAGCATTCGAATACGCATGGGTCTGACTCCTAAAGAGTGGAAAATCGAGTTTAGTCACGGATGAACCGGGCTCAGTTCATGCTGCTCAGGCACGTCCCCAAAGAGGTGCTTCCTGCCTGCGATCTCGACTTCCCTGTCAGACGTCATCAACTGGGTAAGTTGTGCCTGCTATATCGATTATACCGGGAAATCCGCGCACAGCTACCAGCCAGTTCATGTTTTTTCAATCTCAGACAAATCAATAAACTGTTATGGGTTCTGGCTTTCCGAAAAATTGACTCGATTCAGGCTTCAAAACGATCCTCAGGATTTCTGAGCCCCCTCAATCAGTCCCTGCAGGTATCCGAATGCATGCAGCCGTCCCAGCATGGTATAGCCGGGTTCCCCTGCTTCTTCTCCCACCAGCTGAGGCACATGATCGGGGCGAATCGGTCCTGTGAAACCGATTTTCTGATATGCTTTGACCGCGGAAAACATGTCGGTCGGGCCGTTATCGTGAAACGTTTCGACAAATCGTTCCCGCGTCCCCCGGATGTCCCGGAAATGGACATAGCGGATATGAGACCCCAGACGTTCAATCGTGGCGGGAATATCAACGCCCATCTCTGCAAACGTCCCCTGGCAGAAACAGATTCCGTGAGCCGGGCTGGAAGAGAGCTCCATCAGCCGCTCAAAACTCTCCACGGAATTCATGATGCGGGCTTTCCCCATGAACGTATCCAGAGGCGGATCATCGGGGTGCATTGCCAGCGTCACACCGCAAGCTTCGGCGACGGGCAGCAGTTCCTGTAGAAAGCGTTCCAGGTTCTGCCATAAGCGGTCTGCTGTGATCGGTTCTCCCTGTTGCTGCTGCGTCGTCTGTGACAGTGAAACCGCCTGCTCGGCCTGTTCGACATCGAAGCCGGTCACCAGTGCGCCGCCCCGCTCCGGCGCTTTGAGTTCAGTGCGGACCCAATCGGTCCCCGCCATAAAGTTGTAACAGACAAACGGAATTCCCAACTGCTGAATATTCTGCAGCAGCACTTTCATCTCCTCGATCTCTTCGTCAAACCGTTCGTTGCCCAGTTTGATGTTTTCGATCGGCAGATAACCCTCGATTGCCGCAATCTGCAGACCGCAGGCGGAGACCTGTTCTTTGATCGACTGCAACTTTTCCAGGCCGGGTCCCGGATAACGGATCGTGACATGCGTGACGCCGATCTGTGCCAGCATCGTCAGGTTTTCGTTAGTAAAAGGCGTCACTACTGAAGTCAGTTGCATGGCGGAATTCCGTTTTAAGTTATGAAAACTCAGTCGCGCGATACTGGTTCGTCCCGGGCGTGAACAGTTCAGGCAGCCAGGCTGTTCCCAGCCCCGGCGTTTTCGGGATGACAATCCGCCCTGCTTCGACTTCCACCTGGGTATCGATCAGCTGTGGATACAGAATCCGCAGATGTGCACGCAGACTCTCCTGCCAGGCCACATTGTTCGAACTCGCGGCGACATGCACTCCGGACAGCAGCGTCAGCGGGCCCGTGCAGTCATGCATCACGACAGGCACATTATAAAACTGCGCCAGGCGGGTGATGTTACGCGTCTGTGAAATACCACCGACCCACGTCGGGTCGATCATCACAAAGTCGGCGGCCCGTTTTTCCAGCGCCAGTCGGTAGTCATCGGGGCCGTTGAACATTTCACTTACGGCAACCGGAATGCCTGCTTTATCCCTGAAGTCGCTCAAGGTATCGACACAGTCGACCCGCAGCAGATCTTCGGCCCAGAGAATATCATATTCCTGCAGGCGTTTGGCAATCCGAATGGCCGGGGCCAGCTGAAAGAAACCATGACCGTCGATGATCAGTTCGATATTGCTGCCCAGTGACTCCCGGATTTTCTGAAAAGGCTCCAGTGCCCGCGTGATATCTTTATGTGTGATGTGCAGCGGTCCGTTGGTTTTGTGCGCGGCGAAATCCAGCGTCCAGACTTTGAGTGCCTGGTAGCCTTCCGAAATCAGTGAGCGTGCCAGCTCCACCGGTTCATTGACGGCGGACCAGTAATCGTTCAGCGGTCCCTGGTTCCCCACCGATCCATATCCGGGCCAGGTATGAGTCGTTTTTTCTGCATTGGCTCCTCCGTAAGAGGGACCGCCGCAACTGTTGTATGTACGAATCGATTCCTGCACACAACCACCCAGCAACTGCCAGACCGGCTGTGAAGTCGCCTGCCCGAAAATGTCCCACAGCGCGAGATCAATCGCGGAAATCGCCCGCAATTCGGTTCCCCGCGAACCGAAGTTCGTCGCGCGTTCGTAAAGAAATCGCCAGTGCGCTTCGATATCCAGCGGGTTCTTGCCCATCAGGTAATGCGACATCCAGTCGTGGATCATCGCGGCGACGGCGTGTGGCGCGTAATAGGTCTCACCACAGCCGACGAGCCCTTCACTCGTGTGAATACGCACCAGCAGCAGACCGGGCATGATCGAATCGGCGATCGAGGTTTCAATTTTTGTGATCTGCATACGCTGGCTTTCTCAGAGGAAGACGATTCGTGGTGGAATTCCGTTTAATGGATCGATTCAAAGGGAAACAGGGGTTGACGGCGAAATTGATATTGGAACTGTTGCATGTCGGCAGAGGTGACTCCCGGCGTATTCACGCGAATCAGATTCGGGCAGACCGGGCTGTAGGCGGCCAGCGGAGCCTGCACTCCCTTGGCAATCAGGATCTGATAATCGGCGGGTGCAATGCCACATGAAGTCAACTGTCCCAGGCTGAACGGGGGCGTGCGATGGCTGTTGAGCATGATGGTCAGACCAAAGTCAGTCTTCACGACGGCAGTCGGTCCCATATGAAATTCGGTTTTGCCACCATGCCTCACTTCCGGTTCCTTGAAATGCCCGTCATGAATACTGACCACCGTCACATCGCAGATCAGGGGCGCACCATGCTGATCATCGGTTTTGCCTCCCATCGCGAGTTGAGTCAGTGTGGTCCCCGGTCCCGCGGCGATCGCCTGTTGAGCCGCCTGGGGATCGAACAGACAGGCGAAACTGGTGGGCCCGCCTCGACGTTTAATCGCATGTAATATCGTGGTGCCATCTGCCGGAGATCCGCCGCCGATGTTGTCCCCCATATCCAGGAAGCAGACTGGTCCCGTCAGCTGTTCCGCCCGGTCCAGTGCATCGTCGATACTTATCAGGTGTGCCTGGAATTCGTCACGACGCTGGATCAATGTTTCACCCAGCTGGTCTGCCAGTTGTTGTGCCAGTTCTGGGGCATTGTCGGTCACCACAATGAAACCCGATCCCATTTCGTACACATCAGCATAGGGGAATCCCAGGATAATGCTGTTACTCAATACGCCGGGCGTTTTGAGTAGTTCATCTGCCAGTCGATAGAGCGAGGCGCATGGTTCCGATGAGGTATGTTGACGCTCAATATTAATCGCGAGGGGGACGAAGCAGGCAGCCTGTGTCGGTTTGACTTCCCCTTTCAGAATGCGTTGCATCAGCCGGGCCGCTTCGATGCCTCGATCGCGCTGGTCGATGTGGGGATTCGAACGGTACACAATCGTGGCATTGCAGGCATCAATCATCGCCTGCGATACATTCGCATGCGCATCGAGAGTGCAGACGATCGGCATGTCTGGTCCGACAGTCTCACGGACCTGTGTCAGCCAGTACCCATCCAGATCCCGAGCCCCTTCGCTGACACCTGCACCATGTGGTGCAACCAGTAATCCATCCAGTGGGCCAGCTGCTTTTAGTTCTCTCAACATTTGTTGCAGCAATGTCTCGACGGTGGGCTGGGTGATTGTTCCTCCAGGCAGTGCACGCGCCACAAAAATTGGCACCGCTTCGATATCGGTTTCAGCAAGACTGGCAAAAAATCCGCCAATCTCATGGGCCGAATCTGCAAAGATCGGGTAGATCGACTCACCGGTCGCCAGCACATCATATTCAAAATCGGACAGTTCCGTCGCCGTCTGAATAAACGTATTGGATTCGTGCTGCAACGCAATGATTCCGACACGCATGAGAGGCTCCTTTGTGAACCGGGCAAAAATAATGACTACCGAAAATCCATAAGAAAACGAGCAGTTATATCTTAATGTGGAACGGTGTATTCAGTATAATGGAACAATGCTCTGGTTGCAAGCAGCCAGAAAATTCTTCGTCTTCTGTTTTTCTGAATGTCAATTGCAATGCTGGTCACCAAAGAAGTCACATCGCTGGGCAAGGCATTTCTGGTGCTGGAGGTGCTGGCAGCAGCCGATGGTTCGCTGACACTGTTGGAAATGGTACACGAACTCGGACTGCCCAAACCGACCGTGCATCGAATTCTGCAGGAACTGGTTGAACTGGGATACGTGAGCCGTCTTGAAAAAGGCGTGTATCAGATTACCCCGAAACTCCGGCGGCTGGCATCCGGTTCTCTGGAAGATCGCTTGACGGAACTGGCGGCTCCCCTGCTGAGGGAACTGCATGAGTTGACGGGCGAAACCGTCAATCTCGGCGTCCTGCGGGGCACTCATGTTCGCTACCTGAGCGTACTGGAGAGTACGCATCCCCTAAGGCGGATTGTGGAGCCCAGCAGCACCGATCCGTTTTACTCGACCTCTCTGGGCCGGGCGATCACTTCACAATTGACGGAGGAAGCATGGGACGCCCTGATCGCACGGACCCGGCTGGTCGCCCGCACGAGAGAAACGGTTATCGATCTCAAACAGCTTCGTAAAATTCATCAACAGACGCAGGCCGATGGTTATTCCGTCGAACAGGATCAGAACGATGTCGGCGTGACCTGCATCGGAGCGCCCCTCTATGAAGGGACGCAGATCGTTGCCGCTATCAGCCTGAGTGTACCCACGGCCCGCGCCGATGCAAAAGCGCTGCAGCGATTTATCAAAGCCGTGGTACGGACGGCCCGGCAGATTTCACAACAACTTCAACCTCAGACATGAGACAACCATGAATCAGCCACAACCGGAAACCATCACGCTCGACATGATGCGGGAGCATCTGCACTCAGCCATCATTTGCGACGCCCTCGATTCGCTGGGCTACACCAATCAGTCGCCACGCAAGGAACTGCTGCCCATGACGGTGGATGCGGTTGTCGTGGGGCGCTGCAAAACCAGCCTCTGGGCCGACATGTACCACGTTGATCCCAGTCCGTACGAACTGGAACTGAAAGCCGTGGATTCGATCAACGCCGATGAAATCTTCATTGCCGCTGCCAGTGGTTCGATGCGGTCGGGGATCTGGGGAGAACTGCTTTCTACCGCCGTCAAACATCGGGGTTGCTGTGGTGCCATTATCGATGGCGCGGTTCGCGATGTCCGGCAGATGCGATCCATGCAGTTCCCGGTCTGGGCGGCGGGAACGTCTCCCTATGACAGTAAAGACCGTCAGCGGATTATCGACATTGATGTGCCCGTCGAAATCGGCGGCGTTTACTTTGCGCCCGGCGATCTGGTATTTGCCGACGTGGATGGCATCGCTGTCGTGCCGCAGGCCGTCGAAGCCGAAGTGATTCAGTCCGCCTGGAAAAAGGTGCACGAAGAAAACACCTTTCGCGACAGCATCAAAAACGGCATGTCCGCAACGGAAGCCTTTGCGAAGTACGGGATTTTATAAAGACTGCCGCTAATCGGTTTTTGCAGGGTCCCACCAGGCATCCAGTAATCGTCGCAGCTCAGCCAGGGACTCAGCCTGTTCGGGGTCGTCGATCAGGTTCTGCGTTTCTCCCGGATCGTGTTCCAGATCGAACAGCACATCGCCGTTGGTGTAATTGTTCCAGGTTTTTCCCTGCGCATTCGGGTTATGAGAAGTGATCAGTTTCAGGTTCCCTTTGCGAATCCAGCGGTGTGCAACTTCGCGTCCCGGCTGGTTCAAAGCCGTCGCATCTCCCGGAAAGACTTCTCCATAGACGGCGCGATCTTCCGGCAATGTTGCTTTCCCGCGCGCCGATGGCAGCAGGTTGACGCCGGGCAGCTTTGCGGCTTGCTTCCCCTGCCCGGCTGCATGCAGCAGTGTGGGCACGATATCAATACTGCTGACCAGTGCCGTATGCGTGGCTGGTTTTGTATGTCCGTCCCAGCGGATCAGAATGGGCGAACGCAGACCATCTTCAAAGGGGGAGCGTTTACTTTCTTTGGTATGGTGAAAGTTCTCGCGTGGCTTCATCGGTCTCTCGCCCGGCGTCCAGCCATTGTCGATGACGAACAGAAACAGCGTGTTCTTGAGGTCGGCTTGCTGTTCCACAAACTGGACCAGTTCTCCGACGGTATCATCGAACTGCGAGCAACTGGCGTAATATGCGATTTCATGTTTCGCCACGCGCGGATTGTTGCGATACAGGTCGAAATATTTTTGAGGCGAATCGTGTGGCTGGTGTGGCAGATAGGGAGCATACCAGACCAGCCACGGCGTGGAGTTCTGTTCGCAGTCTGTGACGAAATCGTAAATCGGCTGCATGGTCTCCCGGCCGATCTTCAATCCCCAGTCTCCATTGCCGTGAGCCACCAGTGTGCCGTTTGCCAGTTTGCGGTTCCCGCCGAACGACTGGCCGGGAACTGGTTCAAAAATGGTCATGCCTTCAGTAAAGCCGGCGTTGCGATAATGGCCTTCCCAGAACTTGCCTGTCTGCAGGCAGCGATAACCGTTCGCCGCCAGGATGCGTGGCAGTGTATCGACGTTTTTGATCAGTTGAAACGCCTGGCTGCGGGTCGACTCGTATTCGTTGCGCGAAGTCATTTTATTGAAAGCACTGTTGCCTGGAGGCGGATGGTTATAGTGGATCCCGCTCTGATGCGGATAAAGGCCGGTCAAGAGCGTGGCCAGCGAGGGACTGCAGACACTCGTCGGCAGATAGCCATTCACATAGCGGGCCGACTGCTGTGCCAGACGATCGATGTGGGGCGTCTGAATCTCTGTGTTGCCCATAAAACCGAAATCGCGAAAGGTTTGATCGTCTGAAATAATCATCACAATATTGGGAGATCGTGCAGGTTCCGCTGCGGCCAGCTTCCCCGGAGAGCCGAGGAAAACAGAAAGAGACAGTATCAGGAAGAACGCATTCCAGAATGCTGACAGGGCATCAATTTGAGTGCGTTTCATTGGTGCGAATCTCTCCCTATTAAAATCGAGACGGTTTCCAGTCATTCAGCATAGCTTGAAGGGACGGGGCTGTCATTCCGAATCTGCGTTATGAAATTCCACTTTCGCCGCAACTCTGCCCTTCTGGAAACGGTATCTGCCTGTGAAAATAATGAAAAGAAAGCAATACCAACATTACAAATCCGGTTTTGTGCGGTAACATAACATCTACTGCAGTCAACGAAGCCGGATAATGGACTCGGGGTGACTGCGGTTGCTTTCAGATATTCAAAAAAACAATCGCGTCACAGTTTCAGGAAAAGGAAGATTCCCGTGAGTATCAATACATTAGAGTATCAACCGGGCGGCGATAAAAAGAACTCTGAATTTTTCGAAGACTACCGGATGAAAATCTTCGAACGTCGAAAATCCAGTGGCATCGAAGACCTGCTGGGGACCATGCGCGGCATCGTGCTGCAGGTGGAAACGGGAGAAGTGATACCTTATCTGCATGAACTCTACCTGATGACCCCCTACCGTTTTTCCGCTGCCTTCCGAAACAATACGCACAATGTGTATATCCTCACCTCGCATCCC
Source organism: Gimesia sp. (assembly GCA_002706765.1). GTDB lineage: Bacteria > Planctomycetota > Planctomycetia > Planctomycetales > Planctomycetaceae > Gimesia. The sequence continues at coordinate 64,438 of PAJV01000065.1, forward strand.
GACTATCCGCGGATGTTCATCCTGGAGCCGCTGGAGAAGGACTACGCCGACGAAATCACGATGTTCAATCGGCTCTACCCGCTTTCCAGTAAAAAGCCCAACGCACGTTACATCGGTGAAATCTTCAGCACGAAAGATGTCAACGAAACGCGAAGCACGCTTGAGTCGCACAGCGTGCGGTTCAATTACCACCACGAAACCAAAAATCCGTTCTTTACCGATGCCCATTTTGTATTCACCTTCCCTTCTGACTTTACCTGTAACCGGGTCGGCTACACCCAGGAAGACATCGACGATTACGATGTGCTCCAACTGGGGAAACCCTTTGAACTCGACCCCGAAGTCATGGAGTCGCTGAATCAGGTGCTCGCGTTTGGCGAAGCTCATAAGCTGAATAAACTGGTGCTGGGAGTCGACCATCTGGCCACCCGGATTCTTGCTGGCGAACGGGAAGATGCGATCCTCGAATTCCTGACCATGTCCAACCATTACTTCTGGGGCGCTTATAATATTGCGGAGATGAACTCATCCACGAACGTGACGCGGAACGGTTACGTCGATAACGATAAAAAATCACCTGCCAAGGTCTTCACGGCTAACAACACGCCCTCCTTCGTGAACTCCTTTGAGAATCTGCCCATGCCCACAGAAGATTTCGTTCGCAATTACGGACGTCGGTTGCATCATGTGGCCTATGAAGTGCTCGACGGCGATCATCGGGGCGGTGAAAAGAACGTGGATTACGTCGTGCAGACTCTCAAAGACAAAGGCATTCCGTTCCTGGCACATGTCGTGGGGGAATGCGTGGATGAACCCAATCTGAAGCAGATTTTCTCCAAACACTCCCAGTATTCGATTCTGATTACCGAGTATGTGGAACGCTGTCACAAATACGAGGGTTTCTTTACCAAGTCCAACGTGGCCGCTCTGACCGAAGCCGCCGGCATCGACGAACGCTACGATCACGGGCACGTTTTCGACTGACAGACATGCCCGGACGTTCCCCGGAATTTTACGCTGCTCTACTCACACCATGAATTGAAATCACTATGAATCCTACTTCTTCAGAGCTGCCACGGCTTGTTGTTATCGGAGGAGGTTTTGGCGGCATCAATGTTGTCAAAGCATTTAAGAATGAAGCGGTCGAGATTGATCTGATCGACAAGCGAAATTACCACCTGTTTCAGCCTCTGCTGTACCAGGTGGCAACGGGCGAACTGGATCCGGCGAATATTGCGGCACCGATTCGCAAAATTCTCTGGAAACAGAAAAACGTGCACGTCGCGCTGGGGGAAGTCACCGCCATCGACTTTGATAAAAAACTGGTCTGCTTTGATGGTGGCGAACTTGACTACGATTACCTGGTCATCGCCACCGGAGCCCGGCAGTCTTATTTTGGTCACGATGAATATCGAGTGTATGCGCCGGGATTGAAGTCGATCGACGATGCGCTGGAAATTCGCAGGCGGTTGTATCTCGCGTTTGAAGAGGCGGAATGGGAAGCCGATGAAGAAGCCCGCCGTAAAATTCTGACGTTTGTGGTTGTCGGCGGCGGACCGACGGGCGTGGAACTGGCAGGTGCGATCAAAGAAGTGGCTTCCGAAACTCTACCCCGCGAATTTCGCAATATTCAATGTAATATGGCCCGCGTGATTCTCGTGGATGGTGGTCCGCGTCTGGTAGGCCCCATGCCTGAAGATCTGAGTGCCCGTGCGCAAAAAGTGCTGGAAAAAATGGGGGTTGAAATTCATCTGAATGTGCACGTGACCGATGTGACAGAAGATGGCGTGAAAATCGGCGAGGAAACCATTCAGGCCGAGAATGTGTTCTGGGCCGCGGGCGTCCAGGGACAGGATCTGGCGAAAACACTCGATACCGAAGTCGATCGAGGCAGCCGGATCGTTGTGGGCCCGGACATGTCAATTCCCGGCCACCCCGAAGTTTTTGTCATAGGAGACGCCGCACATGCGACCGATGCCAAAACTGGAAAACCGGTGCCCGGACTGGCACAGGGCGCCATTCAGACCGGTCGTTTCGTAGCAGACATCATCAAAAAGGAAATCAACGGAAACGCACCGAAAGAGCGGCCGCAATTCAGTTATTACGACAAAGGCTCGATGGCGATGATCGGTCGCGGTAACGCCATCGCCGCGATCGGCAAAATCCATTATGGCGGGATACTGGGCTGGATCTCCTGGAACATTCTGCACGTGATGTTCCTGGTCGGCTTTCGCAACCGCTTCAAGGTCATGCTCGACTGGTGCTGGAACTACCTCTGGAAAACCCGCCGCTCCCGTCTGATCACCGGCGATCCCAAAGTCCACATCAAACGCCTGTACTCGGATCATCAACCCCCCGAAGTCAAAGCGGGGAAAAAGAAAAAGCACGACGCAGGGGAATCCTGAACTTCAATTTGGGAGCCGTGAAACATGAAATATCTGATCGCTGCACTCATGGCAGGCTTTTTGATTCTGGCCATGTTCGGCTTTATCTGGAAAACGGAAGGCGAGTTTCGCCAGGCTGCGCTGGATCGCGGCTGGGATGGCGAACAGGATTTTGGCATGGAACTGCCCGGCGATCTGTTGCAGCGAGTTTCTATCGCCAACCTGCTGAGGGTGTATTCCAATCCGATTTCCGTCCTGCTGGTGGGGCTCTGCTTTGGAATCGCGTACCAGCTGGGAGGCTCCGGCGGCGATGCAAAATCTGATCAGCCGGTTGTGACCAAAGAGCAAAAGTAGCACGAATTGATACCAGTATGATTTCAACATGAGGAGGAATGACATGGATACGGAAGAACATAAAGCAGAAAAACAACGTGGCTCTGCAGAGGCGGGACTGGTCTATTTTGGCGCAATCCTGACCGGTTTTATTGGAATCATCGCATCTGCAACGGCATTTTTTAATGCAGAAATCGAGGGACGCAGTCTTTATCTGCTGGCGTCGGCTGTGGTCTTTGGTTTGCTGGCCAATGCCATGTATCGGAATTAAAGCGGAAAAATCGAATAATAAATGAAACAAAGGGGGCCCGATCGTCGTCTCAGAAGGTAACGTACTCACTAATCTGAATAAGGAAGTCCTGCCATGCGACGCGCGTTTCCGGTTTTATTGTCAGGCTTGTTGATCGTAAGTTGTCTCCCTTCCCTTGCCTGGGCTCTGGGGGAAGAAACGTTTGGTAATCGACGGTTGAACGCGTTGAATTACAAAGACTGGCCCGGAATTGAACCTGTTATCAATCATGAGAGCCGCGTCTATCATGTCTGGGTCAATGGAAATGAGCATGCTTACTACCGCGGCGATATCGATGCACTGAATGATGTCCTGCAGAAATTTGCTGCTACGAATCAGAAGCAGCATGAGATCGTACTGCGACCCGGCCCCGCTTCCACAAAGTCGTTTCGAGAGACACAAAGCATTCCCTATCAATGGGACCTGCATCTGGTGGGCGGCCTTGCCCGGGCCATGGCAAAGAAGGACCAGGGGGGAAAAATCTGGAACCTGCATCCGATGCTGTCTATCTATGTGGATGAGACGATTCCGCTGGATCAGCTCAAAATTCCCGCTGGTGTGACTCTGCTGGAACTGGCGGATCTGGAAAAGCGGTTTTCCGCCGGACTGACCAGCACCGATATTACGGTTCGTGGCTGGGACGCCGGTCAGCTGGCAGGACTCAATCCCTACAGTACCAGCAACATGAACGCGATTGCGAAACTGCTGGATGATAACGAAGTCTGGGTGCGGTTAAACGCCGCCGGGGCGCTGTCGGTCTTTGGAAAAAAAGCGACACCGCTGCTGCCGGACTTGCGCGCCAGGCTAGACACCGATGATGAAGCGTTCAAAAAAAGACTCACAGAGACGATCAAAATCATCGAAACCGCGCCGGACAACTCAGAGGCAGAAAAACAGCATCAGAAAACACGGGAACAGATCCATCTGTTTCTGAAGGCGCAGAAAAAATAATGTGCTCTATTGCGAACCTGCCTCATTTCTTCAACAGGGAGAGAAACGATGCCGACATGTAGACTCATCACGATGCTGTTTGGTTTACTGGGGCTGCTGTTGACGGCTCAGGATGCCTGGGCAATTGAGTTTGGAATCGGGCAGTCGAAGGAAGAACTCGGACTCAAATATGAGCTGTCCGTTGTCGACCATGGCACTGGTCGCGTGACAATCGAGCTGGAGATTGCCGATGCCGGGAAGTTGAAGCCCATCAATTCTATTTCGCTTTACATTCCGGAGGAAGGAACATCAGGCCGGCCCGATCTGATGGTTTCGCTGGCAACCAGAACGGTTGACGGAAAAACCCAGGTTCGTGCTCACATGAAAAAAGAACTGGCAGAACGTGCCCAGTTGCAACTGAAAACAACGAGCGATCCTCGGACCGGCAAACCGACGCCGCTGACCGGGTATTATTTTACCATCCATGTGGATGAATTCATCAAGGATAAAAAATAGAAGACTGACGGGCTATAATCTTCTAAAGGCAGCGCGCAAAAATAAGCAGGCCAGCAGAGGGGCATCTGCTGGCCTGCTTTGAGAGCAATACTTCACTCCGTCATTCAGTATTGCGGTCAGGAAATAGATCCTTATTTTTCAATTCAATCAGTCGGCTACACCAGCGCCAATTCCAGCACCGATGGCAGCACCCTGGTTACCACCAATGGCACCTCCGATACCAGCACCGATGGCAGCACCCTGTCGTTGATCGCGGTTCCAACCACGGTATCCGGTGCCATAGCGACCGTTAAATCTGTTGCCACGGTTGTTGTAGTATCCCTGTCCATAGCCACGACCGTAACCATATCCACGATTATTGTAGAAGTTGTTACCGTAACCATATCCCCGGTTGTAGTTTCGGCCATAGCCATAATACTGGGGTTGGCTGTAATAGTAACCACCCTGGTAATAACTTCCGTCGTCGTAGTAGTTGCTGGACTGATAGTTGTCGTCGTCTTGGTAATAATCCTGGTTCATAGGCTGACCGGGATTACGATAGGTTACCGGATCAAATGATTCCCATTGACCATTGGTATGGATCAACCATTCATTCTGATCGGTTTTGTACCACCAGTGACCGTTGTGATGACGATAACGGGCGCGGGTCGCATCATCAATGTCCAGATGAGCGGTTCCCTGACGTACGAAATCATCGATTTCGTTATTTCCCTGATTATCGAACGTCTGGGGGCGATTCGTCTGATGGCGCTGTCGCTGGTTGCCTTCCAGATCAACGTCTGCATCCCCTTGAACGTTCCCCCTCAGTTCGGCATCGCCGGGCGTGTTTTGAATGGCGCCATCGGCGGCATCAGGAGTCTGGGGCGGTGTCTGCAGATCTCGTCTATTCCTTTTTGTGTTGGCATCCACATCAGCGTCCAACTGTGTTTTGGACTTCAATTGTGAATCTTGGGAATTCGTATTCTGTTTAGATTTCGCATCCAGGTTTGCATCGGCGTCCAGTTGTCTGTTATTCAACTGAGACTTGGCATCCAGATCGGAATTCGCATCGATCCTGGCATCTTTTCCCGGTACTTTGGGAGCAGGGTTGGTAACCTGGCCCGCTGCCTTTGACTGTGATTCCAGTTGAGCGCCGGCATCTTCCAGAGGAGCCTGCGCGGTCAGCAATGCGGGGCTGATTCCCAGAACGGCTGCAGCAGCTAAGACTTTTATACTTCGGCGTAACATTTCATTTCCTTCCATATATTGTTTCGAGTATTAAGTGGTTTCATTCCTGGCCACGCTGGAAGAGAATTGCAAAGGCTATGCCAACTCCCAAAATACTCCAAAAATCGACTAAAGTGCGACAGGATGACTGAAATCGAAAGCGAATCTGCTGATGGGCGATCACACGACTGGATGCTCAGCGAACAACCCGCGCTTAAACCTGCCAGCAAAATCTGGAGAGCCGCGTGCGTGGTACACCAGTCCCTCAGGGCTGATACTGATAGGGAGGAAATCAACGTAGTCGCGCGTGAGAACAGCGTCTCGAGAACGGTTATTTTGTACAATGATGAGTCTCGAATGACCGCCGCTGTATCAGATTGGATTCTGGGAAAATCAGGATGGCTGGATGAGTTCTACTTCATCTGACTCAATACGATCTTATCGAACAGTTTGTCGCTGAAGAGTCGTTTGACCCGGGGCAGTAGCTTGGCATCCAAGGTGGTCGCGTAGCGGGTTTTGGGCTTCTTCGCTTCGATGGCCTTCACAACCGCATTGGCAGTACTTTCGGGGCCTGGACTTTTGGAGTAGAGATCACTCGTGAATTTGCGGAAGGCGGCGACGAGCGGCTTATAATCTTCTGTATGGTCCAGATTGTCCAGCGTAGCGAACGCCACCTCGTCAAATTCGGTTTTGACTGCCCCCGGTTCGATGACGACCACATCAATGCCCAATGATTTGACTTCCATCCGCAGCGCATCGGAAAACGCCTCAACTGCATGTTTGGTCGAAGCATACCAGCCCAGCACCGCCGTTGAGACATGACCGACGACCGACGCGGTGTTGATGATTCGCCCGGAACCCTGCTTTCGCATCTGTGGCAGCACGGCCTGCACGAGTCGCCCCATGCCGAACACGTTGACATCATATTGACGCTGAATCTCCTCCAGGGGCACATCTTCAATCGTGCCATAAGAGCCGTAACCCGCGTTGTTGAACAGCACATCGATTCGCTGCTGTTCTTCAATCACCTTCGCGACACCGGCCTTGACGGATTCCGTATCTGTCACATCCATATGCATGATATGGGCGCCCAAGGATTCCAGGTCACGCATTTTTTCGAGCCGCCGGGCAGCCGCGTAGACGGTAAACCCTTTCGTCAGCAGTTTTTCAGCAACCAGTTTCCCGAATCCAGCGGACGCGCCTGTGATCAATACCGTTTGCATGGTGCTCTGACTCCATTCCTGTGTCTGGTTCGATTGATTTGTGATCTGAAAATAGTGGGTAAATCAGATTCGAATCGTATCAAACCCGGAATCGCTGTCAATCGAGGTCTCGCGCAGACAGATAGAACTCACGATCATGTGCGTCAGCCTGATCGAATAATTCTTCCAACTTCTCAAACATATTGATGCGGGGTTGCATTCTTTGCTGTACTTCTTCAGAAGTGGCAGCCTGACGTCGGAATTCTTGGAGAAGTGAGCGGATCGACTTGAGACCTGCTCCCGCCGGATACCAGACTTCTCTATCAAAGGGAGCGTATGTGAAATCATCAAGTGGAGTCACGCCCAGTTGCTGGGTCAAATCGAAAGTATCATGCCAGGCAAATTCTTCAGGATCGACGGCCTGAAGATGGTTGATACCTGGGATCGGCTCATCCAGGATGACGTACAGTTTTTCCAGACGAAAGTCAGCCATGCGAATTGCTCCTGAGTTATGAGTCTTTATTGACTCATTCGGATATTTCATAGATCAATGTACCGAAGCGGAATACTATTTAAACTTCCTTGAAATGAGTCTGCAATAAGGGGTACTGTTATCGTATCATGATTAACACATCTTCACGCAAATTTCTTAATGCTAGCACAACACTATGGACGGCAGGCGTCTTGTTGTGGAAGTGATCGATAAAGCAATGGTAGAACTTCTACGGAAACAGGCTCCCGAAGAATGACTGAAGATTGCCGCTGAATTGTGGGAGACGTCACGGGTAATGGTGCGTGGAACGCTGGCTCAGGAACATTCAGAATGGAACGAGTTGACACTCAATCGCGAGGTGGCTAAACGGCTCTGCCATCGAGAAGTCAGGCACCTCTATGAGTGAATGCAAATATTGTGTTCTGATGCAGACCATCGTTGAATTTCGGGAAGACCAGGAGGCTGAAAATAATACGTTGCTATTTCAGATCGCGGTTATTTTAACCAGATGTCATGCAATCTGTGTTCTGGTATCAATAAATCATCTTGATCTATCCTACTGAGTGGGATAGAATGGTTTCGGTATGAAAGCTGTATTTATTGAATCAACTGAGTTTACCGAATGGGTATCTGAATTTTTACCCGACGAAGTATATGCTCAGTTACAGCAGGAGCTTATGGATAATCCTCAGAAAGGCACTCTGATTCCTGGCTGTGGAGGTCTCCGCAAAATTCGAAGTGCTGATCCCAAACGTGGTAAAGGAAAACGGGGTGGTGCAAGAGTGATTTATTTATACGTTGCAGATGCGAAATTTTTTTTCTGCTCGATATCTATGATAAAAATGAAAAAATTAATTTATCCCCATCTGAAAAGTCTGAATTGAAAAACTTAGCTGCAAAACTTAAACAACATTTGAAGACCCCGGTTACGCATAGAACAGAAAAATGAAAATGACAACCAGACAACGAAAACCATTATTTGAGCGAATCAAACAGGGATTAGAAGAAGGGATCGCCCATACTACAGGTGAACTGACTTTGAAAACTGTGGAAATTCCCAATGATCCACCGGAGATTGATGCCAAAACTTTGTCCGCTTTGCGAACACGAGCGGGAATGTCTCAAGCAGTATTTGCCAGAATGTTGAGTGTGTCCACTAAAACACTGCAAAGTTGGGAACAGGGCCTTAGAGATCCTTCGGCTGCGTCACGCCGATTAATTCAGATGTTTAGCGAGCATCCAGAATTGGTTTGTAAAAGTGTCGGCTTGCCAAGCATTACATTAAAAGGGGTTAAGGTAAAGGGGAAACGCATTGTCGTAAACCGGCATCAAGCTAAGGTAAAATCAAAAAGCAAATAGTAGAAAGCCCTCGCGCACAAAAAAACGCTCGCTGTCAATAATGACAACGAGCGTAGTAAGCGAGGCCGACGGGACTTGAACCCGCAACCCCCGGATCGACAGTCCGGTACTCTAACCAATTGAGCTACGGCCCCTTACAGGTGGTCGGAAATGATAGGCGATCATTTTCTCGATTGCCACTCATTCGACACAAAATTCGTGAGAATGTTCGAAAAATTTCTCACTGAAACACAGACGCATGACGCCCTATTCTGTTCTCAATATACCGCGACTTTCAACGGACAGCAAGTCAACTGAGAGTCGTATCTTAGGAATCGGAATTCCTGAGCGGGCTCATTAAATAATCAGCCTCCGATTCTCTGAGAAACCGAAAGTTCTCGCCGACTGGAGGTCAGGCTGTAATCGTTGTGCGGTAAAAATCGTTTGCAGCAGCTACGCCGGCGCCGGGCGTGAGTTGGTAGCCGGAGTGCAGCAGGCACTGTTCCAGGGCCGCCAGGAACAACAGCACATGGGTACTCTGGCTGCTTTCTCCCATTAAACCAATCCGCCAGGTCTTGCCTTTCAACGGTCCCAGGCCGCCGCCGATTTCAATGCCGAACCGCTGCAGCAGCTGACCGCGAATCGCCGCGTCCTCCACGCCATCCGGGATCACAACAGCGTTTAACATGGGGAGTTGATGGTCTTCGGCGACCGCGAATTCAATTCCAATCGCGTTCAGGCCCGCTTTAAGGGCACAATGGTTGGCATAATGACGCGAATAGCGGTTCTCCATGCCTTCTTCGAGTACCAGGCGTAAGGCCTGATGCAGGCCGAAATTCATGTTAATCGGTGCAGTATGGTGATAGGCGCGTGAATCGCCCCAGTAGGAACGGACCATCGACATGTCCAGATACCAGCTGGAAACCTTGGTTTTTCGCGCGTCCATCGCAGCCACAGCGCGGGAGCTGAATGTGACGGGAGACAGCCCGGGAGGACAGCTCAGACATTTCTGCGTCCCACTGTAAGCCGCATCGATATCCCACTCATCGATTTTGACGGGCATCCCGCCCAGTGATGTCACGCAATCGACGAGCAACAGCGCATCGGCTTCGTGAACGGCCTGAGAAATCTCTTTGAGCGACTGCGCAGCGCCGGTTGAAGTTTCCGCATGTACGATGCCCAGTACTTTGGGTTTTTCTTTCTGCAGGACATCAATCACTTCTTCCACAGAGAAGACTTCGCCAAACGGACGGTGAATCTGTACGACTTCGGCACCAATCCGTCCTGCGACATCAGCCATCCGGCCACCAAACACACCATTGGTGCAAACAACGATTTTGTCACCCGGTTCCAGCAGATTGACCACACAGGCTTCCATACCGGCACTGCCCGTGCCACTCACGGCGAGTGTGAGTTCATTGGTGGTATGGAAAATATTTCGCAGCATGTCCTGAACTTCATCCATCACCTTCAGAAAATAGGGATCGAGGTGTCCCACAGTCGGTGCGCCCAGCGCGGCCAGCACACTGGGGGCCACATCACTGGGACCAGGACCCATCAGAGTACGACGGGGAGGATGAATAGCAGGAGGAATATGATGTTCGAGTGTCATGTGAGCGGTTCTTTATGATTTGAAGGGACTCAAAATAGATTGATTTCTATGACCGGTACCTACGATTTTTCTGTGACCAGACGACTGATCTGTTTGAATTCAGGGGTGCCCGCAACCTCGCACCATTCAAACAGAATGGATTCCGTTGTCGTAATGCCGGCGCCCGAGTTTTCCATACGTCTGATGGCAATCTCCCGGTCCAGCTGATTGCGGCTGGCAATCGCATCTACCGGAATGATAACGCGATATCCGGCGGCTAACAAATCCAGGGCCGTCTGCTGCACGCAAATATGCGCTTCGATTCCAGCCAGCACAATTCGGGTACGGTTGTCGATGGTATTCGCCGCGGTTTCCCAGCCCAGGCATTCAGCGGCACTGAATCGCAGTTTTTCCCGGGGAGTCGGCAGTAAATCCGCCAACTCGGGCACCGTCGCCCCCAGTCCTTTGGGATACTGTTCGGAACAGTGCAGCGGGATTTCGAACAGGCGGGCTGCCTGGAGCAGTTGGCGGATACGATGCGTGAGATGAGCAGCCTCAGGAATGACCGGCAGGAGCTTTTCCTGAACGTCAACCACAACCAGCTGGCATTCCTGATGCGACAATAAATCAATGCTGCGTGGAATTAAGTTCGGAGACTCGGACATGAATAGACCTGACTCAAATAAAAACCTGACAGTGAAACAGGAAGAGAGCAGCAGTTTTCAGCAGACTGAGTTCGTTTGCTGCACTGGTTCAGTCAGCCTCTCTGCTTTCGAATTCGATGCGGAACTGGTAAAATGTAATTGCTGTTGTACCCTAACAAAATTCGAACCAGTAGTGAAGCATATGAACCCTCTCAAAAATGTCTCCTCAACCCGGCCACAGATGGCCTTGATCAGCCTCGTGTTTTTCATGCTGGCAGGGCTGACTACATTATCTGCGGAAGAAAAACCGAAATCCCCGCCTGCGAACCCCGAGGGGAAGACAGAGTTATTAAAAGTGTTTGTTAAAGAACTGGTGCCGATCACCCCCGGAACAGGGAAGTTTCCCCAGACGTTTCAAATGGGGTCTGTAAAAGGGGAACCATCCGAAAGACCTGTTCATAAAGTTACACTCACTGATAGTTTCTGGATGAGTCAGTACGAAGTGCCCCAGAACCTGTATCAGGCAGTGATGGGAAACAATCCCAGTCGCTGGGGAGGCCCCCGCAATTCGGCGGAAATGTTTGACTGGAAGACCGCAAATGAATTCTGCCGGAAACTGACCGCTGATTTAAGAAAAGCGAAGTTGATTGCAGCGAATGAGGAGATTCGGCTGCCCAGCGAGGCCGAGTGGGAGTACTGCTGTCGCGCCGGGACGAATACGGAATACAGTTTTGGTGATCAGCCTCAGAAACCCGGGGATGAGGACAAACTAGCCCGTATTCTGGACGAATATGCCTGGCATACCGGGAATGCCGCAGGAAATGACCCTCCGGTAGGGGCTCTGAAGCCCAATCCCTGGGGCCTGTATGACATGCATGGCTACCTGTGGGAGTTCGTTGCAGATCCCTGGCATGACAGTTATGAAAATGCCCCCGGAGATGGCAGCGTCTGGGGCTCTGTGACCGTTGATGCCCCGGTGGTTGTACGTGGTGGCGCCTGGACGGACCGCTATGACCGCCTGCGATCCGCCTCTCGTAAGCAGGAAGCAGCAACTTCAGTCAGTCCTGCACTGGGGTTACGTTGTGTGAAAGCAAAAGTGAAAAAATCGGAAAACTAGGCCCTGCGAATTGCAGGTCTGCTGCAGCGGTGATACTCTTTTAATTAGTCCCGCAGGTTTTTCAACCTGTATTGAAGTAGTTACTGCAGTCGGGTGGATGTCTGTCTGCGGCTGGCCTGACAAGCCTGTGAAACATTCCTGTATCTTGAAGTAAGTAATTAGGCGAGAAAGTTCATCTCCCATGAGTTCAGAACGACCATCAACTGAAGAAGTTAAAACGAGTGAAGAAGCTTTGGAAGCGCAATCACCTGCCGATCAGGATCAGCCCGCGGCTCCCGAGGAGTCCGCTGCCGACGTGAAAGAGGCAACCTCTTCAGCTCCTACTGAAACTCCTCAGACCGAATCGCCTGTGGAAACTGAGGCAGCCGCATCGCAGGAAACGGAAAAAACCGAACGCAAAGTCCAGCTGAAACCGAAGGTGGATCCGGCTCAGTTTAAAGCAATCCCTGCAAAAGGTTCCAGTTCCGCTCCTGCTTCCCCGGAGGGAGACGATGCAGCATCAGCCGCTGAACCTTCCCAGGAACAGCTTCAGGAAGCAGCAATGATGCAGATTGCGGAAGCAGCCAAGCCGGTTGATATCCCACCCGAAATTGATGATCTGGACGGCGATCTGGAAGCAGAACTCGCAGCCGCTCTCTCGGGACAGGGAGCACAGGAACTCCCCAAAACTCTGAGTGACGAAGAAGTAGCTGCCGAAGCAAAATCGGAAGACGCTGCTGCTCCCGCAACGCCTGCTGCAAAATCGGGTGCCGCAGAAGAGGGGATTGGAGAAGGCGATCGTCTGAAAGGGATTGTAGAATCCATCAACAACGATGATGTGTTTATCGATCTGGGGGCCAAAGCAATGGGAACGCCCGGAATTGTTCCCCTGCGTCAATTTGGCGAGAAAACCCCGTTGATCGGACAGGAAGTAGACGTCAAGGTTACCAGTATTAAAGAAGCAGAAGGTTTGATCCAGCTTTCATTGCCCCGCGGTCATCACAAACCAGCGGGAGACTGGGATGCCGTTTCTGCTGGTCAGGTTGTCGAATGTGTTGTTAATAAATCGAATAAAGGGGGACTGGAAGTCAACGTGGGAAGCCTGAGAGGCTTTCTGCCCGCCAGCCAGGTCGATCTGTATTTTGTCGGCGATCTCGAACCTTTCGTAGGTCAGAAGATGACGGTGCAGATTACCGAAGTGAACCCCAAGAAACGTAACCTGGTAGTGAGTCGTCGCAAGTATCTCGAATCGGAACGCGAAGAGATTCAGAAAGAGCTCTGGGAAAAACTGGCCATCGGTCAGGAGCATACCGGGACCGTTAAGAACATCAAAGATTATGGTGCTTTCGTGGATCTGGGAGGCATCGATGGCTTCCTGCACATCGGTGAAATCAGCTGGAATCGGATCAAACATCCTAAAGACGCCTTGAGCGAACAACAGCAGATCAACGTGAAAATTCTCAAGATCGATAAAGAAAAGAATCGCATCAGCCTGGGAATGAAACAGTTGCAGCAGGATCCCTGGCAGCTGGCCGAAGATCGATATGCAACCGGATCGACTGTCTCCGGCAAGGTAACCCGTACGACGGATTTTGGTGCTTTCATTGAGCTGGAGCCGGGCCTGGAAGGTCTGATTCATATCAGCGAACTGGATCATCGTCGTGTCAAACGGGTGACGGAAGTATTGACGACCGGTCAGGAAACCTCAGCGAAAGTTCTGGAAGTCGATCCCAATCGGAAGCGGATCAGCCTGTCGATCAAAGCCTTGATCGAGAAGCCTGAGGCCGCCGAGACACCGGCAGAAGAACAGCCTTCCTACGAACGCAAACGCAAAGGGCCGCTGCTGGGTGGTAATGCGGATGAATCAGCGGGCGGCGGAAGCGGCGGTCTGTTTGGTAATCCCAAAGATTACAAATAAGACCTGTTTTCAGCATTAAATAAAACAGCCAGAGCCTCTTTGATTGGAGAAGGCTCTGGCTGTTTCTGTATGATCAGTTGATTATTGATTGTCAGCAGCTCAAATCACAACAGATTCCAGCAGCATCCTCAGTTTTCGCAGTTCCAGCGCCCGGTCGGCATCTTTCAGCAGTTCCGGAAGAATTTCCACTGAGAGAAACTGATGATATTCCTGACGTTCCAGCAAGCTGATCAGACGGCTGTAATCAATCTCTCCCAGGCCCACCGGAACCTGAATCTGGTCGGTGGTGGAATCCCGCAGATGGATGTGGCTGACGTACGGGAATACCAGGTCGTATGACGTCGTACTGTAAGGGCCACACGTGTAGTAACTCGGGTCGAGAGTCAGGCTTAATCCTTTCACCGACTGACAGAGTTCCGTCGCGGTACGTGGATCTTCTGTCAGCTGCCCTGTTTTTGTCTTGATGGAAAGTCGAATCCCATCGCGGCTGGCAATTTCCAGCAATGCTTTGAGCCGATCAACTTCCGTATTAAACGGCGTACCCATGGGGGAAGCCGGGATGGTGATCTGTGCGATCCGCAACATCTTGGCTGCCTTACACAGGGATTTGAATGACTGTGGTGTGATGTCATTCTCCAGGCAGAAGGCGATCGGCGTCAACCGGGTGGCTTCCCGAAAACGCGAATAAAACTCTTCTGGTGATGAGACGACTTCAGATGGTTTCAGATGATCGCTCTCTTCACTCATCCAGATTTCGATTTTGTCGAATTCCAGATCTGTGAGACGCTCACAACTGACTTCAAACGATTCATCAGAAAAACAACGTGATGATGCAGCTACAAACACGCCGAACACTCCCTTGTTGGCAAAGGACAAAGCAATATGAGCACTTCGTCACAGACGATGTCTTGCCTGAAAAAAACTCAAACTTTAAAACAACCCACTTTATCTATTTTTCATTAATGGTCTTATAGAGTAGGAAACTACGATAATCTATCCCGGTTTTAACGATTCTGCAAGGTCGATCAGATTTGAATATTACACCGGTTTTCCGTTTCTTGGTGATTTTAACTATTGTTTGACTCAAAATGACCGATAAAAGAATTAAGTCATTAACAGACTGTACACGATCTCTAACCAGTCAGTGTCCGCAGATTTTCTGCAGGTATCAAGCATACCCAATAGTTGAGCGCGAACGGAAACACGCTCAAATTCAGTAAAACCGGGGGAAAGGAAGCCAATGAAGCCTCACTTGTTATGTAAAATGGCCGCTTGTCTGATTCTACCATTATGTGTGGGATGTTCGAATAGCCAGGTCATTCGGGGTCAGTCGGCTGACGGAGAATTCCTGATGCAGCAGCAGGCTGAAATGATGGAAAAGTATCAGAAGTCAATGCATCAGCAGGCCATGCACCAGCAGTATGCAGGGCAGCAGGCTCCTATTCAGCAGATGGGACACCGTCGTCATGGAGGCGCTTATTGCCCACCGGGGGCCGGTGGTGGCTGGAAATCCGGACACAAAAACACCTACCATCACAACAAGCGTCCCCAGCACTATCAGACCTACAAATATAACCCCCCTGCGGCTGTTTACCCACAGCAGAATCAGCCTCTGGGGATTGTGCAGTATCCTTACTACACGCACAAAGGACCAGATGACTTCTTTTTGAAATAAGAAATCAGGCTGCTTCACCACCGTTCATCAATGGAAGAGCTGATTGGGTTTTGACTCAATCAGCTCTTTTTATTTTCAGATTAGGGGATGAATGGTTTTGCGGTTTTCAGATATAATCTCAACTCAGCAAACACGCTTTCAGTGCCCCTGAAGATTTCGTTTCCTTCATTCGCAGTTAAATAAAAATGAATCATCATCCTGCCGATCTGGCGCAAACGATAAAAACGATCGAGGCAATTGCTCCTGACGGATATGGTCGCATGCCGATTCCGTCTGATACCGATGAAGAGCTTCAGGAACAGGTTGAAATTGCTTTACAGTTTAAAAACCATAAAGACTTTCTTCTGAATCAGCGTGGCGTAGACAACCTGCTGAAATTTGTGGAACGCATGGCATCAGAATGTATGCGCGAAGCCCGTTTCAAGGACTGTCTGTATGCGGCCCGAGCATTGGAACTCTTGATATGCCAGCCTGAACTTGAGGAACATACCACGCTGGTCTCCCTCGCTTTGATTCATGATGCTTACAATCGACTGCCCGAGCCTCGCCCGGAATTTGATGCAGCGCAACTGCCCCGGTTCTGTGCGGAATGGAGCGGGTTCGATCAGGAGAAAATGGCAAAGTCTGTCCAGTTTCGTATCAGGGAAGAACCGGAAGGGCCCCGCTATATCTGTTACTGGTAAACGGAACAGTTTCGCGCAGGCACAGGCAATTTTCGCTTGCACTGCGCACCGATTTACTCGATCTAATCACCCTGCAGACTAAACCATCAAACCTATTCCGGCAGAGGGATTTCCAGTTGAGAAACAACCGGTTTCACCGTTTTTCGATGCTGCTCAGCCGCCGTCTTGAGCGTTTTGATGACATCGGGATGGTCTTTCGCGACGTCATACTTTTCAGAGGGATCGTGTTCCAGGTGGTATAAAACCGGCGGATCATGTTCCTGGAAAGGTTCGCGGCCATAGGCGGGTTTTGTGATGAAGTGTGCTTTCCAGGGACCTTTTCTGATCGCCATCAGCTTTGTGCCTCGATAGTAGACCATTTCATCACGGGGGCTGTTTCCCCCTTCCAGTAAGACAGAAGTCAGATCGACTCCATCCACCACCCGGTCAGTCGGAACAGTTCCACCGGCAAGTTTGATGGAAGTGGTGTAGATGTCCATGGTACTTCCCAGTTCCTGAGACACCGATCCGGCAGGGATATGGCCGGGCCACCAGGCGAGTGTCGGTTCACGCATCCCCCCTTCCCAGGTACTGCCTTTCCCGTCCCGCAGCAGACCTGCTGAGCCCCCCTGCTCATCAAAGATCAACCACGGGCCGTTATCGCTGCAAAACCAGACAATCGTATTCTGATCCAGTCCCTGGGATTTGAGTTCATCCAGAATCTGACCCACACTCCAGTCGATCTCTTCAATCACGTCACCGTATAATCCGCGGCGGCTTTTGTCCTGAAACTCCTGGGAACGGAAGAGCGGGACATGTGGCATATTGTGTGCGAGGTAGATAAAAAAGGGCTGCTGCTTATTCTGCCGGATCAGCCTGATTGTTTCCTCTGTGTAGCGTTTTGTAATCGTGGTCTGGTCGGCCGGTTGTTCGATTACTTCGGTATCACGCATCAGGGGAACATTCCAGTATTTCACTTCCGGTTTGAGAAAGATACTGCGACCCAGTTTGCGATCCGCGATGCGATCCATATCGTTGGAGTAAGGGATTCCAAGATAGCTGTCAAAGCCGTTGTTTGTCGGAAGAAACGGAGGCAGATGCCCCAGGTGCCACTTGCCGACACAAGCCGTCTGATATCCGGTTGCTTTCAATGCTTCTGCCAGCGTGACCTCGCTCGCTGGGATGCCGCCGCCTGAATTGGGAAACAGCACCCTGCGTTTGTCGCTGCACATCCCTGAACGAATAGGATAACGGCCTGTTATCAACGCTGCCCGACTGGGGGTGCAGACGGGAGCCGCCGAGTAAAACTGGGTAAATTTCATCCCTTCCGCAGCCATCTGATCCAGCGCGGGGGTCTTGATGGTCGGGTGACCGAAACAGGCCAGATCCCCATATCCCAGATCGTCGGCGTAGATCACGATCACATTCGGATTGGATGCTGCATAGATATCGTTAACTGGGAGCAATAGTGTGGCCAGGGCAACCAGGAAGAATGCGAAGATGGTGGATTTGTAACGAGTGAGTGCTGATCGTTTCATGTAAAGCGTTCTCCCGGATGGGGTTTAGAATAAATCTGTCTCAAACCATTCTGTTGATTGTTCCTGTTTTCCAGGGACAGTGCAACCTGAAACAAGATTTTACTTATGTAAAACTTTGCGGGTTATGCCGATAACTCCTTCAGATACTAATACTTCATGTCCGAAATATGAGTAGGGGCAATTGCGCTGCCCGGCGAAGACAGGGTTCATTTTGAACTGGGTTGGAAGAATCAGGTTAAGGCTGAAATCTATGGAACAGGAAAATCACATGAATTTCAATTCAATGTCAGGTCCTGCTGACTGGCGTTCTCTGCAGCATCATGAGAGCGTCGAACAGATCGATCTTTTGATCCGAACCGTACACTTGATCCGGGTGGCATTGAATCAAAGTTTCTCGCAGCTGGAAATTAATGAAGTTCGCTATTCGGCACTGAAGGTGATTGACTCAGTCACGGAAGCCGGTTGTTCGCAGTCCGAACTGGCGCGGAAGCTGGGGCAGTCAGAGTCCAACATCTGCACCTTGATTGAACGCATGGAAAGCGACCAGCTGGTTATTCGACGTCAGTCTCAGAAAGATCGACGGAAGCGTGTGCTGGAAGTAACTGAGCAGGGCGCTCAATTGCTGGAGCGGGTGAAGACTTTTCATGGCATCGTATCGCAGCGACTGCTGGCAGCACTCTCAGCCGACCAGCGCCGGCAGTTGAATGGCATGCTGCAGTCTTTATTAAAGTCCGCGCATATTCAACGTTCACAACGGGAAACCGTCAATACGTTCCCCGATACTTCAGGGCCTTTTCCCATACAGGGAACGCCGGCTGCTTAATACATTCATGTTCTTTTTTTCGAGACTGCCAGACTTCTATTTCAATTCTGTTACGGATGCTCATTCATGAGGCGCACAAGTCTGATTTCCTGTTGTGAGACGTACAAGACAGCTCTTTCTGTCACGATGATGGTCGGTCTCATGCTACTGACAGCCGGTTGCTCTCCCACATTCTGGGCTGATCAGGCCAATTCGGACAGTTATGAAATTCTGGCTGAGAAAGCCAATGACCCGGCGTGGGAAGTACCACGCTATGATGTGGAACCAGATCCCCGCAGCCGCTTCTACGATCCGTATGATCCGAACCATGAACCCCTGCCTCCCGACGATCCGGCGGCCAATGTTTACATGCACTGGCTGCAG
Source organism: Gimesia sp. (assembly GCA_002706765.1). Taxonomy (GTDB): domain Bacteria; phylum Planctomycetota; class Planctomycetia; order Planctomycetales; family Planctomycetaceae; genus Gimesia. The sequence goes on from PAJV01000065.1 coordinate 83,439, forward strand.
TGTAAAAAGGGTTATAAGAGCTGGCATAAATTTGGCCGGGCTCTCAGTATCGAAAACCCGGACTGGCTCGTGCAGTATGGAATCAGTCCTGAGTTAAGTGCTGAAATCGCTGCTTCCGGTAATTCAATGCCGGGCGTGGAATTACCGGCGCTGGATGATGTGACCCTGCGGGAAACCATTGACATTGCCAATATCAACAGTCGTGAATATCAGTTTCAAATTGAAAATCTGTTTCTGGCCGCTCTGGATTTAACTTTTGGACGCTTCCAGTTTGATGTGCGTTACCTGGGAGTGGGCGGTCAGAATCCCCAGGTGGAACTGAATCGTCGTCGACTGCAGAATGGAACACAGGAACTGGATCTAAGCAGCCGCTTAGGCGTCAATCAGGTTCTACCCAGTGGTGCCCAGTGGGCAGTCGAGCTGGCTAACAATACACTCTGGTTGTTTTCCGGTTCGAACCAGACAACCTCGGTAAGTGTACTTTCCTATTCACTGGTGCAACCTCTGCTGTTTGGTGCCGGACGAAAAGTCGTCTTGAATAACCTGACCCAGGATGAGCGAAATGTATTGTATCAGACTCGTATTCTGGCTCGTTTCCGTAAAACATTTTTTACGCAGAACGTAGCAGGCGGAAACGGCTTCTTACAACTGCTGCAACAGCTGCAGGTGATTTACAACGAACGGGATAACATCAAACGTCTCGAACGCCAGGTGGAAATCCTCAGGGCACTCTCATCGCAGAAACCAAAAGTGCAATCGGAGCGACTGGATAAACTGCCTGAGAACTGGATCATTCCACCAGCGCTTGTGGAAAAACTTGAGTTTGATGAAGAGTCGCGGATGCTCTCCTGGAACGGTGAGATGACCGCAGAACAGGAAAAACAACTGCTTGCTCTCAGTGATGAAGATTCCTTTCAGGCCACCGCCGGCGAACTTGTGCAGCGCATCCGTACCGAAGTAGTCACGCTGGATGTGGCCCAGCTGGAAACCAGACTGGCACAGTCGATCAACCGTCTGCGTTCTCTTGAGCGGTCCTATCAGGATTCACTGGGGAGTTTTAAACTCTTTCTCGGTCTGCCTCCCAATATGCCAATGAGCATTGATGAATCGTTGCTGAAACCATTTCAGTTGATCGATCCCCTGTTGCCGGAAATTGAACAGGAGATCTATGACTATGTCGAAGTCTGGGCGCAGGTCTACGTGGAAGACTGGGAAGATCCCAATCTCGTTCCTCCCACAACGGCGGAACTGCTCAAAGTTGTGGAAGGCCTGCAGGTGCTGCAGGAGCGACTCAGTAATGATGCGGTGCGGACGCTCGAGCAGGACATCAGAAACGTGGATCTGCTGCTGGGGAATACACAGGAAGAGGTCTCTGAAGAGATTCTGCAATTACGCAAACGCCGATTCCAGTCTGAGGAAGATCGTGACAGGATCCGTCAGAGCTCGGCAAACGATATACGCCTGTATTCAGGCGTTCGTAAGGAAGTTCAGGAGATTAAAAGCCGTCTGGAAGGGCTGAGAGGCTTTCTGAGTGAGGAAACCCTGTCTAATGATCAGAAAAAACAAATAATTCTGGAAATGGCCAACTTGCGGGAAGACATGCTCAGAATTTCACAGGGGATGCAGGTGATCGAGATCGGGCTGCGTGTCGAACTTATTACTCTGGAACCGTTTACGATGAATATCACTGAGGCGGTGGAACTCGGTATGGAGAATCGTCTTGACCTGATGAACCAGCGCGCATTCGTGATGGATGCCAGAAGACTGATGGAAGTGCGGTCTAATTCCCTCGAAGCGGTGTTAAATGTCGTAGTAGATGGAGACGTAAGCACGCCCCTTGGCCAAAATAAGCCTCTCGACTTCCGCGGTAGTCAGGCTGGATTGCGGGCAGGTATCGAATTTACGGCTCCATTGTCATTAGTACAGGAGCGAAATGCTTATCGCGAATCTCAAATCGAATATCAGAGACAGCGCCGAACCTTCATGGAGGCCCAGGACAACATCAAATTTGATATTCGACAGAGCTGGCGACAGTTGAGTGTGCTCCGTCAAAACTTTGAGACATCACGGGTGCAGATCCGTCTGGCGGCATTGCAGTACGACAGTGCAGTCGAGGCGACTTCAGACCCGGCCCAGGCTGGTCGAAACCAGGGGTTAAATCTGTTAAATGCGTTATCTTCTGTATTGGATGCACAAAACAGTTTAATCAGCAACTGGGTAAATTATGAACAAAACCGACTTAACATCTATCGAGATATGGGTATCATGGAGATAGATGAAAATGGTATTTGGGAAGACGATTTCTATCAACACCGCGCGGGAAGAAGCAGGCCTACCAATGAGCACCGCCAATCCAACCCAGGAACAACAGAAACAAGAGTCACTGCAGGAGAAGACATCCAACCAGTCGTCTTCCGACCTGCAGCAGAACTCAACGCACTCACCGAAACAGAAGAAGAGCCAGCGCAAGCGCCCCAGTAAATTAACAGTGCTGATCGCAGCGCTGATTGTCGTCGGAGTTCTCGTTCTGACGCTACCTGCTCTGCGCACGCCGCTCTTTTCTGCGTTTTCTTCGGGTTCCACGAAGAATACGACTTACATTACAGACAGGGCAACCAGGGGCTCGTTTAAGGTGTCGATCACCGAACGCGGTCAGCTTGACAGTTTGAACAACGTCACCCTCTCCAGCAAGGTCAAAGGCTTTACCACGATCATCAGTATTGTGCCCGAAGGGACAATGGTTGAGAAAGGGGACGTGGTCTGTGAACTCGATTCGTCTCTGCTGGTGGATAAAGAAAAACAGCAGCAGATTCAGGTGACTCAGGCCGAAGCCGAACTGAAGCAGGCTGAAGAGAATGTCGCAATTCAGAAGACCCAGAATGAAAGCGATACTTCGGCTGCAGAACTGGCACTGGTACTGGCGAGACTCGATTTTGAAAAATTCAATGAAGGCGAATCTCAGCGGGATCTTAACGTCAAAGAAGGCGCGATCACCAAGGCGCGAGAAGATCTGCAGCGAGCCGAAGAGACGTTCGAGTTCTCTAAGCGCATCGCCAAGAAAGGCTATAAAAGTCAGAACGACGTCGAAGCCGACCGCATCAATGTGGTGAAAGCAGAGATTGATCTGGAAATAGCCAAAGAAGACCTCAAAGTAGAAAAAGATTACGTTCAAACCCGCAAATATAAAGAGCTGAAAGCAGACATCGACGAAAAAGTTCGCAACCTGGAACGTGTCAAACGACAGGGAATTGCCACGCTCGCCCAGTTTGACGCCCGCCTCAAAGCCAGTCAATTGACTTATGAAGTGGAGAAGAGCGAACTGGAACGCAATCGCGAGCAGATCGTCGCCTGTAAAATGATTGCACCGCAAAACGGGCAGGTCGTTTATGCCAACCAGGACAGTGGTCGTCGCAGCAGTGGCGAGGACGTGATTGAGGAAGGGACAGAAGTCCGTGAACGCCAGGCGATTATTCAACTCCCCGATTTCTCACAAATGAAAGTGGATGCCCGCATTCACGAATCAAAAATCAGCATGATCAAGCAGGGGCTGCCCGTTGATATTCGCGTTGACGCCTTTCCGGAACAACTCTATCGAGGTACCGTCGATCAGGTTTCCTCGGTGCCGATTTCTTCCAACTGGATGCGACCCGACTTAAAAGAGTACAAGGCCACGATCAGAATTCTTCCCGACAGTGGTGACATCACCAAGCTCAAACCGGGCTTAACAGCGGAAATCGAAATTCGCATTGATCAGCGTCCTGATGTTCTGCAGGTGCCGGTGCAGTCTGTAATCACGATTGGGGAACAGCGCTATATCTTTATTCTCATGCCAGATGGAAGAACTGAACGAAGAGAAGTCAAGATCGGTCAGGCCAGTGATACCATGATCGAGATTCTCTCCGGCATCGAAGCGGGTGAAGAAGTGATTTTGAATCCACGGACTCACTTTGCAGATGAACTGATCGACCTGGAAGAACAACTGGCCATCGAAAAGAAAAAACTGGCTGCCAAGAAAGGCCCCGCCAGTGTTGAGGCGGACCAGGCAACTCCTGCAGGCGAAAATGCTGGTGGAGAAAAACCAGGCGGTGAAGCAACTGAGAAGAAAAAACCTGCTGGCGGAAACGCGGGAGGCATGCTGCAGCGACTGGATAAAGACGCCGATGGTAAACTTTCCAAAGAGGAAGCGCCCGAACGGATGCAGGAACGCTTTGATGAACTCGATGCCAACAAGGATGGTTTCCTGGATGCCGGAGAACTCAGTAAACTTCGAGGTCCCGGCGGTGGTGCAGGTGGCCCTGGTGGTGGAGCAGGAGCCCCGAGGTCTGGCGGAGAAAATCGACCATGAGGCTCGCTGCTCAAGTTATCGATCTCACCAAATTCTATGATCTGGGATCGGTTGTTGTCAAAGCGCTGCGGGGCGTATCCACGGACTTCCCGGAAGGGGACTTTGTGGCCATCATGGGATCGTCGGGTAGTGGTAAAAGTACCCTGCTGAACCTGCTGGGCGCACTGGACCGACCAACCAGTGGTCAGTACATCCTCGGCGGACGCGATGTCTCGACACTGGATGATGATGAACTCTCAGAAATGCGGAATGACATGATTGGATTCATCTTTCAGTCGTTCAATCTGATTACACAATATACCGTACTCGAAAATATTGAAGTTCCCCTGCTCTACCGCGCCGGTTACCCGGCAATTGGACGCGTCGAGCGGGAATGGTGTATGGAACTGGCACGTATGGTTGGCCTGGGTGATCGCATGGATCACCGCCCGTTTCAGTTGTCCGGTGGACAGCAGCAGCGTGTTTCCATAGCCCGTGCATTAGTCAATGACCCGCAAATTATTCTGGCAGATGAACCGACCGGAAACCTGGATTCTACTACCGAAGCGGAAATTATGGATATCCTCCATAATCTGAATGCGGAGGGGCGTACGATTATTATGGTGACCCACGAACCGGGTATTGCCCGACAGACCAAGCGTCAGATTATGATGAAAGACGGTCTCATCGAAAGTGAGACCATTCTGGAACAGGCCCTCCCTGCTTCTTAACGCGACGGATCGTCGCCCGTTTAATCATTCTTTTATTTTACAATCAGGCACCTGGCATGTCCCGTATTATTCGTATTGTTCGGCTCGCTTTAAAAAGCTTAATGCTGCATAAGCTGAGGTCCGGACTGACGATGCTGGGGATTGTGTTTGGTGTGTTCTCCGTGATTGCGATGCTGGCAATTGGGGAAGGTGCCAGCGCCCAGGCTCAGAAACAGGTGCTGGAACTGGGGGCAACCAATGTCATCGTCCGCAGCGTCAAGCCGCCTCATGAGGTCACACAGTCTTCCACCCGCAGTCGTGTTCTGCAATACGGTCTGCTGCGTTCTGATTACAAAATTCTGACAGAAACACTGCCCACGGTCACCAGTGCGGCCCCGATTCGTGAAGTGGATCGGGAAATTCGTTATCTCAAAGAAGCCATGAATGCCCGCGTCGTGGGTTGCACCGCCGACTATCTGGAGATGAACCATCTGCAACTGTCTCAGGGGCGGTTCCTGACAAACAGTGATCAAAAAAATCTGTTGAATGTGACCGTGATTGCCAACGACGTGGCTAACAGATTGTTTAAATATGAGGACCCGCTCGGAAAGTCCATTCGGATTGGTCCCATGTTTTATACCGTGGTCGGCATTACGAAAGACAGGACGGCATCCGCTGCCATCGGAGGCAGTCTTTCCGGTCAGGATTATAACAAAGACGTTTACATTCCCATTAAAACATTGCAGGCCCGTGAAGGGGATCTGGATATTAAAAACCAGGCTGGCAGTATGACAGCCGAACATATCGAACTCAATCAGATCACGCTGCGCGTGAATAATAAAGATTCTGTCCTGCCCACGGCACAGGCCATCCGGGAAACGCTGGATCAGTCACACCCCCGCACCAAAGACTACGCGGTAGTAGTTCCACTGGAACTGTTGAAACAGGCGGAACAGATCCGCATGATCTTTAACGTCGTGTTAGGCTCCATTGCTGCCATCAGCCTGGTGGTGGGGGGCATCGGAATTATGAACATCATGCTGGCAACTGTTACCGAGCGAACACGTGAAATCGGGGTGCGACGTGCGCTGGGCGCCCGCCAGCGAGATATCATTGAACAGTTCCTGACAGAAACGATTGTGCTGGCCGGTTCAGGGGGGCTGATTGGAGTCGTTTTTGGTTTGCTCACCCCGGTCACCTTTCTGGGGATCCAGTGGTTCGTGAAGAACTTTGTCATGGAAGGGGCTTCCACCGGTTCGGAAGTCGGCCGCATGTTTTTTGACCTGCATCCCCAGATTGCCTTCTGGAGCCTGCCGGTCGCCTTTGGTATTTCAGTGACCATCGGAATCATCTCCGGGATTTACCCGGCAATTTCAGCAGCGCGCCTCGATCCCATTGAAGCACTGCGGCACGAGTAAAGCTCCCAATCAGGGCGGCAGTTTCGCCGGTTATCTTAAATCGTGGAGTTAAGGAATCTGAATTCGTCTGTTAAAAAATTCAGGTTGAACTGTTCCACTCCCCTGCTGGCATCTTACAATAGCAGTGTGCTCACTCCGCAGCACACGCATCCTATTTTGAACCTGCCCCCCAATTGCCAACCAGAAAATGGAGAATCAGGCATGCCAGGAAAGTCAGCTTTTCTGAATCAAATCACCTGCACAATGACACTCTTCGCTGTATTGTTTGCCGGTTGTCTTTCGTCCGCGCTCGCTGATGAAAAACCTCCCGCTGAACCGGCTGATGTGGAAATCAAAAACCCCTTTCCGGATCGTCCCCAGGCACCCAGTATTGATGGTGGCGTCGAGTGGTTGAATACTTCGGGAGAAATTACACTGAAAGATCTGCGCGGCAAAGTGGTGCTGATCGATTTCTGGACCTATTGCTGTATCAACTGCATCCATGTACTGCCGGACCTGGCTTACCTGGAAAAGAAGTATCCCAACGAACTGGTGGTCATTGGCTGTCACTCTGCCAAATTCGATAACGAAAAAGAGACCGATAATATCCGCCGCGCCATTCAGCGCTATGAAATCAAGCACCCGGTGATCAATGATGCAAATATGACGGTCTGGCGGAAGTTTGGAGTGCGTGCCTGGCCATCAATGGTGCTGATTGATCCTGAAGGAAATTACTGCGGCCATCTGTCAGGTGAAGGCAACCGGGAACTGCTGGATAAAGTTCTTGAAAAAGTCATCGCCTATCATCGTGCCAAAGGCACACTCGATGAGACTCCCGTACATTTTGAACTGGAGTCGGCCAAATTAAAACAGACGCCGCTCAAGTTTCCCGGCAAACTGCTCGCCGATGCGGATCAGCAGCGATTATTCATTTCCGACAGTAACCATAACCGGATTGTGATCGCTTCGCTGGATGGAAAACTCATAGACGTCATTGGGTCGGGTCAGATTGGCAACAAAGACGGCGACTACCAGAGTGCCTCGTTTGATCATCCGCAGGGAATGGCTCTGGTGGGAAACACATTGTATGTAGCGGATACGGAAAATCATCTGATCCGGACTGTTGATCTCGATAAAAAACAGGTCAGTACGCTGGCAGGTACCGGAGAGCAGGCCCGTTTTCGCTCTGCCGGAGGAAAACTGAAGGAAGCCGCGCTGAACAGTCCCTGGGCCCTGGCAGTCATTGATGAGGTGCTCTATGTGTGCATGGCGGGACCACACCAGATCTGGTCTCACAAACTCGGTTCCGATGAGATCGGCGTTTATGCCGGCTCCGGTCGGGAAGACATCACCAACGGCCCGCTGGAAACATCGGCGTTCGCGCAGACATCCGGTATCGCCGTTGATGGAGAAGTCTTCTATGTTGTTGACAGCGAAGGCTCCTCTGTTCGCAAAGTGGATACGAAGAATAAAATAGTAACGACAGTCGCCGGTACTTCTGATCTCGAACGGGGACGTTCTCTGTTTGAATTTGGTGACAAGGACGGCATCGGTGCAGAAGCCCGTCTGCAGCATCCGCTGGGCGTTCTGTATGATAACGGGCGTCTGTTTGTCGCTGACACTTATAATCATAAACTGAAAACCATCGATCTGAAGACAAACGAAGTCAAAACTTTCCTGGGAACCGGGGAAGAGGGCAGCAGTCTGAAGCCGGCTGAGTTTTCTGAACCATCGGGTCTGGCGAAAGTCGGCAATCGACTGTTTGTCGCTGACACCAACAATCATCGTATCTGCGTTGTGAATCTGGATGATAACTCGGTCAGTGAATTCACCGTCGCGGGCTTAACGCCTCCCCGCCTGCCCAAAACCGTCGATGACAGCTTTACCGCTGCTGCAGAGAAGCCGTTAGAGGCGACTCCGCAGAAAGTGGTTCCCGGCTCTGCGATCAAAATCAAAGTGTCCCCCCAGCTACCCGCGGAATATAAACTTTCTCCCTTAGCACCGGTGAAGTTTACCTTCCAGTCAGCAGACAATCCTGAAGTGGTCCTGGCCCGCGGAAAAGGGACAGTGACAGGAGATCAGCTGGTCCTGGAGTTACCCGCCTTGAAGCAGGTTTCGGGGACGTACGTTTTGAATCTGCGATTTGGTTACTGTCGCGATGGCGTTGGCGGTCTATGTAAACAGCATTCCGCACAATGGAAGATTCCCCTGCAGGCCGATAAGGAAGCGAAATCAGACAGCATTTCGCTGTCTCTGGATCTTTCAAAAGAGTAATCACAGCACTCGAAAAAACAGTCTTAACCGCGGTTGCTGATCTCTCAATCTGACAGAACAGCAACCGTTTTTTTATTGATTTAATCTGCTCGTATCTGTGATTTCATTTCCTGCCTCATCCCTAAAACCTGACTTGGAATGACTTACTGCCAAATTTTGCCGCTAAATTCAGACTGGCATGGCAATTGCCATTATCTCTCTAAAGGCAATACATTCGTGTATTGTTTATTTAATAATTGCTGCAGTATATGATTCCAGACAGGAGAAATCGTGATGGCACAGCCTGATGAAAATTATGACCTGGCCCGGGAGCGGGTCGAAAAGAAAATGGGTTTTATGATTCATGCTGGTATTTACGTGGTGGTCAATGCGGGCCTGATTGCGTTAAACTTGACGAGGTCCCCCGATAACTACTGGTTTATCTGGCCCCTGCTGGGTTGGGGGATTGGCATCGTGTTTCACGCCATCAAAGTATTTGGGCCTGCCAGCTCGACCAGCTTAAAAGAAAAAATGATTAAGAAGGAGCAGGCCAGGCTTAATCATTAATCCGAACAGAAATAGAAAATCTCTGCATGACTGCCACTGATCCGATCTGTCATATGGAAGTCGACGAGTCCACTGCATTGCAGGCAACCGTCGATGGTCAAGACTGGTATTTCTGCAGCCAGGGGTGCCGCGACAAGTTTGTAGCGCAGCATGCAGAGCCTGAGCCGGTGGAAAAAAAGAGTTGCTGTCATCATGATCCACATCAGGGCCATGAGCATCATGCCAGGCAGCAGGCTCATAAACCGGACCCAAAAAATCTGCCCGCGGGTACGATCTATTCCTGTCCCATGCATCCGGAGATTGAACAGGAAGGTCCCGGGAGTTGCCCCATCTGTGGTATGGATCTTGAGCCACTGATGCCACAGAAAGAGGAATCACCGGAAGAAGCCGCCGAGTATGCGCGTATGGCCCATCGTTTCTGGGGGGGCCTGATTCTGGGCCTGCCTGTATTTCTGCTGGCGATGCTGCCCATGACCGGCATTCCGGTTCACAGCTGGATCTCACCGGAAGTATCTGGCTGGATTCAGTTCCTGCTCAGCACACCAGTCATGTTCTGGGCCGGTTGGCCTCTGTTCGAACGTGCCTACCGTTCGATCATCAGTATGAATCTGAATATGTTTACGTTGATCGGAATTGGTACTGGCACCGCTTATATTTACAGTCTCATCGCATTAGTGGCGCCCGGGATCTTTCCCCCCTCCTTTCAGCACAACGGAACGGTCGAGTTGTATTTCGAAGCAACCGTCGTGATCACAGTACTGGTTCTATTAGGACAGATGCTGGAACTGAGAGCCCGCAAGCGGACCAACAGCGCGATCCAGGAACTGCTGTCGCTTGCACCACCGACGGCCCATCTGGTCGTTGATGGCGAAGAACGGGAGATCTCTCTGGAAGAAGTCCAGGCTGGAAATCTGCTGCGGGTACGTCCCGGAGAAAAAGTGCCCGTCGATGGCGTCATCCAGGAAGGAAAAAGCCTGATTGATGAATCGATGATTACCGGCGAATCAGTGCCCGTTTCCAAAGCACAGGGAACCGAAGTCATCGGGGGGACCGTCAACCAGACCGGTTCATTCCTGATGAAGGCCGAGAAAGTGGGAGGCGAAACCTTGCTTTCACAGATTATACAGATGGTCTCCAGTGCGCAACGGAGCCGCGCACCGATCCAGCGGGTAGTAGATACGATTGCCGCGCGGTTTGTACCTGCGGTCCTGGCGATTTCTGTGATTACTTTTCTGCTCTGGAGCTGGCTGGGGCCGGAACCCCGATTTGCATACGCGCTGATAAATGCCGTCGCAGTGTTGATTATCGCCTGTCCCTGTGCACTGGGGCTGGCCACTCCCATGTCGATCATGGTCGGAGTCGGACGCGGTGCAAAGCAGGGGATCCTGATCAAAAATGCGGAAGTTCTCGAGACCCTGGAAAAAGTGGATACACTGGTGGTTGATAAAACGGGCACACTCACCGAAGGCCAGCCACGCCTGACAGAATGTGTGTCGGCAGCAGGCTACAGTGAAGCGGATCTGTTGCAGATCGCAGCCTCCGTCGAACAGCACAGCGAACATCCCCTCTCACAAGCGGTCGTGGTTGCCGCGAAAGAACGTGATTTGAAACTGGCAGAGGTCAGTGACTTTGACTCCGTCACCGGTGCCGGGGTGACAGGGACCGTCAATGGGAAGCGGGTACTTGTGGGCAGTGCTGCTTTTCTGCAGGAGCAGTCAATCAGCATCAGCGACGAACTGAGTTCACAGGCAGACCAGCTGCGCGAACAGGGGCAGGGCGTTATCTTTGTCGCCGTGGCAAAGGAGTTTGCCGGCTTCCTTTCGGTGACTGATCCCATCAAAGAGAGCACGGCGGAGGCGATCAGGAAGCTGCACGAACTGGGACTTTCGATTGTGATGGTGACGGGAGATAACGAAAAAACGGCCCGCGCAGTTGCGAAGTCGCTCAACATCGATGATGTGGAAGCGGGAGTCAAACCCCAGGACAAATACGAAAAAATCAAAGCGCTGCGGCAGGCAGGTCACAAAGTGGCGATGGCGGGTGACGGCATTAACGACGCGCCGGCCCTGGCGGAAGCCGATGTGGGCATCGCGATGGGAACCGGCACCGATGTCGCCATTGAAAGTGCCGAAGTGACTCTGGTCAAAGGAGATCTCCGGGGCGTCGTCGATGCCATCCATCTCAGTCGACTGGTGATGAAGAACATCCATCAGAATCTGCTGTTTGCCTTCGGCTATAACGCACTGGGCATTCCGATTGCGGCAGGTATTCTGGTTCCTTTCCTGGGAATGCATGCCCTGTTAAGTCCGATGATTGCTGCCGCAGCCATGAGCTTCAGCTCGATCTCTGTGATCAGCAATGCACTCCGCCTGCGTTCCCAATCCTGAAAGTTACCTGGAAGCCGTCTGCTTTTTCGCTTTGACAATGCGTTTGACTTCTTCCAGCAGCAGGAAATGTCCCGGTTTGACCATGGAGCCGTGGGTAAAACCATCCAGTTCGAACAGTTGAGCCTGCGGATGTTTGACTACCTGTAACAGGCTGTGCAGATAAGCGTTTTCTTCATAACGTGTCGGGAATTCCAGTTCCCGGTCGCCCGTGATCAGCAGGATCGGCGGTGCATCTTTGCGGACATGAAACAGCGGAGCCATGTCGTCAATGACAGGTTGTGTGAGTTCGATTCCCATTTCTTCGCGGACCGTCATATGGGTAATACAGTGACCGCTGTAGGGAATCAGGCCGGCGATATCATTCGCTTCGATCTCATGTGCGGCGAGCCAGCGTTGATCCAGCCCCAGCATGCTGGTCAGATAACCGCCTGCGGAATGACCGGCGACAAAAATCAGCTCGGGGTTACCGCCATACTCTTTAATATGCTGAAACGTCCAGGCGACAGCTGCCGCTGCGTCTTCGAGGTAAGCTGGTTTTCTGGCTTTGGGATACAGACGGTAATTGACGGCAACAATGGCCAGCCCCTGGTCCTGCAGTTCTTTCGGAATCGATTTGCTGCCCCCTTTCAAACCACCGCCGTGAAACCAGACAACTGTGGGGAAACCTTTGATATTGGTGGGATAGTACAAATCCAGTTTGCAGCGTTCCTGTTTGTATTCGTTCTGTTGTGTCTGCTCTGTTGTATAATAGGAAATGTCGTTCCGCGTTTTGTATTGAACTTCGGTTTCCTCTGCATGAGCGACCTGCACCGCTGTTAGAATAAGAGTCAGTATCATCAGGGTGAATGGGATTTCTTGCTTTCGCATTGTTCTGCCTTCTCATGCTCAATGATTCTATAAACTGATTTCAAGATCGTACCCGTTCTTCGGGATGATGGCTGCTTTGCAGTTAAAACCCGGTATCGGGTTTTGTCTCGTTAGGGCTGTCTGGTTCGAGAAACCAGGGGACATCCTGTTTCAGCCATTCGATGATGGCCTTGCTGGCAATCGTATTGGCTTTTCCATTGGGATGATGGTCTGTGGCGTGAACCCACAGGTCTGAAGTATTCCGTCCCTTAAACGCACTGGTCAAATCCAGGACGGGTAAGCCCGCCTGTTCTGCAATCGCAGCGACCTGGTCATGAATGGGTTTCAGCGGGTACTCCGATTCAAAACCTTCCATCAATGGATAGATCACAAAAACAGACCGGCATCCCGGGATTTTCGGAATTGTCTGAATCGTTTCTTTGAAAACCCGCAGGTTTTCCTTATTGAATTCCGGGTTGTAGGAATCGAGATACCATTGCACGGTTTCCCGTTTGATTTTGTCCATTTCAAAAGGAGCGGTCAGCAGATCCACCGATTTCAGATAGCCTCCATGCCAGCTGTTCTTTTGGTAATCGTCGAGGTACTGATCCCGGATCTGTACCAGGTCGTTGATGTACTTCTGACGCTCAGCAAGACGAGGATGCAGCGGGATATCATTGGGAATAAAGACAAAGATCGCCCGATGGCAGTCTGCTTCCCGTGCAATGGCTGCCAGGATCTGCAGTTCATCCATGGTATTTGCGCCGACCTGACCGCCGTTGATGACCTCGTATTTTTTTCCCAGCTGAGATTCCAGTTGCCGGGAGATCGTTTTTTGAATGGGAACTCCTTCGCCGAAGACAAAGGAATCGCCCACGCAGGCAATCCGCATCACTCCGTCAGGCGCTTCGTTTGAATATTCACGGTCCCGAATTCCTTTGGAAGAATGCGTGTATTTGACGCACCAGGGAGTCTCAGCCAGTCGGTTAAGGGGCAGGGGTTTGGGGGTGAGGGTAAAAGTCGAGAGTTCCCATTTTCCCTGTGAGGTATCGGGGACAGGAGAGAATTCTTCATGCGGATTATCAGGATAGCATTGATAATATGTGATCTGTTCCTGATTTGTCAGATCGGTGAGCTGTCGCTTGGAAATCAGGCGAGGAGGCTCGACGTGAAAAAAACGTACGAGTGCTTCCGCGATGGCCAGACTGAGAAGCAATCCTACCGCCAGGGCGGCAATACGAAACAGAATCGTTCTGTTCCTGCTGCGTTCAACAGGGCCGATGCTGTTTTGACTGGTCGTCTTCTCGGAAGGCTGATTCAAGGGAGATTCGATCTGGTTGAAGGGATTTCAAAACATAATTCTCTGATTATAAGTTTTCCAGCCATGAGGTGACTATTGTTTTTGATATAAATCGATCCGTTTTTGAATATCTTGAGCCGGCTCTGATCCGGCTGGCACCAGTTTCAATGCCGTCTTTAACGCAGAAAGCGCAGCAGGAGTCTGTCGAAGCTGCTGTAACGACTCGGCCAGATTATAGTAGGCAGGGGCAAAATCAGCCGCATGCTTGATGGCGTTTTCAAAGTGGGTTTTTGCCTGTGCGTGTTGTCCCTGTTGTTGCAGGATGGTTCCCAGCAGGTTGGATGTCAGCGCCAGTTCCTGACTGATTTGTTGAAACTGCTCTGCAGAAGTCTGTTGATCGATATGATTCAAGGCCGTTTCATAATGCTGGATTGCCTGCAGCCAGTTTTGACTTTTCGCAGCCATCAGTCCCAGGTTAAATTCGGTGGCGGGATCAATCGCTCCCAGTTTTCGTGCCCGTTCAAACTCCTGTTGTGCCTGCTGCTCATCTCCCTGTTCCAGGTAGAGCATTCCCAGGTTTTGATGCAGGGCAGCGTCGTCTGGTTGAAAACGTAATGCCCGTTGATAGTATTTCAATGCGTCCTGAAACTTGCGCTGTTTCCGTGCGATATTACCCAGTCCCTGGAGTGCGGAACTGTTTTGTGGATCTGCCTGCACAGCCTGCAGGTAGTGCTCGAACGCATTTTTGAGCTGACCCTGTGATTCCTGATAGACTCCCAGCGCCAGGTGGGCTCCCGGATGCTGTGGATCGATTTCCAGCACGCGTTGATAATGGTTGAGTGCCGCCGATTCGTTTCCGAGTTTCATCAGGGTGGAAGCCAGATTTTGATTCGTGCCTGCATCGTCGGGGATCACCGCCAGGGATTTTTCAAAGTAATGCCGGGCAGTGTCATATTTTTCTGCCTGAAATGCCAGATGCCCCAGATTGCTTAATGCGATAAATGCGCGCGGGTTGACAGCCAGGCAATGCTGATACAGGATTTGATTTCCCGCCCAGGTCGCTGTCTGGACAAAACTCAAGCCGGCACAGATCATCAGGAGAACCAGAACCGCTACGCGTGGTGCCAGACTGGATACACCACGCATCAGCCAGGCTACCGCCAGTGCGGGAGCCAGCAGGGATAGATAAATATAGCGGTCGGCGACATTGGAAACAAACTGATAGGCGAAAGGAATCAGCCCCAGTACAGGCAACAGACCTGCGATGAAGATACCCGCGATGGTCAGCCAGATCCGCTGTTGTCTGCTGAAACAGGCAGCCAGTAAGAGGAGGCAGGGGATGATCCAGAACCAGTATATGGTTTCCGTTTCCAGAACCAGCCGGATACTTTTGTCGTACTGCATCGCCAGCGGATAAGGAATGACCAGCTTCCATAAATAGAAGGTCAGGGAATCACCGGCGATCAACGGGCGTGCCCAGAGAGGACTTTCAAACAACAGTTCTGACTGCTCCCCACGATTCAGCATAATAAACGCGACTGCCAGTACCAGCCAGCCGGCGATCCAGATAAGCAGTGATTTGAATTGAGCGGGGAAAAAACCGATTACCAGAATGCCAATGATCAGGGGAGTGGTGACCGAACTGGGTTTCGCCAGCAGGGAGAGTAGAAAACAGATACTGGCGAGAATCAGGGGACCACGCGAGGCAGTACCGGATTTTGATTCGAGCGAAGTGGCCGATTGCACTACCGTCATATTCTGACTAATAAATTTGAGTGAATAATAGATCGCGGCGATGGAAAAACAGTGACTCAACAGACCCCGCGTTTCGCTGATCCAGGCCACCGATTCCACCTGCAGTGGATGCAGCAGAAACAGCAGACCTCCCAGGCACGCTGCCCGTCCATCCTTGACCAGCAGAAACAGAATCCGATAGATCAACAGCGAATTGATGAGATGCAGGCATAAGCTGCCTGCGTGAAACAGGTAGGGTGCCAGTTCGCCATTCCTCTCTCCTCCCAGCAGACGCGTGAGGGCTGATTCACCCGCAAAAAAAGTGTAACTGAGGGGAATATACAGACCTTCATAAGGCTCGGACCAGATCGTTCCCAGGCTGCTGAATGAGACAGGATTCAGATTGGGATTCTGTGTAAGATGCATCTCGTCATCCCAGTCCAGCAGTGGATACGTCAGGCAGCGGGAGAACACGAGCAGCAGGATGATCAGGTAGAGGAAAGAGACTTTCCGCATCGAGCGTCGGTCAACATTTTCTGATGACAGCGCGGGGTCGTCTGATTCAGCAGGAGCAATGTCATTCATCGATGGTGATCTTAAAATGCCAACCCGTTTCTGGAGGATCTGTTGCAGGAATTCCGCCAGGGATTGACTCGCTTCGGTACTGCAACCGTTGTATGATTCTATTTAACAATGTTTATAGAGGGAAAGCAAATCAATCCAGGCTCGGATGGAGAGCGGCCTCTCCCGTATTCTTTATGGTAGCACTCGCGGAAGAATCAGAGAATTCGATTGAATCTGAGCAGACGCTCACAAATAATAATCAGGCAAGCTGACGAATTCCTATTTCTTACAGTTGCAGGGGTGAGGTGAATTTGGTTCCGTTCATGAGGCAGCACCGATTACCGGTTGTAGTGTTCCTGTTTTGTCTGTTGCTGATCGTCGGCTGTGATCAGAACAAATCCGATCCCGAGCCATCGTCTGTCACTCAGGTTGCACCCGACCTCAAACTGAACAAGGCGCCTACACAGGCAACTGCGAAGCCGGCACCGTTTCAGTTTAAAGACATCGCGCACCAGAGTGGTCTCGAATTCACCTATTATGGTAATCCCAGTCCACAGCATTACATGGTGGAACAGAATGGAGGCGGAGTCGCGCTGTTTGATTTTGATGGCGATCAGTGCCTGGATGTATTTCTTTCCAATGGCTCACATTTTGATCGACCTGCAGAGGACGCAGGGGAAGTGCATCGGTTGTATCGCTCCATCGGGCAACTCCCGCAAGCGCTGCAATTTGAAAACGTCGCTGCGGTTGCCGGTGTGGAACGGTCGGATTTTGGCATGGGAGTGGCCTGCGGGGATTATAACAATGACGGGTTTGTAGACCTGTATTTATGCACGTATGGGAAAAACTGTTTGTGGGAGAATAATGGAGATGGCACCTTTTCCGACATCACAGACACCACGCTGACGGGGGACGAACAGTGGGGGGCGAGCGCCGCCTTTGGTGACCTGGACGGAGACGGTGACCTGGATCTGTATGTCACTAACTATGTCGAGTATTCCCGTGATGATCCTCCCTGCTATACCACGATCGGATCGCAACGGGTCAAGATTTCGTGTGGCCCGATCGGCAGGATCGCGCAACAGGATCTGCTCTATGAAAACCTGGGAGATGGTCGGTTTGTGGATCGCTCACAGGAAGCAGGCATCATTCAACCCACTGCGGGAAAAGGACTGGCAGTCCAGATCGTAGATCTGAATCGCGATGGGCTGCTTGACATTTTTGTGGCGAATGACACCACCGATAATTTTCTGTTTCTCAATCAGGGAAACATGAAATTTGATGAACAGGCGCTGGTGCTGGGTGTTGCCGTGGGTGATCAGGGGGAACCGCAGTCATCAATGGGAATCGCCTGTGCCGACTTCAATCGTAACGGTCTGCTGGATCTGTTCGTCACTAATTTTGAAAACGCGGTCAATGATTTCTATGAACAACTGGAGGTCGGCGGTTACCTGACCACCAATTCCCGTCTCGGCCTGGATACGACCTCGCGGCCGATGCTGGCGTTCGGGACTGTGTTTGCCGATTTCGATTTGGATCAATGGCCTGATCTGTTTATCGCGAACGGTCATATCTGGGATCTGAGCACGCTGGGAACAGAGCATGAATACGAAATGACACAGCAGCTGTTTTATAATCAGCAGGGAAAACGGTTTCATGATGTTTCCCAGAGTTCGGGCCCCTATTTTCAATCCAAATTTCTGGGACGCGCTACCGCTGTGGGGGATATGGATAACGATGGCGATGCCGACCTGCTGGCGACGCATGAAATCAAGCCGGCGGCATTACTGCAAAATGAGAGCCCCAGGCAAGGCAAGAGTGTCAGGCTGCGTTTTATCGGCGTGAAAGGATCGAGAGAACCTCTGGGCTGTACTTTGAAAGTCGTCACCGGTGATGTAGAACAGATTCTGGTTATCCCGGCGGGGGGCAGCTATCAGGCGTCCAGCGATCCTCGTGTGATCGTACCCACGGGTGATGCGACTTCGATCCAAAGCCTGGTACTCAACTGGCCCGATGGCAGCCGGGAAGAGTGGAATGATTTACCCATCCAGGCAGAACTGACGCTGATTCAGGGGACAGGCCATTAAAGGCTCTTGCAGGCCCACATTTAATTATGCTACTAATGCTTTATCAAGCTGGAAAATGAAAGTTGGGTGTGTTGTTGTTGTCGCACTCTCGTGATATTTATCAACCCAAAATTTAAAAATGCCCTTCCACTAAGATATTTCCTTTTCATGTCGGTTCAACCCTCTGTGAGCTTTCAATATTCGGACTGAGTACTGCATGACCGCGATTCTGGGAATCTCCGCATTCTATCATGATTCAGCCGCCGCCCTCATCGTGGATGGTGAGATTATCGCGGCGGCCCAGGAAGAACGGTTTACCCGCATCAAACATGATGCTGCATTTCCGCAACACGCAATCGCGTACTGTCTGGAAGAAGCAGGCCTGACTCCCGATCAGATTGATCTGGTCGGTTTCTACGAAAAACCGCTTTTAAAATTTGAACGCCTGCTGGAAACAACGCTGGCGTTCGCGCCCTGGGGGTTCAAAGCGTTTTTGAATACGATTCCCAGCTGGCTCAAAACCAAGCTGCATCTTCCCCGCGCGATCCATGAGGGGCTACAAAAACAGTACAACAGGCGGATCGTGTTTGTAGAACATCATGAGTCCCACGCAGCCAGTGCCTTTTTTCCCTCGCCGTTTGCCGAGGCCGCATTTCTGACCGTGGATGGCGTTGGTGAATGGGCGACTGCCAGTTTTGGAGTCGGGCAGGAAAACCGGATCGAGATCCAGAGCGAACTCTATTTTCCCCACTCCGTCGGCTTGTTGTATTCAGCGTTTACCTGGTATTGCGGGTTCAAGGTGAACTCAGGCGAATACAAACTGATGGGACTGGCCCCGTACGGGGAACCGCGGTTTGTCGATCTGATTCGCGAAAACCTGGTGGATATCAAACCCGATGGCTCAATTCGCCTCGATTTATCTTATTTCAATTATTGTCATGGATTGACCATGACTTCAAAAAAATTCCATCATCTGTTTGGTGGAGCACCCCGCCAGCCGGAATCAGAGATTACGCAGCGTGAGATGGACCTGGCTGCTTCCATTCAGGTGGTGACTGAAGAGATCCTGATGAAAATGGTGCGGCACGTGCATGCACAGACAGGAAAGTCCCAGTTATGTATGGCGGGAGGAGTCGCTCTGAATTGCGTCGCGAATGGCAAGATTCTACGCGAAGGTCCCTTTGAAAAAATCTGGATTCAGCCGGCAGCGGGAGACGCAGGCGGCGCACTGGGCGTGGCGTTGTTTATCTGGCATCAACTGTTGAAAAAGCCGCGCACGCTTCAACCGGAAGACAGACAGCAGGGAAGTTTCCTGGGACCCCGGTTTACAGAGACGCAGATTCGGGCATTTCTGGATGACAGGAAAGTCCTCTACCATCATCGTGCCGATGAAGGGGAACTGTGCGATGAAGTGGCCCGTTACATCGCAGAGGAAAAAGTGGTGGGCTGGCTGCAGGGGCGTATGGAATATGGACCGCGCGCACTGGGAGGGCGGAGCATTCTCGGCGATGCACGCAGTACCACGATGCAGTCAAAAATGAACCGGAAGATCAAGTTTCGGGAATCATTCCGTCCGTTTGCTCCCTCCATATTACAAAGCAGGGTCACGGACTACTTTGATTTTCCACCTGATGTGGACAGCCCCTATATGCTGCAGGTTGCCGACGTGCAATCTCATCAGCGAACGACTCTGCCTGCTGACAGTGATGAGCTCACAGGCCTGCAGAAGCTGCAGTTGATCCGCTCCCGTGTGCCGGCCATTACGCACGTCGATTATTCATCCCGTCTGCAGACAGTGGATGACACACGCCATGGACGATATTTCAAACTGATGGCCGCATTTGAAAAGCTGACCGGGTCGCCGGTGATGATTAACACCAGTTTTAATGTGCGAGGCGAACCAATCGTCTGCACGCCAGAAGATGCGTATCAATGTTTTATGGCAACTAATATGGATGTACTCGTGCTGGAACAGTTTGTGATTCTCAAGTCTGAACAGCCCGAGGCGCGGGTTTTTGAGGATGACCTGCACCTGGACCAATACGCCCTGGATTAAATCCTGAAGAATCGTTTTAGAAGGCAATAACTCAAGATGGCATTAGCAGAAATCAACTGGAATCCCTCTTCCCGCGACTTGAGGATTTTCTCAATCGCGCTGGGCTGTCTGCTGGCTCTGATTTCATTGATCAGCTTTCGAGCGTCGGCTTCGGTTCCGCTGGCAGTGATGCTGTCGGGAATTGCCGTGCTGATAATGGTGATTGGTTTCCTCGCGCCTGCAACAGTCAAACCCGTTTATCTGGGGTGGATGATTCTGCTGTTTCCCGTTCGCTGGAGTGTTTCCTGTTTGTTGATTGCTGTAGTATATTATCTGGTGATGACGCCGATCGGATTTGCTTTACGATTGCTGGGACATGATCTGGTGGGCAGACGCTTTGACGCGCAGGCAAGTTCCTACTGGAGGCGAGAACGCCGCATCAGACAGGAACAGGATTATTTTCGTCAGTTTTAATTCCACTTGAAATACATCATCTCGGAATTCAACAAAGGTTTGAGAATGACAGAACAAACTGATCCGCAGTCAAATTCAGGGGAAGAACAGACAACGGATTTCCTTTCTCAATCGGAATCGGCGACACCGGGAATCCTGGCAGAGTTCTGGGATTTCCTGAAACATAATAAGAAATGGTGGTTAGCGCCGATTATTATTGCGCTGCTGTTGATTGGCTTACTGATACTCATCAGCGGGAGCGCGATGGCACCGTTTATCTATCCGATTTAATTGGATGCATTGTATTCATATTGCTGCAGTCTCAAATATTACAGCTTGTCAGGCGCAGAGAATTCCACGCCTTCGATTTTTCACTGGAAGGTTCCGCGCTACTGTACATGCGAAAATCAATTGTTGCCAATCTTCATAAAATAACAATTTCTTTATATCTGTTATAAAAAAAACTTTCATTTATGAATCTTTATTGGTAGCCTTAAGTCAGCACCTCTAATCCAGTCTGACTATTCTTGTGAATCATTCATTCGAATTTACTTCATCTTAAGATTCAGGAGACACCAAGTGCGACCAGCTCTGAACTCCTTTCTGTTGTTTTCTCTGATAGCTCTTTCCGGTTGTGGCAGCGATCCCACGGCAGATCTCGGAACCGCTGTAACGGTGACCGGAACAATCACCTTGGATGGCAAACCCTCTGATGGCGTGGAAGTGATCTTTAAAAGGCTTGATGCCGGCGCACCAGCAGAGTATCGGCAATACGTTGCGACAACCGATTCGTCCGGCAAGTACAGCCTCGAGAATGTGTACCCGGCGAAATATGCAGTGATGGTCAATGAGAAAAAAGATGAAAAAGCAGAAGAAGAGGGGGCAGCTGCCTTTGAAACGGGCCCTTATAAAAAGTATGGCGTTAACAGTGAATTAACGGCAGAGGTCACTGAATCCAATAAAACTTTTGACTTTGAATTAACTTCTAAATAAACGAACTCCTATCAACAAGCCGGAGTGTCCCTGGTTATAAACCAGATCCAGGGTTCTGCGCTGAAAAATAAATAATAAAATCTAACTGCTGGTCTGGTTCTACAGATCGGTCAATGAATAATCAATCAGTGGAGGATGAAAGCAACTTTCTCTTAAGCGGTATTACCACTTGAGAAGTTGAATATAAATCTTGTATCTGGTGTGAGGCGATTTTGTGTTCCGAATCGTTGTCACTGAATATGCGTTTTTATTTATTTTGTTGTTGTAAAGGAGTTTATTCATGAAACGCAAGGCTTTTACGTTAATTGAGCTTCTGGTAGTCATTGCTATCATTGCCATTCTGATTGCATTGCTTCTGCCGGCGGTGCAACAGGCCAGGGAAGCAGCGCGGCGCAGTACGTGTAAAAACAATCTGAAGCAGATTGGCCTGGCCCTGGCAAACTACATCGATACCACGATGGGAGTATTTCCCAGGGCTACTATCTCTCCTAATGGGCGAGGGTGCTGCTGTGGAAGTTATGGTTCAACGGCTTACAACTCGACTGGAATCCCTCACAGTTTTCATACTGTGCATACGATGTTACTGCCTTATATTGATCAGGCAAATGTCTATAACCAGATCAATATGAGTCTGCGGTACGATGACACGGTTAATGGTCCAGCAGTCAAAACACAGATTCCTGTTTATATCTGTCCCAGTGATAACAGAACTTCTGATTCCAATGTTGTTACAAATGACGCCGGTGATTCGATCTCAATGGCAACTCACAGTTATCCCGGGACGGGATCCAATCATCCTTACGGACTGTGTGGTTTACATGGCACAACTGGATCCGGAACAGGTGTGTTTGCAGAACGGGCCGGGCAGTTGAATGAAGCGGGAACGGCCTTAACCCATCCTGTAATGAAGTTACGTCTGATCACAGATGGAACTTCCAATACGATTGCTTTTTCAGAGTTCGCTCAAAACAAGACCAAGATTGACTGTAATATCGGCAGTACCGCTCAGGCAAAATATGGCTGGGCACGGCCTGCCGTAGGGGGAACTGCATTTACGATTCGCGAGGTCTCTACTCCGAATGGCTGCAATGGTACCAGTACCGGTGGTTCCAATATTGGTATCGCCCGCAGCTGGCACGCGGGTGGGGTTCATGCCCTGATGGTTGATGGTTCCGTCCATTTTGTTGGTGACAGTATCGATGGATTTGTCTGGAGATATCTCGGAGCCGTCAGTGATAATCAGGTTGTCAGTATCAATAAATAAAGCCTGATCTCGTTAATTCGAAAACAGTTGATTTTAGTAACAGTTGAGCCTGGAGGTGGAATTTCCGTCTTCAGGCTCTTTTACATTGCTGACAAGCGTTAGGTGTTCATGTGTGGGTGTCTCTGGCATTTTGCATCAGATCGTATTGACGCTTGGGCCCGATACTGTTTGAATATTTACAGGAAAAAGGCGTCATCAGTAATAATAAATCATGCGAAACCTGTGTGAAGTTCTGGTGTTAATTTTGAATGTGCGTTTTTCCATGTAATCGTATTACAGATTAGAGACGACGTCTGTTGTCTCTAACCGTTAAATCCGCTCTGGCTGGTTTGAGTTTGATGTGCGATCAGCAGTCAGAACAGCTGCTTTTTCAGGAAGCTCTGAACTTCCAGAAAAAACTGGGATCAAAGGAGGACCAATTACGAAGGCTTGAAAGTCAGACCCTTTCCAGACATAAAAGCTGAATTGCTTATTCGCTGCCTGACTGACCAAATTTCTGATCAGATAGATTCCTCCATCACACAATAGAAATACTCTATCCCCGCAATATCTCTCCTAAGTCAGTTTCATCGCTGCTCAATGATTTTTTAGACAGCATTTTCTGCCAAGGTGTCAAACACTGTTTCGTCATCAATTTCTAAATTAAGCTTATTCTTATTTATTGAAGGAGAGACCCCTTGATGAAACGTAAGGCATTTACATTAATTGAACTTCTGGTGGTAATTGCGATCATTGCCATCCTGATTGCATTACTGTTGCCAGCCGTGCAACAGGCACGCGAAGCAGCTCGACGCAGTACCTGCAAAAATAATCTGAAGCAGATCGGCCTCGCGCTGGCAAATTATCTCGATCGTACTATGGGAGTTTTTCCCCGGGCTACCATTTCCCCAAACGGGAGAGGTTGTTGCTGCGGAACGTATACTGCTGCAGCATTCAATACGACGGGAATTCCGCACAGTTTTCATACGGTTCACACCATGTTGCTGCCTTATATTGATCAGGCAAATATTTATAATCAGATCAATATGAGCTTACGTTATGATGATGCCGTGAATTTACCTGCAGGAGCCACCCAGATTCCTGTCTATATCTGTCCCAGTGACAATCGTACCCATGATTCCTCTGTCAGTAACAATGGTCTGGCGACGCACAATTATCCCGGTGCCGGCTCGACGCATCCTTCCGGGCTCTGTGGTCTACATGGAACTTCAGGAGTATTTGCAGAACGAAATGGTCAGTTAAATGAAGCGGGGACAGCGCTGACACATCCTGCGATGAAATTAAAGCTCATTACGGATGGGACCTCCAACACCATTTGTTTTTCTGAATTTGCTCAGAATAGAACAAAAGATGCGGGCTGTGGATTTACTGGCGTGGGGAATCAGGCCAAGTATGGTTGGGCACAACCCGCACTTGGTGGTACCGCTTATACCATTCTCGCGGTGTCGACTCCCAATGGATGTAATGGTACCAGTTCAGCGGGTTCCAACTCCGGGATTGCCCGCAGCTACCACATCGGTGGAGTGCATACATTGCTGGTGGATGGCTCGGTCCATTTTGTTGGTGACAGTATCGACGGACCTACCTGGCAGAGACTGCATACATTCAGTGACGGGAATGTCGTCAGTATCAATCAGTGACTCTGAGTAATCTGTCAGTTACTCTGATAAGCCAGTGCTGACAGATACCGTCTCAAACGACACCGCCCGTTCCCCTTTTTTCTGACAAGGGAACGGGCGGTTTTCATTTTCAGTTGTACCAACCTCACGAGATCGGGTATCTTATCTGTTCAAGGTCCTCAATCGAAACTGCAGGTTCAGGGAACATTGCAGAATAATTCTAATCCGAACAGACTGTTATGACTCGTAAAGCGGAAACTCTGAGTTTACTTGCAGTCGTTTCTGTCATCTCTGCTTTGTATGGCTCCTACTATTCTAACACGTTTCTGTATGATGATTCCGAACAGGTATTGGCACAGCAGCCACTGGAGTCCTTTGATGACCTGATACTGATCTTCACGGAACCCAGTTTTCCAACACTGCCTTACTACCGACCACTGACCCGGGCATCGATCATGTTGCAGAAAACACTGCATGGTGATGATGCACGCTGGTTTCATCTGTTCAATGCGATTCTGGCAGGGATCACTGTCGGTATTGCCTGGCTGCTGATCCGCTTACCGCTGTTTAAAATTCTGCCGGTTCCTGCTCTGTTTGCAGTGGCCCTGTTTGGTCTGCATCCTGCGGCTTCCTCCTGCGTTTATCCCGTTGCCTCCGGTCGTGAAACATTACTTCCTGCTGCATTGATTCTGCTCTCGACCTGGTGTTTTCTGAAAGGCTCACAGAAATATTACTGGTGGTCCGTCGTGACCTGTGGTCTTGCGTTACTTGCCAAGGAGCAGGCGATTGTGCTGCCTGTGTTATTTGTGACTGCAGACCTGTTGAACCTGACGGGACTCCCCGAGAAGAGGCAACTAGCGGGCTGGTTTCGACGTTATCTCCCCTTCCTGCTGCTCCTGGCGGGGTATCTGCTGTTGCGGTGGTTGCTCTTTAGTGGAACGGAAGTAAAACTCATGCTGGCAGAGCAGCCACTGGGACCGTTTTATTCGCTGCTGTATGCTCTGCAGACCAGTTTTGTGCCGTTCGTGGAACTTGTGTATGAGCCACCTGTCGAAGTCTGGTTCGATCCGCTCCGTATTCTCATTGCCGTGCTGCTGACGGGAATACTTGTTTATTTTGTATGGAGGAAATCAGAAGAGTTGGGGCGGTCAGCCTGTTTCTGGGGAGGCTGGTTTTTACTGCTGATGCTGCCGACCTCCAATATTCTGGAGCAGGAATGCGCTTTTTCAGAGCGCTATGTTTTTCTGTCGGTGCTGGCGCCGCTGGCTTTGTCCGCATCAATGATCAGTCAGTACTGGGATCGTTTTCTGGTAAGAAAGCTGTTCATGATCACAGGACTGGTTGCCGGCGTGTGCCTGGCATGTATCAGTGGTATTCGTGGCATTTATTTTGAGAACGAAGAGACATTTTTCCGACAGTGGGTTAATACCAACCCCAGGTCATCAACCGCTCATGTGCACCTGGGGCTGGTATACGCCAGTCATGAGCAGTTTGCCGAAGCGCTCGCCTGTTATGAACGGGCGCTGGCAATTGATCCGGAATTTACAGGGGCTCTCATCAACCAGGCCAACGCCCTGGTAACCATGCAGCAGTATGACCCGGCAATTGAACTGTATCAGCGGTCACTGGAACTGCTGGATGGTAAGTTGCAGCATCTCAAGGTGGGTGTATATCATAACCTGGGTAACGCCTGGTGGGGCAAGCGCGATGCAGAGCAGGCGATTCAGTCGTACGAGCGCGCGATTAAACTTTCACGCGAGCATCTGCCGTCATATCTTGCACTGGCAGACATCTATCTGCAACAGGATCAGCCTGCGCATGCTGCCCGGTATTTAAATGAGGCACTGAAGCTGGATTCAATGACGAAACAGAAACAGCGGGAAATTCATAACGTCATGCAGCGTTTTCAACTGGAATAATAGTAAACTCAGTGTCGTTGAATTACAGCATCCGGTTCAGGCACAATGGTAGCTCTGTTGGTGGTATCTCAAATGGTTCGAAATCTGATTCTCTGTTCTACTCTGCTCTGTCTGCTGTCTGCCTGCAGGCCTGGTGACTCAGCCGAAGAATTGGAAGCGCCGCCGTTAACCGCGCGCGAAGCTGTTATTCAGTCGCTGCCTGTGGTTGAAATTCAACTGAAAGATATTACTCCTGAAACGTTGTCCGCAGAAATAGAGAAGCACCGCGGGAAAGTGGTGTTTGTAGATTACTGGGCGACCTGGTGTCCAATGTGCCTGGATTCCTTTCATCATTTAAGTGAATGGCATCAGGAGTATGCCGACCGGGGCCTGGTGATTCTGGCAATCAATCTGGATGAAGATAATGAAAGTAATCGCAAGGTCGTGACAGAGTATCTTACTGAGTATCGCGCTCCGTTTGAAAATTTTATCTGTTCCGCGGCACCGGATACCAAACCGTTTGAGAAATTTGGCATCGAAGGCAGCACACTTCCGTTCTGTCAAATATATAATCGAGAGGGGGAACTCGTTGTCGCGCTGGGGAATGTCAATCCGGATCATCTTTATGACCAACGCTCAATCAGTGCTGCATTGAAAACACTGTTTCCGCAATCGGCATCGATAGAGAATGACAGTAAATAGTGCAGGTGTCATAAAACATTGCGAAGTGCCTGCAGCAGCAGTGCCTGGTTTGCATTGATTCCCGCCGATCAAATGGTAAATGCAAACCATTTTTTTAAGAGGTGGAAAAGAATCTGTTTGCAGAGCCCCGACGAAATGCCTAGACTGAGTAGATACCAGAGCGTTTCACTCCAGAAATCCTTGCGTTCCCTGTTTCCATCCTTGCCTCCGGATCTGATACCATGCTTCATTTGATAAACTGTCGAAGTGTCTCTGCCTTACTGACAGTATTGGCTGTCTCTCTGCTGACGACGAAAGCTCAAGCCGCAAAGCATACCAACGTGATTCTGATCATGACCGATGACCAGGGGGGCTGGGATTATGGCTTCAAGGGAAACAGGCATCTGAGTACGCCGAACCTGGATACCATCGCCGCGAACGGTGCACGGCTCAGTCGCTTCTATGTCAGTCCGGTCTGTACGCCGACCCGTGCCAACCTGATGACAGGGCGTTACAACTATCGCACCCGTGCCATCGATACTTACATCGGTCGTGCCATGCTCGAACCGGCAGAAGTCACTATTGCCGAAGCACTCGCTCCCGCCGGTTACCGCACGGGAATCTTCGGGAAATGGCATCTGGGAGATTCGTATCCACTCAGGCCACAGGACCAGGGATTTCAGGAAGTGCTCGTGCACCGGGGAGGCGGCATCGGTCAGCCCAGCGACCCACCTGAAGGAGCCGGGAAGTATACCGATCCGGTGTTGTTCCATAATGGTGAAAAGAAACAGATGCATGGCTATTGCACGGATATCTATTTTGATCATGCAATGAAATTTATCGAGCAGAACGAATCGCAGGATAAGCCGACATTCATGTATATCGCGACCAACGCGCCCCATGGGCCTTTTGACGATGTCCCTGAAGATCTTCGTAAAAAATACCAGGCAATGGACCTGACTGATGCTTATGGATTCGATTTGAACCCGAAACGCAAGAATGAAAAACAGTTTGATAAAACAGCGCGCGTTTTTTCGATGATCGAAAATATTGATCAGAATATTGGTAAGCTGCTTCAACATCTCAAACAGATTGATGCGCTGGACAATACCCTGGTCCTGTTTCTCAATGACAATGGTCCGAACGGTCCGCGTTTTGTCGGCGAACATCGCGGGATGAAAGGCAGTGTGAATGAAGGGGGAATCCGCTCCGTTCTGATCGCACACTGGCCGGCACAACTTAAGGCAGGTACGGTCAATCCCACGATCGCCGCCCATTATGATCTCTTTCCGACCATCCTGGCGGCAACCGGTGTCGACAAGCCGAAAGGATTGCAACTGGACGGAGTCAATGTGCTGCCGCTGCTGAAAGACAATGCCGATCAATGGCCTGAACGCTCGCTGTTTCTGCAGTGGCATCGCGGGGATGAACCTCAGCCAAGAACGAATGCTGCGGTGGTCACGCAAGATTATAAAATGACATTCTCCAAACCGGATGAACCGGGCAAACTGTTTCATCTGCAAAACGATCCCGCCGAACGCCAGGACCTTGCGGGAGCCAAAACAAAGCTGGCCTCAAACCTGACAGAGCAATACAACACCTGGTTTCGTGATGTGAGTTCGACACGTCCTGATAATTACGCTCCACCCCGCATTCATGTCGGGAACCCGAAAGAAGAAACCACGGTTCTCACTCGACAGGACTGGCGCTACTCCGTACCGAAAGGGAAAGGCTGGACCAGTGATGCACGAGGTCAATGGCTGGTGACGATTGAGCAGACAGGTCCTTATGATATCAAAGTACTGTTCGGCACAGAGAAAGCACAATCCAGCGTCGAGATGACCGTGCAGGTGGGGCATGATCTGTTTCATGCAGAGGTCCCGGCAGGCCAGACAGAACATGTTTTTCCCAACGTAACCCTGCACGCAGGGGAGCAGACGATTGATGTGAAAATTGTGGAAGGAAAACTCGAACGGGGACCAAAAATGGTTTATATCACTCAGAAACCTCAAGAGTCCTCTGCCCCTTAAATCGTCATTTTGAAAGGGGTTGAGGCCGGTCTTATAACTGTTTCCATCGGTTCTTTCTTATAAGAAAGTGAAAAACGGTCATAATCTGGAATGGTCACAGGCTGTGATTCAAATTACTATAAATAAGGATTGTTAAATTAGAGGGTAAGTACTGTTTTCGTTTTCTGCCGGTTTCACCTGGGAAACCTCCCGCAATTTCATTGCTGGCACGTAGGAACTGTACTGCAGGTACTTACCGAACCTCGATGAATTGACTACTGACAGTCAATCAATACTCACACCTGCCAGTCGCGTAAGTTGTCGGCTGGCCTCTTTAATGGGATTGATTAATGCAAAAGAATTCAAATTTCAGCCGTCGCGAATTTCTGAAGACCACCACCGCCGGTGCCGCTGCTATTTCAGCCGGTGTCTGGACGGGAGTTGCTCCGGCCGCTTCAAAGTCTGCCAACGGTAAGTTGAACATCGCCTGCATCGGTACTGCCAACCGGGCAGCAGCAGATGTGGATGGCGTCAAAGGCGAGAATATTGTCGCGCTGGTCGATGTGGACAGCAACTATCTCGATCGTGCGTCTGCCAGCTTCCCAAATGCCCGTCTGTATGCTGACTATCGCGAGATGCTGGAAAGCGAAGAAGGAAAAATTGATGCCGTTGTCATTGGTACGACCGACCATCATCATGCTCCTGCGACGATTCGGGCAATTCGCAAAGGGCTGCACGTTTATTGTGAAAAGCCACTGACGCACACCGTTCAGGAAGCACGCATCATTGCAGAAGAAGCAAAGAAGCAGGGCGTTGCCACTCAGCTGGGAACACAGATTCACGCTGGTGACAATTATCGTCGTGTCGTTGAGATCGTAGAGTCCGGTGTCCTGGGTGACATCGGCGAAGTCCATGTCTGGGTCGGTAAAGGCTGGGGAGGCGGAGATCTTCCGACGGAAACTCAAGCCCCTCCCAAGAATCTGAACTGGGATCTGTGGCTGGGACCAGCTCCCGAACGGCCCTATGCCGCTGGACGCTATCATCCTGCTCAATGGCGACGCTGGTGGCAGTTCGGTCAGGGAACCCTGGGCGATATGGCCTGCCACTACATGGACCTGCCTTTCTGGGCTCTGAAACTGCGTCATCCCACTCACTGTGAAGCAGAAGGTCCGGAAGTCCATCCGGAAGCCTGTCCGCATGGACTGACTGTCCGCTACAAATTCCCCAAGCGGGGCGATCTGGCTCCCGTCAATCTGACCTGGTATGACGGAAACATGATTCCGAAAAAAGTCGCCGGCGAACGCGTTCCCGGCAGCGGGGTGATGTTTGTCGGTTCGGAAGGCAGCATGTTTGCCAACTACGGCAGTTATAAATTATTCCCCAAGGAAAAATTTGCTGACTTCACTCCTCCCAAGCAGAGCATTCCGAATTCAATCGGACATCATGCGGAATGGATCAAGGCCTGCAAAGATGGTTCTCCCACAACCTGCAACTTTGATTATTCCGGCGCTTTGACTGAATCGGTTCTGCTGGGTAATGTTTCCTACCGTGCGAAGAAAGCACTGGACTGGGATGCTGCCAGCCTGAAAGCCACCAACTGTCCCGAAGCCGACCAGTACATCACCAAAGAGTACCGTGCCGGCTGGGAAGTGGTTTAATTTTGAAAGCCATCCAGTACTGTCCGGCTCCTCAATCGTGAGTGAGCCGGGCTACTGGCCTTCAATGTATTTCAGCTGAATGTCGGTGTCTGGCAGTTTCTTTTTCAATTCCGCCACCCCTTTTTCGGTGACCGCCGTTCGCGTCAGTTTCAGATCTTTGAGACTGGTGAGCCCCTCCAGATCTTTCAGGCCCTCATCAGAGACAGCCGTGGAACCGAGGTGCAGAAATTCCAGCTTCTGCATGTCTTTCAGATATTTGAGACCCGCATTGGTCAACCGGGTATTATCCAGGTTCAACCATTCCAGGCTCGTCAGTCCCTGCAGTGGTTCGATACCGGCATCAGTCAGTCCCACGCGCCATAGATTCAGCTTTTTCAGTTCTCCCAGACCGGACAGATGTTTCATCCCGGCATCCGAGAGCAGGCTGTTTTCACTCAGGTCCAGTTCTTCCAACTGGGGAATTTTTGCGAAAACTGCCAGACCATCGTCCGAGATCTGATTCTGCGAGAGGCGTGTTTTCTTCAGTTTGGGGAATTGAGTAAGTGTGGCGAGCCCATCATCGTCGACCAGTGTTTTAGCCAGGTAGAGTTCTTCCAGTTTATTCAGGTCTTTCATCTGCGAAAGCCCGTCACCGCTGACCCAGAGAAAATCGAGCATCAACGCTTTCAGGTTAGTCAGCTGATTGATGTCAGCCATGGCATCATCATCGATATCCGAGTTGCCGGACAGACGCAGCGCTTTGAGCCTGGAAAGACCGGTCAGATAAGAGATGGCCTTGTTGTTCAACGAGCAGTTTCGCAGGTCGAGGTTTTCCAGTGTCGTGACTTTTCCCACGGGTTCCAGAGCGGCATCGGTAATCGGTGTTTCATTTAACAGCAGGGAACGGAGATGCGAGAGCCCTGCGATGTCTTTCAGTGCCGCATCATCAATTTTTGCTCCGCGGAAATCGACTTCAATCACATAGCCGGCCTGATCCTGTTTCAGTTTTGCTCCCAGCTTTTTCAGGGAATCCGCGAGTTGAACTTCACTTTCAGGCACGCCTGCTGTGGGGGCTTCTGTTGCTTTCTCTGTTTTTTCAACCGGTGTGGCAGCGGGTTTGTTTGAGGGTTCTTTCTCGGCACATCCCGAAATCAGTAACAGTGATAATACGAAAAGGGACATGTCCCGAAACGGTTTCATAGCGGTATCCTTAATACGAAATAGCGAAAACGTGTCACGTCTAAAGCATACCGATTCACGATATTGCTCAAAACTGAATGCGGGGCTGCATTTCCGCTTTTTGTCGAATTGATTCTGTTGTAAAAGCATAAAAGGCCGGTTTGGGAAATTGTAAAATTGTTTTCAGGATGAGTTTAGAGGTAGCGACCGTTTCCCGGTCTGTTAAAAACGGAATTCATAAGCCTGGCGTTCCCCCTCGTCTCCCAGTGAATCGAGCATGCTGATCTCGGCGCGTTTCATGGTGAGATAATCAGTAATTCGGTTCTCTCCGAATCCAGACAGCAGGACCGAATTCTGTTCCAGCGCAGACAGGGCCGACTCCAGGTCGGTGGGATAAGCATTCATGTTCAAGGCACGTCGTTCCTCTGCCGAGAGCAGCGCAGGGTCGGTCAGTACAGGATCGCCCGGATCGAGTTCATTTTCGATTCCGTCCAGTCCTGCACAGATCAGTCCAGAAAGTGCCAGGTAGGGATTACAGGTGGGATCACAGGGACGGTACTCGAGATTGACCGTCGCCGCTTCCTGCCCCTGGTATCCCGAGGCGGCCCGGACACTCGCTTCGCGGTTATCAGGACCCCAGCAGGTATAGCTGGAACTCCAGCAGCGTTCCACAAACCGCCGATAGGAATTCGTGGTCGGGGCGGTCAACGCCATCAACGCGGGCAGGTGTTTGAGAATGCCTCCCATAAAATGACGCGCTGTCCCGGAGAGATTGAATTCACCCGCCGGGTCGTAAAACAGGTTTCGGCCTTCGTCCCACAGACTGAAGTGAATATGGCATCCATTCCCGGCAAACGCAGGGGAGATTTTAGGCATGAATGAAACGCGATAACCGTGCGCCAGTGCGACGCCGCGCACGGTCTCTTTGAAGACCACCTGCTGATCGGCGGCCAGCAGTCCAGCTTGATGTCGTATCGGAATTTCCTGTTGTCCAGGTCCCGCTTCCGGATAGTATTTTTCCACTTTGATGCCCTGTTGTTCCAGCGCATCAATCAGGGGCAGAATAAATGGACTGGCCAGATCCATGGCGGCAGAACTGAAACAGTTCAACTGATCGACGGGTTCCCAGCCCGTCTCCGTTTGATCAGACAGTGTGAATTCATTCTCAAAGGCAGCCTGAATCTGCAAGCCCCGAGCAGCGAGCCGACTGAGAAAGTCTTTGAGCAGGCTGCGGGGACAGAGTTCCCACGGATCGCCCTGCAGCGTTTCCACATCCGCCAGCATTCGGGCGTGACCTGGCAGGTAAGGCAGAACCTGAAACGTGTCGACATCAGGACGGATGCGGACTTCACCCACCGGTTGATATTTACTGAGTGGCGGAAGATGATCGAAGACGTTCACCGACATCTGGGCCTGCGTCAGACCAATGCCACTTTCCAGAATGGCATCCAGTTCCCCCGGCCGGAATGCTTTGCCGCGGGTAATGCCGTCCGGACCCACATAGATGGCACGCACCAGTTCAATCTTCTGTTCCCGTAACTGCTTCTCAAGAAGTTCGCGTTGCATATTGATCATTCACTCAATCGAATCCGGATATTCCAGATCGCGTTTATTGAATTGGTCTGATGGTGGTTCGCAGAAAACTGATCTTAATCATCGACAGGTCACTTTTCCAGTATTGTCGTCGCAAGTATCAACGGCTGCTCACAATGAGCGGCTGATGATGCTTGTGATAATTTACCATTCGCCCTTCGCCTACAGAACTGAACTTCCCCCACCTGTTGCTACACATTCCCGCACTCCCGCTGCATAAAATGAACTTGACCGCTGCGCGCCAACAGCGATAAGCACTAAACTGAGTCGCGCGCGTGCCCAGTTTACAGTGCACTGAAACATGCGACAGCTGTTCCTGACCTTCACTACAAAACAGCCTGTATTTTCCCGATTTGCACTGCTTGAATTCCCACCCGTTCGTGATGGTATCCTGCGGGTCGCCACACATCGCAACTCTTCGTCCCAGCACCGCCCCGACGTCGCAGCAGGTCGGTTCTCTGTCAACCCGTATCGCCACATTTTATGGTTCATCCCTCTTGACCTCCAGACGCACTTCCACAAAATAATCCACCATGAATAACCCAACATGCAACGGAACCACACCCCCCCCAGCCAACAGACTCCAGATCCACAGCTCGAATACAAGAATGAACCTCACTAACATAACAAACATTCAATGTCCTCTCCCCCGGGCGCGTGCCACTGATCGGCTTGCCCGACAGTGCGCGAACAAACAGCCCCACTCAGAAAAACAGGGTAAGCCCGAATTAAATTCGGGCCGAGCACAGCGAGCAGGAAACTGACAGGTCAAACGCACAATCCAGGGCAACACATCCCAGCTGTTCATCGTAGGGGCCGTCCCATGTGTCGGCCCGCCTGGCGAGTATCAACCCGTTTCACATCACAATGGCAACAGATAAAACATTCCAATCTATATTTTCAACCACGAAAAACTCAAAACCACCCACAAGAAAAAATGGGTGAGCCCGAATGCAATCCGGGCCGAGCGGAGCGAGCAGGAGGTCGCAGCTACCACGTACCCTCTAGAATCGGGCTTCCCATACTCATTCGACACGGCCGGACAAGCCGGCCATGGCACCCGGTAATCTTTCTATTGGTTGCAATGTTTCCCACAAAATCAGACGAGCGGGTGGCACCGTTAGCTTGTCCAACGGTGAAGGTGATCACGGTTCCCTTACCCGGTTCACAACGAATTATAAAAGAATCGTCCTCACTCCCGCAGATGAAAATCCCGAACTACTGAAAGAGCAAATAGAAGGGTGAAAAAGGTGTTATCGATATACATCATAGAACACCCCAGATGAGCCCCGTTATTTCTAGCTCGAAAAAACCGCAGCTAACGCCGTTCGGCTAATGTGAAAGTAAAAATGCGAGAGAAAGAACGGGTAGCCCCGGATGCAATCCGGGGTTGTCGCAGACAACAGGAAACTGTCAGGGCAAACGCACAATCCAGAACAATAAAGCCAACCTGTTCATCGTAG
>PAJV01000066.1 GCA_002706765.1 Gimesia sp.
GCTGCAGTAACAGCCAGCAAATCAACAGGGGCAGCAGACTGACCACGACAAACGCCACCCTGGTGATCGCAGCCGCAATGATCGGATCTCGGTTTCGGCGGTCGGCGATTTCGCGGCGTTCTGCCTCCAGCTGATCCCGCTGGTGACCGATCTCGTTTCGCTCGGTTTGCATCTCGCGCTGCAGAGTGACCATTTCCTGTCTGGCGTTGGCGTCTGCTTCCACCAGCTCGCGTGACCCCGAGGCGACTTCCTGCTGCAGTTCCGACATCCGGCGGTTTTGATCCGCCTGTCGTTCCAGTTGCTGGGTGGCCAGTTCGGCCACACGGCTGTTTTCGTCAGGGCTACAGCTGACTCCGATCAGTAGGATCAGTGTCAGCGTGATTAGCAGAGTCTGTTTTTCCATGTGCCCTCCAGCGTTGAATCAGGTGTCTGAGAATTCCCTGTAGCGCCAGCCGCAACCGCCGTTCCTTGATCAAAGCGACGACGGACAGCAACAGAGCGACAGAGACGAACGTTAAAACCATGTATTCCAAGCAAGGCTCCTTTCTTTCTAATAAGGGGAACTGTGTGAAAAGCAAAACGCCCCGCATTCCAAAGTAATGCGAGGCGTTTTAACTGATTATGTTTTTGAATTACGGGTGACGGTAAGTGACAATAGCTAAGCTGCGCACCTATTAATCATGACACGTTTCGAGCCAAAATTTAGATACAGTGTGTGAAGCCACTATGCAGAAGTAACTTTCTCAAAAGATTTCAAGTTCTGTAGCTGGAACTTAACCCACCTAAACCTGAAATGGATCACGTTTTCGTGGAACTTTATGTTCAAGAGACCATATTAAAGGTTGTCTGAGCGATTGAATGAAATTTTGAAGGGGAATTCATTTACCAGATTCCGTATCGACATTGAGCGTCGTTTTATATTTGTAATTAGTGTAGGGAAAAGAGATTTCGAAGTCGATCCTGTCTGGATCGAAATCCAGTCCTCCCTTTGGTGTATTAAAACTCTTTGTTTCTCCTTTCATCCAGGAATCATGATTCCAGAACCAGACTTTCGATTGGTCACCTTTTCGAAATGCAACATCAACTCGACATTGGGGAAGCAAGGAAACTCCGTTTAAGGTAAGTTGAACGCCACGCTGAGTGTCCCAGACTATTCCCGCTTGATACGGTTGGTAGGAACCTTGAAAACTCAGGTCTTTACAGATTTGAGCAATGTCTTTGTCTTTTTCCGCTCCCTGATAAACATAATGAATCTGCGTGGCAAACTGCGGTGAATAGATTGTAATGTCCAATTCTTGCACGTGTGTGACAGTCGTCTTTTCCACTGTTCGTCCCAAGACTTCCTCTCCGCTTTGATATCGCCCCCACATGCTGGTATTAGCTGGCCATGTTTCTAGGAAATGTACGTTTTTTCGAACCTTTCCGCTTGCCCCAGTCAATTGCACCACAATGGTACAATCTTTAAGTGTTTCCCCACGGTTCTGAAGTACAAGCCAATCATTTGGTCCGGAGTCTCCCCAGGACTCATTAAAATCGACTACGATACGACCAGCCGAATCACTTAAGGTTGCCGAATACTTTTCAGCAACTTTGGGAAGCAACAGTAGCGCTGCTTCAAGTTGATCGACTGCGGCAATAGCTGACTGTAATTCTACATTTAAAGCGTTCTGCTTCGCCTCTGCATCAAGGCCACGGTGATAGCTACCCAAAAAATTACCAAAGAATCCATCAAGCATCGAACCTACAAACAGTGTTCCCTCATCGGCAGGCTTTGGCAGGGCGTTCAAATTGTTAATACATTTCAAGAATAAGGTATTCGCATTTTGGACTTGATCAGAAAGATACATAATCTCTTTATCGTTCGATTTGATCTCACGTAAGTCTAATAAGGTGGACTGTACATCCGCCATAATTTCCGCTATCTCGCGATTATCCCGAAAATGGCCTGGATCAGATTTCATCTCCATACTGAGGTGTGAAGCAAGCACTCGGTATTCTTCAGGCAAGGGTTTACTGGAGGGGGTTGAGTTTTTAGGGAGGTTACTTGCTGTTGTGTCGCCGCCACATCCCGAAAGTGTGAGAGCCAACGGTATCACGTATACAAATGCAATTATTTGATTCACCGAAATGATGCTTTCGATGGTGTAGCTGATTCTCCTTGATAGTTGCAACATTGATTTTCTCCTCTTTTAATGGCGAATGTTTTTGAATACCTGCACTCTGATTGTCCAAGTTTACACTCAATAATGATACTTATAATCCGTGGTGTTATCGTCATTGTCAAGTGTTAAATGCTCGTATGACTAAACGAGCAGACATATTGATGAGATTTGGAAAGCGAGTCCGCAAACTGCGCAAAGAGCAAGGCTACTCTCAAGAGAATTTTGCTTATGCCTGTGAGCTGGACCGGACTTACGTCGGCGGGATCGAACGGGGGGAACGAAATCTTTCATTACGGAATATCGAACGGATCGCCGATACACTCGAAATCAGCCTGGCAGAACTGATGGATGGGGTTTGAGGGAGTTTAGACCTCTGGTTCAGCAACCAGGACGACTCCCAGTTGGTCAGAGTCGTCGTTTTTTTCCAGTATTGCATCTGCCGGGTTTTCAAACAGACGGGGATTCTTTACCGTTGTCGCATCATGCTGGCATACAGCATACCGTAGTCGCGCTGTCAGAAGCTGAGTCTGCAGCCGTTGGATATCTTCCTGCTCCCATTTCTGATTTACTGCGGGATCACCGGCATAAATTGTGAGCAGATTTGAATCTTCGAGATCCATTTCTTCACACCAGAACTGCAGGGCAGCTCTGATCAACATGATTTCTTGTCTCGTTAGCATTGATCTCCTTTCTTGACTTTATCAATTCGATCAAAGAGGATTTGTGTGTTTTCCCCTGGAATGAACTGGGAGGCTGGCTGCCACAATGATGAAGTTCGGATTTGCCGATGGCTGGTATCAATGCATTGGATTTTACAGTTGTTTCCACTGACCCTAAGTTTTGACATGTTTGTTGCATCGTCAATACACCTTAGTTTCGATTTGCTATTTTTAGATCGGCTTATCCGCTGAACCTGTGGCATCCCTGGCATCAAAATCTGCTGGATGTTGGTTTTTCAACCAGATACGAGCAATCAGGTGCCCAATCAACTGAGCCAGTTCTTGACGCCTGTCAACAAGATCATTCTTGACTCCCGGCTCTGCAGATTTGACTTGGGATGTAGAATGTATCTTCTGTTTCATTCACATCTCCTTTTTACATGAATACATAAAAAAAGCCCGATAAGAAATGAAATCCAATATCGGGCAAGTTCAACACGAAATGTCACAGTGCGACCAGCGGCCGCAAAAACATCTTTCTATAAATTCTCCTTTCTAAGAATCAGCTGGGCACATATCAGTTTTTAGAATTGCCATTCACCGGCTCACCAGACCGTGCATTACCGCGTCGTGAGCGACCGTCTGGCATGGTTTCTCCCAATTCGGCGTAAAACTTCCTCAGCGCTAGTGTCAGGCCTCGTGGGCCGTAATCAAAGTCGGGTGCCATATCCTTAATAAGTATACCTTGTTCATAAAGCTCCTTTGCTTTTGATAATGTTTTTTTACGACGGTCGTCCGCCGTGGGAACGGGAAGGTTTCGTGAAGTATGCCACCATGAAATCGCTTTACCGATGATAGTATCATTCGTCTTCAGTTTTCTGGCGATCACAAGATAAGGCAGCCCCTGATCTGCCAACTGCACAGCTTCATCGGCCAGTTGCCGGTAAAGCGGCAACTTATCCTGTTTATTAGGCAGTTGCTTACGACGTCGACGTCCGTCAGGGACAGGCAGTCCGCGAGACCGAAACCAGTGCTTGATAAGAACCGTAATGTAACTACGTGACTTACCCATCTCTTTGGCTATCTGCTTACAGAGCAGCCCCTCATCAGAGAGGGCCTTTGCTGCTTCAGCCTGTCTATCGATCAGCTTTTCTGCTTTATAGTCGATAATCACTTCTTTGCCCTGCCGCTGTTCTGCATCGGCAGTCATACCTGTCAGCTGACTGGAGACGGCAGAAACTACATCCACAACGAACCGGCCCTGTAACCACCCTTTATTCTGTCTGCGCTCCCCCATCTGATATAGGTCTATTTGACCTCCAGTCAGCAGATCGATGATACGGCGGGCGATTCGGAAATCAGATTCATCTTCAGAAAATGAAGCGGATGCGATTAAATTGCCAAATTCATCAAGTAAAGCAGTGACATCCTCAGCTGTCGGTACAACGACACCTTGAGTTTGTGCTGTTTCCAGGGAAGCCAGTTCTACTGAAACAGCCGAGTACTGGCCCCGTAGCTCTTTCAGAAGCAGTTCTGTCTGTTTCTGCTCTGCTGGTGATTCACCTGGAGAACGACGATTGAACTCAATTTTACTCATCAGCTTTTTCGCTTCAGAGCGTAATTGACTTAAACGTTCTGGATCAGGCTTTTGAACCGATTCAGCCGCCTGCTGACAGGCAACGATGATTTCCAGCACCAGCTCAGAATCAGATCGGATCAATTCTACAAGTTTTTCACACGTTAATTGTAACGCAAGCTCCCGGTTGAGATGCGTATATAGGGGGCGATCCTCAGCTTTAGTAGCACGACATAATGGACAAAGCAGGCTCCGGCCGTATGGGCCCCCTACGACGAGCTTACGACCATGCTCAGGGCAAACAAAAAGTTGCCGTAACAAACGCGGCCTTGCCTCTTGAACTTTACCCAAGGGCTTTCGACCGGATTTTTGCTTTTCGTTTGCCAGAAGGTCCTGGACCCGGTACCACTGCTCGTCTGAAATGATCCGTAGATATTCAAACTGCTGTGACTTGAGGGGCTCATCGCGTTCGACCTGTTTGGCATAATCCTTTTTGCTCAACCATTCGGTCTCTTTTGCACCATAACACCAAAATCCCCGGTAGGCTGGACGCATCAAATGCTTTCGTACCAGCTCATGCGTCCAGATGCCTGTTAAGGATTTATTGGGAGCAGGTGCATTGGGATCACCATTCAGGTCTTGAGCAATACGGTCCATACTTTTACCTGCCACATACCAATCAAAGATTTTTTTGATCCAGGGGGCCGTTTCTGGATCTATGACTATCTTCTGTCGCGGTCGCTTTTGTTTGGTAAATTGACCTGGAACATCTTGCCCCGTATAACCCAACGAAAGTGAAGTACAGACCATCCCTTGCAGAAACAAAGTCTCATGTGCTGCCTGTATATGAGCGCTATGCATTCCTGCATAGATTTCATCCAGAAAAGAGTACATCTGGAGCATCATTCTCCAGTTATCTCCATCTGCTGTGTCCAGTCCCGACTTCACAAAAATGGCACGAAGCCCGCGTTCTACCAGTTCTTCTTCAACAAACTGCATTGATTTGTAGTTTTTGCGATACAGCCGGGACGTCGTAAATACCAGGAGAACTTCGAACTCTTTATTTTCAATGGCCTCTTTTAGCTGGTTAAACCCGGAACGGCGTTCTTTCTTGCCGCTCACAGCCAAATCATAGAAGATTTTTTCGCGTGGTATGAAAATTCCAGCTTTGATCGCTGCCTCAAAGATAACGCGAATCTGATCAGCAATCGATTCCTGAAAGCGGGAAGAAAATCTCGCATAAGCGGCCCCTATCGATTCTGCTTGTTTGCGAGGAAGTTTGGCGTGGTATTCTGCCACGATCGCATCAATTTCTCCCGCTGTCTTAAGTACTAAATCCTCGCGTTCTTGAGCAATCTGCTCACGTGTCCGAGTTACCTTAGTTTTGTAGTTTGGCTTTAACATGAAAGCACTCCTTAAAAGAGGTTTTGCCACCCAGCCAACAGACATATTTCTTCGAACGTCGAAGACTTCAAATACAAGTCGCAGGTGGTACGAGTGCTGAGCATAAAAATGGAATGTCGCACAATTGTCGCAGCGTGCGACATTGAAAGAAAAAATGGCGGGACCGTAGAAAATTTTTCGAAAACCAGAAAAAGCCCGTACTATCCTTCACCGATGGGAGCGGTTTTCGCTAACGGGCGCCCTGTAATCGAGCAGTCAGGACGATGAAATGGCCATAGAATAGCGTCCTGAATGCTAAATATTCCCTATTTATTGAACTAAACCGCTTCGCGGTAGGCCTGGGATCGGCAACTGTGATTGATCCTTCCGCTGAGGGCTCGTCCCCCCGGACCGTAAAGCACACGTAGGTACCCAGGTCCGTCTGTACGGCCTGTTCCGAATATTCCGATTTGCGCTTCCGCCATTTGTGAGGCATAGTTTCAGTACCTTCCCGGTCTCTGAAATCTCTGTTTCACGAAAGGTCCAGTGATGACTCCACTGCGGCAGCGCATGATCGAGGACATGGAACTGCGGAACCTGTCTCCGAAAACGATCAATCTTTACGTCGACAACATATCCCGCTTTGCCCGGCACTTCGGTAAAAGCCCGGAAGTCCTGGGACCAGAGGCCATCCGGACTTATCTGCTGTATCTGGTCCAGGAACGGCAAGTCGCCTGGGGAACCTATAAGCAGGTGTTGGCCTCGCTACGGTTCCTGTATCGGAACACGCTCCAACGCGGCGAGATCGTGCACGACATTCGCTGCCCCCGGCCCGAACGGCATTTACCGGAAGTGCTGAGTCTTGACGAGGTCCGTCGCTTCTTTCAGGCGGTGCACTCCTTCAAGCACCGCACCATCCTGATGACGGCCTACGCGTCGGGATTGCGGATTTCCGAGGCAGTGCGTCTGCGGGTGTGCGACATTGACAGCCAGCGGATGGTGATTCGCATCGTGCAGGGCAAGGGAAACAAAGATCGCTACACGCTGCTCTCACCCCTGTTGCTGCAAATGCTGCGGCACTACTGGTGGGCCGCCCGTCCGGACGACTGGCTGTTTCTCAGTCCTTCACGGGTCAAGCCGATCGCCGTATCAACGGTGCAACAGGTCTGCCGGGATGCACGCAACGAAGCCGGCCTGGACAAAGCCGTCACGCCGCACATGCTGCGTCACAGTTTTGCCACCCATCTACTCGAAGCCGGTACGGAACTGCGAGTCATCCAGGAACTCCTGGGACACGCCAGTCAGCGGACTACTGCGATCTACACGCACGTTTCCACGCACCTGATCGGCCGCACCCGCAGTCCCCTGGAAATGCTCTACGAGCAGGACCAGGCAGACACACCACAGGAGGACGCATGACCCGGCCCCGGTGGGAACTCGCTGACGTCGTGCGGCAGTACGGCGCCGAATATTTGAAGCGATACACCACGTCCGTCGCCCAGCGCCGCGTCATGCGGGCGCTACAGAACTGCCGGACTGCGGTCTTGGGAGGGCATGTGGAAACGTGCCGCTCCTGTGAGCATCGACAGATCAGTTACAACTCCTGCCGAAACCGTCACTGTCCCAAGTGCCAGGGTTCCGCCTGTGCGCAGTGGATGCAGCAGCGGGCAACCGAACTGCTACCCGTGCCCTACTTCCACGTGGTGTTCACGCTGCCGAACCTGCTGGTGGATCTGACGCTTGCCAACCCGCGGCTGATGTACGGGATGCTGTTCCGCGCGGCCAGCCAGACGCTGCTGGAAGTCGCCGCCGATCCCCGGCACCTGGGGGCGGAAATCGGGTTTCTGGCCGTACTGCATACCTGGGGACAAACCCTGATGCCGCATCCCCACCTGCATTGCGTGGTCCCTTCCGGCGGACTGGCGCCCGACCGCACACGCTGGGTCGCAGGCCGGGCCGATTTCTTCCTGCCAGTACGCGTACTCAGCCGGCTGTTTCGCGGCAAGTTTCTGGACCTGCTCAGGCAGGCGTTTGCCGCGGGGAAACTGGAATTCCCCGGGAGGCTGGCTTCCGTCGCCGATCCCCAGAGCTTCAAGCGTCTGCTCAACCGGTCCGTACGGACCGAATGGGTCGTGTATGCCCGGCCGCCTTTCGGCGGCCCCGAGTCGGTCCTCAAATACCTGGCACGCTATACGCACCGCGTGGCGATCTCGAACAGCCGGCTGTTGAACGTCGCAGACGGCCAGGTCACGTTCCGCTATAAAGACTACGCCCAAGGCAGTCGGAAGCGGACGATGACACTCGCCGCCACGGAGTTTCTCCGCCGGTTCCTGCAACATGTGCTTCCGGACGGGTTGATGAGGATTCGGCATTATGGCTTTCTGGCCAATCGCTTCCGGGCAGAGAAGATCGCGCTGTGCCGCGGACTGCTGGAAGGAGCGGGGCCTCTGAGCGAAAAACGTCCTCGGGCAGCGTCTCCGGTTCCCGGGGAATCGTCTGCCATCTGTCCCTCCTGTGGTCAAGCCGCACTCCAGAGGTCGCAGGAATTGCACTCCCGCTGGGAGCGACTTCCTGCTCCATATTTTGTTCGTGCCTCGCTGCCGGCTTCCGAACTCTGGGAGGTCTGTGATACCTCATGAGTCTTCTGCAAGAGAACCGGCCCCTCGTTTTGATCTCCCTTCATAGAGTGTTCCGGTCGGGGTCTGCGCCGGTGACGGATTCCGTCTCCGGGACGCCCCGCACAACCGTCCTGGCAATTACAACCCGCCACAGCGGCCTGCCTCGACGCTTGAGCGAACGATCCCGTCGGAGAATCATGCCCGCAATCACAGAGAAAACAGAACGCTGTTTTCACCCTGCGGGCATTCAATCCCCATAGTCGAAAACGCCCCTGCGGTTCAGTCCAATAGATCATATGCCGCGTGTTGAGTACCCCGAAAAACCGCTCCACCTGAATGCTAACACGCTGCATATAATCCTATTTATTATGACACAAAAAGCGTATTAATTTAGCCTATGATGCGGTTAATGCCAGCACATCAAGAGGAGAGACTGCCGACTGAAGCTTACTTTAAGAATTAATACTTCTAGATTTTCTGGTAGGAACTCTGTTTAAACCTCCAAGTCCATCAGACTGCAGTAAAATAATGTTGTCACTATCTAATTCCAGACGATATCCTTGGCCGCGAATAGTTTTAATCAGTTGGTTTAATGCTTCGCACCCGTTGAGCAATTCTTTGAGACGAGTACGTCGCGAACTAATTTTCTGACCCTGAGGCTTATATAGCATCTC
Source organism: Gimesia sp. (assembly GCA_002706765.1). GTDB lineage: Bacteria > Planctomycetota > Planctomycetia > Planctomycetales > Planctomycetaceae > Gimesia. The sequence goes on from PAJV01000066.1 coordinate 9,073, forward strand.
TTTATCAACAGTTCTTCCCGGGTTGCATGCCAGAATCCATAACAAATTCCATTGAACAGTTTCAGTGTCCCATTTTTGGACAATAGGTTCTCCATCCCAAAAGACCTGTCGCGGTGAATGATCAACTAAAACCAGACGGGATTGAGAGCAAGCCCAGTCGATCAAATCCTCAGGGCTATCCGGAACTTCATAAATAGGCTTGATGTCCATCAAAGCTTGAGCAACTTTTCGGATTACTGCAGGATTACATAATGAAGCAGGCTCTTTCTTTATAAGTTTGAAAGTACCATCTAACTGCTTCTCAACATGTTGGATTTCTCCGGGAGGTCGTACGACACATCTTCGAAAAGATCGTGATCTCACTTCTACTTCACTTGAATCTTCCACGAGCCAATTCAATTCAGGACGATCCGCGTAAGACAAATAAATTAATGATAAAGTTGTGCAAGCATCTCGGAGAGTTTTTTGCTTGGATTTCAGACATACTTTTTGTAATTCCTTGACTGAGGAATCTAATTGCGTCACACAATCCATAAGAGAAGAAAAATCTTTCATACTTTGCTCATCATCTATCCGTATATTCGCAAAGAAGAGTCTATATATTTGATCTAAAATTTCTTTCCAATATTTTATGCGGGCAAACATGCTGTCACAGACATGATCAGCTGGTGTTTTATTCTGCTTGTAATTTCGAAAATTATTTGTGTGCTGATTATTGAAATCCTCTAATAACAATTGCTGTGTCGGCTGATAAAAATCCTCTGCATGGACAAGGTCGAACCAGCGTCTCTGAGCAATGAAACGTATATCATTAATGTGGTGTATGGGAATCCTAGCCTGATAAACGTAGGGAAAGCAGGCTTCCAATTGAACTGCAAATTTAACCAAGCAATCATCGACATACTCCACAAGTTTGCGTTCTCGCGTCTCCGTACCTTTACTTAAGTGTGAAGCAGACCAAAGAGTATTTGACTGAAAAGTCGTTAAATCGACCAACTCTTCTACAACAGGACAAACACTCTCTTTTAACCACGCTTCAATAAGATCTGATTTCTCCTCCGTCATATTTATTTCTTGAAGCGGACCTAAATCCTCAAACCCCTGTAATGCCAACAATAATTTATTCATCAAAGTATCAGCTCAAAATTAAGATCGAGATAAAACGGATCACTTACAACAGAATCCGGTTCCATTCCAACGCATATTAGTCCAATCGAGATCATTAGACAGCAATATTTTTCTATCGAACCTAGTTCGTTCCTTGATATCTATGCCCACTGTTGAAAGGCAAGGGTTCATATTTACAGTGAGGAAGTTTTTTAATGCCCGGCTACACGAACGCTTATCAGGCAAATTATTTAACTTTTTTCTCAAAAATCTTCCCCAAGCAGTCAATTGTCGCGTCATGCGACAATTGTGCGACCCTCAATTGCGACAATCTGATGATCGAGATGACCACTGGGTCAACAATATCATCACTTTGTATCGACATTCGGGTCGGACATGGCAACAGACTGGTTAACAGCACAGCAGGCAGCAGAAGAACTCGGGATCTCAGTCCTGACGTTTTACGACTGGCTTGCGCAGTCAGACTGTGGTGAGTTTGTACTACGCGGAACCGCTGTGGAAATCAAATACTTTCAGGGAGGCCGGAGAGGACAGGGGCGGATTCGTATCGAAAAGAGTGAAATCGGACGCATCAAAGAAGAAATGCGTGTCAAACCTCAGACTAGGATACACCGTCACAGGGCGACAAATTCCAAACAGTTTCCAGGCATTACGGTACCATTGGGGCGACCAGATTAGCTCAAAACACTTACGTTGAGTCCTATTCTTGTCTACAGAGGCGGCAGATACTGAGTATTTTCAGCTGAGTAATATTCAAACTAAAGCTGATTTTGGAGCGTGGTTTACATTCCAATTGCCGTCCACAGAGGCTCCTGATAATGCTGTCCCCACTCACGGCCATAATGATCAAAGGCCACTTTGGGAGTATCCCCCATCAACTCTGCTAAAACTTCAATGGAACATCCCTGTCCCTCATTCCAGTAGCCGGCGAGCATCCGATGCGCGAATGTATGACGGCAGGTATAAGTCGAATACTGCTTGCGGACAGGATCATTGAGCCATCCTAGGTCCTGTCGTATTTTACGGAAACGTTGCACGCCAGCCACTTTCGTCCAGGCACCTCCTCGCGAATTCCGAAAAAGAGTAGTTGTGGGATCAGCTCCCACTTCCTCAATCATTTGTCGTGTCAATTCAGCGACCTCAGACCGCACAGGAATGGTACGTGTCTTCCCAGTCTTGCTGGCATAGACCCGCCATTGCATACCCCGCTCAGATTCAATGACATCATTGGCAGTAACGCGGGCCAGTTCACAAAAAGGACGTAGTCCTGTATGAATTCCAGCAAACAGGAAATTGCCAAAATAATCATCGGTAGCAGAATACAGCAATTGCTCATCTTCTTCACTGAAAGAATGGAGTCGTGGGCACTGCGGTGGTTTTTGCATTCCCACCAGGGGATTGTGAATGGAGCCGACTTCCTCTGTGTAAAAATTAAAGGCTGCCATCACGATACTCATCGCATTCCGCTGTGTCGCCGTCGACTTCCAAGTAGGATGGCTTTCCACCCAATGTTGTATGTGCCCTTTCTGTAATTCGTCCACGGCCAAAGCACCACAATAGGCGCACAGTTCATTCAGATACCGTGCCACTTCAGCATGGTAATCCGAGCTGAGGTTTCCATGTTTAAATCGAGCTTCACAATGTTCAAGATACCGCGAGCACACCATGGCAACTTGTATCACCACCTTACTCTTCTGTTCTGGAGTCGGCAACCAGTCCCCATCAGCTTTCACCCGGGCCAGTGCCAGTTCTGCAAGTTGACTGTTCTCTTTCCCGCGAACAGGACGCCCTGTGGTATCAACAAGACGCAAACGTTTTTTCGTTCCCGGTGGCGTGAAATACCAGGAATCCGTCTGTTCCCAATACCAGGCACGTCCGCGGGAACGCCTTTGACGGGATTTTGATTTTTCTGCCATTGATCAACATGGTCCTTATTTTGTCTTCGTTGAAGCAACTTTACGTCTCGAGTTTGTACTACCTGACCTGCTCGTTTTCTTAGTAGCTTTGGTCTGCTTTCGTTTTGTTTTAGACTGACTGTCTTTGGGTCCAGTAGAACTTTCACCAATGGCATTCCATAAGGGGTCCTGGTAGTTCTGAGCCCATTCTCGACCATAATGCCGAAAGGTGGTCGCGGGTGTGTCACCGATGAGTTCAGCCACTGTTTCGATTGAGGCACCTCTTCCATCCGTCCAATACCCGGACAACATTCGATGTACGAACGTGTGACGGCACGTATAGCAGGAGTACTTGCCTTTGACTGGATCATCATTCCATTTCAGTTTTTTCTTTAATCCGATAAACCTCAGCACACCATTCATGCGTTTCCAGGGATTTCCTCTTGTATTTCTGAAGATGGGTTTCCCTGATCCCTTAGGGGCAGTTTTCATCAACTGACGAGTGAGCTTTGCTATCTCCGGTCGGACAGGGATTTTCCGCGTCTTATCAGTCTTACTGGCGTACACCCTCCACATCATGCCGCGATCGTGTTCCTCAATATCATCGGCCGTCAAACGGGCCAGTTCACTAAAAGGACGAAGTCCAGTATGAATCGCAGCAAAGAGGAAATTGCTGAAGCAGGGCTCACAAATATCGTATAGTGCCTGCTCTTCTTCGGGGGAGAGAGAAGCCAAGCGTGGATTTTCTTTCGGCTTCTTGAGCCCTTTAATCGGATTGACTACTCCGAACATCTCTTCAGCGCGGTTAAACGCGGCATTCACAATCGAGATAACACTCCGACGTGTGGCCGGGCTCTTCCAAGTCTCGTGACTATCAATCCATTCCTGCACATGTCCTTTTTTGAGATCAGAAACTGGAAGCGCTCCACAGTAGCCACAAAGGTCATTCAGCCAGGCAACTGAGTTAATACAATGCCCTTTGCTCATTGTGTTTTTTTCCAGACTGCGTTCACAGTACTGCAGATATTCAGAACAAACCCGTGCTACCAACCAGGGACCATGATTTGCATGAATAGTTGTTTCATCAGACCAGGTTAGTTTTTCTCTGGCCAGTGCGATTTCGGCTTCGCGTTTCTGTTTTTTACCGCGAAGTCGCTCGCCTTTTTCGTCGAACAGCGCAATCCGTTTTTTGGTACCTGGCTGGGTATAGTACCAGCAGTCCGTCTGCTTCCAATGCCAGGCGGAACCATGTGTTTGACGTCGTTTTGTGCGTTTTTGTTTCATGCTGTTCCGCTTCATCAAAAATGATTCGGGTAATGATTTGCTTGACCCGCTGGTTCCATTGGCTGATACTAAAAGGTAATAACTTGCAATCCCCGAGAAGAATCACTTTGATTGGAGCCATTATGCAACCTGCAGCAGTAATTTCCGGGCTTGATGAAAAATCATCAAATAGATATTTACTACATAATATTACTACACTCATCCTTACAACACTGACATTATACATTGTGTTTGGTTCGCTTAATATAGCATATTCCTCTGAAAAGAAGAGTGTACCTAATATTGTATTTATACTTGCGGACGATATGGGTTACGGCGATATTAGGGCGCTCAATCCGGAGTGTAAAATTGCGACGCCTCATCTGGATCAGCTCGCGCAGGGCGGCATGATTTTTACCGACGCGCATTCCAGTTCGTCCGTCTGCACACCGACCCGCTATGGGATTCTCACCGGTCGCTACAACTGGCGCTCGCGGCTCAAAAGTGGCGTGCTCTGGGGACTGTCACAACGACTGATTGAACCGGGTCGCGAAACGGTCCCCTCAATGCTCAAAGAACATGGTTACTATACTGCCTGTGTCGGTAAATGGCATCTGGGGATGGACTGGTCACTTAAAAAAGGGGGCTTCGCGACCGAAGCCGGGTACGACAAAAAAACCAATCCGGGCTGGGACGTCGATTATTCCCAGCCGATCCAGAATGGGCCGAACAGCGTCGGTTTCGACTACTTCTTTGGCATCAGCGCCTCACTCGACATGCCCCCGTATGTCTATATTGAAAACGATCGCAGCCAGGGCATTCCCACTCTCACCAAAGCTTTCTTTCGCGATGGTCCCGCGCATAAAGATTTTGAAGCCATCGACGTACTGCCCCGCATCACCGATAAGACTGTTGAGATCATCGATCAACGGGCGGCTGCCGCAAAGACTGGCAAGCCGTTCTTCATTTACTTTCCCCTCAATGCGCCACACACGCCGATTCTGCCGACACCCGCATGGCAGGGAAAAAGCGGCATCAACGCCTACTGCGATTTCGTGATGCAGGTCGACGACACCGTCGGCCAGGTCATGCAGGCGCTCAAGAAACAGGGTATCGCAGACAACACACTGATCATTTTCACCGCCGACAATGGCTGCTCACCCGCGGCCAACTTCAAAGAGATGGCCGACAAAGATCATCAACCCAGTTACCAGTTTCGCGGTCACAAGGCCGACATCTATGAAGGCGGACATCGGGTTCCCTTCATCGCCAACTGGCCCGCGCGGATTAAAGCGGGCACGCATTCGGACCAGCTCACCTGCCTGACCGATCTGTTCGCGACCGCCGCCGACATCGTGGGTGCAAAAGTTCCCGATGACGCGGGTGAAGACAGCGTCAGCATTCTGCCCGCCATGGAAGGCCAAGCCGATACACGGCTCCGGGAAGCCGCCGTCCATCATTCAATCCGCGGTGCATTTTCAATTCGCAAGGATCATTGGAAGCTCGAACTCTGTCCCGGTTCGGGAGGCTGGAGTTTCCCCAAGCCGGGCAAAGATGATCTGAGTGACCTGCCCGCCATCCAACTGTATGACCTCAAAGCAGACATTGGCGAACAGAAAAATGTGCAGGCGGACCATCCGGAAGTCGTCAGGGAATTGACTGCATTACTGCAGAGTTATGCCGACCGCGGACGTTCCACTCCGGGCAAACCGCAGCCGAATACGGGCGAAGTCGACATCTTTAAAGCGGGAAAATCAGCACAAAGCCTGAAAAAACCGGCCAGGAAGAACCCGAAGAAGAAATCCTAAGTCAGCCTTCACTCGGACTTTAGCTAACCGATAATCTCAGAAATGCCGATTATCCGCCCGCTCGGCTTTCAAATGAAAAAACTTGAAATTTCCGTACTCCTGCGTTATCCTGAAGCATGGATTTATTCCGACAGGAAAAGAAGAACGTCTATCGACTCTCCCCAAAATGAATTCAGCCCGTCAGGCAGTGGTGTCTGACTACCGTCCCCCGAATTCGGCGGTTCTGACGGACCGGCATTACTTTCAATTATCTCACAGGTTCCCTTTTGAGATTGTTAAAGTCTTACGGGTGGCCTGACAGGGATTGAACGCGTATGTATGGTTCTCAAGTTCCCCGCACTCTCTGCGGCTGCCTTACGGTTCTCACCTTACTTCTGTTGAGCACACCAGCCACTTCTCATGGTGCCCCTGCGTCAGCCGAAAAACCGGCGGCTCATAAAATCGACTTTGAGAAATCGGTCCGCCCGCTGTTTGTGAAACACTGCCAGGACTGCCATGGTCCGGATGCCCGTGAAGGGGGACTGCGCTTAACCAGTCGCAAAAATATTCTGCTCCGTAACGATTCGGGTGAACCGGCGATTATCCCCGGGAACAGTAAAGAGAGCCTGCTCCTGCATCGCGTCTCCAGCAAAGACGAGAGCGAACAAATGCCTCCCGCCGAGGTCGGCACACGACTGACACAGCAGGAAATTCAGACTCTCAAACAATGGATTGACGCCGGCGCAGACTGGCCGACCGAATCGGAAGAACCGAAGCACTGGGCCTACATCCCCCCGGCGAAAAGTCCTCTGCCTCAGGTAGACCCTGCGTTTCGCATTCACAATGCCATTGATGCGTTTGTCGCAGAAAAATTATCACAGCAAACGCCGCCACTCACTCAGTCTCCGCAGGCCAGCCCGGCGCGACTGCTGCGACGTGTATCCCTCGACCTGATCGGCCTGCCCCCCTCACCCGAAGATGTGATCGCGTTTGAGAAGGATCCGACCCCCGCCGCGTATGAGAAATATGTCGACAAACTGCTCAAGTCACCCCGCTATGGAGAAAAGTGGGCCCGGCAGTGGCTGGATCTCGCCCGCTATGCCGACTCGAACGGATTCCAGGCGGATCAGCTGCGCGAGATGTGGCTCTATCGTGACTGGGTCATCAATGCATTGAATGAGGATTTGCCCTTTGATCAGTTTACCATTCAACAGATTGCCGGCGACCTGATCCCCCAGGCAACCCTGGATCAGAAAATCGCCACCGGCTTTCATCGCTGTACGACCTGTAACGTCGAAGCGGGCGTCGATCCCGAAGAGAATCGCGTCAACCAGATCTTCGACCGCGTCAATACCACCGGCCTGGTCTGGCTCGGTTCGACTTTCGAATGTGCGCAGTGCCACAATCACAAATACGATCCTTTCTCGCAGCAGGACTACTACCAGATTTTCGCTTTCTTCAATAACACGCCGCTGGAGGTCAAACAGGTGGGTAAGAGCGTGACGTTCGAAGTCACCGGCCCCAAACTGGCGGTTCCCCTGGCAAAAGAAGAACTGAAAACCAAAGAGCAACTCACGGCCGAACGCCTGGCATTGCAGAAGCAGTTGAACCAGCGTCAAAAAGATCTCAAAACTGCCTGGTCGGAATGGGAAGAAAGCACACTGGCGCTGCTGGAAAACAGCGAAGAAGCCGGCAAAATTCCCGCCGACATTCGCAAAGCATTGCAAACCGAAACAGAAAAACGGACGAAGAAACAGACCAACGCTTTAACACAGTTTCAACGTCAACAGGATACGGAGTACGCTGATCTCGACAAGCAACTGAATCAGGTTCGCGAACAGTTAACCGCACTGGAGCCCGATTCCACACTGGTGATGGTAGAGATGCCCGAACCCCGCATGAACAATATTTTCAAACGCGGCGATTTCCTCAGCAAGGGGGCCGAAGTCACTCCCCGCACACCCGACGCTCTGCATCCCCTCGAAACAAAAGACCAGCCCAGCCGACTTGAGTTTGCCCGCTGGCTCGTCGCCCGCGAGAATCCACTGGTCGCGCGGGTCACCGTGAATCGCTGGTGGGCACAGTTCTTCGGTCATGGCATTGTCGCCACCCAGGAAGATTTCGGCAGCCAGGGAGATGCCCCCACGCATCCCGAATTACTCGACTGGCTGGCGGTCGAGTTCATGGACCACAACTGGTCGATGAAACAGGTTCACAAACTGATCGTGATGTCAGCCACTTATCAGCAGTCGGCGCGTATCACACCCGCACTGCTGGAAGCGGACCCTTACAACAAACTGTATACGCGCGGCCCGCGGCTGCGACTTTCGGCGGAAACGATTCGCGATAACGCGCTGACCATCAGCGGTCTGCTCTCAACAAAAATGGGAGGCCCGCCCGTCTACCCGCCTCAACCGGAGGGGCTCTGGAGGCATGTGGGCCGCAACGCGCCCAAGTACCTGACTTCTACTGCCGAAGATCGTTACCGTCGTGGTGTGTATGTCATCTGGCGACGCAGTGCCCCCTATCCCAGCTTTACGAATTTCGATGCCCCCGACCGAGGCGCCTGCGTGATCAATCGTTCGCGCACCAACACACCACTGCAGGCACTGACGCTGCTCAACGATCCCGCGTACGTGGAGATCGGCGTTGGTCTTGCAAAACGCCTGGCAACAAAAGGCCTGAATTCCGACATGACCGATCGCGAACGCATCGCGTATGCGTTTCGCCTGTGTGTCGCCCGCGCAGCGAAGCCGGTCGAAGTGGATCATTTAACCAAAGTCTTTGAGCAGGAACTGAAATATTTCCAGGATCACCCGCAGGCAGCCCAGAAGCTGATTGCGGCAGACGACCGGCCGGAAGGCGTGGGTGCCTCGCGCATGGCGGCGTGGCTGTATGTCGCCAACATCCTGTTGAATTTAGATGAAACCATCACAAAGGGATAATCATGAACGCGCATCTGCAACAACTGCTGAATTATACCCGACGTGAATTCTTCCAGCGGGCCGGCATGGGGGTTGGAGGCGCGGCGCTCACTGCGCTGCTGGCCAATGATTTGCAGGCGGCACTCCCCACAGCCGCCAACCCGATGGCGGCCCGCGAATCACATTTCACCCCTAAAGCCAAAAATGTGATCTTCCTGCATATGGTCGGCGCACCGTCGCACCTCGACTTATATGATGCCAAACCCAAACTGCAGGAACTGGACGGCGAACTCGTCCCCGACAAACTCTGGGAAGGGTTGCGACTGGCGTTCATTCGCGAACAGCCCAAGCTGATGGGCAGCCCGTTCGCCTTCCAGCAACAGGGAGAAGCCGGGCTTCCCATCTCGGAACTGATGCCTCACCTGGGTTCGGTCTCCGATGAACTTTGCATGATCCATTCCCTGAAAACTGATCACTTCAATCACGCGCCCGCCCAGCTCTTTTTCCAGACCGGCTTCTCACGCTTCGGACGTCCCTCCCTGGGTTCGTGGGTCAACTATGGCCTGGGTTCCGCAAACAGTAACCTGCCCGGCTTTGTCGTTTTGATTACCGGCAACGTCGCGGGAGCCGGAAACAGCCTGTGGGGCAGCGGCTTTCTGCCCAGCATTTACCAGGGCGTCGAATTTCGTTCCTCGGGAGACCCCGTCCTGTTTCTTTCGAATCCGAAAGGGATGACGGGTGAAGACCGCAAGCGGATCATCGACAGCGTCAATCATCTCAACAAAGTACAACTGGCGGATGTAGGAGATCCGGAAATCGCGACACGCATCAATCAGTACGAGATGGCTTATCGCATGCAGTCCGCCGTGCCCGAGTTGATGGATATTTCCAACGAACCCAAACACATTCACGAGCAGTATGGTACGCAGCCAGGCAAAGCCAGCTTTGCGAATAACTGCCTGTTGGCACGACGTCTGGTGGAACGGGGCGTGCGGTTCGTGCAACTCTTCGACCAGGGCTGGGACCATCATGGTAATCTCGTGAACAGTCTGAAGAACAAATGCCGACAGGTCGATCAACCCATCGCCGCCCTCATCAGAGACCTCAGACAGAGGGGACTGCTGGACGATACGCTGGTCGTCTGGGGCGCGGAGTTCGGGCGGACACCCATGGTGCAGGGAGATCGCAAGACCCCCGGTCGCGATCACCATAAAGACGCTTATACCGTCTGGATGGCGGGGGGCGGCGTGAAACGCGGCTTTGCGTATGGCAAAACGGATGACATCGGTTTCAATGTGGCCGAAAATCCGATGCACGTCAACGATTTTCACGCTACGCTGCTGCACCTGTTAGGCATGGATCACGAACGGCTCACGTTCAAATTCCAGGGGCTCGACATGCGGGTTACGGGAGTCGCCGGCAATGTGGTGCCGGACATCATTGCCTGAAGGAATGCTGGTCCTTCAGTCGTCGGTACGCAGCATCGGTTGAATTTCGGTCACGAAGTCATTCGCATCGGTAAAGTTACGATAGACTGACGCGAAGCGGACGAAGGCCACCTGATCGACGTCTTTCAAAACCGTGGAAACCCGTTCGCCGATAAATCGCGAAGGGACTTCACGATCGAAGTTCTCATAAATTTCTGCTTCAATCTGCGCGACGATGGCTTCAATCTGATCGGGGCTGACCGGGCGTTTGTAGCAGGCGGTCTCAATCCCGGTGACCATTTTCATACGATCAAAGGGAACCCGCGCGCCATCTTTCTTGATGACTTTGAGAGGCGACTCTTCGATTTTTTCGTAAGTCGTATAGCGTTTTCCGCAGGCCAGGCATTCCCGTCGTCGGCGCACACTGAAAGGTTGACTCAAACGTGAATCAATTACTTTCGTCTCACCATCACGACAAAAAGGGCACATCATGAACGACGCGACTCCTGTGCTGAACCAGCAGAAGCACCTCTTCACATTCAGAGATTCCCTGCAGACTGATGTTTAAAAATAGCATGATCGAAACTGTGGCACCAGTCTATTGTTCCGAAATCCGCAAGTTTTATCGGTTTACGACGCGTGGACAGCTGACGTGAACATCAGCGTGCCAGCAGTCATTCCATGGGGCGATCCAGAATTTCTTCGTGTGCCTGTGATTCGTTCACGTCGGCTTTCAGGTCATTGAGTGTGTCCCGCAATTCGGCTTTGACTCCGAAGGAAACAAAAGCGAGCACGACCAGAAATGCCACGCCACTGATCAGCAGCAGCAGCGTCCAGATTGTCATCCATATATACATATTAAACCCTCACACTTCTGCAACAGGATTGACAGGGAACGTATTCGACTCGCGCGGCTGATCCGGAAAAATCAGCGAACCCAGCACGTACACAGCCGCGGAAAAAGCAAACGTCATCAGCGTGAGATGGGTTGCATTGAGGTTTGACGAGAACCAGCCATTGATCATTTCCACACAAGGCCCCATGGCGGACAGACCCAATAGACCTCCCAGAATCGCCGCCAGCGCCCCGGCCCGACTCCCCCGTTTCCAGTACAAACCGCCGACCACCGTGGGAATGGCACCGGAAAGATAGACGGCACCGGTCACCGCCAAGTAGCCCCATAAATCACTGCTGACTTCATACCACAGGCCCCAGATCAACAGCATCGCCCCGATCACAAAGATGGCAATCCGGGTCACTAAGATGCGGGCACGCTGGCTCATCGGGCCGGCGAGGGGAGCGACGATATCCTGGGTAATCACGCCACTCCAGCAGAGCAGGTAGCTGTCATGTGTCGACATGAACGCGGCAATCATGCCTGCGGTCACCAGTCCCAGTAATCCGGTCGGCACGACTTTCGCCAGGAACAGTGGCATCGCCGACAGAGAGGTAACGGAGCTGTTGGTTTTCACCGCCTCATTGAATTCCGCGAACAATTCCGGTTGAGCTGCGAAAAAAGCAAAAGTACCAATTCCCCAGAACACCGGCAGTGCCCGCCGCGCCAGAAACGAGATGGAACTCAGTGTATACAGTCTTTGCGCGACTGCGGCACTCTGGCAGGAAAGCGTGCGTGCCGCACTGGTGGGCCACAACATGGCCGCTGATCCGATCACCACGGTCATTTGAATGATCTGCAACCAGCCGATCCCGCCTCCTTTTCCGGACGGGTTCTCCGGGTTGGTGGGATCAAAATACCCGTTCTGCTCGGTCACAATCGCAGCAAACCCGTCCCAGCCAATTGACCAGAAGACGACGCCCGTCACAATCACCATGCCGGTTCCCAGGATCAGGAACTGAATCAGGTCAGTAATCACCACGGAGACCATGCCGCCCAGCACGGTATAAAACAGTACCAGCAATAACAGACCGGTCATAATCAGTTTGAGGTACATTTCATCCTGCAGGCCGGAAATGGCGGTCAGGAACTGAGAACCCGCTTTCAGGAACAGACCCATATTCAGGACACCTGAGACGACCATCACACTCGCCCCCACCACGCGGACGGTGGAGGAATAGCGTTTCTCGTAGTATTCAGGGATCGTCATGATCGAGGAATCCCTTAATCGATAGACGACAAAACCGGTCAGCCCGATGATGAGGACGGCCCCTGCTTCCAGAAAAGCCAGGTACAGCGAGGCGTACTGCTGGATAAAACCGAGCTCGGCCATATACATGACGGTCACCAGCCCGAGTTCGGTCCCTGTCATGGTTGCCAGGGCCAGCCGGATCCGAAGTTTGCGTCCCGCCACCAGGTAATCAGACAGGTTTCCGACGTAACGATTGGCCCACAAACCAATTACGATCGAAGTTAACAGGTAGCAGACGACGATCGACCAGTCCAACAGGGTGAAATTTGTATCGTAAAGTGAAATAATGGGGCCCCCTCGACTCTCGTTTGAGCAACGAAAATCGGATTTTCACGAAAAACAGCGGACAGGAATTATTTACCAGCGGTTGCAATCAATGAGCATTCCATTTACCATATGTCGCTTCGCAAATCGTCACGGGTCTCGGAATCCGTTTGACCAGCCCGCTGACTACAGCGCTTCTTGCGAACGATACACCACTATGCCAGTTTTGACAGTCAATTTCCATAGTAAATGGCTGTCTTCGAAATAACATCTAACAAAGGGGATGACACCGTGTCACTCGACAAAAGTTTAAAGAGCAAAAGTACGCTGGTCCGTGCACGTAACGTGTTAAAGCGGGCAGAGCGTATTGAAAAGTTGAAATTCGAAGACCGCTGGGTCGATGGCCAGGGTGCCCTCGGTTTACCCAAGGTACGCGTCGAAAAGATTTCGATTGGTAAGAAGAAGAAAAAGAAGAAAGACGACGACGAAGATTAAACGTCTGTCTCCGTAGGGAGGAGGAGAGCTCATGGATTTTTCAGACTCTCCTCCACAGTTCCCTTATTCTTAAGCGCAGCAATCATCGACCGGGGAGCAAGGAATGCGTGCCCTGAATCTGCTACGGGCTGCTGGCGGCACTTTCACACGACGACGTTATCGTCGCGCCGCCCATTCGTTTCTTGCTCATACCTCACGCTGCCGCGAAGTCCAGCAACAGACTCTGCAGCGCATCCTGCAGTTGAATGCCGACAGTGATTTCAGCCGCGAATGGCAGCTGGACGGCTCCTGCTCGATCTCTGATTTCCAGACCCGCTTTCCCGTCTCCGATTATGAACGTTTTCGCCCCTGGATCGATCGCGTCAAAAATGGTGAGACGACCGCGCTGCTCGGAGCCGCCAATCGACTGCTGATGTTTACCCTCAGCAGTGGTACGACCGCGGATTCCAAATTCATTCCCATCACCGAACCGTTTCTGAAAGACTACCGCCAGGGCTGGCAGAACTGGGGCATTCTCACCTACGACGATTTTCCCCGTTTGAAATATCAGAACATCGTCCAGCTCTCGAGTAACTTCGATAAGTTCCGCACACCAGGCGGGACTCCCTGCGGCAATATCAGTGGACTCGTCGCCGCCATGCAGAGCCCGGTTGTCAAGCTGCTGTATACGGTTCCCGGCGAAGTCTCGCAGATTGAAGACCCGCACCTCAAATACTACACCGCCCTGCGGCTGGCAATCGCCGATCAGGACGTCGGCATGATCACCACCGCCAACCCGAGCACCCTGCTGCATCTGGCACAGTTCGCAGATCAACAGCGCGAATCACTGATCCGCGATATCGCAGACGGCCGCTTGACAGGTGCCGCACAACTGGAACCGGCCATTCTGAAAACGCTGCAACCGAAACTCAAACGAAAAAACCGCGCACGGGCCCGCGAACTGGAACGCATTGTGGCACGTACGGGGCACCTCTATCCCCGCGACTTCTGGCCGGGACTGTCTCTGCTGGCGGTCTGGATGGGGGGATCGGCGGGAGCGTACCTGTCACAGCTGGCACCCTATTATGGCACGCCGCCGGTCCGCGATCACGGACTTTCCGCCAGTGAAGGACGGATGACGATTCCCCTCGAATCGGGCACGTCTACCGGCGTACTGGATATCACCTCTCATTTCTTTGAGTTTGTTCCCGAAGATGAAGACCCGCTGACCACCTCGAATATCCTTACCGCCGATCAACTGGAAGTGGGACAGAATTATTTCATTCTGCTGACCACTCCCTCGGGACTGTACCGTTACCATATCTGTGATGTCGTCCGCTGCACCGGGTTTTACAGCCAGACTCCTTTGCTGGAGTTTCTGCACAAGGGCGCGCATATCTCCAATCTGACCGGGGAAAAGATCACGGAATCCCAGGTGGTGACTGCAGTCCGGAATGCCGTCGCACAGACCGCGCTGGAAATCGGTCAATATTCCCTGATTCCCCAATGGGGAGAGCCACCACATTACCAGTTGCTGTTTGAAGGGTCGGCCCTGTCATCGAGCGATCAACTCCCGACTCTGCTCGCAGCGCTGGACCAGCAATTACAGGAAACCAACTGTGAGTATGCAGAGAAACGGCAGTCGGGTCGCCTGGCGCTGCCCGTCGCCTGCGAATTGACTGCGGGTACCTGGGCTCGCTTTGCCGCGGAACGCCAGCAGAAACTGGGCGGCAGTATCGAACAGTACAAGCATCCTTGCCTGATCCCCGAACTCGATTACGCACAACAGATCCTGCAACGCTTTTCCTGCTAAGCATCCTGGCAGACAGACGAATGTTCCCGTTATTTGAATACGGGCTGGCTGCTCCGCAGGAACCCGAACAGATCACGCAGGTCCTGTTCGCTGAGTTGATCAAGCAGTCCTTCGGGCATGAGCGACTTGGGCTGTTTGATCATTTCATCAATGTTTTCCCGTTTGATCGTCACGTTCTGTCCGTCCGCCCCCCGGATGACCACAATCTGCTGATCCTGGTCAAACAGGAAACCGGAAACCACCAGTCCGTCCACGGTGATCACCAGGTACGTTTCATAGCCTTCCCGGATTTCTGCACTGGGATTGACGACGTGCATCAGCATTCGCAGCGAATCATCACGTTTATATTGCGTCAGTTCCGGCCCGACCCGTTTCCCCTCTCCAAACAGAATGTGACATTTCGCACAATGCTGCTGATAGAGTTCCTTTCCATGATACACATCGCTGGACCCCGTTCCCAGCAGTTTCGAGACGCGAGCAATCTGATCCTGCATCTGCTGATTTGATGCCCCTTTGATCTCTTTCCAGTGTTTACTGACCAGGTCGGCGATCTGCTGATCCGGATGGATGGTCATTTTTCGAACCAGGTCAGCGGGAATCGAAGCGGCTTCAATCTGGCCGACATCAATCGCGGTCAGCAACTGGCGTGTCCACTCTTTGCGACTGACCAAAGTCGACAGGGCCACTTCGCGCACCGGTTCGCTGAAATCAGAATACCGCTTCAGAATTGTCTCGGCGACTTGAGGTTCGTTGTATTTCTGTAATGCCACCAGCAAGCCGGTCTGCACTTCGGGTACTTTGGTGGTGCTCAACAGATTCTGCAACGCGGGTAAAGCCTGCGGTTCCTGCAACTCACCCAGTACCTGGATAAATTCCACCAGCTGCGCCTGGTTCTTGCCCGGCGTCTTGAGCGCATCCAGCGCGCTCTGAATCGCCCGTGGATTGCCCAGCCGCATCTGTAACGTGGTGGATCCACCCCCCGCATCCGCGAGTGCTTTCACCAGCACTTCCGGCAGCCCGGCCAGCGAGCGTCCTTTGAACGAATTCTCGAATCCCGCCATCAATGTTTTTCTGGAATTCTCATCCGGCGCCAGTTCGAAGAGCTTCGCACAGGAAATCAGATCGGTACGACTGCCGGCCGTCGCATAGCGGCGCATCAGTCGTTCCAGTATCGCCGTTTTGATCAACGGCCGGTTCCACAATTCCTGATCTTTGAACAGCGCGAGTACCTGTTCGCGATCGGAGTCCACTTTCGATTCCAGCGCCCACCAGACCATCAAGGGCTGATGGCGGTCGTCGACATCTTCTGCATAATTCGAAAGCGCCGCCACGATCGGCAGACAGACTTCCGCAGGTAGACGCCGTGCAGTCGCCGCCAGTTGGCCACGGACTTCTGCGTTTGGTTCGTCCTGTGCCAGCGCGATCAGGGCCTGCCCCAGATGGGTGGAGACCACTTTGTCGTCCCCCAGCAGACGCACCGTCCAGAAACGAACCATGGGGTGGGGATGTTTCAGCGTTTGTTCTGCCACCGTCTCATCGAAACCCTGACAGAGATTCAACGCCCAGAAAGCTTCCAGCGCCAGGTGACCGTCGTTCTCTTTGATCCACTGTTTCAGCGTGGGGATCGCGGAAGCATCTTTTCGATCGCCGAGCAGCCTCAACGCGGTCCGTCGCTGCCATTCATTGGGATGTTTGAGCAGCTCCAGCAATTCGGGCGTCGTTTTCTGACTGAGATCGTCGATCTTGCGCGGCTTGGCGTCTTTTGCCTGGAACCGATAGATGCGACCTGAGTTGGGATCAACCTGTCCCTGGTAATGTTGCCCGTGGGCGATGAACTCTTCATAGAAGTCGGCTACATACACGCCTCCATCCGGACCGACTTTGATTTCAATCGGACGAAAACCCAGGTCGGTGCTCTTAAGTGGGAAGCTGATATCTTCCGTCTCAAACGTGGAGCCCAGCGGTTTGATTTCAGAAAAGACCAGGTACTGATGCAGGGGATCCACCGACAGCAGATTGCCACGATATTTTTCCGGCAGTGTGTCTCCTTCGTACTTCACCAGTGCATGACTGAAGCGAGGCGTCGCCGCATGTTTCATGAAAGGCAGTAAACCAAACGCGTAAGGATTGCTCACATCGCCGTACTTGCGTTCGGTTCCTTTTTCGTAATAGCCGCCCTGCACATAATAAAAACCGCGTGTCCCTCCGCCGTTATGACCGGAATAGATACGGCCGTCCGCATCTACCTCCAGACCAAAGGCGTTTCCGCCTCCTTCAGCAAACAGTTCGTAACGTTTTGATTCCGGATGATACCGCCAGACTGCAGGGCCTTCACAGTAGATCGCCGGGGCATCGGCTTTGTCGCTGTTTTTCAGATGCGAAACGACGTTGCTCCCCTGCACCATATACAACCAGCCATCGGGTCCCCACTGCAGACTGTTGGGAGCAGAATGGGTATCGGATATTCCAAAGCCTCGCAGATGCACTTCGGGATCGGCGTCGGGAATGTCGTCGTTATTTTTGTCCGGATAAAACATCAGGTAAGGCGGATTGAGTACCCAGACCCCGCCCCGCCCTTTGACAACCGAAGTCGCGACATTCAAATCGCCGGCAAACACTTTGTGGTCGTCATATTTTCCATCGCCGTTCGTATCTTCGTGGATGGTAATCCGGTCATTGCCGGGAAAATGATTTGGAGGTGGCGGCGGCATCTGGTCGAATTCCATGCGATAATATTTGTTGCGGCTCAAGACTTTCAAACCCGCCGGATAAGGATACTGACGGTACTGCACGACCCACATGCGACCCCGTTCATCAAAACTCAAAAACAAAGGTTGTCCGATCAGCGGTTCTGTCAGCAACTGCTCGACACGCATGTCGGCGTCCAGTTCAAACAGTTCCATGGATTTTTCCGGAGGCAGTCTGCGACCCGGCGAAAGCTGGCTGGAGCGTTTCAATGTCGAGGTCGCCGGGGCGAACTGATCATAGGCTGCCTGCTTTGGTTTGTCGGCGACGGCAGCCAGAGCCCATTTTGGGTTATCTCCGACCAGGAATTCCCATTCCCCTTTTAAGACGCATTCCAGAAAGTAACCTGCCAGAATGGGAGGGACACCCCGAAAGCCTCCCGGACCTTCTGCATTATAAACGCGCACGGCAATCGTATTGTATTTCCCAAGCTTCAAGGTTCCCGGCGGGACTTTGTAACGCTGGTACTTGTCGAACCCGCTTTCGAATTGGGGCGGGAAGCCGCCGATCTGCCCGATGCGGGTTCCATTAATATACAGTTCATGCGCGTCCGCCAGCTTTTCAATCGACAGTGTTACCGAATCGCGCCAGAGAGGACGTGCGGACATGTCAGCCCAGTTATCCGGGACCTTGACGTAACAGCGATACCAGGCGAAGCCATCGTAATCTGCATATTTGCCATCCCGTTGCTGCTCCCAGCTGCCGGGAACCTGAATCAGATCCGGGGGAGAACCGGGGTCAGCAGCAGGCAGATTGCCAGCGGAATGTAAACAAAAAATGAAAAACAGGACTGCAAACTGACAGACTTTCATCTAGAAACTCCCGGAGAACGCACTGTTTTGCTGTGACTCTATCAAGACTTAAGAAAATTAGGATTCTTAATATATTGAACCATCGCAGAGAGCAGAATTCAACGTGGTTTTACAGGATTACCGTGAATTTCGCCTGACATCTGCGGTTCTTTATATAGTGACCGTCCAGAATCGGAAGTGCGGATTATGCGGTGTAGAAGCAGTGTCCCACCCGTTGAGTTGGGAATTGATTAATTTTCCTTGAAATATTCTCAGCAATTTTACGTTAGGTTCGTAGTGAAACCCAACAATAAAAACACAGAGAACAATAGCAATGCGAAACACCCTGGAGAAACAGACCTTGGAAACTTCCCGATTAATTCTGCGACCGTGGCGCGAGACAGATGTCGCCCCCTTCGCGGAGATGAATGCCGACCGGAAAGTCATGCAATACTTTCCAGCGCCGCTCTCTTATGAGGAAAGTGCGTCTCTGGTCGAACGGTGTCAAAAACATTTCGACGAGTATGGTTTTGGACTCTGGGCGGTTGAGCTCAAAGAGACAACAGAGTTTGCCGGTTTTATCGGCCTGGCAGTCCCACAGTTTACCGCTTATTTCACACCCTGTGTTGAGATCGGCTGGCGACTGGCGGCTCCGTACTGGAACCAGGGTTATGCAACAGAGGGTGCCCAGGCGGCACTCGACTTCGGGTTCGATCAGTGTAATCTGAAAGAAGTCCTGTCATTTACTGTTCCCGCGAACGTGGCATCACGACGCGTGATGGAAAAAATCGGGATGAGTTATATCGATAACTTTGATCACCCCGCCATTCCCGGCGATGATCCGCTCTGCCGTCACGTTCTGTATCGGATTACCAAACAGGAACGGGACGCGCTGCAGGCCGTTTGAGACTTACTTCGACAGACGATTGAGAATGTTTTTCGTTACCTGCTGTACAACCGGATCTTTCCCGCGCAGTCCATGAGCCCAGTCAGTACTGCCAACCGTGAAGACAGTCCCCCCGTTGGTATACATGCCCAGTATCGCAGCCCCGATGCGATCTTCATCAAAGCGATCATACCACAGGCTGTCGCCGGGCGCCCATTTCGCCGGACAGGAAGCCAGTATTTCAAAAGTACGCGGCGTTCCATCTTTGAATGTGGGCACAGGCAGACCGTCCTTCATCTCAAACTGGCAGCCATCGCATTCATAACCGACAATACTGTCTTTGCCGCCGAATTCGTCTCCCTGTTTGATGCCGGTCTTTTCAAATACCCAGTGTGCGGGACGATGCACCTGGTAAGCACCGGAGCCCTCCATGAACTGACCATGGCTTTTATGATAACCGCCATACAGGAAGCCCACTCCGGTTAACTGATTTTCAGGACGGTTCACCAGGTGATGGCTCCAGAGTGTCGACAGCAGACGGTGATCCCCGTCCGGAAACAGCGGGTCCTGGTTATACCATTGTTTCCAGCAGGTCAGCGCCCGCCCGTCGTCCTCACTGCGGACCTGCCAGCAGACCGAGTTGCCACTGAAGAACGCCACGTTCCCTCCCTGGCTGATGAACCGTTCCAGGTGATCACGCATCGGAGCCGACCAGTATTCATCATGGCCGACACTCAACACCAGCCGATAATGCTGCAGCAGTTCCGGGTGAAATTCCAGATCGCTGTTGGCGGCGTAATCGAGCTGATACCCGTTGCTCTCTGCCCAGATAATAAACGGCAATTCCCAGTTGGCAAACTGCCCGGCCAGGGGACGATTGAACGAAACACGATGCCCCTGCAGATTCGCCCGGCCATGATAGCTGTACAGGCTGGAGCCGCCCCAGTTGTTGTAGGCGTTGTAAGTATTCGTGCTCAGTTGAATCAGAATCTTCGTCTGGCTGCCCGGCTGCTTTGCCCTGACGATAAAAAACAGATTCGATTCCGCCGATCGCGTGTTCCTTTGAATGAACTTCCCGCCCCGATCAGAAACTGACAGCCGGACATTGTAATAACCGCTCTGCCAGGAATCGGGGACAGTCAACTCAAATGCGGCCGGCCACTGACAACCGTGTGACGAAGCATTTTCCGGGACAGGATAAGCAGCGCCGTTTTTACGGGTCTCTTTGAAAACCGTTTTGTTCTCCGCTCCCAGCCGGGTGATTTCGACCGAATACTGTGGCTCAGAACTGGAGAGATGAAAGGCGATCTTCTCACCAGGCTGATAGCTCAACTGACTGGTGTAACCTTCGATAAAGATCGAGCCGGGATCATCGTCGGCAGCGGTGAGAGGAACCGTCAACACGCTGGCCCACAAACACATCAGCAATATTCTCGAACAGCATGAAATCATCGTCGTCTTCCTCAATCAGTTGAGCCGGTTGTCAATCAGTGGATTCTGAATTATCGATCCTAACAGGACCCATAGACGCATGCTATTCCGTAACTGAAAAATCCCGGTCACACAGGAGAGCGGACGTTCAGAGTCAGTGACGACTGTGATTCTGCTGGCGATATTCGCGGGGGGACATGCCCGTCAGGCGGCCGAACATGCGGATCATGGCTTCCTGATGTTGAAAGCCGCAACGGGCTGCAATCTGCGAAATGGTCAGGTTCGTCTCCTGCAGCAGTTTGATGATCCGCTTCAGTTTTTCCTGGCGAATTTCTGCAGCGGGGGAACGATGCAGGGCTTTCTGAAAGCGATGCTCCAGGATCCGCCGCGATACATTCAGATGATCAGTCAGATCCGAGACCTGCAACGCTTCCTGCGCATGTTGACGAATGAAATCAATGGCTTCGCGAACGAGGTCATCATCGGCAAACAGCGTATCGGTGGAAGCACGTTCTTCAATCGACAGCGGGGGAATCAGAATCGGTTCCGCGGGCGGCGACTCTCCCTGAATCAACAGGTCCAGCAGTTGTGCCGCCTCGTAACCCACGACATGCGGTGCCTGATTAATACAGGAGAGAGGCACGGGAGACAGCGCCGACATCAGGGGATCATGTTCGATACTGAGGATCGCCACCTGGTCGGGAATTTCCAGATGATGATTTACACAGACCGTCGCCACTTCGCGACCAACCTTGCTCGACCAGACCAGCAGCGCCACCGGCTTGGGCAGTTCCCGCAGCCACTCCTTTAAACGTTTCTGCTGTTTCTCGTAGTCGTCTTCCTTCGTCAGTTCGTAATACGGAAATTGAAAACAGACCCCTTCAGACTGCTCAATCAGCTCCTGAAATTCGTTCTCGATCGTCGGCAGATATTTCAACGTGGGATCGGGGCCAATATAGCCACAGGAGCGGAATCCTTTTTGCAGAAAGAAGTCTGCCGCCAGCCGGGCACACGCCCGTTCGTCTGAAATCACTTTGGGAATTTTTGTGGAATGCTTGCCCAGCCACGAGACATTCACCGCGGGCAGCTTCCGCTGCAGGATCGACTGCTGAATGCGGGCATCGGCCAGACGACAGATTGTGCCATGCCCGTTCCAGGAAGCGGGTAACCTCAATTGTTCCTGCAGACCGCGGAACTCAATCCAGAAATCCCAGCCCCCCTGCTCCAGCGCATAGTCGGCGATCCCCTGAATGATCTGGCGACTCCAGTCACTGGAAGTCTGTATGAGTAAAGCCACTTTGCGTCGTTCGGGAAATCTCACGTGTGCTCGTTTCATGACAGGGTATCGATGGAAAGCCGCTCTTTTCAGACCTGTATGATAGCTTCCCACTACTTAAGGATGGTAAAGATGAGATGAAGACGATGTAAATATTATCAATTATACTGCGTATTTTGTCATTGTATTTTGAAAAATTTCCTCGATACTTTTCCCTGTACAATGAAGCTTGCGACAGGTCTGGCGGGAAGTTTCTCCTGTGTTCCCGCCAGACCGTCTGCAGGCTTCCTGTCTCATTCCAGGCAACCGCGGGTCAGTCCTGCCCTGTTTTCCCGATACTCATTCTGTTTCTGAAACCATGTCGACTCCAACTTATCAGAGTGAATACGATGTCATCGTGATTGGTGGCGGCGTGCTCGGTGCCTTTCATGCCTACTTCGCCATGCGCCAGGGGCTGAAGACGTTATTAATTGAACGCAATGTCTTTCCCCAGCAGGCGTCTGTCCGTAACTTCGGGTTGATTATTCCCAGCGCCATGCCCGCAGGCCGCTGGCGCGACCGGGCAATCGCTTCCTGCGAGATCTATTCAGAACTCTGCGAGTTTCTCGACGTTCCCCTGCGTCGGACAGGGACCCAGTACCTGGCGCACACAGCAGCAGAAGCGGACTTCCTGAAACAGATGGCGGTTGCCTGTGAAGACTCCTTATGTCCGGCGGAATACTATTCCGCAGAAGAAACCATCCGTTCCAGCTGCTGCCTGAATCCGGAGTTCTGTCAAGGCAGCCTGTTTTTCCCCCATGATCTGCAACTGGATCCCGACCAGTTTTTTCGCGCCTTGATCAACTGGATCGCGTGTACATCAGACTGCGATTATCTGCCGAACACGACCGCGATCACCGTGGAATCACAGGAAAGCCTCGCGTGCATCAGAACCTCTTCGGGCAGAACATTTCAGGCACGCCATACCTTTGTCTGTTCCGGAGCCGATCTGCAGACGCTGTTCCCCGAGATCTATGCGTCGCGAAATCTGCAATACTGCAAACTGCAGATGCTGAAACTCTCCAATCCTGAAAATCGTACACTGGGCACCAGTATCGCCTCTCCCATTGCGCTCACACGCTATCCCGCCTTTCTGAAGGCACAATCCCTGCAAGGCGTTTCCCTGCCGGCCCCCGATCCGGTTCTGCAGGAACGTGGCATCCAGATCTGGATGACCCAAAATCAGAATAACGAATTCATTCTCGGCGATTCGCACGCTTACTCAACCGACGCGCCCACTGAATTTCTGTCAGCCGAGGTGGAATCACACATTATTAATTATGCGCGAAAGATGTTCGTCAAACTGGAATTTGAAGTGATTGATCGCTGGTGTGGCATTTATACTGAAGCACAGTCCGCCGGTTTATTCCAGCAGACCCTTGACGACCGGATCCATTTAATCACTGGGATTGGCGGCAAGGGAATGACCACCGGCCCGGGACTCGCCAGAGAAAATATCCGCCAACTCTCCCTTATCCAAAGCAGGCCATGATGTCGAAGTCTCCGAATCGCAACTGGCAATTCATGACCCTGCTGAGCCTGTTTCTGGGCTACGTCGGTTATTACATTTGCCGTTCCAACCTGGCGGTCGCAACGCCGCTGCTGCTGAAAGAGTACGAGGGAGTCGGCATCACCAAAGTCGACATCGGGACCATCGCCTCTGTGGGAGTGATGCTGTATGCCCTGGGGAAAATCATTAACGGTTACCTGGCCGATTTTCTCGGCGGTCGGCTGATGTTCCTGACCGGGATGATCGCGTCCGTCCTGTGTTCGATCTGGTTTGGACTGGCAGGTGGCTTAACCCTGTTCGTCATCATCTGGGCCGTCAATCGATTTTTTCAGTCGATGGGCTGGGTGGCGCTGGTAAAAACCGCTTCGCGCTGGTTTCCCGTGCAATGGCATGCGACCGTGATGGCGATCCTTTCGCTCTCGTTTCTGTTCGGCGATGCGTTTGCCCGCGTATATCTGGGCAGCCTGATCATGCTGGGAGAACGTGATACTTCACTCAGCTTTCTAGCGGACTGGCGGACTGTCTTTTTCATCGCCGCAGGCACACTGGGACTGATCACGGTCTTTGTCTATTTCAGTTTGAAGTCCAGTCCCATTGATGTCGGCCTGGAAGAACCGGAGGCGAATCCGCTGAATGTTTACGGCGCGGAAGGGAATCATGCAGAGCGGATCTCCATTAAAGAGGTACTCAAGCCGCTGTTTGCCAGTCCCCTGTTCTGGCTGATCTGCATCATGAATTTCAGCCTGACCCTCGTCCGCGAAACCTTTAATTTCTGGACCCCCACCTTCCTCAACGAAGTCGCAAAGTTCGATATCGGCCAGGCCGCGGTGGGCAGCATGCTGTTTCCACTGGTGGGAGGCTGTTCTGCTCTGCTCGCGGGGGTCACCTCGGATCGTCTCAAGGGCAGACATGGTCGCGTCGTACTGCCCAGCCTGATCCTGCTGGTGCTGTCGCTGATCTTACTGACCACGATCGATGTTTCGGGGAAACCCTATCTGGCGCTCACACTGCTGTCGCTGGTCGCCTTTTTTCTGATGGCGCCGTATTCGTTTCTCTCTGGCGTCATGGCCATTGACCTTGGTGGAAAGCGGGGCTGCTCCACTGTCGCCGGGCTCGTTGATTCCGCCGGCTACCTGGGAGCTATTCTTTCCGGTCACACTGTCGGAATGATTGCAGAATACTATGGCTGGAAGATGGCGTTCGGCGGACTGGCGGGAATCTGCTGCACTGCCGTCATTGCCGGAGTGATTTACTGGCGGATTCAGGAACGGCAGATGAACCTGGCGCAACTCTTACCCACGGAACCTGAACCGGAGGAATCTCATGCCCCTCAATGATCCGGCTGCGATCGTCGCTGAAATACGACAACGTTTCCAGGAAAAAGGGAACGAGATGTACGCTGGCGAAGCGATCTCGCAGACAGAGCATGCCTTGCAGGCCGCGTTCGCAGCCGAACAGGCGGGTGAGTCGGCAGAACTGATCGTCGCCGCGCTACTGCATGATATCGGTCACCTGCTGCACAAGCATGCTGAAGATTGCGCCAGCCAGGGGATCGATGACCTGCATGAACGCATCGGCGCACAATGGCTGGTTCGCTACTTCCCGAAAGATGTCACCGAACCGATTCGGCTGCATGTTGCTGCCAAACGCTACCGCTGTGCCACCGATGCCGCATATGCGTCCCGGCTTTCCCCCGCTTCGGTGCTCAGCCTGCAGTTGCAGGGCGGCCCCTTTGACTCGGTAGAACAAGAAGAGTTCGAACACAACCCCTGGTCGCAGGCAGCACTGCGTCTGCGCAACTGGGATGAAGCCGCAAAGGTACCAGACTTCGCAACCCCCGAACTCGAATATTTTTTAACGTATGTCCGGAGCGTCCTGCAGCAGCAGACTCCGGATCCTGGTGAATGAAAGAAATCATGAAAACGGAAAACATCAAACTTGTCATCTTTGACTGGGCCGGCACCACAATTGATTATGGCTGCTTCGCACCGATCTCTGCGTTTATCAAAGCCTTCAAAGCCTGCGGCGTAGACCTGACGCCACAACAGGCACGCGGTCCAATGGGTCTGCATAAACAGGATCATATTCGCAGCCTGTTTCAACTGGAGGAAATCGCCGCACAGTGGGAGTCGCTGCATCAGCGTGCCTGGACCGAACAGGATGTGAAACACATCTACGAAACCTTCATGCCGCTGCAGATCGAAGAAGCGAAACTGTTTACCGATCTGGTTCCCGGCCTGTGTGAGACGATTTCGATTTTACGCGAGCAGGGTATTAAAATCGGCTCCACCACCGGTTACCCGCGGATTGTGGCGGAACCGGTTCTGGAAGCCGCCCGCGCACAGGGATATGCACCCGACTTCAGCATGTGTGCGGACGAGGTGCCTGCCGGACGGCCTGCTCCCTGGATGATTTATCGCAACATGGAAGCACTGAGCGTCTTTCCCCCTTCAGCAGTCGTCAAAGTGGGCGATACCGTACCCGATATCGAAGCCGGCTTGAATGCGGGTACCTGGACCGTGGGTCTGACCCAGACAGGCAGCGAAGTCGGGCTGACAGTCGCAGAGTTCGAAGCCTTAAGCGATGAACAGAAAGCGGATCTGCTGGCAACAGCGGAAACCAAACTCAAAAACGCCGGCGCCCACTTTGTGATTCCCACACTCGAGGGACTGCCTGGCATCATTGATGAGCTGAATGAGAGAGAGAACTGAAATGGACGCGGACATTCCCTACCTGTTATTGACTCCCGGCCCTCTAACCACCACCCGCAGTGTGCGCGAAGCCATGCTGGCCGACTACTCGACCTGGGACGTGGATTACAACCAGCGCGTCATGGAAATCCGTGAGCGACTCGTTCGCCTGGCGACGGACTCTGACAATTATACGGCTGTCCTGATGCAGGGTAGCGGCACATTTTCTGTCGAAGCGACGATCGGATCGGTCATCCCGCCGGACGGTAAATTGTTCGTCATTTCCAATGGCGCGTATGGCAGCCGGATTGCCCAGATCGCACGTTGTCTGAAAATTCCTCTGCAGGAGCTGGCGTTTTCTGAAACGGAACCTCCCGATCTGAATCAGATCCGCGCAACGCTCGCCGCTGATTCAGAGATCACGCATGTGGCCATGGTACACTGCGAAACGACGACCGGCATGATCAATCCCGCCCGGGAAGTCGGCCAACTGGCGCACGCAGCCGGCAAGGACTACATCCTGGATGCCATGTCTTCGTTTGGAGGCATCCCGCTTTCGATGGAAGACGATCACGTGGATTATCTGATCTCGTCTGCTAATAAGTGTATTCAGGGTGTGCCCGGCTTCGGTTTCGTGATAGCGCAGCAGCAGAAACTGGAACAGACCAGGGGCCTGGCGCGTTCTCTGAGCCTGGATCTGTATGATCAATGGTATGAAATGGAACACAAGGGAGGCAAATGGCGTTACACGTCTCCCACGCATGTCGTCAATGCCTTCCTGCAGGCGCTGAATGAACTGGACGCTGAAGGGGGTGTTTCCGCAAGGCATGCACGCTATCAGGAAAACCAGACCACGCTGGTTTCAGAAATGCAGAAACGGGGTCTGCAGACTTTACTGCCTCGCGAACTGCAGTCGCCGATCATAACGTCGTTTTATTATCCCGAGTGTCCCGCATTCCAGTTCAACCAGTTTTATGAGGAATTGAAACTGCGACGCTACGTGATTTACCCGGGCAAAATCAGTCAGGCAGATACGTTTCGTATCGGTAATATTGGTCATGTCTTTCCGGCAGATATTATGAATCTGGTAGAACAAATTGAACAGACGCTCAATAAACTGGATATCCGTGTGCCCCCTCAGCGGGTTCAGTAAGTCCGAAAATAATCGAACCGTACACTTTCCGTTTACCGCATTGCTGCTTATAAAAAATAGTACAAATCTGACCCGACGCACGCATCAATGTGATCGATTCGAAATTCTGCTATCTGAACAGCACTTCATTCAGATAGTATTCACTGCCAGCAGTATTAGTGTTTTATGATGAGCAATCCCTGCACTTCTGTCATCCTGCACGACGATGATCGAAAGTTAGAATATTCCCGCGTTGAACGACCTCTGCTGAAACCGGGTGAAGTACTGGTCGAAATTCTGTGTTGCACCATCTGCGGAAGTGATCTGCATACGTTCGAGGGAACACGCTCCACCCCCTGCCCGACCATTCTGGGGCACGAGATGGTGGGACGCGTGGTCGATCTGCATCCCGAAGCCACGGTCAAAGATTTTCTGGATCGCCCGGTGAAAGCCGGTGACCGGATCACCTGGTCGGTCGCGGTCTCCTGCAAAAAATGCGAGTTCTGTCGACGCGGGCTGACACAGAAATGTACGCGACTCTTTAAATATGGCCACCAGAAACTGGACGCACAGAATTACCTGAGTGGCGGGCTGGCCAGTCACTGCCATCTGGTCAAAGGCACAACCATTTTTAAAGTCCCCGCATCGCTGCCCGATCTGATTGCCAGCCCGGCGAACTGTGCTACCGCGACGGTCATGGCGGCCTTTCGGCTCGCAGGTGACATCCAGGACAAATCGGTTTTAATTCTGGGTGCGGGAATGCTGGGCGTGACTGCCTCTGCGGTCGCCCATGCAAAACAGGCGGGCACTGTCTTTGTGACCGATATCGATCCGGAACGTGTCCGACGCAGCCTGGAGTTTGGTGCCCGACATGCATTGCTGGTGAAAAAAGAACAGCCCCTGCATCAGGAAATTCTGCATCTGACAGAAGGGCGTGGCGTGGACTTTGTGTTCGATATGACGGGGGTCCCCGAAGTCATCGAGAGCGGCCTGGAAACTCTGGCGATTGGCGGATCCCTGATCCTCGTGGGATCCGTTTATCCGGCACGCCCGGTTCAACTTTCTGCAGAGACGATTGTCCGCAGACTACTGCGTATCGAAGGCATTCATAATTACGTGGATCTGGATCTGGCGAATGCCCTGAATTTTCTCGAACGTTTTCAGAACCGCTATCCGTTTTCCAGGCTCTGCGAGCAAACGTTTGCATTGAGTGACATCAAGGCTGCCTTTGAAGAATCGGCTCACCGTCGTTCGTATCGTGTGGCCGTCCTGCCTGATCCGACGGCCTGAATTTCAACAGGTCGAATGACCTGCGTTCTGTTTGATCCGCTTTCAGAAGTCGATCTCGGCTGACTGACCCAGCTCGATTCCGCCTCGGGCAGGACTCCCGCCGCGATTGTAACGGTTTGCCGGTCGCTGTTGAGATCGCACAGGCTGTGCAGGTCGAGCCACTGGTTGTTGAGGTCGGGTCGGTGCGTCGGGTGCTGAATCCTGATGCAGTGATGTGCGAGGCAGACGTTTCGCTTCGGGGACAAAGGCCACCGATTCCTGCACGTGTCTTTTTTCTGTCGCTCTGCCACTGAAGGGAATGCGTGACTCGATGGGCAGAGGCCGTGATTCACGCGACAGCTCTGCGGCTGGTTCGGCACTGGCCAGTTCGGTCTGCTCAGGCATCTCAGCAGCAAAGTCGGATTCTCCCTGATCGGGACTCTGTGAGCGAATCACAAAATCCTTGTTATCAACTGCTGAGGGCTGCTGCTGAGGCTCTGTGGCAGCCAGTTGCTGACCGGCCGGCAGATTCAAAGCCGGGCTGCCTGCCATAATCCAGCTGCCCCAGCGTTGTTCCAATGCTTCGACGTTTTTGATTTTGTACATTTTGGCAATCGCTTCATCCCAGCCATTCTTGTGAGCATCTTCCAGGAACATCAGGTAACGTTTTTTGCCACCGGTCTGCAACAGGTAATCTGCCAGGGAATAACCTTCCGCGTACAACGTCAGAACCTGTTGCATTTCCGAAGGGTATTCGGTCATTGAGAGCAGGTTTCTCAGGGGGATCCGCTGATTAGTTCCCATTACCTGACGATTCAGCAGACGTTGACGACGTTTTTCTGATTCGTGCTCGACAATTGTGGCAGCCCCTTCATCGGCCCAGCGAGGCAGCGG
Organism: Gimesia sp.; assembly: GCA_002706765.1. Taxonomy (GTDB): domain Bacteria; phylum Planctomycetota; class Planctomycetia; order Planctomycetales; family Planctomycetaceae; genus Gimesia. Next base: position 38,858 of record PAJV01000066.1, read on the forward strand.
TCGGCGAAAGTGGCAGGCAAAGATGGTATGATTGACTTCGTGAGGCAGAACGGAATCCAGGATGCGTTCCAGCGATCCCTGAATCTCCATGTGCCACCCGAACACTTCGCCGCCATCAAAGGAAAAGGTGGTCGCGCCGCCGGCACCGTAGTTACCGACTTTGACTTTGATGGGACAGGGGGAAAACCACTTAGGGAGTTCGTGGCCCAGCCAGGTGATGGCCAGTTCCTTGCGATAGATCTCGGCAGCATCCCCCACCTGTTTCGCGACTTCCGCGGACGGGGCGTGCGTGACAAAGTTGGGAGTTTTGTAAGAAGCACCAAGTGAGATGAATGATGCGAGGAATAAAACGAGACAGCGACTGATTTGAGCTTCCATGCCCTCGGGATCCTTTTGGTTGCAGACACAGATGCGGGTCTGTGCCTGACAATCTCAGCAATTGTAGTTACGGGATAGTTTTGGGTCGATCACTCGAATTGGGGTTTTGAGGTATGATCTTAATTGAACCTGAAACGATCTCTGGTGAATTCCATTCAAACTCAGAAGTCATTTCAAGCGAGGAAAGTTTATTGCAAACAGAGGACCAATGAGAAGAGAATTTCTCGGTTCCAACAAGTGAACATTGGCCGAACCAGCCCCTAAGCCGTTCTAAGAAAGAGACTTAGAATCTCACTTTCTTGATATTTTTTTATGAGATCTCTAGTGAGACAGGTTGTAGATATTGCAAATTCGGCTCGAAAAAGTGGCGAGATGCAATAATTACAATTCTGATTCTCACAAGCCGCATCGGCATCAGAAGCGAATGCGCGCAAAGACCCAGCCGAGCGCAAAGCCGATTGCCATCAGGATTCCCAGTTCGCTAATCCGCTGGGTCTGATTGGGAGTCAGATTAAAAACTGCCTGGATCAGGAAGCAGATCACCATCATTACCCCTGCCCCGTACAGACCAAACCGCACGCGGACTTCCCCCGGCGTACTTTCCCGCTCGCCAGGCAACCGTGGAGCAGGAGCGGAGGGTTGTTGTCGGTTTTTTTCTGTTTCTGCAGGGGGATCCGACTCCACGTTTACGCCTCAACTTCCAGTTCTTCAAGTTCGTCAATAATCATCCGCACCAGCTTATCGAGATTAGAACCGGTGGCTGATGAGATCTGCATGATGGGTCTGCCCAGTTCTTCCGCCAGCAGTTCGGCGATGGGCTCTGCATCGGGGAGTTCGCTTTTTGTGATCACAATGATTTCCGGACGATCCATCAGGCTGGCATCGTACAGACGCATCTCTTCCCGGATCTGGCGGTAGTTCTGAATCGGATCGGTCTGGTCCATAGGCGAAGGTTCCACCAGGTGCACGAGGACCCGCGTTCGTTCCACGTGCCTGAGAAATTCATGTCCCAGACCAACGCCCGCATGCGCGCCTTCAATCAGGCCGGGGATATCGGCCATGACAAACTGATGATCGAATCCCACGCGCACCAGACCCAGGTTGGGATACTTGGTGGTAAACGGGTAATCGGCAATTTCCGGATGGGCTTTGGAAAGCCGACTGAGCAACGTCGATTTGCCCGCATTGGGCTTTCCGACCAGCCCGACATCGGCGATCAGTTTGAGCTCCAGCGAAATGTCGCGCAGTTCGCCCAGTGCCCCTTTTTCGAATTCGCGGGGTGTCTGATGGGTGGCCGTCGCGAAATGACGATTCCCGCGGCCCCCTTTTCCTCCCCTGGCAACCACAACCTTGTCGCCACTCTGTTTCATATCACGCAACAGATTCCCGCGTTTGGTGTCAATTACCAGTGTGCCCGGCGGGACCATGATGATCGCATCTTCGCCGCACTTTCCGGTCTTCAGGCTGCTCGACCCGTGTCCGCCGCGTTCGGCATTCCAGTGTTTGTGGCCGATGATATTTCCCAGGCTGCTGACGTTTTCATCGGCGATGACGATCACATCACCCCCTTTGCCGCCATCACCGCCATTCGGACCACCCCGGGGGACGTGCGCTTCCCGGCGAAAACTGGCACAACCATCTCCGCCGTCACCGGCTTTACAATATATATCGACGCGATCTACAAACATGATATTCCGACTACTGTTTCTACTCTGCTAAGTTTGACGACTCGGTTCCTGCTATGTTGCGAAGCACCATCCCGGCCCCTTGATTCCACTCCGGTGCTGCCAGGCAACATCGAACGCAACCCGTTTAAAAGCGGGATGTTAGAATTCACGGGCATTGATTTCTGCGTTGATTCAACGGCACGTATTTTACGGCGGGAGAAATTATTTTCCTGCTGTGGCAACGGAAAAATCGCAGTGAGCCCCGATCAGACGACCAGCCGCTCAGTGCCGCCGGTCCTCTCATTGTAGATTCTTATGATGAAAATACGAGTGCCCTTTGATCCATTCTTGGACAATCCCCTGCTTCCTCACTCCGCTCACCGAATCTCGTTTGGCATTTACAAGTGAGCCCGCATTCATCCTGCAACATAAGAACTTATCACACAACACCTTATGACGTCAACCTACTGCCAGATTCGCATTGACCTGTCCCGGGGATCTCTTTATACTCCCGCACCCTGAACATGCCCGCATGGATGCGATAAAGGAGTGGCGTGATGAGTTCCCTGCCTGCCAGGTCGGTAATAGAGTTTTCTCAATTTGATCAATTACGAGATGCGCGAGAGATTATCTTCAGCGAAGCAGACGCCTTGCGCCAGATGGGGCGTGCGCTGGGAACGGAGCTTTGCGACGCGGTGGACTTGATCATGTCGCGAAACGGCGCGGTCATTTTAACGGGCATGGGCAAAGCGGGGCTGATCGGCCAGAAGATCTGTGCCACGCTCTCCTCGACAGGAACCCGTTCCCATTTTCTGCATCCCGCAGAAGCCATTCACGGCGACCTGGGTTGCCTGCATACCGAGGATACCATACTCGCTTTATCCAACAGCGGAGAGACAGAAGAGCTACGACGCCTGCTGCCACTGATACAGAAAATGAATCTGCCGATCATCGGCATCACAGCGCGAACGACGAGCACCCTGGGTGCTGCCTGTCAGGTGGTCCTGTGTCTGGGTGATCTCAAGGAAGCGGGCCCGCATCAGCTGGCACCTTCCACCACCACAACAGCGATGCTGGCGATGGGTGATGCCTTGTCGCTGGTGATCAGCAAAGCACGGGGCTTTTCGCCGCTCCAGTTTGCCACATTTCATCCGGGAGGAAGCCTGGGACGGCGTCTGACCAAAATCAATGAAGTCATGCGGCCTCGCTCTGAAGTGCGCGTCACGGGTGAAACGACTTCGATCCGTGAAGCTTTTGTACGACTGAGTCTGCCGGGACGACGCAGCGGCGCCGTCATCATCACGGACGAAACCAACCGGGTCACAGGCATTTTCACAGACAGCGATCTGGCCAGGCTGCTGGAAGAACGCCGGGACGAACAACTGGACCAGCCTATATCCCAGGTCATGATCAGAAAGCCCACCACCATTCAGGATGATGCTTCCCTGGAAGAAGCCATCGAATTATTGAAAGCCCGTAAGTTAAGCGAGTTGCCCGTCGTCGATCGAGGACAGCACCTGGTCGGGTTGATAGATATTACAGACGTGATCGGCTGGCAGCCCGGACCGGACAACGCCAGCCAGCAAACAGGTTAACCTGGTGACCCTGTTCCTTTCTTACCGATATTTCACTTCCACTTTTAGAAACGTTTTCCATTCGCATGGCCGGAACCATTCACTATAACCGGAATGGGTTTTTCGATCGCCTGATAGCCAACCGACTGTTGCTGACCTGGTTCACAACAGCAGTGCTGTCCGGTGCCTACCTGCTCTACGCGCAGGCCATGCGTGCTGTGATCATCGAACAGGTCATCCGTCAGGACTTCCCCGAGGAAATCTTCCAGTCTCCGGAATATGCCTCGGGAAATAACGAGAAGGCGAAAACCTTTCTCCCCGAACATGACTGGGCCGCCAATGCCCGCTATCAGTTCAAAGATGAAAACGTGTATGTTTACACGGAACAGTGGGAACAGGAAGAAAAAAACAGAGCGGTGCGTCTCAAGCCTTTTGCCATGTTGATGTTCGACAGGAAAAAAGGGGAAGCAGAGGCGCCGATTGCCATGGTGAGCGAAAAAGCCCTGGTCCGTTTTGAGTATCCCTTCGGCATCAAGCATACCGATCCGGGGCGGATGGTGGCAGGTTCCCTGGATGGTCGTGTAAAAATTACAGGACCGAATGGACTGATCATCTGGGGACGCAATTTCTTCTACGACGAAACTTCGATGAATATCTGGAGTGCTCACGAAGTCCAGTTTGCCTATGAAGATCATCGCGGCCAGGCGCGTGGCATCGAAATGAAACTGATCCCCGCCAAAACCCAGCTCCAGGAACTCAAACCCGCTGTAGAAGGTATTCGCGAAATCGTGTTACGCCACAACGTGCATATGAAACTGGCCATCAAGAAAAGTGCCAAACCTTCCGAGTATCCGGCTTCACGTTTTGCGGAAGTCAAAAGCAAAGGCAGTTTCACATTTAATCTGGAAACAAATCAAGGTACGTTTAACGACGATGTTCGAGTCTTCCATCCGACCAGCCCCCAACATGCAGATACACTGGAATGTGATACCCTCCAACTGCAGTTCGTGCGGAAAGATGAAGAGGGGAACACTGTCAAAGACGTGGCACCTCAAACTGCCCACTCCAGTGGGAAACTGGATTTCGAAGAACTGGTAGCGACGGGTAAAAATGTGACTCTGACTTCGTCAGAAAACCAGTTTACCGGCACAATGACGCGGCTGGTCTATAACGAAGCGAAAAAGACCATCGTCCTGCAGGACCAGCAGGACGTGCGAATTTTTCAGCAATCATCAGAACTGAGATGCCCCGACATTACGATTCACCAGGATGAGGAAGGGCGACTGGAAACCGTACTCTGTAAAGGCATCGGCTTCATCAAGCAGCGTGATCCGGGCAGCGGCCAACTCATGATGGCAGCGCAGTGGGCTGAGTATATGAAAAAATCGATTGATCCGGAAACCAGCCTGGAAATGGTGGAACTGCAGAAAGACTGCATCGTCCGAAAACCGGATGCGGAATTTGCTTTGGCCGCGGATAAAATCCGCCTGTGGCTGAAAGGAGAACTGCCTTCAGTCAGACAGGCACAGAGCAGCAGGACGGCAGGCACTCAGAACGAGACCGATAATTCACAAAAAATGCAGAACAAGGTCAACCCGCACAAGATGATCGCAGAGCGGGATGTCGCCATTTACAGCCCCAAACTTCGCGGAAAAACAAAACGGCTTGAAGTCTGGTTTGATGAAGAAACAAAACCTCAGTCGGCACCCAACGCACCGATCGGTGTCCAGACGCCGCAAACTCCCGCATCCATTAAACACGCTGCTTTTTCTGTAGAAGATGCCCTGACTTTGCAGAGACAGAACACTGAGGCCCCGGCAGGTCGTGCAACCATTTCGAAAAACAGAAACTCGCGTCTGCCGGAAAAAAAACCGGAAGAGACACCCGAGCCGATCATGGTGGTCTCCGAGTTCATGAAAATTCGCATACAGAAAAATGAACTGGGTAAAGACGAAGTCTCAGAGATCTGGACCGAAGGAAACATCACCGTCAACCAGTTCAATGAAGAACAGGACCAGCCGCGGCACATCACGGGTAATCAGTTGCATATCCAGAACAACGGCAGCAATGATCAGATCCTGCATGTGATTGGCAACCCTGCCAAAATCAATGCACAGGGCTCCCAGATCGAAGGCGAACACATCTACCTGTATCGCCTGGCCAACCGGGCGGAAGTTCAGGGCAAAGGTTTGCTGCTGCTCCCGGTCCGCGGAGGGCAAAAGGCTGCTGGTGGATTACTCTCAGGGGCCGAAGGCATCTCGAACGAAAACAGTCTCGCGTCTCCCCTGGCTACCGACTCTGATTCCCAAGACAATCTGCTGGAGATTCACTGGGATCAGGAAATGATCTTTGATGGTCTGACCGCGAACTTTTTTGGAAAAGTCAGAACCAACCTGGGCGACAATCGACTGCGCTGCCAGGAGATGGAAGTCGTCCTGTCTGACCGGGTCTCCTTTACGGAAAAAAATCCCAGCGAACAGAAACCGGACGTGCACTTCATTACCTGTCGTGATGGAGTCGAAGTCGAAAGTAATGAATACCTCGACAACCGGCTGATCGGGATCCGCCGCGCCAGCTTCTGGCAGATGAACGTGGATCAGCAAACCGGGAACGCCGAGGCCCGGGGTCCCGGCTGGCTGGTTTTATGGCGGCGGGAAAATCCGGAAAAAAACGATTCTCAAACCAAGGTGTCCCAGGCCAATCTGCCTCAAAAAACCGAAAGCGACAGCTGGAATTATACACGCATCGACTTCAATGGAAAAATGGCCGGCAATGTTTCCCAGCGCAGCACGACCTTCGATGATCGCGTGCAGATTACCTACGGCGGCGTGAAACGGCCCCTGGATACCATCGACCGCGACAAGCTGCCCCCCGGTGCCGGTTCCATGCGCAGCAACAGTCTCAAACTGATTCAACATGATATCGAAGGACAGAAGAAGAAATCCATTTCCATGCTGGCGAAAGGCAACGCCGAAGTCGAAGGCAACACGCTGATCAAAAGCAAACAGACTCCCACCAGCCAGGAGTTCAGTGCCAGCGCGGACACCATCAGCTTTGATGAGTCGAAAGACCAGTACATGCTGCGTTCCTTTGGAAACCGCAAAGCCACCCTTCGCCGATTTTCCCATTCCGGGCAGAACCCGCAGCGGGTCGTTTCGCAACAGATTGATTTCTCGCCATCCCATGACCGGGTCACATTACACGGAGTAACCGAACTACAGGGACTGCCTTAGTCAATTCTATGCGAAATCAGAGATTATTTCTTTTTTCCTCCCACAAACTCATCTACAATCGAATAAGACTCTTTGCTTGCGAAAATCGTCCCTGGTGGACTTCAAACAAGGAACAACAGTGAACATGCCCGTCCTGCAGCAGCAACCACACCGGTACTCCTCCCTTTCCGGCTCCCCGAATCAGGGACAGGTTGAGGTGTCCGACTGGCATAGCCGTGTGTTCCGAGTGTTCTGTCTGCTGATGCTGACTGTGCTATCGTTATCGCTGTCGAATCGGGTGCAGGCACAAAATCCGCGCGCCCTGGATACGTATCAGAAACAATACCAGACCTTGCATACCGACTTTCGGGACAAGCTGATTCAACTGGCACAAAGCTGTCAGCGGGATCAGCAGCAGGCCGGCGTGCAGACGATCTCCGAGATCATTAAAGAAGTGCAGGAATTTGATCCGCAGGCCCATCCTCTGCCGCGCGAAGTCCAGCCCGACCTGCCTCCGAGTTTACCAGCAGCCGAACGTAACTGGCGGTTGAAGCTGCGGAATCTGCAGGAAGAACAGGCCAACGATCTGTTTGTCTTCTCCCGCAAAGTGCTGCATGCCGGCTTTCCCAGCTATGCCTACGATCTGATTCTGGAAACCGCCTACCACAACCCCGATCATCGCTCTGTGCGGCAGATTCTGGGTTACGTACGGAACGGTGATGAATGGGCGACCCCTTTCGAAAAAGAGATGCACGACAGAAAACAACAGTGGCATCCCCGGTTCGGCTGGTTACCCGCGTCGCATATCGCCCGCTATGAACAGGGCGAACGCTACGTCAACGGCCGCTGGAAATCCGCGGCACAGGAAGCCGAAATCAGGCGAGACTTCCGCAATGCGTGGGAAATCAAAACCGAACATTTCCTGATCAAAACCAACCACAGCCTGGAAATGGGAGTGAAACTGGCGACGGAAATGGAAGACTTTCATCGCTATTTCCACCAGACCTTCGCTGGCTTTTTCAACACACCCGAACAGTTTAAACAACTGTTTGAAGGTGCCCGCAATCCGTTTCAGCGTCGCAATAAAAACGATCAGCATGTGATGCATTACTACAGCACACGCGAGGAATATTTGCAGCGGCTTCAGAAAGACATTCCCCAGATTGCACTCACACACGGCATTTACCTGTTCGGCGATCGGATCTCTCACTTCTACCATCGCCCGGACGCAGAAGGTGACCTGGGAACACTGTACCATGAAGCCACTCACCAGCTGTTTTATGAAAGCAGCTTTCAAGGCAAGAACCACCAGGTCGGCGAGAAGAATCATTTCTGGGCCATCGAGGGAATCGCCTGCTACATGGAATCGTTTGAAAAGAACGGCAAAAAATCCCGGGCCGGGAACCCCCATCACATCCGCTTCAACGCCGCCCGTTATCGACTGCTGGAAGACGATTATTATGTCCCCCTCAATACATTTGCAGCGATGGGCCGCAATGCCTTTCAGACCAGTCCGAACATCAGTCCCAATTACAGCCAGGCGTCCGGGCTGTCTCATTTCTTCATGCATGCCTCACGCGGAGAATACCGGGATGCGTTTATCAACCAGTTGACTCAGCTTTACAGCGTCAATTCCCGGGTACGCAATAACCCACAGTCTCTCGAAGAATTGACCGGTTTCTCCTATACCGACCTGGATCGCCAGTACCGGGAATACTCGGCGAGCCTGCAGAAAGCCCTCAACGAACGCGCCTTGAGCCTGCAATCCCGCCCGTAATCAGGACTTGCATTAAACCAGGTTCACTGCGAACGGGTGGCGCCAACCCATATTCCGTACGCCCCTGGCATCAGTTCCTCCCGCCTGCTCCCAAAACCGCACACACGCTAATGTAAATACATTCTGTTATGTTAGTAATATTTACGGTTATATTTTCTTGCCTCAGTCTTCTTTAAACCACTACAATAAAGGGCTCACATTTAATTAATGAACAATAATTTAGTTTTACTTACATTCTCATCCTCATTTATTAAGGAAATGAACTAATGGCACTTACGTTCAAAAGCCGACCCAAGCGAGGTTTTACCCTCATCGAGTTGCTGGTGGTCATCGCGATCATCGCTATTCTGATTGCCCTATTATTGCCGGCCGTCCAGCAGGCCCGCGAAGCTGCTCGCAGATCAACATGCAAAAACAACATGAAACAACTGGGACTGGCAATGCACAACTACCACGATACCCACAGAGTCCTCCCTCCGGGAGATGTCAACGCAGGTGGATATGATTGTGCCTGGCTTGGTACTCAAGAAACCCGCAACCACACTGGTATGCTTTTTATACTCCCCTTTATCGATCAGGCCAATCTTTATAATCAGATTAATTTTTCAATGGCCACTGGCTCGGCTGATGGAAACGGACTCTGTACGGCTCCTGCCGCAGGAATTCAAACATCGGTTACCTCACGGCCGATCGTAGTCTTCGAATGTCCCAGTGATTCCTACTCGTCTGGGCCTCAATCGTATAGTTCAAATACGGCTTACACGCTGACCAGGGATTATCGCACAAGTTACGCTTTTGTTTACATCCGATATAATTCAGGTGGCCCTTATGAGACAGCATCAACAGTCAAAACCGCCTTCGGTCACAACGGCGCAGCCCGGATGCGTGACTTCAGCGATGGGACCAGCAATTCGGTATTAATGATGGAAACTCCCATGGAAAAACAGTCCTATATCCGCGGTCCCTTCTGGGCGACCTATGTGGCTACCGGACCTGTACTCGCCGCCCCCACTCGTAAAATCAATCAACCTTATTCTGCGACGGATTCCCGGGCTGAATACGGTTCTCCGGGCAGCGAGCACGTAGGGGGTTGTCATACCGTGCTGGGAGACGGCGCTGTGCGGTTCATCAGCGAGAATATTGATATCAATACGCTCCGGGCAATTCAAACCATCAATGGCGGTGAATTAGTCGGCGATTTCTAGAGCGACACATTTAACCAGTGCGTCGCTCAATCTGAGTTACCCGGACCAAATGGCCTGGGAGACGCTACAGTAAAACTGGGCACAGTCTAATATTAACAGAATGGTAAATGAGACCCATGTTGATGAATCATCTCAAGTTTTTTCAGGCACTTTCACTGTTTGCTGTCAGCCTGCTTGTCGGCTGCTCAGGGGGAGCCACGGATACTCCCGAATTAAGTCAGGTGACCGGTAAGATTACAATGGACGGCGCACCTCTCACAAAAGCCTCTATTACATTTCAACCTGTGTCGGGTTCCTCATCCGTGGGAATGACTGATGAAACCGGTGAATATGTGCTGGCTTATAACAGAAACACAAACGGTGCCGTTCCTGGCAAACATACAGTACGCATCAGTAAGCGGGGTGAAGCTGGTTCGCCGAACGATACTGAAGACCAGGTCCCGGTCCAGTTCAATCGAGACTCAAAACTTACTGCCGAAGTGAAACCGGGAGAAAATACGATCAATTTCGATTTGGATTCGAAAGCGAAATAACCGACCACAGTCTGATTTCGCTTTGACGGAATTCACAGAAAACAAGCACGACAGGTTCTGCTCTCAGGAGTAGAACCTGTTTTTTTACGCTCCCTGGATCTGTCCCGGCAGACTTTCATTCTGGACCGGAGCCACGCCCCCCGGTAGGATGAATGTGTCTCGTTGTTCTGTCCTGCATTCCTTTAACACTGAGATCTTCGTGATGCAGCCTGCTCGCCATCCGAAATCCGATTCACAAACCGGCACACCGCACGTCCGTCATCCCTGGCTGTTTCGCGGAGCGGCAATCCTGCTGGGACTGTCGTTGCTCGTATGCCTGGAATTCGCACTGCGGCTGGGGGGCGTACATCCTCTGCCCGACAGCCGGGACCCCTATATTTCTTTCCGTTCCAATGCCACACTCTTTATCAGGGATTCCTCCGGGACGAATTATCAGACCGCCCCGGAACGAATTGATTTCTTTCGCCCGCAATCATTCCCGGTCAGCAAGCCCTCTGATACGTTTCGCGTCTTTGTGCTGGGTGGCTCAACCGTACAGGGACGACCTTACGCCGTCGAAACTTCGTTTACGACCTGGTTGAAATTCAATCTGCAGGCAGCAGAAACAGAGCGACACATCGAAGTCATCAACTGTGGTGGCGTCTCCTATGCCAGCTACCGCCTGGTTCCCATTCTGCGCGAAACACTGCAGTACCAGCCGGATCTGTTCATCGTCTATACCGGCCATAATGAATTTCTGGAAGAACGTACTTACGGTGATCTCAAACAGAGTTCCTCAATTTCTTTAGCCGCACAAAAATCCCTGCGGGATCTGCGCATCGCAGCGTTCATGCAGCGTTTCCTGCCGGGCATCCGCGAGGAACACGGGAGCTCTCCCAAAACAGTCCTGTCAGCCGACGTGAATGCCCGACTCGATTTTCGCAAAGGCCTGGAAAGTTATCAGCGCGACCTCGACCAGCGTCGCGATATAGCAAGTCATTTTGAATACAACATTCGACAGATGATTTTACTCGCCAGGCAGGCAGATGTGCCGCTGGTGCTCGTTAATCCGGTCTCGAATCTCAAAAACTGTCCCCCGTTTAAATGTGAATTTGAAGACGGACTGTCACCGGAACAGCAGGACCAGCTCATCTCGCTATGGAAAGCAGCCAATAACTGCGACTGGAATCAGGCTGAACGGAAAATGCAGTTGTGGGAAGCAGCCTTGCAGATTGATCAACAACACGCGGGCCTGCTCTACAGCGTGGGAAAGACCTGCGAACATCAGCAGCGTTATTCGGAAGCGAAAACCTGGCTGATTAAAGCCAAAGAAGAAGACATCTGCCCGCTGCGGATCCTGGAGCCGATGCATGACTCGTTGTTTGATCTCGCGCAGGAATACCAGGTGCCCCTGGTGGATATCCGCAATCTGGTTGAGCAGCAGACACCGGATGGAATTCCGGGAAGTGAATGGCTCGTGGATCATGTTCATCCCAGCATCGAGGGACATCAATTGATTGCCAATGCGCTCTATGAAAAACTGGTCGCGTTACGACTCTTCCCGCAACCGGCAGACTGGCAATCGAAGCGGGATCAACTGTGGCGGGAACATTTAAGTTCGCTATCGGAAGAATATTTCCTCCGCGGCGCGCTGCGCAGCAAAAGACTGGAAGGCTGGAGCCGAGGACGCAGTCAGAAAATCCCTCCCGACTCGAAACAAGACGCAATCCAATAACAGTCCAGTCTTCTTCTGTTTCATTAGACTTATTAATTAAATTGCGGTTTGTACAAACTCTCAAGTAAACCGCTCTCTCTTCGAAAACAACAAACCGTATACAAGTCAGAGTTTACGGGAACAGACAGTCTGCAGCTTCTTTGCAGGCCGGTTTAGGACCATGTTTTGATTATGGTTCTGCAAACCGGCAGACTTGATCTACTTTTCCCCGATGTATAGGATTTGACGAAACCTCATAGTATGTCCCCGCCAGATCAGGTTATGTAATCATTATTGAAAAATAACCTCTTTCGTCCGTGTTCACTTTCTGAACATGCTCTTTATGCTTCCATACATTTTACTGGAAAAGCCATGACAAGCGCACCATCATCATCCACCAGACGAGGCTTTACACTCATTGAATTGCTGGTCGTGATTGCGATTATCGCGATCCTGATTGCATTACTGTTACCTGCCGTTCAACAGGCCCGGGAAGCTGCCCGCCGCAGCACCTGCAAAAACAATCTGAAACAGGTTGGTCTGGCATTACACAACTATCATGAGACACATAGCGTTTTTCCTCCTGGAGGACTCGGCAGCCATGGTCCGACAGCCTGGATCCATATTCTGCCTTTTGCTGATCAGGCAAACGTCTATAACCAACTGGTCTTTGAAGGAACCTACTTCTGGTTTGGAGGCGCATTAAGTGTGCCCAACTCTCCCGCCATCAATGACACCAAACCTCCTTACATGGCCTGCCCTTCGAGCGCACTGCCACAAAGCGTCAACGCATCCACAAGTGGTACCGAGACCAGCGTATTCATCTCATCCTATATTCTGATTTCCGGTGCAACCGGCATTAATGAGATTCAGGATGACTCCTATTCCAAAGCTGGTTTCAGTAATAAAGGCATCCGTTCTAACGGTGGTTCCTTTACCTTCAGAAAATCATTCCGTATTCGTGATTTCCTGGATGGAACATCCAATGTAGCGATGGTCGGAGAACAGTCGGGCTGGGGAACGAACGCCAGTGGCGCGCAGACCGATATTCGCTCTGCTTTTGCCAGTGGTGCCTGGATGAGCCCCAACACACCCATTGATCACGATCCCCGCTGTTACAATACAACCACGCTCCGCTATCCCATCGGTTACCAGAACACGGGAACGGGAATCGGTAACGACGCCTGTAACAACCCGATCCAGTCACAACACGTGGGCGGGGCGCACATGCTGCTCGGAGATGGCGCCGTCCGGTTTGTCTCTGCCAACGCGGACTTCAATACCATTCGCTATCTCTGCAGTCGTGCAGACGGAAATGTACTCGGCGAATTTTAATTTTTGATTGTCCCTTGAACTGAAATCGTGAAATTGCATGTGGTGTTCTCTCTACACGGGGATCACCACATCTTTTTTGAGCTAGACATATCCTCCTGGAATCGAATCAATGAAATCGCTTGCCCCCATTTTTTTCACTCCCCTGGTTATGTTATGCATCCCTCTACTCTTTAGCGGCTGCCAGGGTTCCACGACCGATTTTGGTCCGACCGGAGCGTTATCAGGAAAAGTGACTTACCAGGGTGAACCGGTCAAAGAAGGTCTCGTGCAGTTCAATAATGCGGAGAAAGGGTTTGGCGGTCAGGCGGTAATCAATGAAGATGGAACCTATACCGTCACCAATGATTCCGGAGGGCTGGTCCTGGGAACCTATCAGGTCAGTGTGGTGCCTCCCACAATTGAAAAATCGTTTGGCCCCGACACACCTGCTTCCGAAGTTCTGAAGGAGATGCCCAATATTCCGCAAAAGTACCACTACCCCAAAACCAGTGGGTTGAGCGTCGAAATCAAACAGGGTGACAACACCTACGACATCGACATGCAATAGTGCATTCTTGTCACTGGTCCCGGTTCAAGAAATCGAACCGATTCACACGCTCATCGCATCTGCTGATCTGGCCTGCTGTTTATTGCAGAAAAAGGATACAAATCTGACGCATACTCTGATTGATTCGAGTCGGCTGCTACTCTATGATCGAAGATCAACGTCTGTTTCAATGACGTTGATCTTGTCTGCCATGAATCTGATCTGTGACGCCGCTCAACATGAAAGAGACTCCTGATGAGACAACGCTGGATTTTCACATTCCTGGGGCTGATCTTCCTGATCGCCGGGCAGCAGGCACAAAGTGAAACAGGGACGGCTCCGTTTGTCGCCGGCTTTGATCGCTTCGCCCGCCATGACGAGCTGGAGTCACAAACGGGAGGTCAGCTGCTGATCAGCGAACTGAGTTGCGTCGCCTGTCATCCCTCCGAACGCTCTGAACTGCAACCCAAACGCGGCTCCCGCTTGACGGGAGCCGGCAATCATTTGCAGCAGCAATGGATGCGCGAATTCCTCACTTCGCCGCAAACCACCAAAGCAGGCACCACGATGCCGGATGTGCTGCATGGTTTGTCTGCGGAAAATAAACAGCAGGCGATTACCGCATTGACTGCGTTTCTCACAGCGCAAGAGTCTGATTATCCTGTGATCAAAGCGACCGGCGCCAATCCGGTGCCGCATCAATTCTGGAAGAAAGGCAACGTCACACAGGGTCAGGAACTGTATCACAAACTCGGTTGTGTGGCCTGCCATGCGCCCGATGAATCGTATGAGCCGGGGGAGACTAAAATTTCCCCCACCGATAAGATGCTCGCGCAGCTCGATCCCGAAGACATTAAAGAACTGGGACTGGCCGCCGCCATGCGACCGGTGAATTCCGTTCCCCACGGCAACCTGCCAGCGAAATACACGGCAAAAGCGTTAACGTTTTTTCTGCTCAATCCCGAACAGACACGCCCCGCCGGTCGCATGCCGCAGCTCAAGCTCAAGGCAGTCGAAGCAGCCGACATCGCCGCCTACCTGCTGCGAGATCAGACACATTCACAGCCTGTTGAAGAAAGCGCTCGCACTGCAGATTTAGTCGCCCGGGGACAGCAACTGTTTGTCGAATTGAAGTGTGTGAACTGCCATGATGTCAACCATCTGAAGCCCAAACAGTTTGCTCAACCGCTGGTAAAATTAAACGCAGCCGCTGCGACCAGTTGCCTGCATGCTGCCCAGAAAAACATGCCCGCGTATCCTCTGGACAGTCAGCAACAGACGGCGATCGAGCAGGCTCTCAACGGTCTACGCGATCAGAAACCATCAACGCCTCAACAGCAGCTCGATTTTCAGCTACTGCAGCTCAACTGTTATGCCTGTCATGAACGGGATAAACGCGGCGGCGTAGGCATTAACCGCAAACCTTACTTTGAAACCGCCGCACAAGTCGACCTGGGTGATGAAGGCCGCATTCCTCCCACGCTGACGGGGATCGGCTTTAAACTGCAGAAGAAATGGCTGTCGAAAGTCCTGAATGGATCGGGCGACATCCGCTTTCATATGCAGGCCCGCATGCCCGTCTTTCCCAAACAACAGGTCTCTGCGTTGCCCACCGCTTTTGAAAAAGTCGATGGCAAAACGCAGCTGCCTGATACCAGAGTCTTCCCCGAGCATCACAAACTGGCGTCATCTGGTCGCATCATGCTGGAGACCGGCTGCATCCAGTGTCATCCGATCCGTGGTGAAAGCATGCCGGGCGTGGTTGGCACCGATCTGGGAGATGTCACCAACCGCGTGCATCCCGCCTGGTTCCATGCCTTTCTGCTGGACCCCGCTTCTTTAAAACCACGTACCCGCATGCCCACATTTTTTCCGGATGGCAAGAGCCAGAACAAGGGGCTGCTTGCAGGCAACGTGGATCAGCAGATCGCCGCACTCTGGGGTTACCTGAAAGCGGGATCCAGACAGCCACTGCCTGAGAAAATCCTGGAAGCAAAATCCAAAAACTACGAACTGGTTCCCGACAAACGTCCGATTGTCCTGCGCACGTTCATGCAGGAGGCGGGCACGCATGCCATCGCCGTGGGTCTGCCGCAGAAGGTCCATTTCGCCTTTGATGCCGAACAGGTCCGACCGGCGCTCGCCTGGAAAGGACGCTTCCTCGATGCCCAGGGAACCTGGTTCATCCGCTTCGCGCCCCCTGCCGACCCGCTGGGCAGTAAAGCGGTGCTGTTTCCCCCGGGCGCATCAGTAGCGAATTTGAAAAATGATCAGCAACCGTGGCCCGTCTATTCCCCGGAAGCGCATGAACCACAGTTTCGTGGTTATCGCGTCGATGCGAATGGGATTCCCACTTTCCTGTATCGCTGCGGAAACGTTGACATTGAAGACCGGTTCGAAGCCACCGACAAACAGACTCTCAAGCGCCGGCTGACCATCACAGGCAACCAGAAATCCAGCGATTCAGAGATACTCTGGTTGCGCGGCCTGGCAGGCAAAACTCTGAAGCAACTGAATCCGACGACCATGCAAAATCAGGCAGGGCTCCAGGTTTCGGTCTCGCCTGAACTGGCCAAAGCCGGCCTGCTTCGCAAACACGACAATCAGTCTGACTGGATCTTCCCGGTTCCAAAAGCAGAACAGACCACGATCGAGGTGACCTACCAATGGTAAAACACGCACTCCTGTTTTCATTGACGCTACTCTTCATCACGTTTGTCGGCAGCGCTGGTGACAGCCAGTCCGTTTTCGCAGAGAGCGAAGAGGACTATTACCGACTCGTGTCGATCATGACGCCCAAAGCGCAAACCGAATCACGGGCCGCCAACTGGAAGCCCGCGCCCGGTGACCTGGTGCTGGAAGTCAGCGGCATCGCAGTCCTCGATGATCATCGCATCGCGGTTGCCATTCGCAAGGGCGAGATCTGGATCATGGATGGCGTGTATGAAGAGCCTCCCAGAAATGTGACTTACAAACGCTTCGCGACGGCCCTGCATGAACCGCTGGGTCTGATCTGGAAAGACGGCGCATTCTACACCGTCCAACGCAGCGAACTGACCCGCATCCGCGATACCAACGGTGACGACATCGCCGATGAATACCTGACCGTTGCCAAAGGCTGGGGCGTGACCGGCCATTACCATGAATATGCCTACGGCCCCGTATTGGATCACGAGGGAAACCTGTGGCTCACGTTGAATATTGGACTGGGCCTGAAGAAAGAACACAAATCGCGGGCCGTCACCGACCCGACGCTGGGCTTTTCCCAGGGACGCTGGCGCGGCTGGGGCATGAAGTGCACACCTGAGGGCGAACTGATTCCTGTCTGTGCGGGCATGCGGTCCCCTGCCGGACTGGGTGTGAACCGCGCCGGCGATGTATTCTACACCGATCAGCAGGGAAACTGGGTCGCCACCAATTCACTGCATCATATGCGCGAAGGCGCATTCTTCCATCACGTCGAAGCACTCGCGTCAATGAATCTTCCCGGTTCTCCCGTCAAGGGAATCAAAGAAATCCCCAATGGGCTGCCTTTCCCGGAAGCCCTGAAACGCATGCCGCAACTCAAGCCACCTGCCGTCTGGTTCCCCTATAAAAAAGCCGGTCAGTCGGCAACCGATATTATGCTCGATGACAGCGGCGGAAAGTTTGGTCCCTTTGACGGCCAGTTTTTTGTCGGTGAATTTACACAGGCTTCTATTCAGCGCGTCTTCCTCGAAAAAGTGGACGGCGAATACCAGGGAGCCTGCTTCCCCTTTCGGAGTGGCTTCGCGTCCGCGGTACTCCGCATGAATCAGGGAACCGATGGCAGTATGTTTGTCGGACTGACCAATCGGGGCTGGAGCAGTCTGGGCACTGCCTCCTATGGTCTGCAGCGGCTGGTCTGGACGAAAAAAATGCCGTTCGAAATCAAAGAGATGCGGGCGCAACCCGAAGGATTTGAACTGGTCTTTACCAAACCGGTCGACCGCAAGTCAGCCGCCGATCCCGATTCTTACAAGCTGCAGAGCTATACCTACACCTATCACTCTTCCTACGGCAGTGACGAAATTCTGCCTCGCAACCTGGAGATTGAAGAGATCACGGTTTCAGAAGATGGTTTGAAAGCGCAGCTCAAAGTGAAAGGCCTGCGCGAACTCTATGTTCACGAACTGAATGCGACAGGAGTGAAAAGCCGGGACGGTCAGTCGCTGCTGCATCCCGAGGCTTATTACACACTGAATCGTATTCCGAAGAAGTAATCTGTAGCCAGGTATGCTGTAGCGCCTCCAGGTCCATTTGGACCGAATATCATAGTACGAGAGGCCCTATGGTGATGCGTATTGCGCTCTCGGTTCGGCAGCTTCAATTCAGAAAGCCGCGTTCGCGCAGTTCCTGGATATTGCCCGGCGCACTCTCCCAGACCCGCTCGGCGGCATAACGCATCACGGCGATGCCTCCCATGCCGGGAGGCGCACTGAGTATCGCCACGTGCTCTTCCTCTTCATCATCCAGCTGGCGATTCAGTTTGGCAACCGCTTCTTCAATGCTGTCACTCACAATCCGCTCGGGGCCACTGGTATTGGCAAATTTCAGATTCGAAAAGCCGGCAGTCCGCGATAGCAGAAACGCGGCCAGGTCGGCCTCTGCCTGCTCTTCAAAGAAATTACGAAATTCCGGCTCCATGCGATCGGGGGTAATGATCATCGGGCGGGTGATACTGACTTCGCCTTTACGGATCGTGACCGTCGACCCGCTCTCTGCGGCACCACAGACCAGAAAATAGGGCAGTTTCTGGTCGCCGAAGGTAAATAAAGAGAAAGGGACCGGGCGTTCAATCCGCACGGAAGTCCAGATTTCGAAGAAACGCTGTTCATCGAACTCGTGTGAAAAATTCATCAGGTTCCAGCCGGGTTGAATAGGAAAGCGGCGATTAAAACGCTTCTGATCAGCGCGGATCATTAACTCAGTTTTTTCAGTTTACTGACACGTCCGATAGAAACCCATTCGGTCACAAACAGGTTGCCTGTCTGGTCGAAACAGGCATCGTGCGGGTGAACGAACCGACCGGCCTGCCAGGTTTCAGGCTGGGTACGCACTTTAAAGCCATCCAGAACTTTGTTCGTCCAGTCCTGATCGTATCCCAGATGCGTGATGACTTTATTCTGCTTGTCAAACAAGGTCACCCGTGCGTGCAGGTCAGAGACGACCATGATATCACCCTGAATATCTATATCGGCCGGAAAGCTGACCGCATTGACAAAACCAAGATGGTTTCCCTCGAGCGAGAAGTACTGCAGACGATGATTGGCCCGGTCGCAGACGGCAATTTTCGGCGTACCATCGCGTTCATCCAGCCACATCCCGTGTGGCGTTTTCAGCTTGCCAGGCTCGGTTCCACTTCCGCCCCAAAAGAATTCGGGTTTCCCCTCTTTTGTGTATTTGTGAATATAGTGAGAACCATAGCCATCGCCGACATAAAACCCGCCGTCGGGAGCAAAGGCAATGTTCGTGGGACTGTAACGCTGCTTCGTATCTTTGTAAGGCTCAGGATTTTCTGGTCGACCGATCGTCCACACGACTTCACCAGTCAGACTGGTTTTTGACACAACGCCATGCTTTGTATCGGAGAGATACAAAAACTCGTCGCTGCCTTCTTTGCGAACGTCAATGCCGTGCCCGCCGCCATGATATTCTTTTCCGAATGAACGGACAAATTTACCGGCGGGGTCGAAGACTACAATCGCATCCATCGGGGTTTTGGATTTCGAACGATGCTTGATATATACCAGGCCCGCCGAATCAACACACACGCCATGCGTTTCGCCCCACTGGATATGTTTGGGAACATCGCCCCAGTTATGGATCGCTTCATACTGAAATGCCCCTTCGCCCAGGATGGGAGGCTTGGTGCCTGCTTTGTCTTCCGCGCCCAGGATGGCAGGTGCAAAAAAACTGCCTGCGACAGCCGCGCCGGCGACTTTGAGGAAGGAACGACGGGAATCGGTCTGAGGTGAGTTCAAGGCTGAGCGCTGATCCATAAAAACTGATACCTGGCAACAAAAGTTCGTGTCAATCTGTGGCTTTCTCCATGCGAGAAAAACATACTCCTGTTCGATCTTAACGCGCACATTCACCGCTTCTCAATTGAGGATGCCAAAAAATAGGGTATTCTGACAATGTTCTCCGTAGATCCCTGACTCGTTTCACGTACAACAGGCAGAGTCTCTTCAATTAAGATGGTTATCTTCCGGCAGATGTGGTATGAGAGGCTCACAGCGATAAATAACGTTTATCCTGACTGTTACAGACTTTAACTTCATCCATTCCTGCTGATTTCCTCTGAGAAGGAAGGGAATACAATGCATGTCACCAGCACGATTCCCCTTTTGTTCACCATCGTGTCACTGTTTTTGCAGCAGCCACTGCGCGCCGCCGATGACAATTCGACAGACAGATCCGAATTGCAGATTGATTCCGTACTGGTCAGCCTGATTGAAGAAGTCGAAGTCCCTGCCCGGGAAGTCGGCCAGCTGAATATGATCAAAGTCAAAGAGGGTATGACGGTCGAGAAAGGGGCCGTGCTGGCACAGATCGAAGATTCCGAGGCGATGCTCCTGTTACAGCAGGCCAAACTGGAATACGAAATGGCACACCTTAAAGCCGCCAATGACGTCGATCTCCGGTTTGCCCGCAAAGCTCATGAAGTCGCCAACGCAGAACTGCAGCGAGCCGAAGATTCGATCAAAAAATATCCCAAAAGTATTTCCAAAACCGAACTGGATCGGCTGAAGCTCACCTCGGAAAAATCGGAACTGGAAATCGAACAGGCTGCCGAAGAACGCAAGACGACTCAACTGGAAGCCAGCCTGAAACGAAACGCCGAACAGATTGCCTCGCTGGCGGTGCAGCGGCGAAAAGTGGTCTCGCCGATCAACGGCATGGTGGTGCAGATATTGATCCGCAACGGTGAATGGGTGCGCCCCGGTGATACCGTCCTGCGTATTTTAAGGCTGGATCGACTGCGGGCTGAAGGACTGATCAATGCGTCGCGTCTGCAGGAACAGGATCTGAAGGATCGCCCGGTCACACTGGTGGTCAATCCGGGTACGAAACAGTCGATGGAATTCCAGGGAAAAATCTCGTTTGTCAGCCCTGAGATTAATCCGGTCAATAACCAGACCCGCGTCTGGGCGGAGATTGAAAACCCGGACCTCAAACTGAAACCGGGCATGCGGGCTTCCTTGATCATTAAATAAACCCGTGCGATTCAGAAAGCGACTCCAGCCACCATGTCGTTCGGTCCTCAAGACTTTTCGAACCAGCCCCTGCGACTGAGAATGCGGGCCGACCTGCATGTGCAACCGCTGCAGTTTGGGGGAAAAAAATACTGGGGCATCAAAGACCCGATTTCCCTGCAGTATTACCAGTTGCGCGACGAAGAATATTTCATACTGCAGCAGTTGGATGGACGGGCTTCCTTTGATGTCATCCGGAAAAACTACGAACAACGCTTCCTGCCCCAGAAACTGCAGGCTGCGCACCTGCAGGGATTTCTCTCGCGACTGCATCAGTCCGGCCTGGTCATTGCGGACGCCTTTGGTCAGGGGGAAATTCTGCTGGACCGTCAACTGCAGAAACAGCAGCAGTCACGGCGGGCACGCTGGATGAATCCGCTGGCGATCCGCTTTCGCGGTATCGATCCACATCGCCTGTTGAACTGGCTGCAACCCTGGACGGCGTTCTGCTTTACCCCGCTGTTTCTGCTGGCGGCATTGCTGTTGATGGGGTCGGCGGTCACGTTGATCCTGACTCACCTGGACGCGGTCATCGCTCAGCTTCCCGACTTTGCTGCCTTCTTCGAAGCCCGCAATCTGATACTGCTGGGCTGCAGTCTGGCGCTGGTCAAAATCGTGCACGAACTGGGGCATGCGCTCGCCTGTAAACAGCTGGGAGGCGAGTGCCGGGAAATGGGTGTGATGCTGCTGGCGTTCATCCCCTGCCTGTATGTGAATGTCAGCGATGCCTGGACCATGCGCGACAAGTGGCACCGGATCATCGTGAGTTCTGCCGGCATCTTCGTGGAACTGGTGATCTCTGCGGTCTGTGTTTTTCTCTGGTGGTTTACTTATCCCGGGCTGCTGCATGCGCTCTGTCTGAATATTGTGGTGGTCTGTTCGGTGAATACGCTGCTGCTGAACGGAAACCCGCTGCTTCGCTATGATGGCTATTATATTCTGCTCGATCTGCTGGAAGTTCCCAACCTGCGACAGCGGGCACAGACCATCGTTTCCAACCGGCTGCATCACTGGTTTTTCGGGCACAAAGCCGAAACCCTGCTCAAGGAGCCTCGCAGGCTGAGACGTTTTCTGTTCTGGTATGGCATCGCCTCGGTGATTTATCGCTGGTTTATTGTATTCGCGATTCTGACCGTCTGTTATTATGTCCTGGAACCTTATGGCCTGGAAATTATCGCACAGGTCATGGGGGCCTTTGTCCTGCTGGGAATGTTAATCGTGCCTGTGAAAGCTGCTGCCGTTGAAATCCAGACCTTTTCCAAAGCAGGCCAGATCCAATGGCGACGGTTTATCATTCGCGCCGCCTGTGTGCTGCTGTTCCTCGCGGGACTGCTGTTGATTCCTCTGCCTCACCGGGTTACGGCTCCCGCGCTGATCGAACTCCAAAATGCCAAACATGTTTACGTCACTGCCCCCGGTTTTCTCCAGTCGATCACAGTCCCGCAGACCTTGATTGAGCAGGGTGCAGTGATCGCTGAACTGTCCAATGAAAAAATCAAACAGGACATCCTCAAACTGACCGGGCAGATCAGCGAACAGGAGATTCGCATTTCCACACTCGAACGCCGCCAGTTGGATGATCCTGAAGCAGCGCAGGAACTCCCCACTGCGCAGGAACAACTGCTTGATCTCAAAGACCAGTTGCAGCAGCGACAGACCGACCAGCGTCGGCTCATACTCAAAGCGCCTCTCACGGGAACCCTGATTCCGGCGCCACGCAAGACTGCCACCCCCGAGGCAGGGGAACTGCCCCTCTGGACCGGCTCCCCCTTTGATGCGGAGAACCGGAACTGCTTTCTGGATCGGGGTACCTGGCTGTGCTCGCTCGGCAATCCCGATCAGTTACAGGCGCGATTGATCGTCGACCAGGAACACGTCGAATTTGTTCAGACTGGTCAGAGTGTGCGCATCCTGCTGGATGAATACCCGGGCGAGGTCTTAGCGGGCACGATCCAGGAAATCGCCGAAATTGATCTGGATGATCTGCATCCGAATCTGATGCACCGGGACGAACTCACCACCGAAGTCGATGCCTCCGGGAAACAGCAGCTCAGCAGTACCTCTTATCTGGCACTGGTCACGCTGGAAACACCGGTTGAACAGCCCCTGATTCACTCGACCGGGCAGGCCAAAATTGCAGTCCCCCCGGAATCGCTGGGAAAAAAACTGTATCGCCAGCTGCGAAAGACCATACGCCTCTTCCAATAAATATTATCGCACATGCCGCAAACATCCCAGTTTCACATTCTGGTGAGATAGAGAATCAACGTTGGCAGATTGCCTCAGTATTGCTAAACTTCCGCGATTCAAATACTGCAGCTAATCGATTAATAAAACGGTATCCCATTTTTTCAGCAGACGGTGGCAAGGAGGCTTCCCGATGACCGATTCCAATATGAATCCCTCTTCGACTTTGAACATTGTGGTTCTCTCAGGTGGAGAATCGGCTGAGAGTCAGATCAGCCTCAAAAGTGGTGAGACGGTCGCGCGGTCTCTGTCAGCGCGGGGGCATCAGGTAAAAATCGTCGACCCTTCCCTGGTAGACCTCGACAGTTTTGACTGGACCGGCTGCGACGTTGTGTTCATCGCCTTACATGGAACATACGGGGAAGATGGCACAATTCAATCCACGCTGGATCGACTGGGCATCCCCTATTCCGGCTGTGACGCCGCAACTTCGAAACTGGCGTTCAGCAAATCGGCTTCGAAAGAACGCTTTATTCAACACAATGTAAACACACCCTCTTACGTGCTGATTCATGAATCAGACGACGCCGGTCGCATTGAACAGCATGCCCGCAGCATGGGTTATCCCCTGGTCGTAAAACCCGATGCCCAGGGTTCCAGCCTGGGTGTGACGATCGTGAAAACTCCCGAAGAGTTGCCACAGGCCCTGACCCGGTGTTTCCATTACGATTCGTTCGGCATTCTGGAATCAGCGATCAAAGGAACCGAATGGACCGTCACGGTGGTCGATGATCAGGTTCTGCCTCTGATACAGATTCGGACCCCTCACGAGTTTTTTGACTATGAAGCCAAGTACACTGAAGATTCAACAGAATACCTGTTTGACTTCGATCTGCCGACCAATGTGATACAGTCCATTATCAAGACAGGTGCGAATGCCTGTACCGCGCTGGGCACAACCGGAATTGTACGCGTCGATCTGCTGGTGGACCGTTTCCAGCAACCCTGGGTTCTGGAAATAAACACCATTCCGGGCTTTACCGATCACAGCCTGGTACCGAAAGCAGCCGCACGTGCGGGGATCGATTTTGGTGAACTGTGCGAGCAGGCGCTGGTCAACTGCCTGAAAAAAGCCACTGCCCGCCCGCAAAATTGATAAAGTTTCACCAGTCGGCCTGATTCACTGAGGAATCCCCTGTTTTTCAGTGAGCGTCGCAACACAAAGTACTTCAAGTTGCGATAATCATAATACAGAGACCGTGCGCAGATGCCCTCAAGCTGAGCCCCACCAGCCTGCCGCATCGACGGGCGTCTGTTCTTCTGGAACGCATCACAATTAATCATAGGCATCTCCCAACCTGTCATACTCGGCCCAGACAACCTGGGAGACGCTACAGTAAAACGGAATTCCGTCTACCCCGATCCACTGCGATTCGCAGCCCGATGATTTGTCAAAGGTCAACGATAAACCAGAGCACATGAGTCGAAAAACCAGCAAAAAACGACCTGCCAAAAAGAAGGTCGAAGTGGTCGAAGAAGAGGACACAGGGGAAGAATCACCTTCCCTGTTCAGCCCTTCGTCATTGATCCGCCTGCTCTTTCGCCCCAAAGTTCTTTTGATACTGGCGGTGGCGGTAACCGGTCTGTTCTTCTTTCAGAAAGTGAAGCAGCAGATTCCCGATCTGTCCCAGCGCGAAGAGTACCAGATCGAAACCAAAGAGCTCTCGCTGCAGCCGTCACCCCCGCATTATGTGCCGATCGACATTGTCGACCAGGTCATCAAACGCAGCAAATTGCCTGCGCAGGTCTCCCTGCTTGACCAGGGGCTGGTGCTCAAAATCGCCGACGCATTTCAGCAACATCCCTGGGTGGAGAAAGTCATTTCGGTTCGTAAAACGAACACGGTGGAAGTCGAAATCCAGTTTCGCAAACCCGCTGCCATGGTCGAACTGAAACAGGGCCTGTTTCCCGTGGATAATGCGGGAGTCCTGTTACCGCCCGAAGATTTTTCGGTCTCCGATGCCCGCCGTTTCCCGATCATTACCGGCGTCAGCTCAATCCCTGCTGGCCTTGCGGGAACATCGTGGGGCGATTTATCCGTCACCGGCGCTGCCCAACTGGCAGAAGCACTGGGACCACACTGGAAAGAGCTGGAGATCGTCTCTATCGAAGTGCCGCCTCGCGTGGCCGCGGATGTCACACTGGATGATCTGATCTATCGCCTGATCACTGCCGGCGGTTCGGAAATTGTCTGGGGCCGCTCGCCGAAAAGCCAGCGGCGTGGAGAATTACGCGTCGATCAGAAAATCGGCAAGCTGGAAAAATACTATCGTGATTACGGCGGCTTCGATCGCCCGCACGGGCCTTACGAAATTGACATTCGCCACTGGCAGGAAATTTCCCGCCGCCCGCTGAAACAGCAAAGCAACCAGCGCACGCTGATGCGCCGCTGAAATCATTTGCCTTTCACATTGACATCAAAATCGACATCGGATGCATCCGCTGTCACGTCAACCTCTGTTTTAAATTCGGTAAACAACATCGGGGGATCACCGCCTGGTACCGTTGCTTCGGTGGAAGCGTAGCCATTCAGCATCGCAATATGCGGTCCGGAAACAGGGCCTTTATTCGGATCGGTATGCCAGCGACCATTTTCAATCGTGCCGACGGCCCCTGGTCCCTGATTTCCCTTAGCCGTATCGGGCATCAGTATAACCTGACCCGCTGGCACAGGCTGACCATTATGCAGTACCTGTCCTGAAAGCACGAATCGCTCCGGACCTGTGGAATCAGTGCCGCAGCCGAGCAAAAACAGGCAACAGACACCCACATTCATCCAACACAATAACCGGGCTCCAACTTGTTTCAATTGATGTTTCAAAACGTGTATCCTCCGACCGGCAGTCCATCTGCAATGATTCCGAGAGTCTGATAAGTACTCAAGTCGATATTTTCACTGATGAAATGCACGGAGCCATCACCCATCAGAAAATGTGCTCCTCCGATATGGTTACTTCCAAAATAAGAAGTAGCCACCTCGAGTTTGTAACCATCTCGATGCGGGACGAACGTAGAACCGTTTACTGGCAGATAAGTACCACCAACCTGGGCCGGCGCATCTCCCCAGGACGTCGTCGCCCAGGTCATCCAGTAGGTTGCTGCTGAACCACTACTGGCCCAGAGCGTCTGATAGCGGCTCTCCCCCAGCATGAAGACATTCGAAGAACCATCCGTAATATCTCGCATACGGGTGCTGGAGTCAGAATAAAAAATCCCGTTGAAGAAATACGTGCGAATATTATAAGCCCGACAGGCTTTCCCGATCGCTGCCATCGCGGTGTAGTCACCGCCCCCCTGCACTCCCAGGTAATTGTTATTGGCATGTGATTCATTGGAATTCGGATCAGAAGGACATTCGAAGTTGACATTTCGCAGTTCCTGCAGTGTCTCGTTCACAGCGTCCCCGGTTCCATTCTGCAGGTTTCGGAACTTCGCGTTGAAGTCAAACTTGTTATAGAGCGTGGACTGCTCAATGTACGGTAATATCAGAATCGTCCAGGGGGCAGAGCGGGTCCCGCCTGTTGTGCAGGTTCCCCCCGATGAGCCACGTCGTGCAGCTGTTTCGATATAAGCGGGAGGCAGCCGATTGAAGGTGTCGTGATAATTATGAAGCGCCAGTCCCAACTGCTTCAACTTGTTCTTGCAGGTCGAGCGACGCGCCGCTTCACGGGCCTGCTGAACGGCTGGCAACAGAAGCGCGATGAGAATCGCAATGATGGCAATGACAACTAATAATTCAATGAGTGTGAAACCGCGCTGCTGCCTTTTATGAGAGCTCATGTAAAAAATCCTTGGTCGAATCTTTACAGAGGTTGACATGAGCCCTGCCATACCATTTCTACCTTAATAAACTATCCTAATAGAACATTTGACTAAAGCAAGGACAAATTTTCAGACTTTTGTTCGAATTGTGTTTTCTGCTGTAAAGCCCGATTTTAATGCGGAAAGTGGGGATTGCCTTTTTATAATGAATTCGCACCAGTCACCAGAGCTTGAAAAACATTTAGGACAGGAGAGTTAGATGAACCAGGAAGAAGTCGTCCGCCATTATCAGACGCAGGGATTTGTCCATGTTCCCGCCTGGTATGCAGGTGAGGAACTGGCTGAAATCAGGTCCGCCGTCGAACGCTATAACCGGGAAGTCGTACCGGGCCTGCCTGACAGTGATGTCGTGTTTGAAGCCGACGGGACTGCGATTCGTAACTGCTGGCGGATGCAGACCCATGATTCTTTCTTCGCACAGCTTTCGCAGTCAGATAGAGTACAGACCCTGATTGCAGAACTGGTCAACGGCACGCCAACCTGCATGGGCGTGGAAACCTTTAACAAGCCGGCAAAGGTTGGTTCCGGCGTGCCACCGCATCAGGACAACGCTTATTTCTGCCAGACACCACCCGATGTGCTTACCGTCTGGATCGCCCTGGATGATGTCACTCCGGAAAATGGTCCCGTACATTACCTGCCCGGTTCTCATACAGAGGGCGTGCATGAACACGTTCCTTCCGGCGTGAAAGGAAATTCCTTTGGACTGGCAGAGCCGGTAGAAGAATCTCACGCAAAAGCGGCTCTGCTCAAGGCGGGTGATATCCTGATTCATCACTGTCAGACGATTCACTTCAGCGCACCGAATGTCAGTGACTTCCCCCGGCTGGGACTGTTGCTCGTCTTCCGCGGCACACACACGCAGGATTCCCCGGAGATGAAAGCCGCCTACCAGAAAGCACGGGCGTTGATGGAGGCGGGAACCAGTTGAAAAATATTGCAGGACATAGTGGTGAGTAAATTTACCAAGTGTTCACTTCCTGTCTCTCTCAAATTTCGGTGAAAACAGTTCGATTCGCGAAGAAAAGGGGACTCAGAGTTACTTTCCGGCGATTTAAAGTGACTTGCGTACCCCGTCCCGCTTGATTTTCCGTGTTTTGACGCTTAGATAAGGTATTCAGCAACGCGTTTCCGTTATCTGAGGAAGCGATTGTCCGTTTATTGACTTCAAAAAAACAGTGCCCTAAAATCGCTATCTTAGCATTGTTTAATAATTCTTTAGAAAGACACAGGGAGAGAATCGAATCAGCGGGCCTGGTACAAACAGGTTGCTGATCCACATTTTCGGTTCTTATTTCGCTCGCCAAATAAAACAAAGGGGAATGACAACGATGAGTGACCAGGCTAACGAAAACATTGAAAGTGTGCTTCAGGAAACTCGATCATTTCCGCCGCCAGCCGAGTTTGTGGAACAGGCCAATATCTCCAGCATGGAAGAATATCAGAAGCTCTGGAACCGGGCCAAAGACGATCCCGCCGGCTTCTGGGGTGATCTGGCGCAAGACCTGGAATGGTCTCAGCCGTACGAGAGTGTAATCGAAGGCGAAATGCCCGAAACCAAATGGTTCAAAGGCGGCAAGATCAATGCTTCGGTCAACTGCATCGACCGTCACCTCGACAGCTGGCGCAAGAACAAAGCCGCGATCATCTGGGAAGGGGAACCCGGCGATACCCGCGTGCTCCGCTATCAGGACCTGTACCGCGAAGTCTGCAAATTTGCCAACTGTCTGAAAAAGCTGGGCGTGGAAACAGGCGACCGCGTGACACTCTACATGCCCATGGTTCCTGAACTGGCGATTGCCATGCTGGCCTGCTCGCGTATCGGAGCAACGCATTCGATCATCTTCGGTGGCTTCAGTGCCGACGCCATTGCTGACCGTAACAATGACGCCCAGGCAAAACTGGTCATCACCGCCGATGGTGGCTGGCGACGTGGTAAAAACATTCCGCTCAAGGAAGCCGTCGACCAGAGCATGGAAAAATCTCCCAGTGTCGAAAAAGTGGTCGTCTACCGTCGCACCGGCTGTGAAGTGGATATGGTCCCCGACCGTGACTACTGGTGGCATGATCTGATGGATGACGCCTCACCGGAATGCGATCCGGCGGAACTCGACAGCGATCACCCGCTGTTCATTCTCTACACTTCCGGAAGTACCGGCAAACCCAAAGGCGTGCAACACTCCACCGGCGGTTATCTGCTGGGAGCCAAAATGACCTCCGAGTGGGTCTTCGATCTGAAAGAAGACGACACCTACTGGTGCACCGCCGACATCGGCTGGATCACCGGTCACAGCTACATCGTGTATGGCCCACTCGCCAACGGTGCCACAACCGTGATGTATGAAGGCGCTCCCAACTGGCCCGATGAAGGTCGCTTCTGGGAAATCGTCGAAAAGTACCAGGTTAACATCTTCTACACCGCACCGACGGCCATCCGTGCCTTCATTAAGTGGGGCGATGAATGGCCGAACAAATACGATCTGTCCAGCCTGCGTCTGCTGGGAACCGTCGGTGAACCGATCAATCCCGAAGCCTGGATGTGGTATCACAGAGTCATCGGCCAGGAGCGCTGCCCGATTGTCGATACGTGGTGGCAGACGGAAACCGGTGGCATCATGATGAGCCCGCTGCCAGGCGTGACCGCAACCAAACCCGGCAGTTGTACAACTCCCCTGCCCGGCGTTGTCCCCGATATTGTCTCAGCAGACGGGGAAAGTCTCGGCGATAACCAGGGCGGTCTGTTGGTCATGCGTCAACCCTGGCCGCATATGCTGCGAACCCTGTATGGTGACCACGACCGCTTCAAAGAAGTCTACTTCAGTACGATTCCCGGCTGTTATCTGGCAGGCGACAGTGCCCGCCGCGATGAAGATGGTTACTACTGGATCATGGGCCGCATCGACGATGTGATCAATGTCTCCGGTCACCGCCTGAGTACGATGGAAGTGGAAAGTGCCCTCGTTTCCCATCCGAAAGTAGCAGAAGCGGCCGTCGTGGGCTTCCCGCATGAACTAAAAGGGGAAGGCATCTGCTGCTTTGTCTCTTTGAAAAGTGATGAAAGTCCGGACGAATTGAAGGAAGAACTGAAACAGCATGTGCGCACGCAGATTGGTGTTGTCGCGACTCCCGATCAAATCCGGTTCGCCGCCGCACTTCCCAAAACCCGCAGTGGTAAAATCATGCGACGTCTGCTGCGTGATATCGCGGCCGGCCGGGAAAGCACAGGTGACACAACCACGCTGGAAGACTTCTCTGTGATCGCCAATTTAAGCAAAAGTGAAGACTGATTCACCGGGTTGCAGAAACAGCGCCTGACACTACTTCGCAGGATGGCCGGACTTCGACCATCCTGCTGTTTGTTTACCGCAGTCGAATCGAGGTATTTTGATGTCCGATGATCAGCTTTCTCAACTGTTTGAGCAGGTCCGCCAGGGAGCACTCTCCGTCGAGCAGGCTGTCGTACAGTTCCAGGAACAGGCACCTCTGAAAACAGGCGCGCTTGCATCCGCGAGCATCGACCTCGATCGCAGTACAAGATGTGGTTATCCCGAAGTCGTATTCTGTGAAGGAAAAACATCCGCTTCCCTGGTTGAAATTTTCACACTGCTGCTGGAAGCAAAACAGCGCTGCCTGGGAACGCGTATCTCAGAAGAGCAGGCAGAAGTCGTGCTCAAACAGTTTCCCCAGGCAATCTACAATCAGACAGCCCGCACGATTCGCATTCCTGAAAAAGATGCGGCCTTCGATGAAGAACTGATCTCAGGAAAAATCGCGGTCTTGACTGCGGGTACCAGTGACCGTCCTGTTGCAGAAGAAGCAATCGAAACATTGATCTGGATGGGCTACGAACCGGACTTCATTGTCGACGTGGGGGTAGCAGGTCCACACCGGCTGCAGGAACAGTTGCCGCGTATCCAAAATGTTTCCGCCATCATTGTTGCCGCCGGGATGGAAGGCGCACTCCCTTCTGTTGTCGGAGGCTGGGTCTCCTGTCCGGTCATCGCGGTACCCACCAGCGTCGGTTACGGTGCCAGCCTGGGAGGCATGGCGGCGCTGCTGGGCATGCTTAACAGTTGTGCTGCGAATGTGACGGTGGTTAATATCAATGCAGGCTTCAAAGCCGGTTTTATCGCCGGCCTGATCGCCGACCAGAATCAGAAAACATCCTGATGCACGCCCCCCGACTCAATTAAGAGAGCCCTGCCATGCCGACTTCATCTCCGCGTCATAAGTCCTGCCTCTTCCTGTTCACTCTCATCTGTTTTGCCATACCAACGAGTCCTCTCCCGGCTGCGGATTCAGAAACTGATCCGGAATTCACACCCCTTGTGCGTGTCGTTGATCTGAATGTCGGCGAGTCGACCACGATGACGCTCAGCAATGGCGAACAGGTTCAGGTAAAATTGCTTGATCTCAAGGAAACCCGCGATCCCATTCGCCAGGCAGTGCGCAGCGCCATCGTCACCGTGGAAGTGGATGGCGAAACGATCCAGTTGGAATCGGGGATGTATAATCTGCCGCAAACGATTGGTAAAGTACAGATCGACTGTTCGATTACCGGCGGTTACAACTCCAACGGCACCCCCTCCTTCTGGGGGCTCGATAAAGACGCCCGCCTGCGGTTCTGGCCCAAAGGTTCCCCACTGATGAAACTAGGTTCGTTTATCTACCCGGTCGAGCAGCGCTGGTTTGCCACGCGGACCTGGTACGACAATGAACCCGTCGATGGCGGCACAAAAATCCTGCCGAAGATTTATTATCACAGCGGCCTCGATATCGGCGGTGCCGAGAAGCTGACACGCGTCATCGCGGCCACCGATGGGATCGTGGTTTCAGCGGGTGATGAAGTGCTGGATGCCCACAAAAAAGATACGCCGGTCGCCCCACGCTATGATGTCGTTTACCTCCGCGATACCCGTGGCTGGTACTACCGCTACAGCCACCTGCATGAAATCAATGAGCGTATCAAACCGGGACGCATCATCAAGCAGGGAGAAGAAATCGGTCTCCTGGGAAAAAAAGGAGCCAGTGGTGGCTGGTCGCATCTGCACTTTGAAATCAAAAGCCGACAACCATCGGGCAAATGGGGCACGCAGGCCGGCTATGCGTTGATCTGGGAAGCGTACCGCAATCAATATCAACCCAAACTGGTTGCCAACAGCCGCCGCAAACATTTTATCAAAGCGGGCGAATCCACGGTTCTCAAAGGCACACAATCTTATAGTGTCGATGATAGTATTCAGAGCTACGAGTGGACCTTTTGCGATGGCACGAAAGCCACTGGACCGGAAATCAAACGAACCTACGACAAGCCTGGTACCTATAGCGAGATTCTTAAAGTCACGGACAAAGCCGGGAATGTCGATTACGATTTCGCAGAAGTGCAGGTACTCGATCCCCAAAACATGGAAGAGTATGTGCCTCGCATTCACGCCTCTTACTGGCCTTCCCTTAATAACAAAGTTGGCGAGCCGATTACGTTTAAAGTTCGCTCGTTCGGAAATACGATGGGGAAAGAAGTCTGGGACTTCGGCGATGGCAGCCCGACGATCAGCGTGAAATCGGACGGCAACGTGAAACCGCTGGATGAAGATGGCTACGCAATCACAAAGCACACCTATCAGAAACCAGGTGACTACCTGGTGAAAGTCGAACGCAGCCGCGAAGATGGCGTGAAAGCAGTGACACACCTGCATGTGCGCGTAGAACCGTAATTCGATATCTCCACATCGTCCCGTGGGCAGTTCCATGTGTCCGCCCGACTGGTGAAAATCGAACTGGCTTGAGACTCGGAACGGGACCAGTAATAACATTCGCAGCGCATCAAAGCAAAGTACGTCGAGACCGCGGGCGAACACATGGGTTCGCCCCGACGGGGTTGGTTTCCTGTTCGCAGGGAATTGAGTTCTCTGCTGGCATTTGGTCAGTGGCGGTTTTACAATATTTGTGATCTTCTGTTTTCTGTCACACTCTTTCTGTTTTTCCTGCCTGGATTCTGCCTGCCATGAAATTTCCTCCGTTGATGCGCTGTCTGACTTTTGTTGCCCTGCTGTCTATTCACTCCGTCTCACTGTATGCAGATCCTGTCAATGCAGCGAAACCGGCGGCCACCGTGGATTTCAAGTCGGCGGTCCAGCAACGTCTGCAGTCGCTGCAGAAACAACCCGCGTTGATTCATTCCGCCATCGGTGTCACCCGTAAAGAAACACCGATCCCTTGTGTGTTTTCCCCAGAGGACTTGAACTTAGCCACAGGGAAAACCCGCATCCTGTTAATTGGCGGGTTGGATGGATCAAAGGCATCCGTGAACGCGGTGATTGATGCCGTCGAATGGTTTTACACGGCTGACGTCGCCGCACCACTGCGGGAAAAATATTCTCTGTCTGCTGTTCCCATCGCGAACCCGGATGGCTGGGCTCTGCAGCAGGGACCCAAAAACGCCACGGGAGGCAACCCGACGCATGGCTACCCCCCAATGGGAGATGCATATCTCAGCCCGACGAAACCAGAGACCGAATATCTGTGGCGCTGGATTGGAATGCACGCCCCGGACCTGGTACTTGATGTCCGCGAAGGCAAACCGTTTCAATGGGTCGTGCCCGTGGACAGTCTGCCGACAACGAAGACGTTGGGAAATAAATTACAACCACAGATCAAACCGGTATTCGGCTGGGAGCTGGTATCGGCTCTCGCCTTCAAATCACCGTCAAACGTCGGTCGTGTGCCGGCACTGGCTGTGGAACTGGAGGCGAGTTCTCCGCGTGCCTTTCTGCCTGAGCTGCTGACCGCGATGGAACAGTGTTC
Source organism: Gimesia sp. (assembly GCA_002706765.1). Taxonomy (GTDB): domain Bacteria; phylum Planctomycetota; class Planctomycetia; order Planctomycetales; family Planctomycetaceae; genus Gimesia. Next base: position 72,908 of record PAJV01000066.1, read on the forward strand.
CTTTCAAGGACCTTCCCCGGCCCGACTGGAGTTGATGCGACGCCTGCAACGAACTCCCATTCAGGTTGCGACCCAGCTGGCAAACGTGTATGGCCATGACCTGGGAGGACTCTCATATCTGCCCGCATTGTCGCTGATTGGTCAGATCAAGCTGGGCGAACTGACGGCTGACCCGAGTCGTCTGGCAGCGGTGGAAAAAATCACGCAGGCCTATCTCAAGAAAAATCCTGACCCCCTCAAAAAGGGAGGGGGCGGCAGCCTGATCGCCGGGCACCTGTTGTTTTCTGAACTGGCCAAAGCGACCGGAAACCCTCAGTATCTTCAGCTGGCACAACAGGCGGCTGACCTCGGATTTGACGATGAGGGAAAAATGAAGGAATCGATGCCGCATCATGTGGAGATGAGTGATGCCGTGTTTATGTCCTGTCCTATCCTGGCAGCCGTCGGTCGACTGACGGGAGAGACGAAGTATTATGAGATGGCACTCAGGCACTGGCGGTTCATCCAGGACATGGATCAGCGCCCGGATGGCATCTATCAGAATTCCCCGCTCAGCGATGCGGCCTGGGGACGCGGTAACGGCTTTCCTGCTTTGGGACTGGCACTGGTCTTATCAGAACTCCCCTTGAATTCCCCGTTGCGGGAACAGTTCATTGAGGGGCATCGTAAGCACTTGGAAGCACTCAGTCGTCACCAGGATCCGACGGGTATGTGGCACCAGGTGATTGATCACCCGGAAAGTTACCGCGAAATGACGTCTACCTGCATGATCACATTTTCGATGATTCGTGGCGTGCGTGAAGGCTGGCTGGACGCGAAGATATATACGCCGATCATTGAGCGTGCCTGGTATGGCATCAAAACCCGCGTCGCCTTTGACGGGACGCTCGTCGATGTCTGTACGGGAACCGGCAAACAGAAAAACCTGCGGGGCTATCTCGACCGCATGGCGATCCTGGGAACCGACGCCCGCGGCGGTGCGATGGCGTTCCTGGTCTCCAATGAAATGGCACAGTGGCTGAATGAACGTGACAACGCCGCACAACAGAGACGGGATTGAACCGCTCTCGCATTAATCTTCACGGAAACAAATCCGACCTCTGTTCTGGAAAAACGGATTCGACATCGGTTATGCTGGAAGCAACGCGCTTTACTGACTTGAATTCATTGAAGAGGTCCTGCATGTTGCCCCGCATTTTTCTGACGCTGATCCTGCCTGCCTGTGTTCTGCTACCAACTGTGATTTCCAGCGAAGCACAAGCGGAAACCACCGAATTGCAGGCCGGCGCCGCTGCCATCGACATCACCCCCCCGGTGGGAACCTCGCTGGATGGTGTGATCTCGAAAAATGGTCCGGTGACTGGCGTGCATGACCGAATTTTTTCGCGGGCGCTTGTACTCGCTGACGGGGACACACGGATTGCCATTTGCGTGAATGACCTGTGCATGGTCGAGCGGAGTTACTTTGATCGGGCGAAAAAAATCGTCTTTGAGAAAACCGGGCTACCCGTCGATCGCATCCTGATGACCAGCACGCACACGCATGCCGCCCCGCGTGTACCGTATGGTCGTGCCACTGAGCAGGATGACGTCTATTACGAACAGCTGGTTGAACAGATGGCCGCCGCCATCATTCAGGCGGAGCAGAACCTGGCACCGGCGCAAATTGCCTGGGGCTCCTTCGATGCCGGTAAGTATGCCGCCTGTCGTCGCTTTCTGGCGGAGAAAGGCAGTGTCTCGATAAACCCGTTCGGAGTGGCAGGAGAGCAGATCAAGTCGGTCGCCGGCCAGAGCAAATCAATCATCCAGCCCGCGGCACCTGTCGATCCGCAATGCTCCCTGCTTTCCGTTCAACACCGAGATGGAACGCCTCTGGCAATCCTGGGCAACATGAGCATTCACTATTGCGGGGGTTACCAGAAAGGTCAGATCAGTGCCGACTATTTTGGCGCTTACACCAGACATCTCGCGAAAAAACAGACGACGGAAAATTCACATCCCCCGTTTGTGGGCATGCTTTCCAACGGCACGAGCGGCAACGTGGGTGCCGTCATGAAACAGGACAAAAAGAAGTATGCGGCGTTTGAATGGATCGAAGAAGCGGGTAAGCAGTTTGCAGAACAGTCGCTGAAAGTCATTGACCAACTGGACCACCAGTCAGACTGGAACATAAACATGATCGAACAGGAACTGGAGCTGGGGATTCGTCGTCCGGATGCAGCACGGCTGAGATGGGCGCGTGATATTCTGGAACATCCACAACAGAAAACCCCTCATCGGTGGTCGAAGATTTATGCAACGGAAGCGGTGGAACTCAGTAAGTATCCTCCCACAGAGAAAATCAAGATTCAGGCGATTCGCATTGGTGAACTGGGGATCGTGGGTTTGCCTTGCGAAGTGTTTACGGAAACCGGACTGGCGATCAAAGACCAGAGCCCGTTCAAAGCGACCTTCTCGATGGAACTGGCGAATGGCTCGAGCGGCTATCTGCCTACTCCCGCACAGCATGCCCTGGGAGGTTATGAAACCTGGCCGGCACGCAGCAGTTATCTGGAAATCGATGCGGAAACCAAAATCCGCCAGACCGCGCTCAAACTGCTCAACCAGTTACACGACTGAATGAGGCGTTATTTCTCCAGCCAGCTGCTGAGTGTCACGTTGACTGACTTCGGTTTGCCATTGCGAATCAGCAGGACCTCGACTTTATCACCGGCTTCTTTTTTGCCGATGAGATCTACCAGGCTGTTAAAGTTTTCCACTTTTTGATCACCAAACTGGACGATCAGGTCGCCGGACTGGATGCCTGCTTTCGCTGCTGCCAGTCCCTCGCTGACATCCCCCACGCGACATCCGCCAGCTTCGACACCACCCGCCTGGGATGATGAGATGCCCAGCATCGCGTCGCTGTCGCGCGTCTGGAAGCGGGTAGAGGGAAGCGCGCGTACTAAATCATCCATCGCCAGTTCCGGGATCGTGTTGCCTTTGATCATATAGAGCGTCTCCAGGTTTCTGATCCGCTTTATGAACCGCAGGCCCCGTTCCATTCCCCCTTCCTTGATATTATCGCCGACTTTTTCATCACCGCCCTCTTTTGCGTTCCCGCCTTCTTCCGTCGCTTCTTTTGTTTTTTCATTCCCTGACCACCACTTCTCACCCAGAACAATGTAGCGGACCTGGCCTGGTTCCCTTGTACTGGCACCCGGAGTTTTGGCAATATCTTCCGCGGTCCAGAAGATCACTTTGCCGCCCATTTTTGTGATTTCGCGGACCGCACGTTTTTCGCGAATATCCGCGTGGCGATCAATGGCCTCTTCCGCCCGGATAGCCACCGAGGGATTATTGGCATGCGTCAATTGTTCCAGCGCATCTTCAGCCCGGCCGATGGATTTTTCCTTCCCCTGAATGTAAACCTGCTCGATCACCAGAATCGCACGGACCGCCGCTTCCAGACTGTCACCCCGGGTCACTTTCAAAAGGGGTTCGATAATCTGCTCACCATATTCGGGCAGCTTCTGCGTTGCTTCTTGCCGAGCCTGGAAGTCGTCGCTTTCCAGATCAAAGATGTAGTCAATCGCTGGCTGTGGCAGCGGCTGAGGTTCGTCTTTCGCAGTGACCTCTGACGTGAAACAGAGAGACGCCATGCACAGCGCAGAACCTGTCAGCAAAATCAAACGGTTTCTCATCGGGTTGGTCCCTCTTATAGATAATTCTGTCGTACCAGAGTGACATGCTGCTGGAGCACATCACATTTCACCTGAGCGACTCTCCCATGATGAGACTCGGGCCAAAGGGCACGAGAGTCGCTACAGTAAAGCTGGACACAGTCTATTTTCGAACAAACCCGGGTGTAAATCAATACGAGACACCACGCTGAACACAGGAAAACAGGCTATTTCTCCTGTTTTAAAGCGGAAAGCAGCAGTCCGGGTCGATCTGTGGTAATGCCGGTCACTCCCATTGCTGCCAGTTTTTTCGCATCTGCCACCTTGTTGACCGTCCAGACATACACGGGCAGGTCGGCTGCTTTCGCCTGTTCTACAAAGGCTTTATTCACGAAACCATTATAGCCCAGATCCAGTCCATCCAGGTTCGCTGCTTTGGCTTTCTGAATGTAGTAATCCGGCTTGTGCTGCCACTTACGGGTCACTTTGTTCTGTTTCACCTTGAACACCCAGATGACTTCCAGCTCGGGCATTAACTGTTTGGCCTGCTGCATTGTCTCATATTCAAAGCCGATAATCGCAGTCTGGGCGGCTGTTTTGCCGGAAGCAGCCAGTTCCTGTTTCAGTTGCGGCAGGACTTCGGGACCACATTTGATTTCAATAAACAGCCGCTTCTGATCCGGAATGGTCTCCAGAATCTGGGTCAACGTGGGAATCCGTTCTGCTTTGTACTTCGCATTTTTCCAGGCACCCACGTCCAGAGTCTGCAGTTCGTCGAAGGTCTGCTCTTTGACTTCCCGATCACGTCCGCCGATGCGTTTGGTGGTTTTATCATGATAAGCGACGATCTTGCCGTCTTTGGACAGGTAGATATCGATCTCGACCGCATCCGCTTTGCGCTCCCAGGCCAGATTGACGGAAGCGAGCGTGTTCTCAGGAGCATCATACGATGCGCCCCGGTGCCCGATAATCTCGACGGCAGAAAGTGAAGTTGTTGCTGTCATGATCAGGAGTCCTGCCCCATAAGAAAGAAACCTCGAAATTCGTCTAGCCAACATTCTATTCTATCCTCACTAAATGCGATCTGTTTTTCTGCGACCAGCCACTGATTTCCACGTCGCTCAACCTGCAAGTTATATCGATTGATATTAAAGACTTGTAAAGAATCGATGAAATTCTTCAATCACTGTCACCGGAAGTCAGCAGCAGCTTCTGTTCAGAATACAAACAAACCACTCCGCTGGAAATAGTCTGCAGGCTTCCCGGCCATTGCTTGACGACCGGCAGTATCACTTCTAAACTCATTTTTTGCAAACGAAAGAGTTTCGCAGATCCCCTGTGCCAGCAGTCAGATCGGTGTTCTCTGATGTTGGCAGGTCGCAAATTGTATATTTCCAAGGAGCCTGGTCGGTGAAAATTCAGGTGAACGGTGAAACCCGCGAGGTCCCGGCTGAATTCACAGTCGCCGATCTGCTGGTGGAACTGGCACTGCAGCCAAAGTATCTGGCTGTCGAACGAAATTTAATTTTAATTCCACGCGAAGAACATGCTGCCTGCGCGCTGCAGGAGGGCGATCGCCTGGAAATTGTAACACTGGTAGGCGGTGGGTAATTATTATGGCAACAATCGGCAGCACAGAATCATCTCTCATACTGGGAACGCATCATCTGAATTCCCGTCTGATCGTAGGCACGGGCAAGTACTCAACTTACGAACTGATGCAGGAGAGCCTGGAAGTCAGTGGCGCCGATGTGATTACCGTGGCGGTCCGCCGTGAACGCCTGATTGATTCGGATGGGCGTAATATTCTCGATTTCATCGATCTGGATAAATACACGATTCTTCCCAACACTGCCGGCTGTTTCTCTGCCGAAGATGCCGTCCGCGTCGCCCGCATGGGTCGCGAAATTCTGCGCGGCCTGGAAAACCCGGGCGCCGACTGGGTCAAGATCGAAGTGCTCGGCGATACCAAAACACTGCTCCCCGATCCGGTCGCGACACTCGAAGCCACAAAGCAATTGGTCGATGAAGGCTTCTCGGTTCTCTGTTACTCAACCGATGATCCGATTACCGCGAAACGGCTGAAAGAAGCCGGCGCCACTTCTGTGATGCCTGCAGGCAGCCCGATCGGCAGCGGACAGGGAATTCTGAATCCGAACAACATCCGCATCTGCCTGGAATATCTCAAAGAAAATGACCCGGATTACCCGGTGATCGTCGACGCCGGCGTCGGGACTGCCAGTGATGTGACCATCGCAATGGAACTCGGCTGCGATGGCGTGCTGCTCAATACAGGCATCGCCGGTGCCCAGGATCCGGTGCGAATGGCGCGGGCGATGAAACACGGCATCGAAGCGGGACGCGACGCATACCTCGCCGGCCGCATTCCCAGGAAATTGTATGCAACCGCATCCAGCCCCGAAACCGGCGTGATCGCCCCGAAACGATAATCGATCGCGTTCTGACTGCTATTCCGACTTCTCCGGCTTCGGCTTTGATTCCGAAGTGGCAGCGGGTTGTGTCTTCCAGGCAGGCTGACGGTTCGCGATAATGATCACGCTGAGTTGATTTAATCCGGTGATGCCTCCGACTTCGCCTTGAACCGAGCTCACTTTCCACGTTGCCGTCGCATCGCGAACACCGTCATCGGCTAATGCTTTATTCAGTTTCGCGAGCGCTGCTTTAATGGCTTCATCATACGATCCGCTGTTGGATGTCCCTTTAAATCGTCGCACGCGCGGTCTGGCTTTTGACTGTTCTTCATTGAAGAGCACTACCTTCACTCCGTCATCGACGCCATGCACGCGGATTCCCTTGACCCAGAACGGCATCCCGACCCAGCGGTCTCTGGCTTTGACTTCCGAGATGACGGCAATCGCCGGCTGCGTGGGCGGCACTGCTTTCAGATAGTAATCCTGAATGCCATCTTCAGGCGGTTTGCGATAGCTCACCCGCGTCAGGGTCACATCGGTAAAGCCGCCACTGGGAACTTCTCCGCTCACCGCAACAAACAGCTGAGGGGGATTCGTGGTCAGTACCTGGGTCTCCACCTTTTTAATCTTTTTGACGGTCTCTGGTTCCACCGGGGGATCAGCAGCAGAGAGGGAATTGAGACAGCAGTTTGTCAGAATCAAGATCAGTAAAGCACAGACGCTCTGTTTGAAATCATTCATGGGACACCCTTTGAAAGTTAAGACACAGAATCTCTCTGTCAGGTACCAGCGCGTTTACTGCCTGACCTTTTTCAGGACGCATTGAAGCCGCAATCCGTTCCAGGAAATCGATATCAAGTCGGGAATATCGAATCGACCATCCCGGACAATCCTTCTATCTTGCCTCAATCACCTGCCACTGATCTTCTGATGAGAAAGGATCGATGAGTTGCGCCAGGCCGGCATCGACCAGTTCCTGTCCGGAGACGAATTTCCCGGGTCGCGTCCATTGATCCAGCAGACTCTGTTCACAACCGAAAAGCTGTGCCTGCAACCGGTCGAAATCGGATTCCATGATTTTGAAATGCCGCGCCCATTCCGCTGCTTCCTCAAACCGGACATCATCTTCACTCTGCCAGCGGATCGGGTGAAACAGCAGTGTGGTATAAGTGGTTACGAAACGCTGCCTGCAGGCCGCAAAGGGCAGAATCGCCGCAGACGAGCATTCCCCCAAAGCAACGCCGGCCACGTTCAACTTGCGTAGTCGGATCAGGCTGGCAAGCGTCAGTCCCGCATAGACGGAACCGCCGGGCGAATCAAAGTAAATCGTGCCGCGACTGCCGCGGGGCAGTTCCACAATCCGCGAGACCAGGTCGGTCTCTTTATCACCCAGATCTCCCGACAAGGCAATTTCCCATGCCGGTTCTCGATCCCGTGATCCCTGATTCCGCAAACCAGACGATTTCCCGGGATATGATTTCAGGGGAGACAGGGTTCGCAACCGTCGTTTCGTATTCATTGTTTTCAGATGTGTCTTCAGATAAGAGTCGGGTGATCTATTTTTCTCAAGCTACTCAGGATAACAGATTAAAAGGTCATTTCGCAAACAGAGTTTCGGTTCAGTTCCAGAAAAAATCATTGAAATCGTCTGTGCGACTTGGCGCAGCAATGCCATTCAGCACACAATAACTGATAGTAATTAACTAACCCGTTACGACCAAATGCCTTTTGAGGAATTTTCGCTGTGAAAATCTTGCTAAGTATACTCTGCCTGTTTGTCGGCTTCAGCTCAGTGGCCGACGCGAAAGACGCCCCTGTCCAAATCACAAAAAATGGTACGAAAGTCAATGTGACGATCGATGGAAAACCATTCACCACCTATCACACCGGCGGAGATCTTCCCAAGCCGTTTTTCTCTCCCGTGCGCGCCGCGGATGGCACAATCATCACCCGCTCACTGGTCGACCCCGAAGATCACCCCCACCACAAAGGGATCTGGGTGGCCGTCGATGAAGTCAACGAAGTTGACTTCTGGGCAGAAAAGGGCAAGATCAAAAACAGCGATGTGAAAATCAAAAAAGCTGACGGCAATCCCGCCGTGATGCAGGTCACCAATCAGTGGCTCGGCGAAGACGGAAAACCGATCGTTACCGAAACCACCGTGATCTCAATCTATGCCAACCGACTCCTGACTTATGACATCACTTTCAAAGCCGGTGATAAACCGGTTGTCTTCGAAGACACCAAAGAAGGCCTGTTCGGAATTCGTCTACCCAACGGCATGCGGGAAAAAGAAGAAGGCAGTGTTGAGAATAACACCGGAATTAAAGGCACCAAAGACAACTGGGGCAAACCTACCGAATGGATCGACTACTACGGTCCGCTCAACGGCAAACTGTATGGCGTGGCTCTGATGGACTCTCCACAGAACTTCAAAAAATCACGTTACCACGTTCGCAACTACGGCCTGTTTACCATCAGCCCCTTTGGCGATCATTCCTACACGAACAAAAAGTCGCCGGCTGACCCCAAGCACCTCAAAGCCGGGGAAACGTTCAATCTGACGTACGGCCTGTATATTCATGAAGGCAATACACAACAGGGCAACGTCGCTGACGCCTATCAGCAGTTCCTGAAAGTAACCGGCACTAAACCAGCTGCTAAAAAACAGACAGCAAAGCCACAACCCAAAGCGAAGAAAGTATCGGCGGCTCCGAAAAAACCAGCGGCGCCTCCTGCCAAAAAAGTCGCTCAGGCTCCCTATGAAGAACAGAGTGCCCCGGTCGAACCGATTCCTGCCACACAAGCGGTCTCCAACCCGGACTGCAACTGCTGCCCGGCTCCCGTGCAGAGACGGCGTGGCCTGTTTCGCTTCCGTCGCAACCGCTAAAAGCGCACGTTAGTTCACACTGCAGCCAGCCAGATACGTCTTCGGTCTGTATAATCGGAGATTCCGTTAAAAGATCACAGTCTGTATCTGGCTAAGCGCCTGCTATTCATTGCGGGCCGTTGCCTGCTTGAATAAGATCAGCTTCATTGTTTTTGCCTTGAGGAGCATTCAGGCGAACCTCGGCTCCTTAGCGCGGATCATACCCTGCAGGATACGTCAGGATCGATGAGCCATCAGCGGTTCTCGATGCGGTCTGTTGAATTGATACAAATAGTCCGCATCTACTCCTGACCGCGCGGGATCCACACGAACGTTTTTTCGGTACTGCAGCTTTCTTACCAAGGACATACTAAGGTGTTACGAACACATACCTGTGGCGAATTAAGAACAGATCATGTCGGGCAGACAGTCACACTGGCGGGCTGGGTGATCCGCGGTCGCGACCATGGTGGCCTGGCATTCATCGACCTGCGCGATCGCTACGGAGTGACCCAGATTGTGTTCAACCCCGATCGCGACGCCGACATGCACGAGCTGGCCCGTTCCCTGCGAGCGGAAGACGTCATCCAGGTCGCCGGCGAAGTCGTACTGCGGGATGACCGGGAAAACGAAAAACTGGCGACCGGAAAAATTGAGATCCGCGCCCACGAACTCAAAGTACTCAATAAAAGCAAGACACCTCCGTTCGAACCTGGCACGAGCGAACTTCCGAATGAAGAACTGCGGCTGACCTATCGCTTCCTCGATCTGCGCAGCGAACGTCTGCAGGAAGCCTTAAAAGTCCGACATCGCCTGACCAAGCTGACGCGCGACTATTTCGACGAACACCGGTTCCTGGAAATTGAGACGCCCATCCTGGGACGCAGTACACCGGAAGGAGCCCGCGATTACCTCGTCCCCAGCCGCGTCCACGAAGGCAGCTTTTATGCCTTGCCCCAGTCGCCCCAGATCTACAAACAGATTCTGATGATTGGCGGCTACGACCGTTACATGCAGATCGCCCGCTGTTTCCGCGATGAAGACCTGCGTGCCGACCGTCAGCCGGAATTCACACAGATCGACCTCGAGATGGCGTTCGTCGAACAGGAAGACATTCTGACTTTAATCGACGGCCTGATCGCCCTCCTTCTGAAAGAGCTGCGGAACATCGAAATCACCGATGCTCTGCCCCGCTATGATTATCATGATGTGATGGAAAAATACGGATCGGATAAACCGGATCTGCGGTTTGGGCTGGAACTGATCGACGTGGGTGAGATCGCAGCCAGTTGTGACTTTGCCGTTTTCAAAAAGACCATGGAAACCGGTGGCCGCGTCAGAGGTTTAAACGCCAAAGCTGCCGCCGACCGCTACAGCCGCAAAGACATTGACGGCCTGACTGAATTCGTTGGTGAATATGGTGCCAAAGGGCTGGCCTTCTTCAAAGTCACCGAGGAAGGGCTGCATTCTCCCATCGCAAAGTTCTTCTCCGATGAAGACAAGCAGAAGATCATGGATGCCATGCAGGCCCAAGTCGGCGATCTGCTGTTCTTCGTAGCCGATCAGTGCGCAGTAACCTCAGCGGCCCTGGCAGCCCTGAGAAACCGCCTGGGTAAAGAGCTGGAACTGTATGGGCCCGATGATTTCAAATGCTGCTGGGTCGTCAATTTTCCGCTGCTCTCCTACAACGAAGAAGAAAAACGCTGGGACGCCGAACACCATCCCTTCTGTCAGCCCGTTGAAGAAGACGTGCAGTACTTCGAAAGTGACCCGGCCAAAGTGCGGGCACAATCGTATGACCTGGTGATGAATGGTTATGAATTAGCCAGCGGCAGCGTGCGTGTGCACGATCAGAAAGTGCAGCAGACCATCTTTGATTTACTGGGGATCTCGGCAGAAGAAGCGGAAGAGCGGTTCGGCTTCCTGCTGCAGGCCCTGCGTTACGGAGCTCCCCCACACGCCGGTGCTGCCCTGGGACTGGATCGTCTGGTGATGCTGATTTGCGGAAACGATAATATCCGTGACGTCATCGCCTTCCCCAAAACTCAGAAAGCAGCCGACCTGCTGAGTGGTGCTCCCTCAGAAGTCGACCCACACCAGCTCCGCGATCTCCGGATCAAAGTTGACATTCCCAGGTAAGGAATGTGCGGGCATAATAGGGTGACACCCCCTAAAGGAGAACGGAATGAAATATGTCACCCCGTTGCTGTTAGTGCTGACCAGTCTCTTGCCGCTGGCCTGCAGCGAAACAGTACCTGAAACCGCCCTGGCCGGTGAATCCAATATACCACCGGATTCGCTGCCGCCCGTCATCGCCGAAGTTTCATTTAAAGAGGCCCGCCCTCAGTCGGCACCGGTTGCGCAGACAGGTTTCTGGCCACACTGGCTGGGTCCGAACTATGATGGCATCTCCTCTGAAACTGCCTGGCGCGCGGACTGGTCCAACAAACCACCCCAGGTAAGCTGGCGCAGAAATGTGGGAACCGGTTACAGTTCGATTTCTGCTGCCGACGGCCGGCTGTATACGATGGGCCATACAGAGGGGAACGAAACGGTGTTCTGCCTGGATGCGAATACCGGCGATATCATCTGGGAGCACAGTTACCCGGCGGAACTGGTCAATCATCTGAATGCGGGGGGCCCGGGAGCCACGCCCACCATTGATGGAGATTTTCTCTACACCAACAGCCGCGACGGGAGACTGATCTGTTTTGAAATTAAAACGGGCAAGATCGTCTGGGAAAAGAAATTAACAGAAGCCTACGAGATGGAAGTCCCGGAGTGGGGCTTTACCTGTTCGCCGCTGATCCTGGGGGATCAACTGCTGGTCGAAGCCGGACGCCTGGTCGCGCTGGATAAACGCACGGGCAAAGAACTCTGGAAATCCACGCCTCACATGCCCGGCTATGGGACGCCGGCTGCCTTCGAAAAGGAGGGGACTCAATACCTGGCGCTGCTCAATAACGAATGTCTGACCATCACCCGCGCCAGCGATGGTGTCGAGGTCACAACTTTCAACTGGCCTTCACCCTTTGATACGAATTCCACCACACCCATCATTGATGGCAACACGATTTTTATCTCATCGGGATATCATAAGGGCTGTGCTCTGCTGGAATTTGAAAATGAGAAACTCACCGCCCGCTATACCAATAAAGACATGAAGAATCACTTCAACAACAGCGTGCTGTTTCAGAAGCACTATTATGGCATGGACGGGAATTCCAACCTGGGACGCATCGTCCGACTGAACTGTCTCGATCAGCAGACGGGCAAAGTGAAATGGCGCGAAGCTGGTTTCGGCTGCGGCTCGGTTTTGATTTCGGACGGCAAGCTGATCATCCTCTCGGATGAAGGCACCCTCGTCACGGCAAAAGTTTCTCCTGAATCTTATCAGGAAATCTCTCGCTTCAAGGTACTCGATGCGCAATGCTGGACGGTTCCCCTGCTCTGTGGCGGACGGATCTACTGTCGTGACTCTACAGGGAATATTGCCTGCGTGGATGTCCGTCAGCCACCAGCGGCTCAATAATCACGCCTGGTAGTGGCGATTGATTAAATCATTCTGAATCCAGAGCAGTTTATTGAAGGCAATTAAGGTTTTGACTTCTGTTACGCGATCCAGATTCAGCCCCAGGATCGTACTGATCAACGCCGTGGAGACAAATCCCATCAACGCATTCATCTGCACGAGTGGCACATCCAGGGCAGGACTGCCTGCTTTGGGAGTATGGATTTTTCCCACCAGATCGAGATACTGAACCATTTTCTCGTCATAAGGCCGGGTCACCAGCGTTTCCAGGTAACGGCCCAGATGCTGCTTGCGAAACTGAATCATTTCGTGATCCACGGTCAGGGTCTCGATATTTTCCGGTGCTTTGCCTTCATAACCATATTGACGTGGGACAAAATGTCGCTTTGTACAATCATACCGGATCAGTTTATCATAGACTGCGTCAACCAGTGAAGGAACCAATGGGGCAAGCGCGTCTGCCGCTGCGTGGATTGTCTGCAGGTCATCTTCCGTAATTCCAATAAATTCAGCCAGATACTGAAATCGATAGCCCAGATCAGATTCCAGTTTTTCTTCATCAATCTGCTTCATTTTTGATTTCTCTCGTGCAGGAACGACTATAATGATTTGGAATTGAATCGTAGCATACCAGACGCCATAATAGACCTCAACGTCCGATTATCGTTTTAAGGACTTCTCCATGTTTTCTCAGACCGTTGAATACGCCCTCCGAGCAATCGTTCATCTCGCCGATCAGGCCCCCAGCCCATGCACAACAGAACAGATTGCCAAAGCCACCAAAGTCCCCCAGGCCTATCTTTCGAAAGTGCTTCAGAGCTTACGGCAGTCAAGCATCGTGCATTCACAGCGGGGCATTGGCGGTGGTATCTCCCTGGTCAAAACACCCGAGGATCTGAGCCTGCTGGAAGTGGTGAATGCCGTCGATCCCATCTGCCGCATCCGAACCTGCCCGCTGGGCCTCAAAGGACATGGCGCGAATTTATGTCCGTTGCACCGCAAACTTGACGACGCCATGCGCGAAACCGAAACCGCCTTTGCGGAAACCACGCTGGCTGAAATCCTCATGTCTTCCACCAGCAGCTACCCCCTGTGCAACGAACCGCATGAGCGGCTGACGCAACTGGGCGGCCCGGCGATCTCTCCCTCAAGCTGATCCTGTTCACTCAGCAGCCTGATTGAAATTCAGACGTTCTATCGGATCATCGGTCTGCCACTCCGATTTACCGGACGGGGCAGCCTGTTCAAAGTATGCCTGTTGAATCGCCGGTAGACTCTGATCGGCCTGCTCTGCAGCCTGTGGGCTTTCTGCTGCCGAGACCTGCTGCAGTTCTGATCTGGCATGTCGCGCGAGCTGTTCCTGTTTCACTTCGCGTGCTTTCCAGCGTCCCACCAGATGTCCGGGAATCACAGCGCCTGCCTTCACTGCGAAATCACCATAAGGCAGGAAGGGAGTGGCCGCCCCTGCGATGTAGGTCGCATACGCGGGATAGAGTATCCGATACGCTTCCTCTTCCTGCTCAAAATTTTCTTCCGCGCGCAGATATCCCAGGGCATCTCCGGTGGCAATCGCTTCCGGCCAGAGCGAAACAACTGGCAATGCCGTCGCGACGGCATAGGTGCCTTTATATTTTCGGGTACCAAAATCTTTCGCGTGTCCCCCTTCATGCAAAGCCACGGCGGGCAGATCGGAATACACGCTGATCGTATTGGTAAACGGGTTGTAGTTGTCCCCACCAATGATGCGACCGGGCAGCAGTGTGTAGGCTGCTGCCGTCAACGTGCCCGCGGTATAGCGCCAGCCCCAGCCAACGGCTTTATTTTTTCGCAGCCGTTTCCACTCGCCTAGGGGATCGTATTCATTCACGCGGACCTTCACCTGATCGAGCCCGTTCTTCTCCAGGTAGGCGGCAATCGCCGCTTCGGTTTCCGGAGAAACGTGGTGGTTATCAATCCGCCGATCCCAGAGCAGAATTTTACCGGGAATCCCGACGACCCAGCCAATGCCATCAATGACAGGCCGGGGTTTTCCTCTCGCAATCTGAGGTTCTCCCTCTGCGAGCAGAGGCTCGGGGGACTGGATTAAAGCGGGCTGATAGTTATAAGGAGTCGTCGCGCAGCCTGACATCGCGGAACAAAACAGGCAGACTGCGAACAACAGCCAGCTGGTCCGGGGCGCACAAAATCGCTGTAAAAATGACATACGAATACAGCCTGGGAAGGGAGTTTGTGAGAGAGATGGCTGCTCTGTATCAGAGGTCACTTTGAGAAGCAAGACCGGTTTCAGATTGATGCCGATTCAGCCGTTCATTCGGCAAAGTTTGCCGTTTCAATCGGGCCACTTTTCATAAACAGGCGAAAAAACGAACTGAACAGCGGAATTCCCGTCATCAGGATCCCCACGCCCAGAAAGACCCAGCCAAACAGGTAATAGAACCAGGTGGTTTTGAAGACCCCTGGTTCCAGTACCGCTGCTTCCGGATGCCGGGGATCATAATAGACATTCACGCTCTTCCGGACGGGATATTTTTTCACGGTATTCTGCGCCAGCGATCGGTCGGAAGTGGAAACATCGCTGCCAAACCAGACCGTTTGCGATTCATAATTTTTCCCTTCAATCTGGTAACGGTAAACGACATGCGCGGCATAGGTGGAGGAACTCGAATTGCTGCTGCGATGCGATTTCACTTTTGATTCAAGAACCTCACCTGTTGTCACAGGCCAGCCCGTGCTGGCACGCGCCTGTTCGAGGAGAGGTAATCCTATCTGGTAAGCCATCACGTAGCCGACGATCAGAAAAATCAAGCCCAGGAAAATGACCAGCCGACGTCCGACTTTTCGCATGCGATCCCGTTTTGCAATCATTCCAGGCTCCTTTCGCTACCGTTCTCGATTGACATTACCTGCCCGTTGAATGAAATCTCAACGGTCGCCGAACATATCTCCCAGCCCGCCCAGGACGGACCCTTCGCCTGCCGACGATCCGCCTGCAGTCGGCGCATGTGCCAGCACACGATCGGCCAGCCGGGAAAAAGGCAGACTCTGTAACAGTACGGTTCCGTGTCCGCGGAGCGTGGCCAGAAACAGACCTTCTCCCCCCAGAACCATCGACTTCAAATTGCCGGCTTTTTCGATGCTGTAGTCGATGTCTCCAGTAAACGCGACAATACAGCCGGTATCCACGCGGAGCGTTTCTCCGTTGAGTTTCTTTTTGATCACGGTTCCCCCCGCATGGACAAAAGCCATCCCGTCGCCCCGCAGTTCCTGGAGGATAAAGCCTTCTCCGCCAAAGAAGCCCGATCCCAGACGTTTGTTAAACGCCATCGTAACTTCCGTACCCAGCGCGGCACACAGAAACGAATCTTTCTGGCAGGTGATGGCGCCGCCCACTTTATCCATATCAATGGCGATGATTTTTCCCGGGTAGGGGGCGGCAAATGCCACGCGCTGTTGTCGCGCGCCCTCGTTCGTAAAGTGGGTCATAAACAGGGACTCGCCCGAGAGCATGCGTTTGCCCGCTTTGAAAATTTTACCAAAGAAGCCATCGTTGGGCTGAGATCCATCCCCCATCCGTGCTTCAAAACGGATCCCCTCTTCCATGTAATTCATTGAGCCGGCTTCAGCAACCACCGACTCTCCCGGATCCAGAATGATCTCCACGATCTGCAGATCCGAACCAAATATTTCGTAGTCGACTTCATGACAGCGCATCTGATTTTCCTTTTCCTTCAGGTCTGAATCCGCCTTGATCGTCCGTCCCTCGACCAGAACGTTCGTAAAGAGGACAGGGATCAAACAATACAGGGCAAGCACTCAAATTATGTCAATCTTTTCCGAATACGCGAAGATTGCCGATTTTGAGTGAAGAACTAATTTTCAACTGGTCGATTGTATGAGTTAAGGTTTCTGCACTTCAGATTAGGATAACGAACTCTGAAGCAATGAACAAATTGTCATTTTAAGGATCTAATTCACCACACATGTCGGGCTTCAGCCAGGAAAATGTAGAAACCATTTTCACCCAGGCGGGTGAGAGTCTGTCTGCACTTGCTGATTCTCTCAACCAGTGTTTCGATTTTCAATATCGACTGGAAATGGGAGAGTCTGGTGTCTGGTCTCCTGAAGAAATGAGTGAAGCATTTCAGGGACCTGGACTGGTTGCCTTGTTTCGCATGGGGGACGAGGCGATGGTGGGTCTGATTCCCGCCAGTCTGCCTTTACCCGACTGGTACGCAGAACCGGGTGACTCGCAGACATCACGTCTGCAGACACTGGCCCTGGAATGGTCAATGAACCTGATCCCCATGGATCTGGGTGATGTTGATGAATTCAAAACGTATTTTGTAGACAGTTTACTAAGCGAAGTGACCGCATGTGCTCCCAGTGAGTGGGCGGCACTGATGCGTATCCATTTATTTTCCTCAGAAGAAGAAAGTGACGGCCAGAGCCCGAGTGCTGTGATCCCTGTAATTTGGCCACTGACGAAACCGCCAGTTACAGAACCCGATCAACCGGAAGCCGATCCAGCACCACAGCCGTCCTCTTCCTCTACTTCTCAAGCGACGCCACAGATGGCACAGGCAACTCCTGCCAACTCGAAACACAACCCGCTCCACCGGCTCAATAAACTGCCGGTGCAGGCAATCGTGAAACTGGCATCCAAAAAAATTGAAATGAACCAGTTACTTTCCATCTGCCCCGGTTCGCTGATCACCTTCGATAAGCCCTGTGAAGACCCCCTGGAGTTGTATATCAACAACCAGGTTTACTGCCAGGGCGAAGCAGTCAAGATTGGTGAAAACTTTGGTTTGAAAATCGATCGCGTCGGTTTCAAAAAAGAATACGAAACCAAAATCATCGAGTTTTAAATGGGTGTAAAAACGGGCCTCGGTTTGAGCTGCCGGATCATTTTGCGAACCGGGTTCTGTCCAATGTGTGATCAAGCACCGACGATCACCGTCACAATGCAGCAGTTCAGGTAGAGGATTAATTGGATGAAAAATCGCCGAAATCGAATTTTTCTCAGAACGAAACACTGCCGAAGTACGTATGATAATAGGTAGTTCCTTATTTTTAGAAACGAATTCCTGTCTGAGATCATAGATCACATCTTTCATCCTGATTCAGACTGCCTGAATTCCGAGGCAAAAAGAAAATCCTAAACAGCCACTTCAAAAAGGTTTAGGACAAAAACATAATGCAGCGCTCAAGCGAATCCTGCACAGGGCCTACGACACGCAATGATCGAAGATTACTTTGCACCAATCCAGGTGAATTTGAATTGCGCTGTTGCCTGCCTGACAAAACGTTCGATATCATTTCACACATTGAACCATCGCTATTTTTAAGTGAACTTTAGACCATGGGCTCCGAGTCAAAATCTGAACGATCGATGACGGAACAGGAATCTCTGCCCGAATTTTTTGCGCGGCCGGTTCCCGATGCGGAAGGTCCGGAGACTATTATCAGTCCACTGGAGCCCATCCCGGCACCCGACTCCAATCGTGATAAAGGTGCACCGTCGAATTTTGCCCGCTCTTCGGTCTGGAATCGGCTGTTTCCGCCGACCACAGAGGATTCGGAAGAACCCGAAGAGACAACCAGCCCTGCCGGGATGACGCTGGAACACTTTGTGATCCGGGAGCGCATCGGACGCGGAGGCATGGGCGCCGTTTTCCGTGCCATCGATACCCGCCTGGATCGTGTTGTCGCGTTGAAAGTGCTCAGCCCCGGTCAATCCCGCGATGCAGGCTCGGTCAAGCGATTTCAGAACGAAGCCAAGTCCGCCGCGCGACTCGATCACGAAAATATCTCCCGCGTATTTTATATCGGCGAAGACCAGGGACTGAATTTCATCGCTTTTGAATATGTCAAAGGGACCAATGTTCGCGAGATCATTCAGTCGCGTGGCATCCTGCCGGCAGCCGAAGCCGTGAACTACGCGTTGCAGATTGCCTCGGCTCTGAAGCACATCAACAAAGCGGGTGTCGTGCACCGCGATATCAAACCCTCCAACATCATCATTACCCCCGGCGGTCGCGCCAAACTGGTCGACCTCGGCCTGGCGCGCAAGGAAAGCGATAACGCTTCCGCCGACCTGACCACGGCCGGAACCACGCTGGGTACGTTCGATTATATTTCTCCCGAGCAGGCCAAAGACCCTCGCAATGTCGATGTGCGCAGTGATATTTATTCGCTGGGTTGTACCCTGTATCACATGCTGACAGGAGAGCCTCCCTACGGTGAAGGGACCGTGCTGCAGAAACTGCTGGATCACTCCGGAAAAAATGTTCCCGATCCGGCGACGATTAACAAGCAACTGCCGCGCGAACTTTCACTCATCGTTCAGAAAATGATGGCCAGTGATCCCGAAGATCGATTTCAGACGCCGGAAGAGTTGATGTATCAGTTGATGCAGGTCGCCGGCCAGCTGGATCTGCGTGGCGTCAATCCTGAAGGGCTGGTCTGGACATCCCCGACCAACTCCCGTCTTGGATTTCTGGAAAAACATATCGGCTGGATCGCGACCGCTGCCGTGTTACTTATCATCGTTGTCCTGCTGGATCGTTATCCCGCGTTCAACCCGGCTGCGGTTAATGTCACTCAGAACAACAGTCAGAACAGTGATCCCGCCATCAGTTCCCTGGCAAACGAGACGGAACCGCAAACGCCGGAAACAGATCTTACGATCGCGAAATCTGACATGCCCATTTCGCCTGTCATCGACAGCAAAGAAACGATTGGGTCTCTGACTGCCCCCGAAACCATCAGTCCGAAAACGGTCGCGCAGGCAGCGACTCCCGAGAAAAGAACGGCTCCCAGTGAACGCAGCGAAGAAGATTCGTTACCCAAAATGACCCTCGAAGAGGATAATAAGCCTCTGAGCGAAATTTTTGACAACGTGCCTCTACTCTCCACGAAAAGTTCCCTCAGCGAATTACTGGAAGCCGGAAATCTGCCTGGCACTGAATCTGCTTCAGGAAACAAAGTTCTGCGAGATAACAACACCGAAACCACACTGGCGATGTCGGAAAGCAGTCAGAAGAAATCCATGGTTCCGCTGGCACCGGCCATCGCAGAACCTGCAGAAACCGAACCGGATCCCTTCCCGAAGAAAAGCGACAATGAATTTCGCAAGATCGAAATTCCCGCCATCACGATCATCAACCCTGATGGCAGCCCCGGGCAGGACTTCAAAACGCTGGATGCCGCCTGTGCCGCCGCCGATGATGGCAGCATTATTGAACTCGGTTTTACCGGCATTCGGAAAGAAGCCCCGATCCACATCAATAACAAACGAGTCCGCATTCGTGCCGCCAAAGATCGAAAACCGATTCTGCTGTTTGAATCGGTCGAAGAACCGGCCGAAGGGTTTCAGACCCACATGATTCAGATTGCCAATGGTTCCCTGGAACTGTTCGAGCTGGGAATCATGGTCGACGTCAAAGACCTCAACTCCGATTCCTGGGCGATCTTCTCCCTGAAAAATGCTCATGACATCCGCCTGCACCAGGTGACCGTCACCTGTGCCAATACCACCAGCCAGCAGGTTTCCATCTTTGAAATGAACGAGCCCATCAACCAGGGCCTCAACGATGATTCCATGATGGGCAAACGTCCGGTGAAAGAATCGACGTTCGTGGAAATCGTAAACTCTGTACTTCGCTGTGACGGCCAGGCATTCTCCATTCGGGAAACGGCTCCCACCCGCCTGGAAATCACCAACTCTGCTTTAATGATTTCCCAGTCACTGATTGAACTGGTGGGCTGCAACAATAAACCCATGGAAGGCGATCACCTGGAACTGGTGTTAAATCATTCCACGTTTGTCCTGGGGAAAGGACTATCGGTGATGGACAGCGGTGCGATTCCACGCGAACTGATCCCGCTCCACGTTTCCGCACGCAATAATATTTTCTTCTCGCGCACCAATGCCCCGTTTGTGATGATGAAGGGGAACACCAACGAAAATGATTTTCGCCAGAAGCTGCTGGCCTGGCGCGGATCCAACAACTATTTCGACCGTTTCAGCACCTTCTGGACGATTCAGTCTCAGCAGGGAACCACGGGCGCACTCTCGATGGATGCGCTCGACTGGAAAGATATCTGGGGGCTCTCCGGCGATGTCAACAGCTACCAGATGGAAATCCCCTGGATCTCAGACCGCGAAAAACTGATCAACGCGTTAGCTTCAGAACTTCAGCCGGCACAGTTGCAGTTCACCCAGCCCACGGATGGCAGCCCGACGATTACAGCCATCGATCGCACCAATGCAGGCGCGGACCTCGTGACGCTGCCTGAGTTACCGCGGGTCATCAAAGCACCTCGAACCGAATAAACCCCGTTTTTCTCCTCGAAACAGGGGCGGAGTCGCGAAATCAGGTCTGTCTGCGCTCTGCAGAAATGTGTATGATGACACAAGGCAGTAGCCTGTTTTCAATGCACTCACTCTGATTCCTGTTTCACCCGGCTGCTTATTTAGTATTCATGATACGTCGCTCTCCACATCCTGACCGTTCCACATCAGTAATTGTCTGCGGACCGTGCTCGTGGTGGATTCGCGTCTGCATGCTGGTGGTCGTGCTTTGCTCACCTGCCATCAGTTCCGCCGATGACCCGACAGCCTCTTATTTTGAAGGACTGCGGCAACGACATCTGTTCGGAATTGCAGAAGGCTACTGTTTAAATCGCCTGGCACAGCCCCGGATCACCGATACGGAACAGGCACGCTACACGCTGGAACTCATACGCACCCTGTCAGCACATGCGATGGCCACGCAGGACCCGGAGCAGGCAGAGCTCTGGAAACGGGCAGAAGAAACTATTACCGAATTCTGCCAGGAGCATTCTGACTGGTCCGACACCAGTGTCTTCGAAGCCGAGCGGGCACGCATTGCGGCGCTCAAAGCCGAAATCCTGTATTGGCAGATCCAGGCGGACCCGCAAAATCAGTCACTCAGACAGACCGCCATCACACAGCTCTCACAGGCAGTGACCACTCTGACCCAGGCAGAAACCCGGTTAAGCCAGCTCCTGAAAAAATCGGGGGCATTCAAAAAATTTACCGTACTCCAGTCAGCCACGATCCGCGATACCCTGCTCGACTTTCAACTGCTGATCGCGCAAACGGCAATGAAACTCGCCGACCTGCATGCAGCGAACAGCCCGCAGCGGACAGCAGCCCTCGAACTCGCAGAGAAATGGCTGGAACCCCTGTCCCGCCGGGCGACCACCCTGCAGTTGACCTGGCTCAGCAAGCTGGCGCTGATTCAATGCGAACGCATCAGCGGAGATTCCGCGGCCGCAGCGCGGGGCATCCAGGCACTTCTCAAAGAAAAACCTCCGTCGTTTCTGAATGAACCCCTCTTCGTGGAATCGATGCGTATTCTCCTGCAGGACGGAAAAGCGCAACGGGCGGCATCACAGATCATTCAATACAGGGAAGAGCATGGAACCGTTTCCAGCGAACTCGGCTTTCTGGAAATCACTGCCTTGATTCAGCTCAGAAAAGTCGCTCTGGAGAAACAACAGGACGCGTTAGCAGCTGAAATCTGGCAGCAGGTGGAAACACGTGCCCGGTTTCTCAAACAGGCACAGCCCGGTTACTGGTCGCAGCGGGCGTGGATGCTCGTCGATCAGCAACACCAGGTCGATCAGTATGGCAGCCAGCTTTCCCAGGATCTGAAACAGGCTCAACTCCTGTATGCGCAAGGCAACATCGAGCAGGCCATCGAGGCGTATACCAAAACCGCTCAGCAGGCGACCGCGGAGGGCAAAGGCGATCTGGCGTTTGAACTCGCCTTTACCAGTGCCTCGCTCCAGCTGCAGGCAAAGCAATACAAAGAGGCGGCAGAACAGTTTCAGTCGCTCTCGCGAAAGTATAGTACCGCGGCCCGCGCTGCTGACGCTGGCCTGCTGGCTGCCTGGTGCCTGGGTCAGCTCTATATGCAAAGCCGCACGAAATCGCGCAGACTGGCCTACACGGCCGCCCTGGAAGAAGTCCAGAAACAGTTTCCGGACAGCAAGAGTGACTATGAAGCGGGCTGGATGCTCGCGCGGCTGGAAGAATCCCGCCTGCAATATTCAAAAGCACTCGTGCTGTACTCGGAAGTTCCCGATGATCATCCCCGGGCGGCAGACGCGCACCTGGGAATCGCCCGCTGTTACGAACAGATCCTGCAACGACTGACTTCGCTGGGCAAACCTGTTAAAGCCTGGAGACAGGAAGCCATCGAAGTCCTGGAAAAATTCCTGGTCCGCTTCCCCGCCGAATCCGACCCGCTGATCCTGCAGTCTCAGGCCGACATCGCATTACGCCTCACGCAAATCTACCTGAATGATTCACCCCCGTCCTACGAAAAAGCCAATCGGCTGCTGGAATTAATTATCAGCAGCGCCACGCGCAGTATCGCAGAGCTCAAACGCAATAATGAACATTCCGAAACCAGTGTCGCAGAGACAGCGAACGTGATTCAACGCTGGAATGAAATCGCCAATCAGGCTCGGCGACTGGAGATCATCACACTCGCGGGACAGGGAAAGCCGACCGCTGCCCGATCACTGGTGGAGAACCTCGAGAACGCAGGCACGAACGAACTGCTGTCTGTTCTGAACGGCGTCTCGCAGATCAACCTCGATCTGTCTGACGAGACGCGTTACGAACTGGGACTGCTGCAGCTGAAATCGGCTGAAAAACTGATCAGTCGCCGTGATGAATTAACTCCTCAGCAGCGACAGCAGCTGGATCTCTGCCTGGCCGAAGCCTACCTGGCGACGAATCAGCAGATCCGGGCGCTGGAGTATTACCAGGAACTGCTAAAACAGGCGCCCCGGGACAGCACCTACATCAAACAGGTCGCACTGCTCCTGGAACACTGTGGCACAAAAGCCTGTCTGCGGGAAGCGGCACAGAAATGGCGACAGCTGGAAGCAGCAGAAAAGCCGGGCAGTATCCCCTGGCTCGACGCCCGCCTGCATATCATTCAAACCACTTTCGATTCCGGCAATGAAGCCGAAGCCAGGAAACTGCTCGGCGTAACAAAGCTGCTCTACCCCGATCTCGGCAATCAAGAATTAAAACAACAATTCCAGGAACTGCAACAACGCATTCAGAAGTGACTTCTTCAACCGCTTTTCTGTCGCGACCGGGGAATCACAGTTGCCAGTCCGCCGTCGACGCCGAAGACCTGGCCTGTGACCCAGTCATTGGCGGGATGCAGCAGCCACTCAATCATCGAGGCCACCTGCTCGGGTTCACCCAGACGATTCAAAGCGTGCAAGCTGCTGGACATCGACTCGGCTGCCGCGGACTCCCACAGATTCCGGGTCATGTTGGATTTTACCAGGCCGGGGGCGACCGCATTCACGCGAATCCCGCGTCCCGCATAAGAAGCCGCCGCCGAGAGCGTCAGGCCGATCACCCCTGCTTTGGCAGCCGCAATCGCTTCGTGATTGGCCAGTCCCACCCGCGCCGCAGCGGATGAGATCAAAACGACCGAGCCTCCCTGTCTGCCCAGCACTTTGGCGGCACTGCGCACCGTCTCAAAAGCAGACGTCAGGTTCACAGCCAGCACCTCGGACCATTCTTCATCACCAGTCAGGTGGGCTGGCTTTAACAGCACGGAACCGATGCAGTTCACGACACCATCGATGTGATCAAAGGTCTCACAGGCAGACTGGATCGTTCTTTCAATCGAGCCCGGCTCAAGAACATCCAGCTCGAGGGCCGGCGCGGACAGTTCCTCGGACAGATCGCGCAACACCTGTGGATTGCGACCCGCCAGAAAGACGTCATGCCCTGCCCCTTTAAGACGACGGCTCAGTGATGAACCGACCGCCCCGGTGGCGCCCAGGATAACCAGTGTTTGTGACCGTGATCCGGCATCTGCATGATTCATCTGGCTGCGCCCCATTCGTTTCAAAATCTAACCAGAAAATGCATTCCCATTTTCCCTTGCGAGACCATAATCAACCGGGATGACATAGTTCGGACTCTCAAAGTTCTTAGTCACCCGCACGCTGATTTCAACCCTGTATTTTAAATTCGTTTTATGAGAAACAGATGTCGACAACTCCGCACCCGGCAGAAGCAGTCCGGATAGCCCGAACGCCAGATGGCATTTATCGCCTGCATACCGAAACCGTGATACCGTACGCCCTGGACGAAGTCTTCGCGTTTTTTGCCGAGCCACAAAATCTCGAAGCACTGACCCCACCCTGGCTGAACTTTGAGATCACCACCCCGGCGCCCATCGAAATGCGTCAAGGCACACTCATAGATTACCGTCTTAAACTGCACGGCATTCTCGTCAAATGGAGAACCGAAATCAGCGAATGGGAACCCCCTTTCCGGTTCGTCGATCGGCAGTTGAAAGGCCCGTATCGACTCTGGCATCACGAACACACTTTCACAGAATGCGACGCAGGTACACGGGTCACAGACGATGTCCACTATGCCGTTCTGGGAGGCGCACTCGTCAATCGGCTGTTCGTACAGAAAGATGTCGCACGCATTTTTCGCTATCGCCAGAAACAGCTGTGTAAGTTCAAGCCGGCAAGCAGTAAAATCACCGCCCGTTAAAACTCGCCCACCGGTTCGCCGCCCTGGGGAGTGCTGAGGGCTTTCAGGATATCGGGGTCGATGTCTTCGGAAAGAAAGCGCACCGAGCCATCCCCCATCAATACGTGGGCGCCTCCTGTGAAGGGACTGCCGAAGCCGCGGGGATTGCGATTGATGCCCTCCGTCGGATCGCGAAAGTTGGTGGGGTCACCCCAGGCTTTGATTCCCGATCTGACTTCGCCAGCCAGAATTGTATAGGAAGTGCCATCTTTTATTTTACGTAAATCCATGCCCGAGTTCGCGGATAAGACACGACTGTTGGCGGCATAGTGCGCGGGTTTGTATCCTGTCGCATCCCCCTCTGCTTCGGTAAAATCATACTGCATCCCCGGACTCTGCAGTACAATGAGCCGGGTTTCGAACGGCTGTCTGTTATCGGCGGCTGTCCAGGGCTGATTGAAGTCAATCTGCTCATACAAGGATTGCTGATCGAGATACCGTAACAGGGGGGTGACCCAGCTGTGTTGCGGCTGCCCTGCCTTATCAAACGTACCACCCACGGGAAACTGATGATGCGTATCATGATAGTTGTGCATCGCCAGACCAATCTGCTTGAGATTATTTATGGAGGAACTCCGCCTGGCGGGTTCATATGCATTTCCCATGTGTACTTTTTGAATGACCCTGTCTTGGGTTGTAACAATCCAGAACAGCTGATGCGTGACGCTGATCACACAGATGCCGCTCACCGTCAGTAATAGAAGCATCATCACCAGTGAGAGGCTCCAGCGCTTCTGCCACGGCTTGACTTCAGCCAGGTCGTCAGGAACAGTGCCTCCGAAACGGCGACAAGCCACATGAAAGCCAACGGCAAACAGCAGCAGCGATGCGAGAAACATAAGCGTCAAAGAAGGTGAAATCGTGAGTCGCGATGATGTTCGCAGGATGAATGATGCCCAGCCCACACATAACAGAAAAACGAAGCGAAACGGAAAGATCAGTCCCATCGCGATCAAGACGAATGACATCAACAGTATAGGAACGCTGATCGCCAGCCAGTGCTGGACCCCAGTCACCTCTGCTTCATCCTCTTGTGGAATTTCCATAAGTATTGCTCTGTCTGGTCCTGAACGATTTAATATTCGCCGACGGTTTCGCCACCATCTGGCGTACTCAAAGCTTCGAGCACTCCCGGATCGATGTTTTCATTGATAAACCTGCCACTGCCATCCATGAATAACATGTTGGCTCCCTCCCTTCGTTTCCAGGGTCCGCCAAACCCTTGTGGATGGCGGTTGATTCCTAACGCGGGATCACGAAGATTGGCAGGATCACCCCAGGCTGGCAGACGGCTCACGATCTCACCTGCCATGATCGTGCTCGCAATACCATCGGGAATTTGATCGTAATTCCATCGGGATGCCGGATAAAAAACACGACTGTTTAATGAATAATTCGAGACACCGTAACCCTGGCTGTTGAGTTCTAACCCGTCACGAGAATAAATCGTGAAACCAGGGATGTGTATTTTGAAGTGAGGGGCATTTTTCTCAGAATTCCAGGGTTCTGCCAGATCTATTTTTTTATACAGCTCTACCTGATCCATGAAAGGCAGGATTTGAGTCTGCCAGCTGTGTAATGGCTGACCTGTGGAATTATAGATACCGGTGGGCAATGGATCTTCATCACCCGATGAATAATTCACTACCGCCAACCCGATATTTCGCAACCTGTTAAGCGAGGAAATTCGAAAAGAGGCTTCACGCGGACCGGATGACTTTCCAATCACTCCTTCAGGTGCAGTGAACAGCCAGAGACCCTGATGCGCTATTCCCACCACGGCAAAACCTCCGGTGAACGAGATCACCAGGAAGACGATCAGGGAAAACGTCCAGCGTACCTTCCACTGGTTTGGAACCGGGATCGTATGTTGTTGCTGCAGACGACGCAGGACGAAGCGGCCCAGCAGTTGAATCAGCAGCGCCATGATCGCAACGACGACCACGGCCGTCACCAGACCGGAGGCAGGCACAATCACCTGGGGGATCACCCGTTTTAAGAACATCAACCAGCCCAGGAACATATAAAACAGAAACTGACTCGGGAAAAATATCCCGGCACAACCCAGGAAAAAAACCAGGATGAAGCAGCTCACAAGCAGAACAGCAAATCTTTTTCTTTTCCTATTTTTCGGTTCTACAGATTCATTTTCCATCAAGCGTCTCCCGTGCTTCAGCGAGCGAAACCTGTTTGATTGCACCGTCGGTGAACAGGATCAGCTGCTGCTCGTCTCCGTAGACCGCCTGCTCAAACGCGAGAGGCCGGACCTGATCGCTTTTCTTTTCGCCGGGCACATAACCATACCGCGCATTCAAATCACCGGGCTGAATCCAGAATTCGTCAGCGAATGAAGAATCTTCTATTCTCGCAGGGTAGCTGCCGTCATGGGTGGCGACATGCATGAACAGGGCCGAACGCAATTCGGCCAGTTTCGAGCGACGTTCTTTGAGCAACGCTTCCGCGACTGCCTGGGTTTCCTGTTTCGATTCACTGTCTGTCAGGCGATACGTACGGCCATCCTTTTCCCAGGCACCGGGCGTCAGCAGTTCCCGCGCACCGGAGATCATCGTCAGCACAAACAGAAACATCAGACCCCAGAGAAAGGTTCCCGCGAGTGCTGCCTTGTAAGTAATGACTGGCAGTTTCGGAAAATCGCGGGCCAGCATGTTCCAGAGTTTTTTCAGCCCCCAGGCACTCAGCAGAAACAGCAGCAGGAAAAACGAAATCGACTGCAGTCGCAACTGGGCGATTTCCGTCAGATCGATTGAGGCACTGGGCATGCCCGCCTCTGCAGTATTGCTGAACCAGCAGAGCATCAAAGAGCAGATCAGAATGAGTCGAACCGGCATGGTGATGGGCTCCACAGAAGTGATGACAGAAAGACCTTCTCTCTATAATACACAAGTCTACACGATACGCGAGACTGTTTTTACGACTCCCTCCAGATTGCCTGGCTGCGTGCAGACTCAGGAGGCGACCGGACCGAGATCTATCGTTGACACCTTTTCCGGCGCGGGATACGATGAATTGATGGTCTCTCCCCTCTTGCTCTCGGAAGAGCGCCTGAAGCTGACGCGCTGTGTGGGTCGAGTGTAGGCTGCGGTTGCCGCGCTGAACGGCGCGAAACCGGAACGCCGTGGCTGTTTCCCTGGAACCGTTGACCTGCCTGATAATTCTTCTGTTTAGATCCCCGCCCCGCACAGGGAGTGCCCACCTGCGATGTCGTCACCTGAAAGTACTGTAAGCTCTGAACCCGGGCCTCGACAAACGCCCTGGCTGGCGATCTTCCTGCTGGTGATGGTCTTTCTGCTTCCGCTGGCGACCTGGCTTTTGCTGCCCTCCATTCCCGCTTTGGGACGGTTGCCTGAATTCTATTCGGGAGGCACCACTTACCCGGCTTCGCAGTTGCGGTTCGAACGCCAGGGTGCACTGCAGACCGGAGTGGAACTGCCGCTGATTACCAACGTACAGATTTTGGATTTCGATGGCGATGGCAAGAACGACATCCTCTACTGTGACGCCGGGAATAACCGGGTCGTGCTGCGTCAACTTACCAGTGATGGCAGTACCAGTGATCAGACTCTGATCGCGGATATCGCTGCACCCGCTCATGCCACGCCCGTTGATATCGACGGCGATGGTGATCTCGATATCGTGGTTTCCGTGCTGGGTAATATTCAACCCGATGATGGCGTGGTCGGTCGCGTTGAACTGTATGAACAGACACCGGAGGGTTTCGTGAGGCACGTGATCCTGGATGATGTGCGACGCGTGGCGGACGTGCAGCCCGGCGACTTCGACGGGGACGGCGACCTGGACCTGGCGGTCGCCGTGTTTGGTTACAACCGGGGGGAAGTACTCTGGCTGGAGAACCGGGGCGCGTTTCAGTTCCTGGATCATCACCTGTATAGCGCCCCCGGGGCGATACATGTTCCCGTCGCTGATTATGACGGCGATGGCGATCTGGATATCGCGACCATCATTTCCCAGGAGGAAGAAGAGCTGGTCGCATTTGAAAACCTGGGAGGAGGCAAGTTTAAGACACGGTCCTTGTGGCTCACGCCGAATATGGACCTGGGGAGTGCCGGCCTGATCCACGCCGACCTCGATGAGGATGGCGACGAAGATCTCATCCTGCCTGCCGGGGATAACCTGGAAGACTTTGATGCATACCCGCAGCCTTATCACGGCTGTCTGTGGTTTGAGAATACCGGCGACTGGAATTTCAAGGAGCATCGTATTTCAGACCTGGGCGGGACCTACGCCGGCGATGTAGCCGACATGGATGGAGACGGTGATCTGGATGTCGTTCTGGTGAGCATGACCAACGACTGGTACTCGCCCGAACATGCCAGTGTGGTCTGGCTGGAAAATGACGGTCAGCAGAACTTCAAAACCTGGCAGATCGACAATCAGCCGATTCACCTGGTGACCGTCGCGGTGGGAGATTTGAACCAGGATGGCTTACCGGATATCGCCGCCGGTTCGCTCAACATGCGGAAACCCTTTGATCGTATCCAGGCCGTGCCCTTCTGGATTCAACGGGCGAAGAAAGGAGCACCGCAATGATTGTGCGTGCGATCGCCGTGATCCTGCTGATCGAAGTATTGGTCTGTGGCTACCTGTTCGTGCAGCGCGCGGCGCGGCCCGCGCCGGTCCTGCCCGAAACCACTCTGATGAACCCGCTGTTCGCAGAGGACATTCAGCCCCTCGTGCAGCAGGTGACACAAACCAACAATGCATTCGACTGGATGCGCCTGGGCGAAGCACTGCTGGGACAGGGGTATTACAGTCATGCGGAACTCTGTTTTCGACAGGTGGCAGAGCTGATGCCTGAAAGCAGACTGGCGGAAAGCCGCATCGCGTATTGCCTGGAACGGACGGGACGTACAGAACAGAGCAGCGAACTCTACCGGGAACTGAATGCCAGTTCCGACAACTCGCGTGAAGCAAAACGGGAACAGATGCAGGCCCTGTATGAAATCGGTCGGAATGCGCTCCGCGAAGAAAAAGTGGATGCGGCTGAGAAACTGTTTCGCCAGAACCTGGGCTTTCTGCCGGCCCGCTATCAACTGGCCAAACTGCTGATTCGAACCGAGCGGGCGGACGAAGCGTTGCCGCTGATAAGCGAATCGCTGCAGCAGGTGCCCCGTTCATTGAAATTTCTCGAACTGCAGCTGCGCGCCTTACAACAGACCGGCAATGTGAAACAGGCGGAGCAGACAGCGCAGATGCTGGAACGCGCTCAGCATTCGGTGCCCCTGCATCCAGGATCGAATTTTATCGAACCGTTCCGGCTGAAGTACGGCATCGACCGACGCGTGGAAGCGTTCAATACCGAAATCGGAAACGGTTCGCTACCCGAGTTAGAGGCAGAACTGGTCAAGCTGATTGACCTGCTGGAAGGATACCCGTCGACGCATCGGCAGATCTTCCTGATGCGGTTACTGGAAGTGCAGCAACAACAGCAACAGCCTCGCAAAATGCTGGAGACCGCCCGGAAGTTAAATGAGATCGGCATTCATAACGCGGAAGTCCTGATGTACCAGGCAGAGGCGAACGGCAGCCTGGGTGACTGGAACCAGGCAGCACAGTTGGCGCGACGCGCGGGACAGATGTCGAAATCACCAGCACTGCATCAGCAACTGGCGGAGGTTTTAAAGCAGGCGGGACAGACAGAGGAAAGCCAGGTCGAACAGGCGCTCGTTTATCGCCTGGAAGCGATGGAATATTATCGCGCCAGTCAACTGGCAGAGGCGTTGGAGAAGATCGAGCAATCGCTCAAACTCTACCCCGCAGATCCCCAGAGCTGGTTTGTTCGCGGCCTGATTCAGGAAGCCCTAGGCGAAGTAAAAGCCTCCCTCGCAGACTTCCGGGAGTGCCTCAAACGGGATCCCCTGCATGGCAGAGCCCGCCAAAAACTACCATCTGATGAGCCGGCTTCCTGACAACTCTGATGAGTGCATCCTATCAAAGCGTATGTACCCACACCGTCACTTTGACGACCTATGTGCATAACCACACTGGTTTTATGCTGTATGTCCGTCTCGAATTCCTGTATTCCACACTAAATCGACCCATCCATAAACTTTATTATTGAAAGTTTATTTTTACCATCGATACTATTAATAGTTAATTAAGAAGCGTTCGTTGATCCGTTTATTAAGAATATTTACTTTTAAATTATTTAGGATGACGTAATGATGAAGAAGACTCAGCGCTATCGAGAAAGATTACTGTTCCGCGGCTTTACTCTAATTGAACTTTTAGTCGTGATTGCCATCATCGCGATTCTGATCGCCTTGCTGTTACCGGCGGTCCAGCAGGCCCGGGAAGCCGCCCGACGCAGTACCTGCAAAAACAGCCTGAAGCAAATCGGCGTGGCCTTTCATAACTATCACGATACGGCGCGTACCTTCCCTCCCGGCTGGATTGACGGCAACCAGGCTCTGGGGGATGCTGCTGAAACGGCTAACAAAAACGGGTTAGGCTGGGGAACCATGATTCTCCCCTACATCGACCAGGCGCCTCTCTATAATCAGATCGGCACCGAAACGACTAACTTCACAATGAACTGGCAGCTTGGCTACACGGGCTCAACATTCATTCCCTCATCCAGGACCATCGTTCCGATTTATAATTGTCCTTCCGATCCGATGGGCGGCATCAATACAGACAAAGGAAGCTTCGGTAAATCCAACTATGCCACCGAAAGACTTTTACTGGGTGTCAACAAAGCATTAAGAATACGTGATATTACCGATGGAACCACCAATACGATTCTGGTCGGCGAAGTCCGCACAGGGGATGAATCGGGAACCACTGGAAGTTGTGGTGGCGTTGTCTGTGATGGATTCGAAGGCAAACTGTGGATTGGTGCCCGCACCGCTTCCTGGGGCTGGGAACGTGGCCTGCAGGCAGAAGACGTTTACTTCATCGGCTACAATGTTCCTGATGACTTCATCAATGGTGGTGCCAGATCAGTAGCAGATCGCTTTGCACTTTCCAGTATGCATGTGGGCGGCGTTCACGTGCTGCTCGCAGACGGCTCCGTGCGATTTCTTTCCGAAAACATCGACGTCAACACTTACAGGTGGTTGAACGATGAAAACGATGGAAAAGTACTCGGCGAATTCTAAATCAGATCCCTGGTTTTCATGTGATGCGTTTTCCTGGACGTATCTCTGAAAACAATCCGGGATAATAAAACGTTCGAAACACACACAACAGCCGTCTCACAGGCTGTTGTGTGTTCCAGCTGTTGATAACCATTCTGCTGCCGCCGATTCAGGACGAGCCAGCTGATCATTTCCCCTTATTCATTAATCCAGAAATTTACCGATATGATGACTCAGCGTTTCTCTACCTTATTGTTCTGCCTTGTTCTTACCTGCATGCTGACCGCCTGTGGGAGTACTCCCGATGATCAACCCAAACTGGCTCCCGTGAGTGGAACAGTCACCATGGATGGCGCCCCGCTGGCGGGTGCGTTTGTGCGGTTCTATCCCACCTCCGGCCGGGCTTCTGCGGCGAAGACCGATGAAGCAGGCAAATACGAGTTGGTCTTCATCCGGGATGAAATGGGAGCCGTCCTCGGAAAACACACCGTCAAAATTTCCACACTCGACGAAGAGAACGATCCCTTCGGCGACCAGGGCAGTGAAACCGTCCCCGAAAAATACAACAAAAAAACAACCCTGGAAGCGACCGTCACAGAAGGTGATAACACCATTGATTTCGAATTGAAAAAGTAATTCGAAACGACTGACCGAACGAGTTTAAAATTCTCCCACCACTTCACCGCCGTTGCGCGTCGTTAATGCATCATACACATTGACATCGAGATTTTCGGAGATGAAATGCACTGAGCCATCAACCAGCAGATGATGGGCGCCCCCTTCGTGTAAGCTGGAGGGCCCCCAGTTCTGGCCGATGGAATCTGGAAAGACGCCCCCCTGAAAGTAGGGCTGGTAATTGATGGAGACCGAGTTACCGGAATAGGTGGGCGGCGTCAGTGCCATCCAGCGTGCGGCAACGGCGGCACTCGTACCATCAATCCAGACCGAGGCGTTTTCTTCCCGTGTTTCCGCCAGCAGAATGGTGTTCGTCGTTCCGTCAGTGATATCGCGGAACCGCGATTTCGAGCCGGGGTACATCACACCTTCGGCGGGTATCGCTCCTGAAAGCCCTAATACATTTTTTGCGCCGATGGCTACATAATTGCGAATCGCAAACCGGTCAAAGCCGACAGTCGTGACATACAGCGGATCCGTGCTGAAGCTGGCTCCGGCATAACTGGGACATTTGTAAAACGTCAGAACTTCCGAGGCCGTTGCCTGGTTGACGGGATCCAGGGCAGAAACATTGTAATTCAGCGAATTATACAGGTTTGCCGCTTCCAGATAAGGCAGGATCAGACTGGCAAAACTATGCAGATGAATGTTGGGATCATTGGGTCCCGTACCCGGATAGTTCCAGACCCCTTTTCCAAACCCGCTGGTACTGCTGGGAGGAAAGACGGTATGCGCACTTTCATAATTATGTAATGCGAGCCCCAGCTGCTTCAGATTGTTTTTACACTGACTCCGCCGCGCTGCTTCGCGCGCCTGTTGAACGGCGGGCAGCAACAGGGCAATCAGAATGGCGATGATGGCGATGACGACCAGCAGTTCAATCAGGGTAAAACCGCGTGTCACTCGTTTAAGAGCAGGTGGGCATGACATGGAAAGTGGCTCCAGAGGGTTTGACGTATTGAGGCAGGTTCAAAATTTGCGGCGGCACTTCAATGAAACGTTCTAACGATCATCAGAATGTTACAGGGGTCAGAATGCATTGTCAAGCAGCAAACCAATCGCAAAGAGGGGAGCCGCATTCCCCGACAGTCGCGGATTTCTGGCAGAATTGGTTGGCGTTTTCATTGTGTCCTGTCTTATAATAAGGGGACTTTCCTGTTTCGGCGGAGCCGTTACGTCCGCTGAATGTTTTGTTAGAGCCATTATTAATGTTCCCGCCCCTGTTCCCACCTCTGAAACAGCTTTGCAGCCGACAGTCGCTGACCTGTCTGGTGACAGTCTTCTGTTTCGTAACCACTTCGGTGGGATTTCCGCTGGAACCTGTGGGAATGCCTCATGCGGGCTGTCAGTGTGGTCAAGAACTTCAACGTACGGGCGGCTGCTGCTGTTCCCGTGCGCAGACTTCACGCCGCAGCGAAAGCCCGTCGCGTGCGTGTTGTGTAACAAAGCAGGCGACATCCTGCTGTGCCGGAAAGGCAAAGCCGGGAACCAGTGAGACTCCCGCGACGAACCTGGTTTCAGCCTGTAGTTGCGGTCACGGCACTGCAGACGGCATGCTGATCAACGATGATCCTCGCTTGCCTGCACACACACCCCTGATCCAAAGTTCGAATCCTCTCGAATTCTGTTGTCCCCCGTTTGCCAGTGTTTTTATCCAACACTGCTCCGCGCCTGAAACTCCCCCTCCTGAATTGTGCCGCCTCTGATTCTTTTTAACCAGATGCATTCTGCAGACTGATCCCGATTCAGCCTGCGCACAGTTCCATTTACATTCAGGAGTTTCTCGATGAAACCAACATATGAGTGCTGCGCAAAACGTGAGCGCGGCTTCACCTTGATCGAACTGCTCGTGGTGATTGCCATCATCGCCATTCTGATCGCCCTGCTGCTGCCTGCCGTCCAACAGGCGCGCGAAGCAGCCCGGCGGAGCCAGTGTAAAAACAATCTCAAACAGCTGGGCCTGGCCCTGCATAACTATGAATCGACGCATCGCGTCTTTCCACCCGGCGGACTGGGATACCCGTATGTCTGGTCGTCTCACGCACACCTGCTCCCCTTTGTGGACCAGGCGAATCTGCAGAACCAGTTCAATTACGATGTTCCGCCACTCAATGCTTTCAACTCCGGA
Source organism: Gimesia sp. (assembly GCA_002706765.1). Taxonomy (GTDB): domain Bacteria; phylum Planctomycetota; class Planctomycetia; order Planctomycetales; family Planctomycetaceae; genus Gimesia. Next base: position 107,943 of record PAJV01000066.1, read on the forward strand.
AGTTTTGACGCTACGGAGGTCGGAAAAAACGACACGGCGGCCCGCGTCAGCCTGCCGCTGATGGTCTGCCCCAGTGATAAAGATGCCGTCCCCGGATCGGACTACGCCGGCATCAGCTATCCCGCGTGTGCCGGTTCGGGCCTGAATGGTTCAGCAACAACCGATGATGGATCGATCAGCAATGCGGACGGCATCATCTTTTCGCAGTCCCAGATCCGCTTCCGCGATGTGACCGATGGAACCAGTAATACAATCGCGTTTGGCGAACAATTGATCGGAGACGGGCAAAACAGTGCGCCCCCCACCGGCAACTATCGCTTCCGCGTCGTGGAACTCTCGGCGGGAACACAGACCACTCCTGCCGCCTGTACTGCCGCTGCCGCACCGGCCTGGTCCGGTCAACGGGGTGCCAAGTGGGTCAACGGGCATCTGGCGGACACGATGTATAACCACTGGTACGGGCCCAACTCTTCGAACCCCGACTGTCAGAACGGCTATCACAACTATGCACTGGTCAGTGCCCGCAGTGCCCATGTGGGTGGTGTGCAGGTGGCGCTGGTGGATGGCAGCTGTCGTTTTGTCGGCGAGAACATCAATACCGATCTCTGGCGTGCACTCGCGACCCGGGCCGGCGGCGAAGTGATTGGTGAATTTTAAACGGTCTCAGTTCATCCGGGCTGACCATGGGTTGGCCCGGATGACTTTTTTAAGAGGAATCCAACATGAAAACATTACTCTATTCGCTGCTGACCCTGTGTCTGTCTGCCTCATTCGCAGCCGCCCATGATACGTGGGTGGAAACGAATACGAATCTGATCCGGGCGCGGGACGCGGTATACATCAATCTGAAGCTGGGCAATCATGGAAATCACCATCGTGATTTTAAAATTGCCAGCAAGATCGACCTGGATGGCTGCAGTCTGAATGTCATCGACCCTGCCGGAAAAACGTACGATCTGATCAGCGAACTGACAGATACCGGCTACGCCCCCAAGGAAGGCTTCTGGCGCGGCAAGTTCGTGCCAGTCAAGCCGGGCCTCTACACGGTGGCGCATTCACTGGACCGGGTCGTCAATCATGGCAAACCGGTTCGCGCGATTAAAAGCGCGAAGACCTTTTTCGTCGTCAGCGCCAAACTGGATCAGACGCCTTTAGAAAATCCCGGGTTTGACCGGGCACTGGGGCATCCACTGGAACTGGTACCCGTACTGAATCCCGTGACGCCCATGGGACCGGGCAAGCCTCTGAAAGTCCGCGTGGATTTCAAAGGCAAACCCCTGGCCAACACGGTCGTCTCGTTTGTTCCCCAGGGCGAAACTCTCAAAGAGGGTTTCGATGAACAGTACGAAAGCAAAACCGACGCCGCGGGGCTCGCGTCGTTCACCCCCAAAACGGGCAATCAGTATCTGGTCGTCGTGCACCATCTGGCGGAAGACGAATCGTCGGCTGACTACCAGGAGACCGCCTACGCAGCCACGCTGACGGTCTTTGTACCCGAAGTCTGCCCCTGCTGTGGCGACTGATGATTGCTGCTTGCTCATGGAAGCAAATTGAGATAACGCGGCAGGAAGCACAATTGCTTCTGCCGCGTTTTTTCTTTGAACGGAGCAATTCTTTAAACAATAAAGTCAACCAGACTCATCACTTACTCTATAGACGTCTGACTGGCTGCAGCCCCTGCAAATGCACATTGACGTAGTTTGACAGCAAACTTAGGATGCGGCTCATCGCGATAAACAGAACAGGCTGACAAGGAAATAAATGCTGGAACGGAACGCGTTCGCCACGGCAGCATATTGAAACGGTGTGAGCATGCATGATCGACAAGCTACAGTACGATTTATTCGCATCGTATTAATCTGCTGGACGGTGGCGGTGGGATTCTTCGCATTCACTCCGGTTCTGCAGGCAGAAAATATCACCCGCGAACATGTGCTGACTTCGATCGAAAAAGCAAAACACTTTCTCTTGCAACAACAGCAGCCCGACGGAACCTGGCAACTGGCCGGCCACCCCGAACAGACGGTGGTGCTGACCAGCTTCACCCTGCACACCCTGCTCCATGCGGGCATGATGGCGGACAATGCCGAAATTCAAAGAGGGTTGCAGTGGCTCCGAAAACAGGACCCCGTCAAAACACACGAAATTTCGTTGATGCTAGAAACGCTGGCAGCTGCCCGCGAAGCGGAACGCGACCTGCCGCTGATGAATCGATTGACGCAAAAGCTGGAAGCGGGAAAGTCCCGCGGGACGAATGATGGTGCCTGGAGTTTCGGTGGCGGAGAGACTTCCAATTATGCTCACTTTGCAGCGTTAGGACTTTACGAAGCCGCCCAACAGGGAGTGCCCGTTCAAACAGAGACCTGGCAGCGGGCCCGCAATCACTGGCTGGGTCGACAGAACCGGGACGGGGGCTGGGGATCACAGGGGAGTGGTTTCAGCCGGGGTGGCATCACGGCAGCGGGAATCGCTTACCTGGTGACGACTGAAAACCTGCTCCGCAGTCAGCAGATCGAAACGAACGCGGACGGTTCACCCCGGTGTTGCGGCGAGGCCTTCCAGGACGAAGCGGTCGCAACAGGCTGTCGCTGGCTGGGAGATCACTTCACGGTGACACACAACCCGAGTACCGATGCCAATTCAGATGGATCGATCGGTTACCTGTATTATCTGTACTGCCTGGAGCGGGTGGGCCGTTTGACGGGACGACGTTATTTCACCAGCCAGTCCGGCAAACAGTTTGACTGGTATCGCGCAGGCGCGCAGTATCTGATCGCACATCAGAATCCCATCACCGGAGCCTGGGTCGGCGCCCCTGCCCTGCTGGAAGATTGTCCGATACTCGCCACTGACTATGCTTTGCACTTCCTCTCCCGGGGATTGACGCCGGTACTGGCCGGGAAGCTCAAGTGGGATGGCGCGCCTGATGCAGCCCCTGATTCGATTGACTATACGCCGCAGGATGTCTGGAATCTGGCACGTTATACCAGCCGACTGCAAGACTGGCCGCAACAACTTACCTGGCAGTCCGTTGATATGAATCGGGCAGACGCCGAGGATCTCAATCAGTGTCCGCTGCTGATTCTGGATGTAGCGAATGTAAACCGTTTCACTCCCAATCAGATTTCTCAGCTGAAAACCTATCTGCAGGATGGTGGGTGCCTGTTCGCACTGGGCGGTTGTCAAAGTGCTTCTCCTGATGCCGCCATGCAACAGTTGATTTCAAAACTGTATCCTGCAGGTGAAGTCGAACTCCGCAAGCTGGAGCGGACACATCCTGTCTACCGCAGCGAATTTCGCCTGCTCGATCTGAAAACCGGTGATCCGCTGGTGGAGCTGTGGGGAGCCGAGACCGGCTGCCGCACATCCATATTCTATTCACCCGACGATCTGGGCTGCCTGTGGGATAAATGGACGACACTGTCTCTACCCAACCGTCCGCGGGCACTGGAAACCAGTATAAACCGCACCCTGCATGTGGGTGTGAACGTCGCTGCGCTGGCGTCGGGTCGCGTGCTCATCAAGGAACTCGGCCCGGAAAATGTAACTGAGACCGCGTCGACTGCAGAACGGATTGAGCATCGGCTGTTGAACATCGCTCAAATCCGTGCTTCGGCAGAATGGGATGCCGCCCCGCATGCATTGCGAAAACTGCTGCGTGCCCTGAATCAGGTTTCCGGTAGCCAGTTCGCATCGAATCCCAGCAGTGTCTCCCTTTCCGATCCCCGGCTGTTCAAACATCCGCTGTTGCATCTGCACGGTCGCTCTGGTTTTGTCCTCAGCCCGGAAGATCAACGAATATTAAAAACTCACCTGCTGCAGGGAGGCGTGCTGTTTGCCGATGCCTGCTGTGGTGCAGACGATTTTGATGCCAGCTTTCGCCGACTGGCAGAGCAGCTGTTCCCGACTCAAAAGCTGGAACGGATTCCCGCTGATCACGAACTGTTTTCCACGAAAACCGGTTACGATTTGCGACAGGTCCATTTCCGTAAACCGCTTGACCTGCAGACCGACTCGACTGAGGTACGCGTTCAAATCGTCGAACCTGTCGTTGAAGGCATCAAGGTCGATGAGCGTTATGTCATCCTCTACAGCCCCTGCGATCTGAGCTGCGCGATCGAACACGGCGACAAAATCACCTGTGCCGGCTACACCGAAACAGACGCGATTCGCCTGGGCCTGAATATCGTCTGGTATTCGCTGCTGCATTGAGACTGTTGCAGATACTCGCAGTGAGCGACAGCCGATGGAAGCAACTCGTCTTCATTGAAAAATCGAGCTTTGAACTTCAAGATCTGTAGTGATACAATAAAAAAAACGGGTTTCACTTTGACGGAATGACTCCATGCAAACCAATCTGACGCGCAACCGGTTGTCTGAGATCAAAGTGCCAGCTGTTTTCAGAACGGCCAGGGCATTCTTGTCACGCCCCGAGACACAGTTACGCCTGGTGATTTACGCGCAGTGTCTGTTTACCGTCCTGTTATTCTGCCTGGTGCATGTTGGCTTTCGAACTCTCATTCCTTTTCTGCAGGCCCATCAGGCCATGTATTACTGGGTGCAGTTTCTCTCCCTGGTGCCGGTGATTTCGGTCTGTTTTGGCGTGGCGTTTCTGCTGCTGTTTGGCACACGTCAATACCCGGTGGGAGAGTCGTGGCTCTGCTTTATCGTTTACGCCGCCAACTTTGCCGCCGCGATGGCGTTCCTGCACGCACTGCGCTTCGCTGATCTGCTCTGAAAACAATCAGGGGCTGTGCGTTGCGGACTGTTATTTTTCTTCCAGAACCATCCAGTCGGGCAGCGGAATCGCTTTGCTGCGGGCGACCAGTAACAGGATGCCAATCACAATCACCAGGGTTGGCACTTCCACGTCCAGCGTAATACGGCCGGTCTGACGCAGGACAGACAGGCAGCTGGCGATGATGAAAAAGGGACCGATCAGCACCGTCGATTTATCAATGCCACTGACGGCAAACGACAGAACTCCCACCACGGCCAGACCCAGCGTCCAGATCCAGTTGATGCCGGGCACGATGCCCAGTGTCGTCAACAGCCAGCCTGTTCCAATACCGATGATCAGCAGAGGGAGGATCAGGGTTTTCCGGTCGGAAGTCGATTTAGTGGTTTTCGCAATCGTCGAAGTTGACTCGTGCATGGCGCTGTCTTTCTATCTTCAGGAGTAAGGAAAACGGCTTTACTTCTCTGAAAGGCGTCGCGCGGTAGAAAACATCACGGTCGATGTAGATCAATATTTCAGAATTCTGCAAACAGCGGTAAAATCGCTGAGTTCATTTTCTTGAGAGGACCAGAAATCCCGGATTCTGAGAAGTTGCAGTGTTAAACAGGGACTGTATTTTGAAGGGATTCTGCTACAATCCGCGGCGTGGAGCCCTCGAAAAGCTCCCTTTACATGGATCGTGTTATCGTTACGGAAGGGAGTCGTCGTGCTGAAATCGCTGTGGGCTGATAAAAATCGCTTCTGGCAGAGCGTGGTGATCACGCTGGGAGTCGTCATTGCGATCATCCAGTTTGTCCAGATCGCGAAAAAAAATCCGGGTGATTTTCATCTGCACTGGCGCTCGGGGGAATTGATCGCGACCGGCGAATTTCTCTACCTCAACAATCACAATTATCCCTATCCGCCCTTCTGGGGTTTCGTGCATGCGCCGCTGGCCAGCTTCTCGATGCAGACGGCTTATCTGCTGATCTACCCGATTTTTTTCATCGCCCTGTTTCTGTTAATCTGGATCTTAAACCGCATGAGTGAAAGTCATTTCCCTCTGCTGCGGAACCAGTTGTTCTGGGTTGTGACGGCGGCGATTTTTCTGTCCAGTCGCTACCTGATCAGGGACATGCTGGAGTGTGGCGTGAACCTGGCCTTAGTGGCGTTCTCGTGGCTGGGGGTCTATCTCTGGACCAGGAAAAAGGAACTCTGGGGCAGCATTCCCCTCGGGTTCGCGATGGCCCTCAAATGCACGCCTTCGCTGTTCTGGGTGTATTTCATTCTCAAGCGGGAATGGAAAATGGCAATCTATACGTTCCTGGCGGCTGCGTTTTTCACGCTCTCACCCATGTTCAAACTGGGTTACACAGAATACCGCCGGACCTTTGAGCACTGGGCAAAAAATGTCGAGAAAGGCATGCTGGAACCCAACCCGATCCGCTGGATGGGAGGCGAGATCCCACTGGCCAACATGTCGTTCAAACCCTCGCTGGCCCGCTACCTGATGCACTATCCCAAAGAACATGAAGCCCGACTGGATTCGCCGTTGTATATTGATTTTCTGGATCTCTCGCCGCAAACGTCGCTGCGGATCATTAAAGCGGTCATGCTCTGCTTTCTGGTATTTATTGGCTGGAAATTTCGCAGGCATTATGACGACCGCAACGACGAACGCATTTTGTGGGAGTGCGCAATCATCTCCATCATGATACTGCTGTACTCCCCTGTCACCTGGGGGCAGCACTGCGTCGGAATTTTTCCGGGCATGTACCTGCTGCTGCGTTGTGCCACGAGTCGTCAGAATTTCACAAAGCCATTGAAAATCGGCATCGGCCTGTTTGTGTTTCTGATTCTGATTCTGAACCGTACTTTTATCGGCAAGTTTTACAGCGAAGTGATGAGCACCTATCACATCGCCACGTATGCCTTTATCGGCATCATCTTCTTTCTATTGAGCCGCCATCAAAGTGTGACACGGAGGGAAGCTGAGAAAGAGAAACCGTCGACACCCGAAACTTAACCTGTTCCCGGAGTCACTGGAACATCTCCCAGGCACCTAGACCGACAATAAAGCGTATCCGGTGCCTTAATCCTTCTGTTTCAGCCCTTCGACGAGTTCGTTGATTTCCATGTCGTTGAGACGAATGGCGGTTTTTTCCAGCATGCCGCGGAAGTGCTCACGGTCACTAGAGGAACTGGGGAAGCCGATGTTTTCGCCTGCTTCAGTGGTGGAAGTAACCATGGCCTTGCCGTCCTTATCTAAGATAGCCCACCAGGGAATACCGCCCTGCGCCCCGCCGCGCATTTTCTCCATGATTTTGTACGCACCAGTCCAGCGGTAATCCATCTTGACCCAGATATAGTCGCGTTCCGAGAGTTTGCGTTCCCCGTCCAGGTAGAGGGAAAGTCGTCGGCAGGGCCCGCACCAGGTCGCCGTTGCCTGTACGATCACACGTTTGTTCTGTTCCTTCGCCTGTTTGAGAGCGGCGTCCAGCAGTTCGCGGGCGTCGAGTTTTGGAACCTGGTTTGTCTCCAGAAACTTGAGCAGTTTTTTCTGACTTACTTTTCCATCGGTGGACAGAGCGGCTAAATCAGCGTGAGCGCGTTGCTTTCCACTGGTGTCAGTGACGTACAGTTCCAAACCAGCGGAATCAAAGTTCAGTTTGATGCCCATTGCCTCGGCGAGTGCCTGGGCGGCTGTGCGTTTACTCTCTGTCGTATCGACGGGGATTACCAGGTAGGAATCGAGCTTTGAGCTGATTTCGTCGTCTTCAAAGCGGAGGGCCAACAGTTCCCTGATCGCCTTCGATTCTGGCTCGCCGAACAGGATCAGGGGGTACTGCATTGTCAGCCCACCGATTTTTCTGTCATAGGTAAATCGTTCGAGAGGCGTTTTCTTCAAAACGAATGCTGCCGCGATACGTTCTTCAAGTGTGGGTGGTTGATAAGGTGGTTCGACTTCCACCCGTCCCAGGTCCAGCGGATGGCTGTCTTTGAGCGTGATCTTTTTGACGGGCTGCCAGGTGATACGATCGGGCTGATCCTCGGGGCGATTGACCAAAGTGATGTGATATTCCGGCCCCACAACGAGGTGTTCGAGTTCAAAATGACCCGATTCATCAGAGAATGTCGTGCCTCCATATTGAGTCTGAAAGGGAGCGTTGTCATCGCCGATATGCACATGGACGCCGTAGCGGATTTCTCTGTTTTTGAAGGGTTTTCCGGTCTCCTTGTCGATCAGCTGTCCCCGGACCGTTGCCAGGGACTGAAGGAGAATCGTGACGGTTTCCACATCGGGACCGATCTCGACCACGCCCGCCAGTTGTTTGTCTTGACTGTGCGCATAGAGCACTGTTTTGTGTAATTCGCGTTCGACTTTGAACTTCCCGGACGGGTCTGTCATGGCCGTTAAACTGATCGGGGCATTCTGGTTGCGATAGGTTCCCGAGACTTTTACATTTGCCAGCGGTTGAGGAGGATCTCCCGTGACCACTGTGCCGGTCAGAAATCCTTCCTGGGGGCGAACCATGTGAAAATTGACTTCCTTCTGGTCTCCCTGCCCGATTGTAAAAGTCTGGTCTTCAGTCTGTGAAGGACCGCGCACCGTGTAGTCTCCCGCCCCGACAAACAGCTCGTAAGCCCCATTCTTATCTGTCGTGCGCCTATACATGATTGTTGGTTGCGCGCTGAAAGTACGGGCTCCAGGCGAGGGTCGCTGATTCTCCTTGAGTTTGACTGAGCCATGACCACGCAGGAAGATGTAGATCTGTTGCCCTGCCACCGGTTTCTGCTGTGGCCCCATCGTCACGCGACCATGGAGCCGCGTGGCGGGAACGAACTGGAAATCCAGGTCGGTGACCGGATGATGCGGCAAGACCGCGAAGCAGGTGTGTGGTACGGAAGCCTGAGTCTGGTCCCCTGCGACCACCAGGTAAACCATGTACGGCCAGGCTTTGATGGTATAGCGTCCGTTGGCGTCCGTTGTGACAGTTTCACGAAAAGAATCGATCTGATACCCGACTCCGGCTGCGGTAACCGTAATCCCTTTGGCAGGAGATCCGTTGGAAAGACGAACCTGCCCTGAGATCGGGACCAGTTGTTCGAGTTCCATGGTCAACACACCATTGTCAGTCGCAGGGTTGTAAGTCGCTCTAGTTTTCGAATAGTCGTCCATGCGAGGCCAGACGACAAATTGCTGTTTCTGCCAGTGGGGAATCCATTTGAAAACCGCGATCCCCTCAGTATCGGTTGTCTGTTCTAACAGATCACTGCCATAGAACAGGGAACTCAGATTGAACTCTCCGGGCTCCCCCGGTTTAGTCAGGTACCAGGGATAAACCTTGATGCCCGCCAGTGCCTGGCCTTCCGGCGACTGGACTTTGACCTTGAGTGGCGTCGCACCATCGAGTTTGAGCCGAACCGGATGATCGGGCAACGCGGGCGGTTTTGTGAGTTGATCGACGTGCTGTCCCCGCTCCAGTGTAAAAGCGCGGTAGTCGGCACCATGACCGTCGCTGAACGCACCGACGAATTTGATCTCGACATCGTGCGGCACCTGAAAAACAATCTTACCTTGTTCATCCGTGGTCCCGATTCCCCAGGCATGATTGAGATCCATGATGCCTGCAGAGGCGGCTGCGATCGGCTTGTCGTTTTGATCCACCACTTCCAGTTCGACCAACTGCGGTGGTTGCACTTGCAGCTTGATTTTCTGCAGTGAGGCATCAGCTGTGAGATTCTCCCAGGGAAGTAGTTGCTGTGCCATCAGCGACTCGGCCGTGACTACCTTCAGAGTTTGACCACTTAAGCGTGACGCTTTGGCCGTCAATGCGAACGTTCCCTGACGGTCCGTATGTGTGGCAATCCGATCCCGGCCGAGTTGGTAATAATCGACGTAGACCTTCGCATCCGCCACTGGCTGGTCCTGTTCATCGACGACAGTGCCCTGCATGGTCAGCTGTTGTTCGTCTGCCGGATCGGCCGCGCGAAGTGAAACACAAGGTAGCAATGCTGCCAGCAGGAAGAGACAGCCGATCGATTGGGAATATTTCATGAGAGCCGGGCTTTCTGTGAAGAACGTCGTGCATCAACAATGAGTTGCGGGGAGACTATACAGGCTCGCTCCGACTCGCCATTAACCATATCAGTCCTGTTTCTGTTTTAAGGCTTCGACCAGTTCGTTAACGTCCATGGGTGTCAGACGAATGGCTGTTTGTTTCAGCATACCGCGGACGTGTTCGCGACCGGCGTGACTGCCGGGAAAGCCGACGTTATTCCCTTCGTCTTTGTCATTGTTACTGGTGACGAGGACACGGCCGTCAGAGTCCAGAATCGCCCACCAGGGGATGCCACCCGGGGCACTATCGCGCAATTTGTCCATGATCTTGCGAGTGCCGGTCCAGCGGTGATCGAGCTTGATCCAGATGTAATCACGTTCCCAAAGTTTGCGTTCCTGGTCCAGGAAGAGGGAAAGTCGTCGGCAGGGACCACACCAGGTCGCGGTCTCCTGGACGATCACACGTTTGTTCTGTTCCTTTGCCTGTTTGAGAGCAGCATCCAGCATTTCGCGGGCGTCGAGGACGGGGTACTGGTTGTCCTTAAGGAATTTAAACAGTTTGTCTTTGCTGACTTTGCCGTCGGTGGACAGATCGGCGAAGTTGATTTCTGACTCATGTTCTCCTTTTACATCCAAAATGAATATGCCCGGCGCTGGAGGATCGGAATCGAGGCCCAGATTTCTTTCGATCTCCCTGGCTTTTTCAGACAGGGGCTCACCGCTTTCAGCATCGCAGGCTAACAGTTGGAAGGATGACATCAGAGCGCGGATGTCCTCGTCTTTATATCGCAGAGTCATGAATTGCCGTATGACATCGGACGTGCGATCGCCGTACAGGATCAGCAGATACTGGCTTGAGAGGCGCGCTATTTTTTCAGCGCGTGCGGAATGCTCTTCTGGCGTACCCTTAATTTTATAGGCAGCGGCAATACGGTCTTCAATCGTGGGTGGCGTGTAGGGCTCTCGAGGGCGCGGGGCTTCGACCCGGCCCAGATTCACAGGCTGGCTGGACCTGGGAGTGAAGGTTTCGATATTGCGCGAACTCACCCGACCCGACTCATCTTTTGGTCGATTGACCAGATCGATGGCGTACTGCTGTCCCACAACCAGATGGGGAAGACTAAAGTGCCCCGTCTGATCTGAGAATGTAGTTCCACCAAATTTGAGGCCGAATGCGGAATTCTTGTGATCACTCCAATGCACTTTCACTCCGTATTTGATTTCACGCTGTTGTGCGGGTTTATCGGTGGCAGCATCTATCAATTGTCCCCGGGCAGATCCCACTGGCTGAAGCGGAATCCTGACCGTTTTATCATCGGGACCGATCTCAACTATGCCGGCCTGTTTCTGATCCTGGCTGCGTGCATAGAGCACGGTGCGATGCCGTTTGCGTTCGACTTTGAATCTGCCAGCCTGGTCTGTCTGGCACCGCATGTCGCCGCCAGCCCTGCTTGCTCGATAGACTCCAGTGATTTCCGCATCCGAGATCGATTGAGGCGGATCGCCGGTTACCACGGTACCTGACAGGATGCCTTTCTCCGGTCGATCGGGGAGAAAGTTGAATTCGCGTTCGCGTTCCCCATGGACTTCAAATTCTCGGGTGTCGCTCTGTGTGGGGCCGCGGATATCGAATCTGCCATCGCCGACAAACAGTTCATATTTCCCATTTTCGTCTGTCTTTGTGCTATGCACCGTGAGGGGTCTGACCCAGTTGATCCTGATTGACAGGTCGCCATCCGCCCGCTTTCCCAGCTTCTCATTGATGCTTTTACCATATTGATAGATCTCGATCCGCTGGCCTTTGACTGGTTCATGCTGTGAGCCCACTGCCACTCGTCCGAAGATGCGGGTGGCAGGACGGAGCTTGAAATCCAGATTCTGAATCGGCATTCCTGGTTTGAGAACAAAACCGGTGTGGGGAGTGGAGCTCCACTTTCTGTTGTTGACCACGATGAGGTAGACCCGACCGGGAGCGGCCTTGATGGTATAACGGCCCGACTCATCAGTCAGTGATGTTGCGCGAAACGAGTCCACCTGTTCTTTTGCACCTGCAGCGGAGATGGAAATTCTGCTGGCGGGCGAACCATCGGGAAGTGTCACCTTCCCTGAGAGGGGAACCAGTTTCTCCAGAATCATTTTCAGAGTACCGTCCCCCGTCTGGGGATCATAGATTCCCTGTAGATCTACATGATCCTGATCCTGGGGCCAGAAGGTGATCCCTGTTTTTTGCCAGTGAGGAATCCAGGCAAAGTCCACTGTCCCGGTTTCATCGGTTGTCTGTCGCACGAGTCGAGCAAGGTACGACAGATTCAGCCTCTGCGGCTGATCCGCCTTCCTCAGGATCCAGGGATAGACCTTCACAGCGGCAAGCGGAGAGCCATCGCTCTCCTGGATCTGCACTTTGACGGGTCGGGCACCATCGAGAATTAATGGAATCGGATGATCGGGCAGTTCAGGAGGTCTGGCCTTTTTGTCGCCTGCGAAACCGCGGGGCAGGACATACGCTTTATAGTCTGCGCCGAACCCATCCTGCATCGCGAAGACGTATTCAATTTTTATATTCTGCGGCACGTAATAGACGATCTGTCCTTTCTCATTTGTCTTGCGATCGCCCCAGAGTCTGTAGCCGCTCAGGATCCCGGTCTGGGCGTCAGGCACCGGTTCCCCGGTGCCATCAACAACGTGCAGCTCGATACGCTGAACCGCTTCCAGTTGTAGACGGAGTTCGTAACTCTCGTGATCCGGATCGAGATTACGTCGTCGAATGTATGAGCGCGCGTACTTATCTTCCGAATCGGTGAGTGCCTCGATATTTTGCCCGTGCAGATTCAGTTTTGAAGTGCGAAAGGTAAACCGGCCCTGTGCATCAGTTCGGGTTTTGATCACTGCCTGATCCGGGGCTTTCCCTTCGATGGCAACCTTCACGTCAGCAACCGGTTTGTCCTGCTCATCGACGACGGTGCCCTGGATGGTCAGCTGTTGTTCGTCTGCCGATTCGGCTGCGCAGAGTGCATCAGGAGTCAGCAATGCTGCCAGCAGAAAGAGATAACAGATCAATCTGGAATATTTCATGAGAGCCATGCTTTCTGTGAGGAACGTCGTGCTTCGATAATGAGTTGCAGGGAGACTACACAGGCTCATCCCTGCCCGACTCGCCATTAACCATGTCAGTCCTGTTTCTGTTTTAAGGCTTCGACAAGTTCGTTAACGTCCATGGGGGTCAGGCGGATGGCGGTTTTTTCCAGCATGTTGCGAAAGTGGACGCGGCCACTAGAGGAACTGGGGAAACCGATGTTTTCCCCTTCTTCATCGTTGGAAGTAACGAGAACTTTACCGTCCTTGTCTAAAATAGCCCACCACGGAATGCCGCCCTGCGCCCCGCCGCGCATCGTTTTCATGATCTCGTCGGCACCGGTCCAGCGATGGTCCATTTTGATCCAGATGTAATCGCGCTGCCACTGTTCGCGTTCCCGGTCAAGAAACTGGGAGAGCAAGCGACAGGGGCCACACCAGGTCGCCGTTTCCTGGACGATCACCCGTTTGTTCTGTTCTTTTGCCTGCTTGAGGGCGGTATCCAGCAGTTCGCGCGCGTCTTTTGGGGGAATCTGATTGGCCTTGAGGAACTTGATCAATGGCTGTTTATTGACAGAGCCACTCTTAGAGAGCGCCGCGAGGTCAGCATGAGCGCGCTGTTTTCCGGTAGTGTCCAGAACAAACAGATCCAGGGCGCCCTCTTTTGGATTCGAGTCCAGGTTTAACTGTTCCGCCAGTGCCTGGGCAGCCTTGCGTTTGTCTCCGGAACTGTCGATGGCCATGATCAGGAAGGAGGGCAACTCCTTCCGCACGTCGCTGTCCTGATAGCGGAATGCCATCAGTTCCCGCACGGCATCAGATTTCGGATCGCCGAAGAGGATCGTGGGATACTGGACCGTCAGACGGGCGATCTGCTGTGCTTTGGAGAACCGTTCCAGCGGAGTTCCTTTCACGGCAAACGCGGCTGCGATGCGTTCATCGATGGTGGGCGGGACATAAGGCTTAGAAGGGCGCGGGGCTTCCACCTGTCCCAGTTCCACCTGCTGGTTGTTTTCCGGCGTGAATTCCTTGACATTGCGCCAGGAGAGACGACCCGGTTTGCCTTTTTCAGGCCGGTTAACGAGAGAGAGGCCGTACTCCAGACCCACGACCAGATTTTTCAGTTCAAAGTGCCCCGATTTATCGGTAAACGCGGTCCCGCCAAAGCTGGTGCGCCAGGGGGCGTTGTCATCGCCAATGTGCACTTTTACGCCATACCTGAGTTCCCGATTATTGACGGGGGCCTCGGTAACTTCATCGATCAACTGTCCCCGGGCAGAGCCGAAAGGTTGAATGGGAATGGTGACGGTTTTTGTATCGGGACCAATCTCCACGACCCCCGCCATTTTTTTGTCCTTGCTTTCGGCGTAAAGCACCACAGGATGGAGCTGGCGTTCGGCCTTGAATCGTCCGTCTTGACTGGTTGTGGCCCCTAAATCGCCAACGGAAAGCGATTTGCGATAGATGCCTGTAATCTGCGCTTCTGCAACAGGCTGGGGAGGATCTCCCGTGACCACGGAGCCTGTTAAGATTCCTGTCTCTGGTCGATCCGCGTGGAAATCGATTTCCTTTTCAGTTTCATTGGTGATTTCAAATTTTTGTGACGGCGTCTGGGAGGGACCGCGAATTGAATAGGTGCCTGGCCCAAGAAAGAGTTCATAGTTACCCTGCTCGTCTGTCTGAGCTTGAAATACCAATTGCGGTTGTACCCAGCGATTGCTGTGGGTTGGATTCGGCAGTTTGAAATCCTTCTGATTATGTGCATCCTGGCCTCTGATAAAAGCCATGATCCGTTGGTCGGCGACAGGCTCATTTTGTGAACCGACGGTCACACGACCGTGAATGCGTGTTGCAGGCTGAAGTTTGAAATCCAGGTTTTGAATCGGCGTGCCAGGCCAGACGGCAAAGCCGGTGTGGGGCGCAGCGCGCCATTTCTCATTTCCGGCAATCATCAGGTAAACCTGATTGGGTTCCGCGTTGAACAAATAGCGTCCCTGGTCGTCTGTCTGAACTGTTTTATGAAAGGAATCGAACTGATAGCCAGCCCCGTCCGCGGCAACCGGAATTCCTTTAGCGGGTGAACCATCGGGCAGGGTGACTTTGCCGGACACAGGAACGAGTTTTTCGAGTTTCATCGTCAGCCTGCCCTGGTCCTTTTGCGGATCATACATGCTACGCTGATGCTCGTATTCCTGATTACGAGGCCAGATGGTGAGGGCTGTTTTTTGCCAGTGAGGAATCCAGCCAAAGCTGGCTGTTCCCGATTCGTCCGTTTGGGCTTGAACCAGGCTATAGAAGTAAGAAAGATTCAGATCGCGGGGCTCACCTTCTTTTTTGAGATACCAGGGTGCGACATTGAACCCGGTCAGCGGTGAGCCGTCGGCATCTTCGACTTTGACCTTCAGCGGCTGCGTTCCGTCGAGAGTCAGGCGAATGGGATGCTCGGGTACAGCAGGAGGCTTAACCAGTTGATCACCGACCTGCTCGCGTGAGAGTGTAAAGGCTCTAAAGTCTGCACCATGCCCGTCGCTGATTGCGAACACGTATTGAACTTTCACATCGTGAGGCACGTGATAGACGACCTGGCCTTTCTCATTCGTCGTTTCGGTTCCCCAGATACGGTAATCACCCATGATGCCTGTTTTTGCGTTTGCGACTGGTTTGCCTGCGCCGTCAACCGCGTGCAATTCCACGCGCTGCGCAGGCTGTAACTGCAATCGTAATTTATCCAGAGGCAGATCTTCATTCTTGATGACCCAGGGGAGTGGGTGCTGCGCCATTTGCCGTGGTGAATCTTTCACAGCCTGGATCGCCTGATGCCGTGCACTTTGAACTGGTACACGTAATGTGAATCGTCCCACCTGATCGGTTTTGGTTTCGACCCGATTCTGTTCCGGATGCTGCCATTCGACAAACACCTTCACACCTTGCGCCGGTTGGTCCTGCTCATCAACGACGATGCCCTGGAGGGTGATCTGTTCTTTTTGATCTGGCTCATCGGCACGTCCATTTTTTGTAACAGCGAACGTACTCAGTACCAACAGGCTGAAACACAAGTAATCAAAATACTTGCGGGTATATTTCCACTCGCGGACAGACGGATGAATTGATCTGGCTTGTTGCTGGTTCATGGAATCTGCGCTTTCGAGAGAAATGAAGAGTGTTTCTCAGATGACGGACTCCAGGCGTGCCTTGTCCTGGGAGAAATGTTTGCCGAGAGGAATGAGCTGTATCGGGATGTGATTTAAAATACTTCCCGCTGTTCATCTCCAGCACTGTTGATCATATCGAATACAATACAGGGGTTCAATAATTTTCTGGTTCGGAACGGGAATTCGTGCTGCAGTGAGAAAAACCAGCACGGTTTTCTGGAAGAGTTGATCTTACCAAAATGAGGATTTCGATGACTGGTTCTATCGGTTTCCTGCCTGGTTTGCTCAGAGGGAGAGAGCCACGGACGTTTTCCGGTTTAGCGCGGGATTGTCGTGCCTTTATCTCATGCAGAGCGCGAACAGGCGTGGATATGGAGGCAATGTGGTGCAAAACAGGTCGTCTTAACACACTGCAAAGAGGCCCATTCTGGAAAAACGCTCTGAAACCAGGGTTTTTTGTAGTGCTCTTTTTCACAGGGAGAGGGGAAGTGTTCCGTCTTTATTTCACCCCACGCGCGCGACGCATATCACGAAGTTTCGCGAGGGGCGCGGGCGTGTCAAGATAAACAGTCAGAACCGGTGGCGGTCGGTCAGCAGTGAAAGGGGATCAGTGAGAAAGGAGCGGGTGAGCAGAGCGCATAAAAAAACAGAGCCACCCTTTGATCAGAGGTGGCTCTGCCAGATTACCAATCGTTTTTACGAAACGATCTTATCGAGGAGTAGTCGAATTATTTTTCGTAGGAAGCCTGGTTCAGCTTGGAAGGTGCGGGCGGCACAGCGGGTGCTGCTTCTTCCGGCAGTGGTGCGACTTCCGGTTCGGGAGTCACGGGACTACCGGTGGAGTAGTAAACGGGTCCACTGAATTGCTGACCGCCACGACAGTGTTTGCAGCCATGTCCGCGACAGGCGCTGCAGTCACGGGTGTGATACATGCTGGGGTTGGGCGGAGGAGGCAGCATGCCTGCCCGTGGTTGCCAGGTTGGTACCGCCTGGTAATAAAATCCAAGCTGGGTGGTGTCGGTTGGCATATAAACCTGTGGGTAATAAGCCGGCCCGGCAGGTCCGGGTTGTCCCATGTACTGATTGGAGTAATACCGCTGGTATTGCACGGGAGTGCGTTGAATCCTCTGTGCGGAAGGAGGACACCAGCCATGCCCGGGTGAAGTGTGACACTTTCTCAGGAAAGCGATGCCTTCACGCGAGGAATAATTGCGGTAGACGCCATCGCCGTCAAAGCGGTTGGAATATCCGGGGGGGCAGTTGTATTCGTAGCCGCCGCCCCGCACGTGATGACCGATCTGCTGGATCTGACCGTCACTGGCAGTCGTTTTCTCATCTGCGCTGGCGGTCAGAGCAGTGTGAGCCATGACGCCGGTCACTGCGAGAATGGCCAGCATATGCACGTTTAAGATTCTCATATCAATCTTCCTGGACCCGATTGAGGATTTAATGTATTAGATTATTGAACGATGCGAGAGACCGGAGTCAAACGGCTTGAAGGAACGCCCCAACCGTAGTTGTAGGTATGGTGCACGTTGGGAGCGAGGGGAACCGCGATGGGAACACCATAACCCTGAGCACCGTAAAGACGACCATCGCGTCCATCGAAGTAGTAGGGATCGACGGCATAGGTCATGTTGTAGTGTCCAATGGGAGCACAGCCTTTTCCGCCGCATCCGGTAGGAATGAAGTAACCGAACTTGCAACGGAAGAATTCCCGCAGCGAGCCCCGCTTTCCGATCCCGGCTGAAGTCCGGTATCCTTTACCCGCACCGCCGGCCCGACAGTGAGGGCAATCGCCGCCGACAAAGGTACCGCCGTCCGAGTAAGAGTAAACATGCTTTTCTTTACAGTTACATTTATCGTGGATGTAACCTGCCTGTTGAATGGGTGAGGCCTGCTTCTGAGTCAGTTTCAGGCTGCCCGGTTCGCCCGCCTGCAGAGGGGAAGCAGACAGGACTGTCAACATCCCGGCCACTGCCACGAGGCCTGCTAATTGATAAGTGAATTTCTGCATTTTGATATTTCCTGATCGTTTCTCCGGGCACATGACCCAGTGTGATAAACGTGTTCGGGTTGAGACAGTGTGAGCGTGGATTTCCGTTATCTGACCAACGGCGGAATAAATTTAGGGAAGAATCCGAAGTCTGTTTTATATTTCACGTTGACCCGGGTGCCTTCCAGTTTCCACTTTTCGTGAGATCGCATGCCGAAGGGAGTCCAGATCCAGCCACCTTTGACGTTGTAGTAATAAGGACCATACATGGCGTTGTATTCATGGGCATACAACATTTCCTGAGGCGCCAGTGCCTGGTTGGTGATAATGGTCCGTCCCACGTAGTCGGGGATTCCCGGCTTGGGACTGGGATACAGGGGAGCCTGCAGCTGAGGATATCCGGGCAGAACATTCATGCCTTCCATCACGGGCAGCGGCTGAGCGGCTTTGTGATGTTTGTGATCTTTGAAGTGCCCATGAGCATAGCTGATGGGTCGTGCCTGCTGCGCGTTTTCAAAGGGAGCCGGTGTCGAAGTAATGATGTTCGGCTGATTGCTGACCTGCCGGATGTGATACGGACCCGCGCTGCGACGTCCGAGTGTCGGTCGACTGGGAAGAGGAATCTGGCGGCCTCTTACCGGAGCCGCTTCCTCAGTGTGACCCACCTGCTGTACGCGGTTCTGTTTATCAGCGGAACTGCTGAACTTCCGCTTGAACCAGCTGATCGGATTATACTTCGATGAACTCGAAACAGCTTCCTGCCGGACAACCGCATTATTGACTGCACCTGGTTCAGCAGCCTGTAATGCCGGCGCCATCAGTAAAAATGCCGGTAACAGCCCGGTTAGCAGGGTTACCTTCAGACTCGCCTGAGCCATAACAATCCCTCCCTGGATTTTTATTGTGGGGTTTCCACCAATGAGACTAGGTCAGAGGCTCGTCCAACCCCCGTCAGTCAATTATAATGATCAATTGTCTTCAGTCAGAACCAGTCGTGGTTCACAAACAAGGCAAAGCCACTTCACAAAGACCGAGGTGAAAATAGAAATTCTGGGAATTTCACTTTTCAGAGTTCCGGCACTTTTTGTATGTTTCAATCGCCCGACAGCGACCCTCTCAAAAAGAAAGCCACTAGTCCAAATTTCGGCTGGCAGGAATCGTCGGAATGAGTCATTTTGTAACCACAATGACGATTCATCCTATTTTCCCGAATTATTGTCTATTTAACGGGTTACGAGTGGCCTTATCTGTTCAATAATCGTTTTAACAGATACAATCCTCAATGTTTTCACAAACAGCAAAATTGACATATTTTTCTTAAGCTACCAGGTGGTTTGACCCGAATTCTGAATAAGGCTCCCCCTTTCAGAAGCAGGAACACCGTCAGAGGCCGACCGTGTGTCGGGACAATCAACAGAATATTTGGAGAGACTTTTGGCTAAGCGAAAATCGGCCAATAACGGCACGGCAAACAACGGAACACCGAGCACTGAATCAGACCGTATTGAGTATGTGCCCATCAGCGATGTCACACGACGGCGCTATTTGAACTATGCGATGTCCGTGATTACCTCGCGTGCCCTGCCTGATGTGCGGGATGGCTTGAAGCCGGTACAGCGTCGCATTTTGTATGTGATGTATCACGACTTACGGTTGATGGCCAATGCGAAGCCACGTAAGTGCGCGAAGATCTGCGGGGACACGACGGGGAACTATCACCCGCACGGCGATGCGTCCGTTTATGATGCACTGGTCAGACTGGCACAGGATTTCAACCTGAGAAGTCCGTTGATCAATGGGCAGGGTAATTTTGGTTCGATCATGGGTCTGCCCGCGGCGGCAGCCCGTTATACCGAAGCCCGGCTGACAGGGATCGCCGAACATCTGATGAACGAACTGCGTTATCAGACAGTGGATATGCGTCCCAACTATGATGGCACCCGCGACGAACCGGTGGTTCTGCCGGCACGGTTCCCCAACCTGCTGGTGAACGGGGTCCACGGGATCGCAGTGGGGATGGCGACCAATATCCCGCCTCACAACCTGGGAGAAGTCATCAAAGCCTGCGTACATCTGATTCATCACGGCGATGCGACCGTGGCCCAGCTGATGAAATATATCAAAGCTCCCGACTTCCCGATGGGAGGCCGGATCGTCACAGACAAACGGTCTCTCACGACGGTTTATAAAGATGGCCGTGGCCCAGTCAAAGTACGCGGTGAATGGAAGCCTGAAAGCGACTCACGTGCGAAAGGCGCACAACGGCTCGTTGTGTATTCAGTCCCTTATGGCGTGGAAACCGGTTCTCTGCTGTCGGAGATCGGCGGAATCGTGGAGTCCCGGAAGCTGCCTCAGCTGGTGGATGTGGCTGATGAAACCGATGACAAAAATGGCCTGAAAATTGTGCTGGAAATCAAACCGGACGCAGACCCGGAAACGGTAATGGCCTTTTTGTACAAGCACACGAACCTGGAGCAGAACTTCTCGGTCAACATGACCTGCCTGGTACCCGACGAATCGAATGTGCTGGTGCCCCGCCGTTGTGACCTCAAAGAAATGCTGCAGTACTTTCTGGACTTCCGGTTTGTCTCGGTTCGGAAACGTTTTGAATTTCAACTGCAACTGCTGGAACGGCGGATTCACATTCTGAAGGGCTTTGAGATCATCTTCAATGATCTGGATAAAGCCCTCAAACTGATCCGTGCCAGTAACGGCAAACAGGATGCCGCCAAAAAGCTGATGGACAATTTCCCGCTGGATGAAATCCAGACGATGGCGATTCTGGAGCTGCAGCTGTACCGCATCTCCAGGCTGGAAATCAACACGATTCGCGAAGAACTGGAAGAGAAGGAAGCTGAAGCGGAAAAGATTCGCAAGATACTGGCATCGGACAAACGACTCTGGAAGGTCGTGGAAAATGAGCTCAAAGAACTGGCCGACGAATTCCCGGAAAAGCGTCAGACCAGGCTGGGTTCTTCGGAAGAGATTACGGAATTCGATCCGCAGGCCTATATCGTTCGCGAAAACACGAACGTGGTCGTCTCGCGCGAAGGCTGGATCAAACGCGTGGGTCGTCTGAAAACCAAAGAAGGGACTCAGGAGCTGGATAAAACCCGGACCCGCGAAGGGGACAGCGTGTTGGCAGTGGCACCGGGAAGTACCCTGGACCATGTCGTGTTCTTCTCCAGCGATGGAGTAGCGTATACGCTGCCGATTGAGCAGGTTCCCGTTTCATCAGGTTATGGCGAGCCACTTTCCAAACATGCGCGGATGAGCGATGGCGCATACCTGGTGGCGGCGGTGACGACCGATGGTCGCTTCACACCGGATGACAAATCAACAAAGAAGCAACCCATTCCCACGCCTCACGTTCTGATCGTGACAGAGAAGGGACAGATCATGCGGATTTCGTTCAGTCTGTTCCGGACGGCTTCGACCAAAGCAGGCCGCAAGTACTGTCGCCTGGGTAAGGATGACCGGGTGGTCTATGCGGGGCTGGTTGAAGAGGCTGAAACCATGTTTATCGCGACTAAAGATGCCCGCGTGCTGCATTGCGAAATCGAAGAAGCCGCCCTGCTCTCCAATGCGGGCAAAGGGGTTAAGGGGATCAAACTGGAAAAAGGGGACCAGGTCATGGGGGCCCTGCAGCTGACGCGACCGAGCGACTGCCTGCGGGTCGTGAATACCGCGGGCAAAAAAATGACCTTTGGCCAGATGAAATATGGAGTCACTTCCCGCGGCGGCAAAGGCGTGAAAACCAGTCAACGGAGCGGGTTTGCTGAAATCCTCTATCCGCCCATTGAAGTGGTTGACTGGGACGAACAGGCGGACGACGAATCATAAACTGTTCGCATCTCGACTTACGGATCTCTGGCTCAACACCTATAATCTCGTTTTCCTTCGCATTTCAATTAGAGAAATATCAGTAAAGGTATTATGGCAACTGCAGCAAAAACAACAGGCGCAAAAAAATATTCGGCTGACGACATTGAAGTGCTGGAAGGGCTGGAGGCGGTCCGCCGTCGTCCTTCGATGTATATCGGTGGCGTTGATATTCGAGGGCTGCATCACCTGCTCTGGGAAATCGTCGATAACTCGGTCGACGAATATCTGGCTAAAGAAGCCGATACGATTATCGTCACCCTGCATAAAGATGGCGCCTCCTGCAGTGTCAAAGACAATGGCCGTGGCATTCCCGTCGACAAGCATACCAAAACCAAAAAGTCGGCTTTGGAACTGATTCTGACCACCCTGCATGCCGGCGGAAAATTCTCCGACAAGAACTATGCCCGCAGCGGTGGTCTGCATGGCGTGGGTTCTTCCGTGGTCAATGCCCTGTCTTCCGAGATGATTGCGACAGTCGTACGCGACGGTCACCAGTACATGCAGCGGTATAAAAAAGGCAAGCCGACCACACCCGTTAAAAAAGTAAAGCCGTTCCGCGGACACGGAACCGAAATCTATTTCCGCCCGGACGATGACATTTTCCGCCGTGTGCACTTCAGTGCCGACACGATTCGCCAGCACCTGGAAGATGTCGCCTTTATTCATGGCGGCCTGAAAATCACCTTCCGCGACGAAGTCAAAAAAGAGACGCATGAACTTTCTCATCCGGAAGGAATTCGTGGCTACCTCGAAAAACTGACACAGGAACAGCAGAAAAAACCCGTTCACGAACAGATGTTCTTTGCAGAAAAGGAAGACAAGAACATTCGCGTGGAAGTCGTATTAAGATGGACCGATGCCACGGACGAGCAGATTCGCAGTTATGTGAACGGGATCCGCACCCATGCTGGCGGAACGCACGAAAGCGGACTGCGGTCCGGGATTGCCAAAGCGGTCAAGAATTATATGGATGTGCATAATATCAAGCACAAAGGACTGGCGATTACGACCGATGACATCCGCGAAGGCGTGCTCTGCCTGATTTCCGTATTCCATAGTGATCCGATGTTTCAGGGTCAGACCAAAGAGAAACTGAATAATCCCGAAGTCAGCGGCTTTGTCGAAGGGATCGTCAGGCCTCTGCTGGAAACCTGGTTGAACCAGAACCCGAGTATTGCTGATGCGGTAGTTGGTCGGATCGTCCTGGCAGCACGAGCCCGGATGGCCAGTCGCGATGCCCAGAAAGAAGTACGGCGGAAATCGGTCACGAACCGAAAATCGACCCTGCCGGGCAAACTGCTGGACTGCCGCTCCAATAAACCGGAAGAATCAGAGCTGTTTCTGGTCGAAGGTCTGTCTGCGGGTGGAACGGCGGCGATGGGGCGCGACAGCCGCATCCAGGCAGTGCTGCCGCTGCGGGGAAAAGTCTTGAATACCGAATCGCTGGCTATTTCCAAAATCATGGGGAACCAGGAAATCAAGGACCTGGTGGAAACACTGGGAACCGGGATTGGCCCGAACTTTGAGATCATGAACCTGCGCTACAACCGGATCATCCTGCTGATGGATGCCGACAGTGATGGCTATCACATCAGCACGCTGCTGCTGACATTCTTCTTTCGGCATATGCGGGAACTGATTCGCCAGGGCAAACTGTTTCTGGCACAACCGCCTCTGTACTGTATCAAGGTCGGCAGCGAGAAACATTATGCCCAGGATGATGCCCAGAAGGAAGAGATCGTGGAATCACTGGGCGCCAACCGCAAGTATGAGATTGGTCGCTTTAAAGGTCTGGGTGAAATGACAGCCAGCGAACTCAAAGAGACCACGCTGGATCCCAAACACCGCGTGCTGCTGAAAGTGGATATCGACAGCCAGCTCGATGCGGATGCCACGTTCGCCCAGCTGTTCGGCAAAGATGCCAGCCTGCGTTACGACCTGATCATGCAGGAAGCGATCGAAGCAGACGACATCGATTATTGATCTCAGCTGCTCAAGACGATACAAAAAAAGAGGCGAATCGATTTGATTCGCCTCTTTTTATTTCTGGTCAGATCGGAATGTCTGACTTATTTTACGGAAGCGGTTTCTGCCGGTTCGGGTGGCAGAGGCTGCTTGCTGTCATTCTTTTCCACAGTCAGGTCGTTACCCACGGTGATCGTCAGCCAGCCATCGTTGGCTTTGATGCCGGTGATGTCCAGGTAGACGGTCCGGTTTTCCAGTTTGGCTTTGACCTGTGAATCTTCAACGCGATCCGGAAATGCTTTTTCCATCTTGCTGCGAACCACGCCGGAACGGGCGATCTGAGCAGCAATCCGTTCGGGTCGAACGACGGGAGATGACTTGACGTCTCCCCGGGTGATATGAATTTTATCACCGTCGACTCTGAAGTGCAGAGGAACCGTGATGACCTGGGTCGGCACAGCGGTTTCGCCCTGCTGTTCAAAACCACAACGCAGGATGAGGTTCAGAGTATTGTCAGTGATCTGCACACGAATGGGATCGTGATCATCGAAGACCAGCAGATTGGGTCCTTTATCTGGATCAACGGGAGGACGTTCCAGTTTGACTTTTCGTCCCAGAACATCTTCGATTGATTTTTCAAATTCTGTGATCAGGTCCTGATCGGTAATTGTGCGGCCTTCGAGGTTCATTCGAGACAGGCTGTTATTCATCACCGATTCATGCAGCTGTACCACAACACTTTCGTCGGCAGCGATGGTCAATGGTGGCGAATTGGCAGCCAGTTCGCCGGTATCCATCAGCCGGGTGCGAATGTAAAGATGAGTGTCAGTGGAAGCATAGCTGCGGGCAGTGGGGAACAGCCCATTGTCACGCAGACGCTTATTCAGAGTCCCGCCGACCTCTTCATTGGCACGACCGATGCGTTCATCCACTTCTTCATCGAAGCGGGGACGAACCCGGTCTCGCACGCGTTGTGCGGCGATGGCTTCTGCTTCGCCTTTCAACTCGGCAGTCCGGCGGTATGCCATATTGCGACCAATGCCAGCCAGCAGAGGAATGCGATCCAGTTTTGTGCTGGCACCGACGGTGGTGTTATTGGCGGCGACTTCGACCCAGGCAGGCTGAGTTACGAAAGTATCGCCATCAAAGTTGATTTCTTTAGAACCCCAGATCTGGTGATGACCTGATGTGTAAATCGTCGCCTGGTTGGTGGTACCGGAAGTTTCACTGTTGGTAACACCTTTCAGTGTTAAATCAAATCGCAGTGTAGAATCGCTGGGTTTGAAATCCACGCCGATTTCGGTGGTTGTGGCCTGATTTCCGGTGACGTAAGCACCCAGAATGCAATCCACCACGGGGCCGGTTTCACAGGTGCTGTCGTGGATCAGCCGATTCATGAACTCTTCGGCAACCATCACACGCAGGTTATAGTTGAAGTAGTTGTTCCGCAGAGCGCTAGTCAGTGGCTCGAGGCCCCCTTCCAGTTCTTCACGCAGAATAGCATAGGCTTTACGTGCTTCAAATGAGTTCTTGTTGCTTTCTGTCGCTTCGTATTCTTCCAGGTTGCTGACCAGTGCCGTCAGTTGCTCACGAACTTTACTGGAATCAATTTTCGCCGGACCGGCCTGGGAATCAGCCAGAAAAGCACGGATTGATTTTTCCAGGTTCTGGAACTGAGGACGGTTGAAGAATTTTCGCTGTTCCGCATCGATTAATGCACCGCGCTCTTCAAATTTCTTTTTGAGCGATTTCAACAGATCCATCAGTTCGACTTCGGAATAGCTGTTTTTCAATTCTTTCTGCAACTCATTTAGCTGCAGGTAATCGACCCAGCCGTTACCATTGTCCATGGTACCCAGGTATTTTTTCAGAGCGGCGGCCGCTTTGGCCAGTTTGTTCTGCTGGGCTTTCAGCTGAGCTGCTTTCACGGCAGCGACATCGACCGACAGGGTTTTCAGAACCGCATTGGCAATTTCCACGCGACGTTGCAGGCGGCTGGCGTAATCCGCGAGGACTGCCTGGCCTTGAGCTTCCTGAACCTTGGTCTGCAGTGCTGCCAGGGTCTGCTGCTGCTGTTCCAGAGTCAGCTCTGATCCGTAAAGCTTTGCCAGCAGGTCGCCCACCTGCTGATCCCATTCTGCCCATTTGCCTTCGAGTCCTTCCGGAGCTTCCGAAAGATCTTCAGGTACTTCAGCTGGTAAAATACCCTGCAGACCCACGTCTGCTTTTTCCTGCTTCTTGTCTGCCACAGCCATGGAGGATGTGACAACCAGTGCCAGGCTGGTTAAACCTAAAACTGCGAGGCCAAGTACACCAAAATATTTCTGGTTTTGTCTGGTTCGGTTTAGTTCCTTTAGAAACATATCTGATCTCACTCCATCGACAAAGGGATTCGAATAACGGTCGCCACCATTCACAAGAACGCGGGACTCCAGGGGCCCTCATTAATGGTAGTATGGGTGGAAACTACCGTTGTAAAATAATTTATCGTCATTTAGCAGCCGGGAATGTGTGTTGAATTCATACATCCCTGCCTCCAATCAACTATTCAAGCATCAATATCTGCAAAACCCGGTTCACACGGATGTTCCGAAAACAATATTTGGAGATTGCAGAATTCCTGTTACTTTTCATGGCGCAAATCAGGGCCGGAGAGTCTGGGCAGGCACCCCATTCCCCAGGATCGTCAAACTCAGCCTGCCCGTTTCACAGGCCCTTCATCAGATCACCATAGCGCAGTTTAGTGGACCCTCAAATATTGTGCAATCAACCAAAGCAGCTTGTATTCGCAACATTAACAAAACGTATAAATGTTCACGTCTTCTGTTTCTGGAGCTGAAGGTCCCTCCTGCCAGAGCCGGTCGAACGGTTTTCAGGTATTCAGAATAGAGATTCAGGCTGAATAATCGAGGGGTTCGATTTGGAATTTGGGCAGTGAGACCGTACATTGGTGGTTTCAGACAATAGGTCCAGATTAACGTTAAAAGGATTTTCACTTGGATTTTCAGCAGGTCCTGACGCCCCCTCAATTCGCCGCTGTCTCGCATCACCGGGGACCTTTACTGGTGCTGGCGGGGCCGGGTTCAGGAAAAACGCGTGTCATTACCCACCGCATTGCTTCGCTGATCCATGCGCACGTTCCCGCGCATCAGATTCTGGGGATTACCTTCACCAATAAGGCAGCGGATGAAATGGGAGAACGGGTCAGGCAGTTGATTCCCGACTCGCGCGTGGAGATCTCTACATTTCATAGGTTCTGCGTCAAAATCCTGAGGCGCTATGGTCGCGGCGTCGGCCTGGACAGCAACTTCTCGATTTTTGACACCTCCGATCAGCAGCAGCTCATTCGCTTCGTGTTGAATGAATTAGACATTGATACCGTGGCGTATAATCCTTCGACCATCGCTTCGATGATCAGCCGCGCCAAAAATGATCTGATCACCGTCGATCGCTTTGTCGAAATGTATCAGGAATCGGTGGGCGATCATCTGCAGGCCGTGGCGGCGCGGGTCTATCCGTTGTACCAGAAGCTGCTGCTCGAATCGAACGCGGTGGACTTTGACGATTTACTGCTGCACGTCGCCAGCCTGCTTAAAGGCTCTCCTGAATTACGGGCCACTCTGGACGAACGCTATCAATATATCCTGGTAGATGAATACCAGGACACGAATCTGGCACAGTATCAGATTGTGATGGGCCTTTCATTAAATACACGCAACCTGTGTGTTACGGGAGATCCCGACCAGTCGATTTACGGGTGGCGGGGTGCGAAGATTGAAAACATCCTGCAGTTCGAACGGGATTTCCCCGACTGCAAAACCATTCGGCTCGAGCAGAATTTTCGCAGCACGAAAGAAATTCTCCGCGTTGCCGACGATCTGATTTCTCACAACCAGCGCCGCAAAGTCAAATCGCTGTTTACAGAAAACCAGGAAGGATCTCCTGTCGAACTGCTCTGTTATCAGGATGAGCGACACGAAGCAGACGATATTGCCAGACGCATTCGCGAAGCCGTGGACAAAGGCGCGCATGACTACACGGATTTTGCCATCTTTTACCGGGTCAACTCGCTTTCCCGCGAGCTGGAACTGGCATTGGCCCGGCATAAAATACCGTATCAGCTGGCCGGCAGTGTGGCCTTCTATGAACGTACGGAAGTCAAAGACCTGCTCTCGTATCTGAAGCTGGTCAACAATCCCGATGATCGGATTGCGTTCTCCCGCATTGTCAATAAGCCACTGCGGGGCATCGGAAAAACCACTCAAAATAAACTGATTCGCTGGGCCGACGAACGGGGGATCAGCCTGCTGGAAGCCGCACATCAGGCAGCAGACTGCCCGAAACTTTCCAAACGGGCGGCGACCATGGTGGCGCGGTTTGCCAAAATGATCAACGGATTTTCGATGGCCGACTCAGGGTCCGTCGGGCACCTGATGGAGAGTATCATTGACAGCACGCGATTGATCGACAGCTGGAAGGAGAGTCCGGACGAAGATGATCAGCAACGGATTGCCAACGTCAATGAACTGCTCTCCACGGCCAGGAAGTACGATGACATTTATGGAGAAGAGACGACCCTGGAAGGTTTTCTGGAAGTCAGTACCCTGGCCAGCGCGACCGACCAGCTGGATGCCGATGCCGGACGCGTGACCCTGATGACATTGCATGCCGCCAAAGGTCTGGAATATCCGGTGGTGTTTATCATCGGTGTCGAACAGAATCTGATTCCGCACGAACGGGTCTTGCGTGAAGAATTGCGCGATGGTTTAGAAGAAGAACGCCGCCTGTTCTTTGTGGGGATTACCCGGGCCGAACAGAACCTGTACCTGACTCAAACACGCGAACGCTCGCTGCGTGGTCGTCCGTGGAGAACCATCACCAGTGACTTCCTCAAAGAAATCGACGTGAAGCTCAATGACCAGACCACCGATGAGCTGTTTGAATCCCGCTCCCACTTTGATGAGTTCGTGGAATCCGTCAAGCGCGGTGAAATTGATATCGCCGCTTTGAAGGCAGCCAATCCGGAGCGTCCCCTGTTGATGACTGGTGCGGATCTCCTGAAAGATTCACCTCAAGCCGCTGAGATACCCCAGGGTTTTTCGGTGGGCATGCGCGTCAGGCATCCGCGGTATGGGGTGGGAACCGTCATGGGAATCAGTGGTTATGCCCGTAAACGGATGGTAAATGTTCTGTTTGATGATGCAGACGAACCGCAGACCTTTGTCGCCGCACACTGCCCCCTGCAACCGTTAGGACTGCGCTAACCCGACGCTGGTTCAAGCGGATCACAGCCTCTTGCCGATAAACCCGATTGGCGCCTGCCATTAATTCTGTGGAAGAATACACTGGTATTTCGCAGTCATTCAGCAGGTCTGATTCACCTAAACCGACATCGGGTTCTCTCATGCCGCCACGTAAACGACCACCGGCGAATTCCAGATTCCAAGTCCGCAAACCGGCTGACCCCGGGGTGCATCTGGAACCATTCCTGCATTACCTGGAAGCAGAATGCGGGATGGCAGCGAATACCATTTCCGCGTATCGCTCTGACATCGTGCAGTTTCTGGACTGGTACCGCGCGCAGCAACCGGTCCCGTTAAGTGAAGTCGATCTGAACTTTCTGTCCGGCTACCTGCAGCATCTCAATCGACGCAAGCTGGCGACGACGACCGTTTCCCGGCA
The DNA here is from genome assembly GCA_002706765.1 of Gimesia sp. GTDB lineage: Bacteria > Planctomycetota > Planctomycetia > Planctomycetales > Planctomycetaceae > Gimesia. Next base: position 137,474 of record PAJV01000066.1, read on the forward strand.
CCTGGTCACGATCAAGTTGTTCTTTCGTTACCTGGTGCTGGAAGGTGTGCTCGCCGAGAGTGTCGCCGACCTGTTGAATTCTCCCAAACTCTGGAAATATCTGCCCAAGGTTCTCAGCCCGGAAAAAGTCAACCAGCTGCTGTCTGCTCCCTGCCGGGAAGATCGCTACCCGCTCCGCGACCGGGCGATACTGGCGATGATGTATGCAACCGGCTGCCGTGTGACAGAGATCGTGACCCTGCCTTTGAACTCGGTAAAGCTGGCCGAAGGCTATGCCCGCTGCGTGGGAAAAGGAAACAAGGAACGCATGGTGTCATTGAATCCGGTCGCTGTCGCCGCCGTGGAAGCCTATCTGCGGCATGAGCGGCATGAGCGGCCTGTGCTGACACGACGCAACACGGCAGAACAGGCGCTGTTTCTGAATCGGGGAGGCAAGCAGCTCTCGCGGATCATGGTCTGGAACATCGTCAAGAAAAACGCGGCCCGCGTCGGCTGCAGTAAAGAGGTCAGTCCGCATACACTGCGTCACAGCTTCGCCACCCACATGATGGCTGGCGGCGCCGAGATCCGCGCGTTGCAGGAACTGCTGGGACATGCGAATATCCGCACCACCCAGATTTACACCCACGTCGATCACAGCCGCCTGAAAGCCGTGCACCAGATGTATCATCCGCGTGGCTGATTAAAATGGGTCCATCAGTTTGCCATCTCCGCGGTTGCCGAGTTGTTCCAGCAAACCGGGATCGATGTTCTCGGCAATGAAGCGGACAGAACCGTCGCCCAGCCCGATGTGAGCGCCCCCGAGATGGTAGCTTCCGAATCCCCCGACATTTAACAGTGGATCGACAGGATTCTCCTCTACAGGTGTGGGAGGATTATTGCTTCCCCAGGAACCGTTGAAGCTGGGGAGATCCTTGTTGATGGAACCGGTATTCCGCAGACTGGCGCGCGTCCCGGAGAGCCAGCCCAGGTTGGTCTCGTCGAACAGATGCTCGCCGATAAAAATGGTATTGCTGCTGCCGTCGGTAATCTGATCGTAGCTGATGCTGCTGTTGAGGAACATGACTCCGGAATTATTCACATCAATGGGCGCTTCATTTGCATTATAGCAGGCCGCATAATTGGTCTGAAACAAATCGACATTTTCCTCAATCGGCACACGTAAAACAGGCCCTTTGGGATCAGACGGGCAGCTTAAAACAGAGAGCGGTCTTTTGCGCACCTCATAATTGGCTTCGGCGTACACACTCTGTTTAAAGTCAATATGCCGATACACAATCGCCTGATCCAGGAACGGCATCAGTCCTCCAAGCCAGCCCATGTCATAGCCTTTGGGTTCGTTTTTAATGGGTCCCGTCTGATTATAAACTCCCGCCGGCAGGACCTCGAAAGCCATTTCGTAGTTTTGCAGCGCAATGCTGATCTGCATCAGATTGTTCTTACACACTGTCCGCCTGGCTGCCTCACGGGCCTGCTGGACTGCCGGCAGCAGGAGTGCAATCAGGATCGCGATGATTGCAATCACAACCAGCAGTTCGATCAGCGTGAAGCCATGACGCTGCTGACTCTGGTGAAAGCGGGGAGCAAACTTATTCATCTTTTTTATTCCTGGGATAAAATACCAAATCGCATTGTAAGGAAATCATTGATAAGAACCGAAGCTTGATCGAAGGATTGAGGTCATAATAAAATCTTTTTTGTACGAGTAATGACAAACGTCTGACTCTCAGGATATTTCACTCGAGCCTGAATGGAGATACGTTGAGCGCCGTCCGTTTCCGATTTCAACTCGATTTCAGCGGAGCCTGCATAACGGGTTCCCAGTTCTTCCGCATCAATCTGCCAGACTTCCCCCTGGTACTCGGGATTTGACAATCGCTGTCGCGCGGCACGCTCCAGAGCTGACTCAACCAGCCAGTCGGCCTGGACCTGCAGCTGCTCCTTCAGCATTTGTCGTCGCTGCATCAACGTCGATTTCAGCAGTGAAGCCATCACCAGTGAAATCAACAACAGGCAGACCATGACAATCACCAGCACTGCTCCCTGGCGCGTGCTCTGAGTGTGAAATACTGTCTCTGATTGATTGTGATGACGCATATGATTGACCCTGTCACTCGGTTTCATTTGTTTCTTTTTCTGGTTGTTTCAGTTTCAGATTCGCCAGCCGATAATCATGGCCGATGGTGGAAATGATCGATAATTCCTGAAACGCCGGCTTCCCGGACCGACCTGAGCTTTCGCTGTTTTTAATTGATACGCGCTGTAACGGATCGGGTTCTTCAATGGAGATCCCCGCCCGATGCAGTCGCTGCTGTTCAAAAAAACGAGCGAGGCTGCCCTCAGGCAGATAATAGACATCACGATGTGTTTCCTTACCCTGGCGGGTCACGACTCGGAAAATCTGATGTTGTTGAATCGTGTACTTCACACTCTGATTGTCGGGTTGTTGCAGGATCAGTTCGCTCCCTTCTGCGGGAAACTGGACTTCTACTGCAGCATGAATGTCTGCACGAAACAGATGGGAAAATCGCTGGAACGAAGATCCCAGCCAGGCGGCTTTGCTGGTTTCCCGCTCGGCACGAAGCACCGTATGCATGGTGAGCATACTGATGCCCATCAGCACCGAAGCGATGCCCATGGCCACGACGACTTCCACCAGGGAAACTCCCGGGGGGCAGCCATATTGCCTGATCGAAATCATAAATCCACGTCGCTGCATTACTGCTGTTCCTTCAGGCAGACCCAGGAAGTGAGTCTCACCGGCATCGCCCTGATTCCCTGATCGTTTTTCCAGTCGAGCTGGATCCCTATCTTTTTCATCTGCTGCACATCATCTGCGTTACTGACTTTGAATTGCAGGCTGGCATCGGGAAGTTGTCTGATCGCACTTTCCGATAAAGCAAACTTATCCACGGTTGACTGCTGTACTTCGTCAAATGGTAAAGTGACCGCGCGTTCCATCAGATTTTCCACTTCCACAATCGCAATCTGGCGGCGTTCAGTCTGCCGGCGTTCGCGATGCACCCAGTAGATCGCTGGTACCATAATCATGGAAACCGTCATCAGCAGCACGCCGGCCACCATCATCTCCACCAGCGTGAATCCGCGGCGTTGACACCGCAATGCTGCGCTGCGAGTTGGACTGATTCTATTGATCTGTTTTTGATTTCTCACATTTCAACCAATATCTGAGGTTAAGACAGGGCATGCATGATCGTCACCAGTGGTAAAAACAGCCCGATAACGAAGATACCCACTAAACAGCCCACGCCCACAACAAAACACGGTTCCAGGTATTCCCGTATCAACGCCAGGCGATAATTGATACGCCGTTCGATTCCTTTGGCAATCGCTTTGAGCGCCCAGCTCAAATTACCGGCCCGTTGCGCTGACTGCAGCAGACGCACTTCACTGGGAGTCAGCAGGCTATAGTCATGCAGTGACGTCCAGCAGTCGTTCCCTTTATGAATATCTTCCAGAATCGCGTTAAAGCGGGCAGACAGATACTTATTTTTTGTCGTGTGTGACAGGGTCTCGAATGCCCCCAGCAGCGGACGTCCTGATTCGGTGCTGACGTGCAGAAACCGCAGCACATCCGGCGCGATCAAACGGGGATAATAGCGTCCCGAAATAAACCGGGGGCGCCAGCCATTTTCCAGATAGCCGGTCCGGCGGAGCCTGAGATACATAAAAAAGAGAATCAGAAAGACTGGAAATATTAACGGAAAGTAATTAACAATCAGGTCCGCTGCATAGATGATCCTCAGCGTCAGATCCGGTAACTCCATGCCGAAATCCAAGAAAATCTTTTTCATCTTGGGAATGATCCAGTAACAGATAAATCCGAAAACCAGAAACATGATGACAAAAACCGTAGACAGATAGACGCCGATGCCGGGACGCAGGTAATCCCGTTCATTGCGCTGCTCGGCACACACTTCCGCCGCCAGCGCCAGCGCAGAAGGCAGCGTCCCTGATTCGGCTCCCGCTTTGACGAGGAAGAACGCGTTCGCAGGAATCACGTACGGAATCTTTTCCAGCGCCTCGGCCAGCGGAACGCCGCTCCGCAGCAGGTCCACCAGCCGCATGATCTGGTAACGCCAGTGGCCACGAATATCTTTCCCGAACGTTTCCAGAACGTCGATCAACGGCAGCTGTTTATCGGCGGCGATGGCCAGAATCCGCAGCAATGCCACCTGTTGAGAATAAGAAACACGCCCGAAAGACAGAAAGGTTCCGAATGGCGACGAATTTCTTACGTTGCCAAATATTCGATTCAGATTTTCGAAATGCGATTTCTTATCCATGAGTGATTGAACGCGACAGCCGCTCTCTGAAGTAAATGAATTTAAAATAGATATCAGTCAGCCAGCCACCTGATTCAGGACAGCCAGTTCAACAATTGAATTAAAGGCGCCAGCATGGCGATAAACATGAAACCCATCAGCGTGCCACAGAAAATGATCACCAGTGGCTCGACGACCGACGAGAAAAAAGTAAGTCGGACGCGCGTCTGACTGTTCAACATGTCCGACAGTGCATTGAGGATTTCGACCGAATAGCGAGGCCCTGTCGTCGATGTGGAACCGGACTGACTGGCTAAAGTCTGCAGAAATGTAGCCGGAAAAATTTTCAAAGATTCCAGGGACGCAATTTCTGCCTGGCCTGAAGAGACGGAATCTGAGAACTGTCGGCAGGCATTGCGGATTTCATAATTGCTGGAACTTTCTCCCGTCATCTTGAGCGCTTCGAGAAACGGGAGCCCGTTATCAACCAGTAATGCCAGTAAATGGGAAAACCGCGAGACGGACAGCCCGCGAAGCAGTCCACCAATCAGGGGCAGACGGTATATGATTTTCTGCGACCACATCTGCCCGCGCTCCGTTTTCATCAACAGCAGGTAGCAGCCAATCAGCAGCAGCCCGGCAGGCAGATACCACCACCATTGCGTCCGCAGAAAAAGAGAGAGTCCAAACAGTTGGAGCGTCATCCCCGGTAGCTCGATGCCGAAATCCATGTAAATCGATTCGAAGGCAGGCAGGATCCAGAGCAGGATGCTCAGAAACATCAGCATGGCAAACCCCATCAGGATGACCGGGTAACTCAGCGCCATCAGCAGCTGGCTTCTCATCTCGGAGAGCTGTCGGGTATGCGCGACATAGTCCGCCAGGATTTCGCTCATTTTTCCCGAACGAGTGCCGGCGTGCACCAGCGCACATAATTCGCGCGGCGCCCGGGAGTCCGCGAGTACCGTCTCCAGATCGTTACCGGCGTCCAGCTGGGAGGCCAGATTCTGCACGGCAGAACGCAGACGCGGATTCTCGATTTCATGCGAAACGGCTTCCAGTCCGGTTGATAAGGGGAGCCGGGCACGGGTTAAATCAGACAGGTGATCGGAAATCGTATCGTAATCGCGGGACGACAGTTTCTGTCTTCTCGCTGAAGCGGATACGCCATGCGTGGAATAAGACAGCGCTGACTCCTCTTCTTCAATCCGTTCGATTTTAATGCCCTGCTCCTGCAGTTGACTCGCAACTTCATCCCGGTCGGCAGCATGCAGGCGGCCGGAGATGTGTTTCCCTTGCGAGTTGATTCCCTGGTAGCGATACCAAATCATCTGACAGACACCCTGTAATTCATTCAACCCCCACTATCATCACTACCCAACCTCGAACCATAGCCTCTCAATTTAAGAACCTCATGGTTGAGCCAATTGTTTAAGCATGTCGGAGAATGGAAGAAATAATACCAGAGAATAGCATAACACCGTCCCTCCGCCGATGATCGCACCGGTAAAGATCGGAAACAAAATGCGAAACCAGCGTGTATAACTGGTGGCTTTTCTCCGATACATATCGGCGGCATTTTTGAGCGCCAGGCTGAGTTCCCCCTGATGATTCTTCGTCGTCAGCAGCCAGGTTAATAACGGAGGCCAGCCATATTCTTTCGTGGTGACCACTGTCTCCGGCTGTGCATGCAGATGTCGTTCTGCCATCAGACTGGCCGACTTCACCAGTTGATCATCGCCGGTCGCTTCTGCCGCCAGGACGACCGATTCGGCAAAGGGAATGTTCTGTTGAATCAACAGCGACATCAGTTCGGAAAAATTGCCGTACCGGTAATAGTTGGCAATCTTCTGCACACCCGGTATCCAGCCAATCAACCGGCTGGTTCCTTTGAAATTCAACAGCTGGGAACTGCCGGTCCTCATCCAGACAATCACAAACAGAAACAACAGCAGCGGCGGAACCAGGCCCCAGTAGACAACCGTGGATTGCATGGAATTCAATAACCGTAAAGGCGTCGATTCACCAAGACGAAAAATATCATAAGCCGCGTTAAACCGCGAAAGTACTTCAAACAGGAAGATCAGAAACAGTCCATAAGCCAGACTGAATACAATCAGCGGGTAAACCAGCGCCATGCCGATCTGGCGACGCAGGTGAAACAGTTCCCAGGCGTAGTTCGACATTTCTTCCAGGGCAACCGTCAGCTTGCCCGACTTGATGCCCGCTTCCACGATCACACGATACACGCGGGGAAAGCGATCGCCTTCCGCCGCCATCGCTTCCGGCAGGGTACTGCCCCGCTCCATCTTTGTTGCCAGGTCCGCGGTAATGCGGCCCAGTCGATCCGGAAGTTCGTTTCCCATCTCGCGGAGCCCGAGTTCCAGGGGAATCCCGGCCTGAACCAGTGAAATGATTTCCTCGTTCAGCGCGATCAGTTCATCGAGCTCGAAGCGGGTTCCGCGGGACGCGTTCGATTCTGAATCATCTCTTGAATTCATATTCACACCTGCTTTTGCCAGAAACGATTCGTACTGTGTGATCGATTCACACGAAATTCAGAGGTTAATAAAACCGGTTGCCCGTTAAGCATTCGTTCGCGTCATTCCCAGGACCCGACGTACTTCCGCCGGACTGGTGAGCCCCTGGTTCACAGCTTCCTGCGCACGATCCCATTGGGTCCGCATCCCCGACTGAATCGCCAGCTGGTGCAGCACCGTCGCATCGGCCTGATTTAAAATGGCGTTTGCTACTTCTGACTGACCGGGCTGTAACATTTCCGTAAGCACCATCCGCCCGTGGTAGCCGGTCTGTCCGCATTCAGCACAACCGACGGGTACTTTCCAGTGTTCGACTTCCAGGCCCATACGATCTTCATCGGCTTGCGAGAATTCCGCACACGAACAGAGCCGCCTGAGCAGTCGCTGACTCAGAATCGCCAGTAATCCGCTCCGCAGCAGATAAGGTTCGATCCCCATATCAGACAGGCGGCTCACCGCTTCGGTGGCGCTGCCGGCGTGAAATGTGGTGACGACCAGATGTCCTGAGAGCGACGCCTGAAAGACGGTTTCCGCGGTTTCACGATCACGGATTTCACCGACCATAATCACTTCGGGATCCTGTCTGAGCAGGGACCGCAGACCGAGAACCATATCAAAGCCCGCAGCCGGGTTCACCTGCGATTGGGCAACCGTGGGCACGACGACTTCAATCGGATCTTCCAGTGAAGCCAGGCTGCGAGATCCTTGAGACTGCCGCACGATCTCGCGCAGGCAGGCATAAATGGTCGTTGTTTTTCCGCTGCCGGCCGGGCCCGTCATTAAGATGACGCCCCCCGTCTGTGTCAGCAGCCTCTGCAGTTCAAACAGGATTTCGCCGGGCAGGTTCAGACTTTCCAGATGCTTGTACTGCCCCGAACCGACGAACAGCCTGACGACCACTTTCTCGCCATAAAGCGTGGGGAACGTACTGATCCGTGTTTCGACCGCCTGCTCGCCCGATTGTCGCAGCCGGCCTTCCTGCGGGACATCCGTCCGATAAGTCAGCAGATGCGAGAGAACTTTCAAGCGCGAGGTGATCCGCGGCGCCAGCTCATGTGAGAAGTCAGCGACGTGATGCAATACGCCGTCAATACGCCAGTGCATCCGCATTCGGTTTTCGGAAGGGAGCAGGTGAATGTCGCTGGCATTGATGTCCTGGGCCTGATTCAAAATCAGATTGACCAGCTCAGTGACATACTCCGGATGATTCTCGGCTTTCTCAGGCAACTGTTCCTGGAAATGGTGGGACAAACTCTCCTGCATTAATCGCCTCGATGAAAGATCTGCTCAATCGTTCCTGCACGCTCATTGCGAAACTGAACAACGGCATCGACGAGCCCCCATTCACCCGAATGTTTTAACGTGGCCTGCACCGAATTCCAGTCAGTCTTGATTGCCGCTGATTGGCGGGTGACGGTGGAAATGCCTAACACTTCATTCCCCTTGATGTAGATCGCCCTGGACCAGCCCGGTGCCTGCGACTGCGTCGATCCCGAACCGCGCAGAGACCAGAACAGACCGCAGCATACGAATAACATACTGCAGGTAATCCATCTGCGCCGGCGTTGCCGGCGATTCCCCGCCTGCTGTGCTGCTTCCAGCACCTGCTGACGGTGTCCGTCGCGCAGGGGAACGGCTGCGCCGGCACCGGCCTGCAGCAGCTGTTCTTCCAGGGAATTGTGATCTTCAAATTCAAACATTGATATCCTCATGCGTCGCGGGACGCAGGTAATTATCTAATTTCTGGAGCGCATAACGATAACGACTGGCCACTGTATTCGGCGATTCATCCAGCACGCTGGCAATTTCCGCAAAAGTCATATCTTCCCAGATCTTTAATACCACTACTTCTGACTGATTCGTTGGCAGACGCTTTAACGCCCGGCGGATGACCCGCGCCTGATCGTTCTCTTCTACAATCTCTTCATCTCGTGCCCAGAGCTGTCGGCACTGAGCAAATATCTGAAACGGCTTCCGCTTCTGCAGAATCCGTAAGGCTTCATTGCGGGTGACCCGTAACAGGTAGGCCCAGGGCTGCTGCGCGGTTGCCAGAATTTTCGGTTTCATGGCGATCCGCACCATGGTGGCCTGAATCGCATCTTCCGCATCCGGCATGTTCCGGGTCACGGTCACGGCATACCTTACCAGTCGCTCGGAAGTTAAATCGTAGAGAGATCCCAGCCGGTCGACACCCTGATCGTGCAGATCATTGGCACAACAGCGGATTTGCGCGGCAAATTTGACAGGGGACAGTTGTTCCACGATGGAATTCGATTCTTCAAAGCTCCAGAAAAACTCTGTTTCCCGCTGCTGAGTCACAGCAGGAATGCCCTGGCAGAACTGCCAGGGGGTATGACGAGTAAAATTCGTGTGAATTTATCACAAACATGAGTTCCATACTTGTGTTGATTCAGACGGGAAAATAACAATGAATTGGCGTCCAAACTCCCACACAGTTCCTATTAGAACTGAATTCAGATAATATTTGTTTTGCTTTTCCCCGGATTTTAAAAATATTTTTGAATTCTGCGGGAAACGGTTATCGTAAGCCCTTATATATCAGACAGATACCGCTTCCATGTTTTTGTGCACCGATCTTTGTGCCTTCCTGAAAGAGAGCCCGCGCCGCCCCATGATTTCCTGCAGGGAGGAGTTGCCGGATGGCTGCTGAAGCCACGCCTGAGATTCAGGGAGTCATTCTGATTGGCATGCCCGGGTCGGGAAAGTCGACCGTGGGGAAAAAACTGTCTGAACGGACAGGTCTTCCCTTCCTGGATACTGATGCATTAATTGAGGCCGGCGAATCGAAAAGGCTGGCCGAGATTATTGCCCGGCACACCTCCGAGGGCTTCCGCGAAATTGAAGCAGCATATGTCCAATCGATCCAATCAGCAGGATCGGTAATTTCTACCGGCGGAAGCGTCTGTTACAGCCGCGAAGCCATGCAACATCTTGGCAGTCTTGGTACCATAGTCTGGCTGGATGTGTCACCTGAAGTACTGGAGCAGCGGGTGGCCGATGCGTTTGACCGCGGCGTGTTGATTGAACCGGGAACGACACTGGCCGACTTATACGACAGCCGATTCCCGCTGTATGAACTGTATGCTGAATTAAAAATCGAGGCGTCGCAGCTGTCACCGGAAGAAGTCGTTTCCCGGATCTGTGAGCAGCTGAGTCTCTGAGAACGATCATCAACTGATAACAAACTCTTATAGTAATGAAAAACGATTGCAAGCCGATGTTACCCATTCAAAACGTCAACATTCATGATTCCGTCCGCCTGGTGGCACCACAGGAATTGAAAGACACTTACAAGCGGACCGACAAAGTCACCGAGACCGTTGGCGAATCGCGCGAACAGATCAAACGCATTCTTTCGGGAGAAGACCATCGGCTCATCGTGGTAGTCGGCCCCTGTTCGATTCACGATCCCAAAGCCGCCATCGAGTATGCCTCCCGTTTAAAAGAACTCGCGACCAAAGTGGACGACCGCATGTTCCTGATCATGCGGGTTTACTTCGAGAAACCGCGCACCACCGTCGGCTGGAAAGGCCTGATCAACGATCCGCACCTGGATGGCACCTTCGATGTCTCTTCGGGTCTGAAGATCGCCCGCCAGCTGTTACTGCAGATCGGCGAACTGGGAGTACCCGCCGCAACCGAAATGCTGGAACCGATCACGCCACAATACATTGCCGACGCGATCTCGATTGCTTCGATTGGCGCCCGCACCACGGAGTCCCCCACACACCGCCAGATGGCCAGCGGACTCTCGATGCCCGTCGGTTACAAAAACGGCACAGACGGCAGCCTGGACGTTGCGCTGAATGCGATGCTGGCCGCGCAGAGTCCCCACAGTTTTCTGGGCATCGATGCCGAGGGCCAGACCTGTGTCGTCAACACCAAAGGCAACCCCTGGGGTCACCTGATCCTGCGTGGCGGACGTTCCGGCCCGAACTATTCGCGGGAACATCTGGAAGAAGCCAGCCAGAGCCTGCAGGCCGCCGGCCTGTCACCCCGGTTCATGGTCGACTGCAGCCATGCGAACTCCAACAAAGACTATCGCAACCAGGGCAAAGTCTGGAACGACGTCATCGACCAGCGCGTCGCCGGCAACGATACAATCATCGGCCTGATGCTGGAAAGCAACCTGCACCCCGGCAATCAGAGTCTGCCAAAAGATCTCTCACAGCTCCAGTACGGCGTCTCCATCACCGACGAATGCATCGACTGGGAAGAGACCGAAACCCTGATCCTGACCGCGCACGAAAAACTGTCGTAAGCGGTTTGGAACAGGATTCTTCATCACTTCATCTGCAATGCTGATCGCAGTAAGCTTTCAGCCAGTCTCTTTTCTTCAGGTGTGAAGGCGGATTTGAGTTGAGTCGAGGTGCCCTGTTCGGTCTGGCTGGTTTCCATCGACAAAACTGGAATTGCTGTGACAAAGGAAGGTATCTCACCCAACCTTCTTGATGCAGCCACAGCCTCTTTCAACGCAATGATTTTTTGATCGTCCTCTCCCTTAGAATGAAGTGCAGAGGCGATCTGATACAACAGACGGACCTTCTTTTCGTCATATTCGATTTGCTGTGCGACTTTCAGCGCCGCTTTGATGTTACCTGCGTTGAAGAGACTTGAAGCCACCTTCGCGACTGCAATGCGCCTGCTGTCCAGCACGGGAATCAGCTGGACGACCTCCATCACCTGTTTTGATTCCCCTGTCTCAGCAACAGCAATCGCCACCTCCATCAGATAGGCTGACTGGTCGTGTGGTACTTCAACGAGCTGCGCTACTTCCAGAGCCGGTTCCAGGTGACCTGTCTTGACCAGCGATTTTGCAAGCGCATGCAGAAACCAGGGCCGACGATGTAAAAATTTGATTTGTTGAACCACTTCCAGCGTCTGTCTGCCTCTGCCCTCTTTCGCAAGCTCAAGCGCAATTCCCTCCAGCGCCTTGAACCTGGTTTCCTCATCAGTAATCCGCTCAATAATCGTCAGCGCCTGCTTACAGGCATTTGACTTTGCCAGAACCAGTGTGATCTGCTGGAGAGCCTGCGATTGAGATTTTCGATTTTTGATTGTGTCCACAAAACCCAAAGCCTGCTCGACATCACCGGTTTTTGCGATCTGTCCTGGAATGGAAATCATGGTTTCTTCCCGTAAATCCAGATTCATGATTTGTTGTGCCATTTCAACTGCCTTGTCACTGTCCCCAGACCGCGCGAACGCTTTCGAATACAGATACAGTAGTTGCTCATCTTGAACCTGTGACAGTGATTTCGCGCCTTGAACCAGGTAAGGCTTCGCCCGACTGAAAGCTTCCTCATCCAGCAAAGCCCAGGCGATACCACAGTACGCTTCCGCCTGCTCGCCCGCAGCGGGAATCTGCTCAGCCTTGTTTAATGCTGCGTTTAAATCGTCAATCGTTCCCTTTGCGACCAGTTTGTAGTATTGAGGGAATACGGATTTCTCTGGTTCGTTTCCTGTTTTCTGCATATCCATGCCCAGGACACTCCCTACGGTTAATGGTCTCCTGGTTCTTGTACGCTTGACTGAACTGTTGGAATCCCGATCTTTCAGCTGAGGAATCTTTAGCGTCTGATACATCAACGCAACCCATTCTTCGGGGGTCTCCCATTGCGGAACAGGGACCGTTGAGGTCTCCTGTTTTTTTTCTACGACTGAATTCACAGGATCGGGTTTGGGTTTCTGCACGGACACACTTTCGGCATCCGCTGCCGGCGGCTTCACCTGCTGACTGCAGCCCGCCAGAATGAAACCGGCGAGTACGATCATTCCATAACTCAGGGTCTGCAAAATCAGCAAGTCTGACTCGCTGAACATCAGGCTGGGAGAACGCTTCATAATAATCCTGATTTTCAATCGTCAATAGTAACAAGAGACGCTGCAGTAAAACTGAACACAGTCTAGATACTGCTCTATTGTACCATGGTTGATCAAGTGTTAAACAACGATTCGCGTTCAATAAATCGCATGATGCAGTCAAAGCGAGTTGTTTTACTTCCCATATCAGGGCGCAAACTCCCGATAAACTGCATGGTCCTACCGAATGATGATCCTTTCAATCTCCGTCATATTCATTCTGGCGTGAGCAGCCCTCATCGCTCACAGTCTGGAGAAACAGAACACATCACTACTTCAAATGACGATCGGGCTTGTGTACTGTATGATAAACGCTGGATCCGCGTTTTCATCTGGCCGGCCGCTTAGTCGATACGAAATACAGGTTCTACGAGGAAATCGCGAGAGTGCGTCGGCACTGTCGCTGCAGGAAGAAATAGAAATGAAAGAGACGTTAAGCTACCAGGCTTATTTGAAGAGTTGCGATAGCCCAAGACTGGCGGACTCCTGAAGAATACTTCAGAATCTTCTTAGGAGGAATTTATGAGCAAGGAGTCCAAAGTGTCAGGGAAACAGCA
>PAJV01000067.1 GCA_002706765.1 Gimesia sp.
CGGCATGAAGTCGCTTTGATGAATCAAGCTCTGACTGACGACCAGTACAAAGAGCACAGGTTTTACATCGGGTTTGCTCTCGATCGAGTACCGGATAAGGAGGATCCAAAGCAGCCTGAAACAGTTGAAGCCGATCCGGTAAGCAGTCAGGAGCGTAAAAGGGAATTCGGCCCGATCTATCTAGTAGACGTTCCCAGTAATTTCGATTCTTCGTTCAGCTGGAAGGCATTACCGTCGATTTGCCAGAAGCTCAGAAACAAAGAGATTGCCAAAATAGCAGCCATTGACGGAAATCAAAGGCTCCTTAGCAGGTCGCAAGATGGAACCGTGCAAACATGGTATGCCGTTGTAGAAGCGGTCGGTGGTTTCGGTATCGTGCAAGTCAGAATTCCTACTGGCTGGAAGCCTGCAGACGAATACGACATGCCCAAACCATTCAACGTGATTGAAGGACGCAAAGAGCGTACTGAGTACCTCAAGACACTCAACTATCAGCTCGACCGGGTAACAAATAAGAAATGGCGTAAACGCGCCTATTCTGCCTTGCGGGTATTTCGTCCCGAGACCAGAGAAGACCAGCCAGAAGCAAAACCAGAGCCACAGGCAGTACCTCAGACGGTGCCTGCAGAACAGAACGGCCATACTGTAACGGTGTCGGGTGTCCTGACAACAGATAAGCCTGTGAAGCGGTTCACGTTTACCGGCGAGCTGGTGTCCGTGAGCGATCCAGCCAGCACAATTAAGGATGATCCAAAACCGGAAACGGCAGACGCGCTGTTGAAACGGCATGGACTCGAGATCCATCAGGTAGACGTTGACCAGCAGAAAAAACGGCTTGAACGTTACCTGAGCGAGATGAAGTAAGTGTGAATTCTCCCCAGTCTGGCCGGTGCTGGGCTGGGGGTTTCTTATCAATTGCAGAAAAACAGCATGATAAATCGTTTCCCGTTATGCAGAATGGAAAGTATCGGATAGTCCGACTGCTTGAACATTCATCAAATGGGAGTAGGAGAAATGAGAAATTCGGAAGAACAGTTGACTGGGACAGATGCAGAATATGGATATCGTTTTGGTTGTGAGGGACTAGTGACCCTCAAGCATGTCGCTGAATTTCTTGACATTCATGAGAACACGGTTCGCCAGTTGTGCCGAGATGGGTTTCTCCGGAAAGGGAAACGTCCATACAAGGGCGCGAAAGCAGACCAGCACAAACGTGTTGTCGTTTGTCGCCAATCTCTACTTAAATTCGTTGAACAAACTCAAGAATGACTGGGTTAAAGCAATGAGACGACCGAAACCAATCAAGCCGATTATGCCTCTTATGATGGGAGCGATTTACCGAAAGACTGATGCTCAGGATCTACTGGGAATAGGGCGAGACCTGATGACAGCTCTGAAGCGGAAAGGATTGATCGAAGTTCGTAGAATCGGCGGCAAAGACTACGTGAAATCTGACGACGTATGGAACGCAATGCAATCCGTTAATTCCATGTCCGGTAAAGAGACTCCTATGCTGACTGGCTCGGAGTCTGTTTTCACTGAAGCGGAAGCAGCGGCTTACCTGCGAATCAAACCTAGAACACTGGCAGAGGAACGTCTACGCGGGCGTATTACTCCATTCCGCATTGTTGGCAATCGCATCAGGTACACAGAAGAAATGCTAATCCGGTATCTGCAAAATCATCCACTGAATGAAAAACAATCAAGTGATGGAGGGCCGAATGAGTGAAACTAAACTTGATACAAGCGGACTGCGAAAGCTTGATCTTAATTGCATCTATCCATCCAGTGAAATAATGAGAATCACAGGAGCAGACAAAGAGGTAATGAAACTGTTGAAACGCGATGGTCTTGAATTCCGCTGGCTGGTGGGTGATCAGTGGATAAAGGCTATTGACCTCTGGAATATGATGAAACCGGTCTTTAACAAGTACGCAAAACAAAAGGCTGAGACCAGTGAATTAGACTCAACCATTGCTGACCAGCCCGGACTGGCTACATATGCTGAAGTTGCTGAGTTTCTGAAGATTGGTCAGACAACCCTCTACCACTTAGTAAAGGATGGTCAGCTTAAGGTTGTTTACATCGGAGCTCGACCACGCATCGAATGGTCAGAGCTGGAGAAGTATTTAAAGAAACAGCGGACATCATCAAAGACTGCCAGAAGGAAACCGAAAAAATGAATCATCAGAAAGAAGAACTGACAGGAGCGGACAAAAAACATGGATATGTTTTCGGGTGTGAAGGTGTGGTTGATTACAACGGTGCTTTCAAGCTTCTGGGAGTCTCCAGCAGGGACACAGTACGCAACATGGCGCGGTCAGGTCTGATCCGGCAAGGTCAGCACACAGGCAAAAGCAACGCAAAAGCGGCGTTCTGTCGTCGGTCAATTCACGAATACCTGTCGAAGATAGAAAACTAATCGGAAGCATACCCACAGAGACCATCAAAGCTAAAGGAATTGAGTTAGACAAGTCATTTCATTGAGACCTCTCAGAATCGCACAGGATGCCCTGTAACGCGATGAAACGACAGGACGACGAATACCATTCATGAAACAGACCATTTAAGGGGAAACGGCAGTGATTAACGTCTATCTATTGAAGCGAAAAGACAGCAAGTATTGGCAGATGCGATGGACTGATCCTGAATCTGGCCGGGAGAAGCGCGAAAGCACAAAGACCAATCTCAAGCGCGATGCCGAACGAGTCCAGCGAGCCACTGAAAAGGAACTAAACGAGGGAACATACTACAAGATCGTTAAAACTGAATGGCCCGCATTCCGGGAACGCTACGAAACGGAAGTCGTACCGGGCATGGCAAAGAGCACAGCCAAAATGATTTCCATTACGTTCAACCACGTAGAGAAATACATCAATCCCCAGTCGCTTAAACAGCTCAACGGGAATTCACTCAGTAAGCTGGTGAAGAAACTCCGCGAACGTGGATTGAAAGAAGTCTCAATTAAAGACTACTTGGCACATCTCCATTCGGCTCTGAACTGGGCAAAGTCGGTTAGTTTGGTCAACGTTGTGCCAGAGTTCCCGAAACTGAAACGGGTGCGATCTGAAAAGGCCATGAAAGGACGTCCTATCACTCTGGAAGAGTTTGAGCGAATGCTTGATGCAGTTCCCAAAGTCATAAAGATGACCGGCAGCAGCAAAGAGGACAAAGCCAGGGTGGTCGAATCATGGAAATTCTACTTGCGTGGTTTGTGGTTCTCTGGGTTGCGTCTGGCTGAATCACTGGAACTGTACTGGGATCGTGAGGACAAACTATCTCTTGATTTCTCTGGTAAGTATCCGATGCTGCGAATCAGGGCAGAAGCCGAAAAGGGAAACAAAGATAGATTGCTTCCAATCGTTCCCGAGTTTGCCGAGTTCCTGCAGCAAGTACCGAAAGAAGAAAGATTCGGCCCGGTGTTCAATCCACTGTCTGGGTTCGGTGATCGAAACAAACCGATTGCAATGACGATATCAAAGAAGGTTGCCAAAATCGGGAAGAAAGCGAACGTCAAAGTCAGTGACGATAAATTCGCGTCTGCCCATGATCTCAGGCGGTCTTTTGGGGAGCGCTGGGCGCAACTGATCATGCCACAGCAGCTAATGCAACTCATGAGACATGAAAGCATGGAAACGACACTCCGGTTCTACGTTGGCAGGAATGCAGAGAAAGCAGCGGAAGCCATTTATCAGGCGTTTGAGGCGCGGAATATTAACAGTTCCTTTAACAATCCGGAAAATGAACCAAAGGCCGAAACAGAGCAAAGCCACAACCCCTAACACTGTCACACCTTATGACCACAGAACCAGCCATAACAAAAAAAGGGCGGCTGATCTGTGATCAACCGCCCTCTCGCAGTTTCAATTTTCAATTACTGAAAACTCTTCTGGCGTCTCGTTGACTAGTTGCTGACACAAGTCTTCGGAGCAGGTGCCGTGCAGGTCTGCGGCTCGGGGCAGCAGGTGGGCACGGGTACCTTGCGGCAGACTTGTCTCGGCACACATCGTGTTTTGGTCACGCAAACAGTTCGTGGTACACACTTGGTTCGGGTAACATACCGTGTGCAGCAGACCTGCTCACAGGTAGTGTAAGGAACTTTGCGGGTACAGGTTTGTTGCTCATAGCTGCAGGTGGTGTAGGGAACCTTGCGGGTCCGGCATTCTGAAACCATGGTGCAAGTGGTGTAAGGAACCTGTTTGGTTACACATTCTTCTTTCCAGCAGCAGGTCGTGTAAGGAACCTTGCGGGTTCGGCATTCACGCACCATGGTGCAGGTGGTATAAGGAACCTTCTTGGTTCGTGTTTCGCACTCATAACGAACGCAGGTGTACGGTACCTTCTTGGTAATCGTGCAGGGAACTCGCTCACATACTGTGTAAGGAACCCGGTCATGCTTTACTTCGCGTTCGTAAGTTGTGCAGCAGACTTTGCGGGTGACCGTCTTGGGGCACCAGACTCGTCTGCAGATTGTTGTGCCGGGGCACTGTACTTTGACTGTTTTGCAGCAACCGGGCTTGTAAATCGGGCAGCAGGAGCTGCAATCGTATTCCCAGGTTCCTGGTTCACAGACACATTTATCAACAACTGGTCCCGGGCAATGCTCGGTGACTGTTTTCCATTCACCACAGCAGACTTCTACATCATGCCAGGTATGAACGGGTTTGCAGACAGTACGACAGACATCCCGGTAACAGGTTTTGTAATTTGTTTTGTAGATCGTGCAGCACACATCACGGTAGTGTGTTTCACAGATCGGACGGCGAACGTTGTAGCAGACATCCCGGTAGCAGGTGTTATAAACCGGCTTGCAGACTGAGTAGCAGACATCTTTGTAGCAGGTGTTATACACCGGGCGACGACGTTTGCAGGTGACAGTTTTATAGCAGGTTTTGTAAACAGGACGGCATACATTGTAGCAGACCTCTCGGTAACAGGTCTGATACACGGGTTTGCAGACCGTGTAACATTCATCACGGTAGCAGGTCTTGTACACATTCTTTGTATATTGTACGGGGACTTTTTCACAGACAGTATCGTAAACTGTCTTCTGGCAGGTGTAGTTCTGCTTTTCCCATACGGTTTCAACTACGGTTTTATAGCAGGTACTAGAGCACTCTTTGGCAGCACAGTAATCGCCACAAGAAGTACATGCCTCTGTGGGACAACACTTGTATCTACCTGCTCCCAGGTAACCTGCCTGGGCTTGTTCCCCAAAGCAGGCCATAATCATCGCGGCCGCCAGAAGGGGAATCCAGGTTGCATTCTTCATCGGTCTATTCCTCTACATGAGTTATTCAGCATACAAAATTGAAAACTGGAAACAGTTAGAATCTACTTCGTCATCAAACTTGGCACTGCTTGACCGATACCCCCATTTCTCCACAGCTTACCACTCAACCCGTTCTCCAGAGTCACCACAAACCATTCGACCACTACAATCGATACACGACAGACGCCAGGCAGCTTGATACCCGGGTTCTCCTTCAACGGTCGTGACTGTTGTGCCGATAGGAATGATGTAAGTAGTTCACTGGGAATCTCCAAAAGCTGCCGGAAGATTTGCGGCTCAGACTCGATCAACGAATGCCTGCCTGTTATCCTCAAATGTCTCAAGGAACCTCTAATCTGTGTTCAATAGTAAAGTGAGACATTTAAATGAAGTTTGGCATTTGTCAGGAATTGTTTGTTGACTGGGACTGGGAAAAACAATGTGATCTTATCGCTGAGATCGGTTATAAGGGGATCGAACTGGCACCGTTTGCGTTCGCCGAGCGTCCCTCTGATATTTCTGCAGAACAGCGGGCAAGCCTGAGAAAAACGGCAGAAGACCGCGGGCTGCAAATCTTTGGCCTGCACTGGCTTCTGGCAAAAACAGAAGGCTTGCATCTGACCACTTCCGATGCCGCTGTCCGGAAAAAAACTGCGGAATACCTGGTTGAACTGGGTGAACTGTGTGCCGATCTGGGAGGCGATTTAATGGTCTTCGGCTCACCTTTCCAGCGGAACATTGAAGAAGGTATGTCGCGCGACCAGGCTTATGCAAATGCTGCAGAAGTTTTCCGGAACTGTCTGCCTGCCATTGGTGAACGTGGCGTGCGAATCTGCATGGAACCGTTAACCACCAAAGAAACCGATTTTGTAAATACCTGCGCCGAGGCGCTGGAACTGATCGACATGGTGGGAGCCGACAATTTTGTATTGCACCAGGATGTCAAAGCGATGCTCGGCGCGGAAACAGAATCGATCCCGGAACTCATTCATAAATACGACAGACGAACCGGTCACTTCCATGTAAATGATTCCAACCTCCTGGGACCTGGTATGGGTGAGACCGACTACCATCCGATCTTGAAAGCGCTCAAAGAAAGTCGGTACGACGGATGGATCTCGGTGGAAGTTTTTGACTATGAACCGGGCAGTGAATTTATCGCGCGCGAAAGTTTTCGTTATCTGAAAGAGGTCTGGGAAAGCGTCTGAACGACTCAAAACAAGCGATCAAGCAAAAATATTTTTGAAAACATCAAAATAATTCTACCCACTTTTTACTCTGGTTTTGAATTGCAGGTCGCCTGTTTTCTGAGAGCATCAATTACAGAGAACTACGCTAACGTAAAAACAGAAAGATCGATTTTATCCTATTTTTGTAGGGTGAAATCGATCTCTTCTTTTGTACCTTGCAAACAAAACACTGTTATCAAAACAGCATCTATTTACATTTTCTAATTTAAACACGTTTGACGAGTGGCTTTACAACGAACAGAAAACGTGCTTTTCATATGAGAATTGGCTTGCAGAATTTTTCGAAATATTTACGATGATGGCCATTAAATAGATGTAAGTCCTTAGTGCGTAATGAGTGTCAATTAAAAATTCATTTTGGTTGAAAAAACACTCATTCTCAACAGGGACAAACATCGGAGTTTGTCAAGGTTGACAGACTTCAAATTCTTATTCGTTGTGGCAGACCTTTGCCGACTTATAGCCCGGAGCCAGCGGCAAGGCAGCCCTCGTTTAACTCTCAAAGGAGGATTTGCGGTGGCAAAGAAAAAGGCAAAGAAAGCAGCACCTAAAAAGGCAGCACCAAAGAAAGCTGCTCCCAAGAAGAAAGCAGCCCCAAAGAAGAAAGCAGTGAAGAAGAAAGCTGCTCCAAAGAAAAAGGCTGCTCCTAAAAAAGCTGCTAAGAAAGCCGCCCCAAAGAAAAAGGCAGCTGCAAAGAAAAAAGCAGTTAAAAAGAAAGCTGCTCCAAAGAAAAAAGCCGCTAAAAAGAAATCGTAAAATTTCTGTTAGCAGCAGGAAACAACAAGCCATAACGAGTAAGAAGCGATCGTTTTTTTCGATCGCTTCTTCTATTTAATGACAGACTACTCCAGCAGACGTAAGTCCCAAACAACGTCGCCCTAACACAGGGTGTTCTTTTGTGCATTTCTGTTTTTCTTATGCTAATACCCTGCCTTGATTTAACGCCCAGGTCAAATCCGCATTGATTCCTGATTCTGATCTCACGAAAAATAAACTTACCGAGAACCATTTCAGCTCAGAACGGATCGTGAATTCAACACCAAAACTGTAACACACCTGGTTCAACAGGCAGCAAACTACTTTGTGACTTGCACCGCGAATTTCTTATCAAAAGCCTCTCAGTCAGCTGTCTCTGAAAAAGTGAAACAGCAGTGAAGCGAATCAATATTGCTCTCGCAGCTACTATAATGAAACCGCCTGATGCTCACATTTCATGATGCGTTCAGAACGTAACTGAGCGGTCTGACCAAGCGTGACTGGTACACCGGAATGAAGCCTCTCGGTTTGATCTGAATGATCTTGAACCAACTGAAAAGACGCCACCACTCATTCAGCAGGATCAGACCGGAGAAGAGAAAATTCCCACGCCCTGCCAATATGCATTAGAAGATGTCTGACAGAAACGAGAGCCGAACGAATTCACTCTGAATAAACATACTAAGTCAGCTCGAACCGCGCACACATTCACTGCGACTTTAACAATCCATCTTCGCTGCAGATCTATCTGCCCAGACAACCGGGCACTCCCTCTTCGATTATCATTCTTCTAACACACATTCCTGGTTCTGATTTCCTGCTGTTGAATCATGAGGGAGGCGAACTACTCCCCTTCCGGAAGATGATTCCGAACGACATCAGATCGATCGCATCTGCGAAGAATTTCTCAATGCTGGCTGCACCCATCAGTTCACATCGGCAACTAAACCCTCAGGTAATTCGGTGTAGATATTTTCTTTGAAAGATGTGAACCGTAACGAAGTCGACACATCAGTGACTTTGTTAAAAGAACTCGTGAACTCAGAGACTTGAACGGGAGACCGCATCAAGTCGCGACCATTTCAGAACCGGCCTGCTACAGTTGCCGAACTATGTGGGATGATGGGGCAAAAGATTGAAGAGACTTTTCTGTTGTGAGTTCCCTGGAGCGGCCGCATACGGATCGCCCGTTCGTGTTGACGTTCACAATCCTGACACCGCCATGTAGGCTACCGGCTCAATTCGTTTCACCGATCGCCATCGCAATGAAATTCCCGTCGGATTCTCCAGCTACGGTTTCCCCTGCAAACATCGTTTTGGATGCAGATGAGTCACTCCCAGACCGTCGTTCGGAATGAAATTTCTCTTTTGATTTGCTGGCCACAGATAGTCTTTCTCGTGGGTATCGTGTTTCAAAGTGAGACCCTGCAACTCAAAAGTATCGGGAATCCTGGCCGCGCGCTGATGAACTCGACCTCGTCTTAATGAAAATGAAACATCGGTATCATTTTATGGTTTAAGATGCTCGGTTTCCGGTTGTCAATGGAATTCTGAACTTCCAGACAGGAAATGGTGTCAGTGGGAGATAAATAGCCTATTCTCTCAGGAACAACCTGTTAAAATAGAGAGTAGGAGGCAGGCCTTCTGTTGGGCCACACATAACACTCCTTTTTTAATATTAGATAAGGTGACAGCTCCTTGGCGGATCCGAAACGAGAAGAATTACAAGTCAAAGCTAAACGAGCCATTCTGGTTTCCGTTGTTTCCCCTTCCAATCACATCGATAAAGATCAGGCACTCGACGAATTGAAAGGTCTCGTGGAAACGGCGGGTGTGAAGGTAGTGGGCAGTCTGGTGCAGAACCGGGAAAATCCCCATCCAGCCACCTGCCTGGGAAAAGGGAAACTGGACGAACTCAAACAGATGGTGAAGCACGTCGATGCGGAACTCATCATTTTTGATAACAATCTTTCTCCGTCTCAGGGTAGGAATATCGAAGAAGAAACTGGCACCGTCATTGTTGACCGCAGTGAACTGATTCTGGATATTTTCGCGACACATGCTAAAACCTATGAAGCCAAACTGCAGGTCGAGTTGGCACAGTTGCTTTATTTCCGTCCCCGCCTGAAGCGCTTGTGGACCCACTTGGAACGTATTGAAGGGGGTGTTGGCGCGGGCCGTGGGCCTGGGGAAAAGCAGTTGGAAACTGACCGTCGTCTGTTAGACAAACGCGTTGCCGAACTCAAACGCAAGCTTTCAGAAGTAGAACGCCGCCGGGAACGGACCGTCTCCAATCGGTATCAGCAGTTGACCGTTTCGCTGGTGGGATATACCAACGCTGGTAAAAGCACACTGATGAATGCACTCACCGGCGCGGACGTCTATATCGCCGACCAGTTGTTCGCCACACTTGATACTCGCACACGCCGCTGGGAACTCCCGCACTGGGGTGAAATATTATTGAGCGACACCGTCGGGTTTGTACGCGATCTGCCGCACCACCTGGTGGCTTCATTTAAATCCACACTGGAAGAAGCGCGACAGGCAGACCTGTTACTGCACGTTGTTGACAGCAGCAATCCTGAAGTCGAGCATCATATCAAAACCGTCAACAAGGTTCTGAATGACATCGGAATCGACTTTAAGAATGCCATCCTGGTTTTCAACAAAACAGACAAAGTAGAAGACCGGTCGAAGCTGGATGTACTACGCCTGAAATATGACAACGCGATCAGCGTGAGTGCCGTCTCCGGCGAAGGACTCGATCGACTTTCCCAGGCCGTCATCGATCGGCTGGCTTCCGGTTATGTCATCGTGGAAATGGAAACGCCAGTAGGTAATGGTAAGCTGCTCTCGCAACTCGAAGAGCATTCTCTGATCCTGTCTCGTGAGTATTCTCATGACGATACCCGGGTAACCTATCAGGCCCGCATCGCCAGACGATTCCTGCCGATGCTGAAAACCGGCCCTGATACGGAACTCAAAATTCATGATGACCAGCCGCCTGTTCCCGGAGATTTAATTCCGGAAGAAAGCGTCAACAAATACTGAGCCCGGTTCCCGACCCGGCTCACTTTCCCCTGCCGGCAAAATTGTGTATTACTGATCCATACAGAAACGTTCTCTTGACTGAATGGAGAGATGACCGCATCTTTCGGAAACTGACACTCCGGAAGGGTATCCACCCGACTTCCCGAGATAGACTGACAAAGCACCAGCCCGATGAAGAAACGATGGATCTACGGCATCATTATCTTTTTGAGTTTCACTACGATCGGCCTGGCAATCGACTGGTGGTCGGCTTTGCCTGAAGGCGAACAGGCCACGTATGTCGGTCGTCAAACCTGCTTTCAGTGCCATCAGAAAGAAGCAGCTGAGTGGAAGGGCTCGGATCATGACCTGGCCATGAACCCGGCGACTCCCGAGTTTGTGCTCGGCGATTTCGATAATACCGAACTCGAGCACTTCGGCATCACGTCCAGCATGACTCGCGAAGGAGACAAGTACTATGTCACCACGCAGGGTCCGGATGGCAAACGGACGCGATTTGAGGTCAAGTACGTGATCGGAGTACGGCCGCTTCAACAGTACCTGGCAGAACTCGCACGGGGCAGAATCCAGGTGCTCCCGGTTACCTGGGACACAGAAATGAAACGCTGGTACTATGTCAGTCCCGACGAACCGTTTGGCCCTGATGACCCGCTGCACTGGACCGGATCGGCCCAGAACTGGAATCACATGTGCGCGGAATGCCATACCACGAACTGGGCGAAAAATTATGATGTCGCCAGCGATGCTCACAACTTCTCATTTTCCGAGATGCGCGTGAGCTGCGAAGCCTGCCATGGACCAGGTTCGATTCACGTGGAACTGGCCAACTCGCATTCCCTGTTCTGGGATCGTCGTTATGGATATGGTCTGGCAAAACTGAAAGGGAAAGACGCTACCGCGCAACTGGAGAGTTGTGCTCCCTGTCACTCGCATCGTCGGCATGTCTCGCCCGGTCATACTCCCCTCGACCGTTTCCATGATCACTATGCCCTCTCGCTGCTGGATGATCACCTCTATCACCCCGATGGGCAAATCGATGAAGAGGTCTACGTCTTCGGTTCCTTCACCCAGAGCAAGATGTATCGCAAGGGTGTGCGCTGCACCGACTGCCATAACCCTCATTCGCTGAAGCTCAAGTTTGAAGGAAACAAACTTTGTACCCAGTGTCACCTGGAAGCCAAGTATGATGTTCCCAGCCATCATTTTCATAAGATGGGCACTAAAGGAGCCGCCTGCGTCGAATGCCACATGCCGTCCAAAACTTATATGGGGGTTGACCCGCGACGTGACCACAGCCTGCGGATCCCCCGCCCTGACCTGACGGTGAAACTGGGAACTCCCAATGCCTGTAATCAGTGTCACACCAAACCGGAAGAGAACTCCGAGTGGGCAGCACAAAAAGTAGAGGAATGGTACGGCCCGAAGCGACGGGACGATCCCCATTACGGCGAGATCCTGGCTGCCGGACGTGCAGGAAAACGGGACGCCGAACAGTCGCTCATCAAACTGACACGGGAAAAAGAAGTCGGCCCGATTGTCCGTGCCACCGCAGTCTCCTTACTGGCGACCCGCTACAACACCCCCGAAAGCCGTGAGGTCGTCGAACGGGCTTTGAAGTCGAAAGAAGAACTGGTCCGCCGGGCAGCGCTCCAGGGATTTGAAGGTTGGGCTCCCAGCTCAGAACAGGAAGCCAGCCGGATCGGCAAACTGCTGGCGGAAGGATTGACAGACTCTTCGCGCGGCGTGCGTACCGAAGTCGCCCGCATCCTTGCTGGCCTGCCAATCATGCCGGATACCAGCCAGAACAAGAAAGCGCTGACAAAGGCACTGGATGAATATAAGGCCGGCTTACTCGCAGACAGCGATCAGTCCGGATCCCACATGAGCCTGGGGATGCTCTATGCACAGCAGGGGGACCTGAAGAAAGCGGAAGCGGAATTACGGACCGCCATCAAGCTCGCGCCTTCCGCCGCAGGTCCACGTTCCAACCTGGCGCAACTACTGGAGCAACAGGGCAGAGATGAGGAAGTCAAACAGTTACGGACCAAAGAAGCAGAATTGCTGGCGCGAGATGCGAAATTGCTGCCAGAAAATGCCATGCTGCAATACCGGCTGGGTCTGCTCTATTACCTGCTCGGGCGGGAAGACGAAGCAGTCACTGCACTGAAGAAAGCCTGTGAACTGGAACCGCAGTCTGCAGATTTCCGCCTGATGCTGACTCTGCTCTATGAGAAACAGCAGAAGTGGAAGCTGGCCTGGGAATCAGCGGCAGCCCTGGTCCGACTCCAGCCGAACAACCAGCAGTTCCGTCAGATCTATTTGAACATGCACCAAAAAGCAAACCCGGAAAGCAACTGACTGCATTCCGGGTCTGTGTCTCATTGTGATTCACTGTCTGGCCGATCTGTCAGGCAGACTTCCTGAGTACGCCGGTAATCCGCTCGAAGGTCTCATTGGAATCAAAGGGAATCAGAATCTGTCCCGAATGATCGGTCTTGAGTTTGATCTCCACCTGGGCTCCCAGAATCTCCCGCAACTGCTGCTGCAGGTCAACCAGATGATTGGTCATCTGGGGAGCCGCTGCCGGCTGCTTCGTATTCTCGAAAGGGACCGTCTCGACATCGCCTTTGAGGATCTTTCGCACCTCCGCTTCGGTCTTGCGAACCGAGAGCGACTCTGACTGGATCTGCTCGCAGAGTGCCACCTGCTTTTCGTTATCCAGGCTGAGCAACGTTCGCGCGTGGCCAGCGGAGATTTTTTCCGCCTGCAGCGCCTGCTTGACAGGTTCGGCCAGATCGAGCAGACGGATCATATTATTGACGGTCGAACGATCCAGGCTCAGGCGCTGTGCCAGTTGCTCGATCGTACTGTCGAATTGAGACAGATAGTTCTTGAAGGCCTGTGCCTTTTCCAGCACATTCAGATCTTTGCGTTTGAGGTTCTCCTCGATCGCAACTTCGCAGACCTGTCGCTCTTCCAGATGCAGCACACGGCAGGGAACTGTTTTCAAACCGGCTTCGCGGGCTGCCTTCAGACGACGCTCGCCGGCAATCAGCTGGTATGCCCCTTCAAAAGGTCGGACGAGTAACGGCTGCAGCACGCCATGCTGACGGATACTGCCTTCGAGTTCTTTGAGCGAATCGGCTGCAAAATCCTGCCGAGGCTGGTAGGGATTGCGCTCAATCAGATCAACGTCGATCTGATCCTGTTCGGCGGGAACGAAGACACTCTGTTCCTCCGATGACGGATTGTCCCCCTGCTGATCTGAATCGGAGTCGCCGCCTCGACCGAGCAAAGCGTTCAAGCCGCGCCCTAATCTGCGACGGGGTACACCGGGAGTTTCTGTGGGATCCATTTGAGGATCTTCTGGATTCTGATTTTGATCTTGATTTTGATCTTCCATGACCTTCTTCTCTTATAATTAAACTGCCTGAAAATAACGGAGAGTAACACAAGGCGCGGGATTCTATTTCGAATCCTGAAATGAAGCAAGAGGGCTTTCGATTTTGGAATGAGCGACTTATCTCTGATGGGCGTTTCACGTGGAACACCTAACTTGCCAGGATTACTCGGCACGTCACAGATGCAAGGAGTCAGAGCCTCTATCAGTTCTGGGACGCCTCACAACACGCAACTCACCAGAAGCAATATTGATTTATCTGAAACGGGTGTTTCACGTGGAACGCCCGACTTGCCAGAACTATCGTGCGCGATACAGCAGGACCGGTTCCGTTTTCGATACATCACCTGGCGAAGCTTGATTTAATCTGACCAGCAGACTGGGGGAGTAGTCGTAAGAATGAACCAGTTCAAAACGGTCTCTCACCGGGGCGAACTGTTTCTGAAAGTTCGGGTCTGCTGCCGCATGGGGGCCGACGATCAGGTAGGCGGGATTCTGTGCTGTGATGGAATTCAGAAATTCCAGATCAGCCACCGGACCAGTCAAGGGGTGCCCCTGGGCTTTCAGATAATAAAACAGAGCAGGCTCAGCGTAGGTATAGAGAATGGCTTCCTCGCTTCTGATATCTGATTCGGAGCGGAGGTCAGCGAGAATGTTTTGCGCTATCGCCTCCAGGTCGTCGCGTGATTGCCAGGCAACCAGAGTCCATGGTTTGAATGAAACCACCAGCAGCACAACTACCACCACGACACCCACTGCGGGTGTCGTGCGGATCGGCGTCTGATCTTCGCGGGAGGTTGAATGCAACATCTCAAACAGCGATCCACCTGCCCGCTGTTCCCACCAGCCAGCGCAGGCAGCAGTGCCCAGCCAGGCCGCCATGGTCCAGGGAATCGTCAACCGGGGATAGGGATAATAGAGCGGCGTCGCCAGCAGCAGACCACAGAACCAGGCCGCCAGCAACCAGGCAGCCAGTTCACGATTCAATTCGGTCTCCGGCACCTGGATCTGATCTGTGGAAAGCGGAATCCGAAAACTCCCTGCAGGGAAAAACAGCTGCAGCACAATCCCGATACTCGCCAGCAGTCCGAGCACGGGACTGATCCCTGCAAACGCAGCCAGCAATACAGGCGAGGCAGCCAGCAGACCAGACAGAATCAGGTTCCACGTGGAACCCGGATTTGAACTGCCGGGGGCGTCAGAATTCAAAGGTTGGGATCTTGCGATTCTGCGTAGTATCGACAACAGACAAAGTACCAGGCAGACCACTCCCAGACTGATGAAACCGGCCGTGCCTTCCAGCAGTCGATGGTTCTCCCATTGACGCCAGAAGGAATCGAACCAGCCTGAGAACCCAACAACATAGCGGCTGTGATTGGCGGCGACGACGGAATATCCGCCCGACTTCTGCAGCCCGATCAGAACCGGAGACCAGACCAGAAATGAGACTACAACGATGACCAGCCAGCGGAGCAACTTTCCGGTGGGCTGCTGAATCTGACGTCGACGTAACAGAAGCCAAGGAATCAAACCGGACAGACTCACTACCAGAGGAAGCCAGCCATTGTATTTGATTGACCACCCTGCCCCTGTTGCAAGGCCCGCCAGCAGGGGCCATTTCCAGTTAGCAGAGAGGAAGCTTTTCCAGGCCAGGTAGACCGCCAGCAGAAGACAGAAACCAAGTCCCACATCGGTGAGTGCCACCCGGCTGTAAAGCAGATGCAGGTCGCTCAGACTGGCCAACGTCAGAGCCACCAGTCCCGCGGCTGGACCAAACCATTCACGGGCTACCCACCAGATCAACAGAACCGTAAGCATTCCAAACAGCAGTGAAGGTAGAAACACTCCCAGGGGTCCGCTGCCCAAAAAGATCATCGACCACTCGATCAGGAACGGGAAGAGAGGCGGTGCATAATAAAAGCGTCCCGGGTACTCGCCTCCCTGCTCTGCATAAAACCACAAGTTCGATGCATAGACCCCTTCATCAAAATGCTCGATCCCGGAATCGGATAGAAACAGAATCCTCAACAGGCAGCCTGACAGCAGGAGCAAGGCAACCACGATCTTTTCTGATTTTGGGAGGGGTGTTGTTATACGATCTGTCTGCTTGAGTCGCGCCACGTCCTGCTTTCAATAATCATGTCGATATAGGTTTGAATTCAAGTTATTAAATTCTACAGGAACCGCGGCCCTGTGCCTATCAATTCCACCGATTCGTGAATTATCATAGACAGCACGGTCGCAGCAGCCTGTAACTGCGAATCTGAGACAGGACGAAATATCGAAAACACAAATTGGGATTCCATGCGGCCTGCCTATAATCCAGTGAGTGATATTATCGAATATTGGCCCGGAAGACAGCCTTGTCTGACTGGGATCTGCAAACGTCAACAGAACATTTTGGTATCAGAAGAGAGAGATAATTTCGATGAGTACTCCAGCAAGCGTGTATGATGAAGCAGTCAAAATCTACGAAGGTGGGGATATTGAAAAAGCTGTCGAGAAGCTGAACGAAGTTCTGGCGATGGATGAAAACTACACACTCGCGCATTCTGCGATTGCCGTGTACTACCAGAAGCTCGGCAAGTTTGATGAGGCAATTGCACACGCCACGAAAGTGACCGAACTGGAACCAGACGACCATTTCTCGTATCTGCAGCTGTCAGTGATCTGCCAGCGCTGTGGACGCATTCAGGAAGCCGAAGACGCTCTGGCAAAAGCACACTCAATGGGACAGCGATAATAGACTGTCCGCATCGGATCTGATCAACACAAAAGCCCTCACCCGAAACTCGAGTGAGGGCTTTTTTTGATGACCACTCGCCGCAGGATCACTCGTCGGTGATCACACGAAACGGTGACTCAGCTGCATCCTGAAACGGTGACGGGGCGGCAGGCTGGCTTTCGCGAGTTTCCTCGAAGGGATTCTCAACTTCTGCAGAAACCGTTGCAGACTGCTGTTGAATGATGGCTGGCTTATCATCGAATGAAATTCGCGCCGGCTCTGCGGGCGTCAATTGCGAACGGGAGACAGCTTGCCTCACAGGAGTAGTGTTTTCGAGCTGTGCAATTTTCAAAGAGGAGGTCGTATTAAAAGTGCGACCATCGGGGGACGTCATGCGAACCACCAGAGTCAGTTCTGAATTGCGGGGCGTGGTTTGCCAGGGAAGTTCAAAGCGGAACCCGGAACCGGCAAAGCCGGAGTACCAGTGGGAGCGGGCTTCCTGGCTGTCGAAAGTCCACAGACCTACCCGGCGATTTTCTTCTGGCTGATTCAGGTCTACCAGTTCCAGCTCGAAGTCGGCGGGCAGTTTGACCGTTTCCCCGTCTGCGTCATGGGGAGTGATGACGGTCGTCCAGAGTTCATCCCCCGGTTTGCTGTCCAGGTCAACGCCTCCGGTAAGCAGGCTGTTGACCTTCACTCCGGTGACCTTGTAGAGGGCTTTGGTCTGCTCGGGCAACAGGCTGCCATTGGATGCTTTGGCCAGTTGCTGCGACATTGCTTCAGACTGATGCCGTGCCGACTCCAGCGCCTGCTGCGAATCTTTCAGATCACGTTGTAAGGCAAAGATACTGTCTTCCTGCTGACGCAGCCGGGCTTCCAGTAAATCAGAATTACCACGACCTCCACACCCCATGAGAGTGAGAATCAACAACAACGACATCCATGTCGTAAGGTATTGCTTCATTGGAAATCAACTTCAGCAGAAGACACCTCTTCTGCCCTCCTCTAAATCAGATTGAAATTATGCTTTGGTTCCGGGCAGTTCAAGGTGCTCCAGAACGTTGTCAATCAGACCGTACGATTTGGCTTCCTGGGCATCCATGAAGTTGTCGCGATCTGTATCCTGTTCAATTTTTTCGAGCGTCTGACCAGTGTGATGCAGCAGAATCTCATTCAGACGCCGCTTCATCTTCAGCACTTCCTTGGCATGAATTTCCAGGTCGGTTGCCGTTCCCTGCATGCCGGCAAGTGGCTGGTGAATCATGATGCGGCTGTTGGGTAATGCATTGCGTTTGCCGGGGGCACCCGCAGTCAACAACAGCGCACCCATACTGGCAGCCTGCCCGATACAGTAAGTCGCCACATCGCAGGAGATATACTGCATCGTATCATAAATGGCCATGCCCGCGGTCACGGAACCACCGGGAGAATTGATGTAAAAGTGGATGTCTGCTTCGGGATCATCGAACTGCAGGAACAGCAGCTGCGCGACCAGACTTTGCGCTACCTGGTCGTTGACCTGAGACCCCATCATCACGATACGGTCCTGCAGCAGACGACTGTAAATATCCATGGCGCGTTCGTCGCGACCATTTTTTTCGATCACATAAGGAGTAAGGACCGTCATATAAAACTCACTTCAATTGATGATAAATTTGATGGTGGAAAATCATTCGACAGTGCCGCTGCCGACTCAGGGTGTCTCTATGCTTTATCTTTATTTTTATCTTTGTCTTTTTTATCGCGGATCAGAACCTCGTCAACCAGACCATATTCGACAGAAGCCGAGGAGGTCAGGAAGCGATCCCGGGAGGTATCGAGGGCAATCTGCTCAATGGACTGGCCGGTATGATCGGCGAGAATTTTATTCAGAACTTCACGGGTATCAAGAATATCCTTGGCCTGGATTTCGATATCGGACACCTGGCCGCCCACTTCGCCAAACGGCTGATGGATCATCATTTTGGCGTGAGGCAGAATGTAACGTTTGCCTTTCTGACCGCCGGCAACCAGGATGGCGCCGCCACTGGCTGCCAGGCCGACACAGTAGGTGGAAACATCGCATTCAATGAACTGCATCGTATCGTAGATCGCCATTGTAGAGGTCACGGAACCCCCGGGAGAATTCACGTACAGGTGGATGTCCTGGTGCCGGTTCTCGGACTGCAGATACAGCAGTTTCATCACGATTAAATTCGCGCTGGCATCGTTGATCACGCTGTCCAGAAAGATAATCCGGTTATCCAGCAGGAGATCGCCAATCCCCATCTGACGCTGCTGTGAATAACTTCTGGCACGCTGATTTGCCTGCGTTGGCATCTGCCCGGAAATGGGGTCAAACATGATATGATCCTGAGATGTAATGGTTGCTATAGTGACTCGTGACGAGGTTAATTCTGATTTAACTCTCACATCGTTTTGAACCACCGACTATGGCTGGCCTGGTACAGGCAGTCAAGCGGCAGCTCGATTATTTCTGTTCCCTGACAGGGAGGAAGAGAGCCTGTTAAATCCCGCACGCTGTCGCGCAGGGAGACCCTCCTGTTGATTTGAAGATTATATATCGTTCCTTATCCGATTTCCCTGTGATTCGTCAAGAGACGTTATGCAAAGTTCCCTTTCGCAGCAGTCTCAACATCGCTTGTTTTTCTCTCTGGACTGAGTCCAGTTTTACTGAAGCGTCTCCAAGTTAATCCGAGCCAAGTATAATTATACGAGAGCTGTTATGGTTAATTGTGACGCCGTTTAAGAAAGCTTAGGTTGTCAACACCCTGGCAAAAAGCGTACATGTATACAGCATAGGAAATTCCAGCAAAAAACACCAGAGATCCGGAGAGCCCTGGTGTGATCTGGCGGAAACCAACTGGTGAGCAAGGCGCTTTATGCAGAGTACGTGACCCTGCCTCGATCAGAACGAGCCGTCTTCCACTTCAGCCTGTTCATAACGCTGCCCTGCGGGAGTGAGCAGTCGGGCGTAGAGCAGAGGATCGATCTCCGGCGACAGCGATTTGCCACTCCCGTCGCAGAAGATCACATTCACAGCGCCACTGGGATGATTCGAACTGGGGCGCCATGCTTGTCCCTTCTTCGCTTTCAGGTTGGAACCAATGCGGGAATCGGTTGAGTTAGTCGTATTCTTCAGATCGAATCCGGCAGGCAGTTTCAGCGTGGTGCTGCCGCTGGGGTAGACGCCCTGCAGATCAATGCCGAAGCCCAGGCTGCCCGTATCCTGGTCGGCCCAACTTCCGGCCTGCAGATTTTCAGACAGCATCAACGTCTGTGATATGCCGTCCCCTTCCGAAATAAAATCCAGAGACATCCGCGAAGTAAACGGTCGCCAGAACACGCCACTGGCAAACTTGACTGGAATGTCGTCTGTCGTCGCGGGATCTCCATCCAGTCCTCCATCACCGGCCGGGTGATGACCGACGCCGGTGGAGGCGTCATAGTACACGCCAGTCTTATTATAATTGGCGGTCACATATCCAATATTGACGACATAAGAGAGGGCGCCCCGATCGATTGCAGACTCGTCATCAGGACAGGTAAATACCGGAAAACGAATCGCGTTCAATGCAGCCAGCTGCGCGATTGCATCTGCATTCGTACTGGGTTCAGCCGCCAGATTCGCCGCCGCATCCCAGCGCTGACGAAAGCCAACATTGTCCAGAAACGGTAGCAGTGTAGTACACCAGGTCAGATCATCATGACTGGCATTGGCGTTGGGTGCTTCGTCAGAGGAAACCCGTTGGTTGGGATCGACCAGCAGTGGCAGCTCAGAGTTGGCTCCCGAGGAAAAGTTAACCATCGCCAGACCGATATTTCGCATATTGTTCAGACAGGACAGTTTTCGTGATGATGCCCGGGCATGCTCTTGAACCGGCAGGGTCAGCGCTACCAGAAGCGCGATAACGAACAGTACTACCACCAGTTCAAGCAGCGAAAAGCCGTTGCGCTGCGGTCGTGGCTGTCTGGTTTGTCTGGTCTGCATGAGTTGCCCCTTCTCCGCCTGAGACGCTGTCACCGTCTGTGAACCCGCCAAGAAAAAAAGCACCAGAGATCCGGAGATCCCTGGTGCCCGCATGTTTGAACCGATTTGAGAACAATGACTCAAATAAAGGTTGCAGTCAACTTCATTCGATTAGAAAGAAGTACCGTCAACAACAGCCTGGCCATAACGCAGACCGGCAGGAGTGAGCAGACGTGCGTAGACGCCGGCATCCATCTGTGGTGTCAGTGATTTTCCACTGCCATCGCAGAAGATCACATTCACGGCACCACTGGGATGGTTCGAACTGGGACGCCATGCCTCTCCTTTGGCTGCGGTCAGGTTAGCACCGATTCGCGAATCAGATGAGTTCGTTGTATTCTGCAGATTGAATCCAGCAGGCAAAGCCAAATTACTACCTGAGTACAAACCTTCAAAGTCAATTCCGAATCCGAGGCTGCCTGTATCCTGATCATACCATTCACCAGCCTGCAGGTTTTCAGACAGCATCAGTGTCTGAGTCATACCATCGGCAGCTGAAATATAATCCAGAGACATACGAGAAGAATGAGGACGCCAGAAGACGCCTGTTCCAAACTTCATCGGAATATCACCGGTTGTAGATGCGTCTGCATCAAGTCCACCATCTCCCACCGGGTGATGCCCCTGGGAACCGATGGAAGCGCCAGGATCGTATCCAACGCCAGTCTGATTATAAAGGGCAGTAACATAGCCCACATTCACTACGTAAGACAGTGCACCCTGATCAGTAGAGAACTGATCGTCGGGGCAGGTGAAGACGGGAAATCGGATCACATTCAGAGAAGCAAGATTAGAAAGATCGGTTGCAGTAGCACCTGTCTGAGCAGCAGCACTGGCAGTTGCATCCCAACGCTGACGGAAACCAACGTTGTCCAGGAACGGCAGCAGAGTGGTACACCAGGACAGGTCGTCATTGCTGGCATTGGTATGACCGTCTTCAATGTTGCGATCCACCAGCAGTGGCAGCTGCGAGTTGGCTCCGGATGAGAAGTTGACGACGGCCAGTCCGACGTTTCTCATGTTGTTCAGACAGGACAGTTTTCGCGCTGAGGCACGGGCACTTTGAATGGCCGGCAGTGTCAGCGACACCAGGATGCCGATGATGGTGATCACCACCAGCAGTTCGATCAGCGTAAACCCTTTACGCTTCTGCAGCTTTTGTTTGGTTCGACAATTATTCATGTCATTCTCCTCACTTAGAAATACGGTTCAAACAGATTATATCTTACTTGTTGACAAGTATCAAAAACAAACTCGAAAACATCTCGATCCCACAGGAAACCAGAGGAATCCCGGACGAATCCGCTCTACAGGAACAGACGTTTCAATCGTCCGCCTCCCACAGACTCTACTCACAGGCCCGCGACCAGAGCTGCTTACTTAGGCTACATGTCATCCCCCCTCATTCCTGTGTCACTATTAACCATTATACCCGATTGTCCTGTTGTAATGATCAGGTAAATTTCCTAAAAGGATATTTATCTGAATACCCGGTTTTATTGCACCTGATGGCGATAACGCACCAGGCGTTTCCAGTGGTCGAACTGTCCCGTACTCGGTTCAAATGCCTGTTCTGCCCGGGTCCGGTCAATGACGAAAAAGCCTCGATAGTCTGGCTGATTCACTGTACGAGCCGGGTCGAAAGGTGACAAACGTGCGCCAATCTCCACCGGACTGCCATAAGTGGTGGTCCCTGCCCCGCTCGCTTCAAAATAAGCGACTGACATGAATACCACAAATGTGTTACTTCGGGTTGTTGTGTTAGCCGCAATTTTCGAGAGCAGTCGATTACGGGTATGTACGTCAATTTTATTTACGCCTGCTGACCCCAGATGCTCAGCACCAGTTGTCAGTTCGAACAGCAGACGCGGGTTTGGATTCGGACTGCTGATGTCTGCAGGCAGACTGCGGAAAATTGTGTTTTCACGCAGATTATTCACGGTACCAGTAGAGGTAAATCCAGTTGCGTAATCAAAACTGCGGAAGGGACGTGACCCTGGTGTTCCAGGAATATGAGGGTCGTTAGTTAGTCCCAAATCCCGGGCATCGCGTGATTCCGTGAATTCGCGCCACCAGTCACCGCCTAAATGGTTGGCGACCAGCTGTGGATGAACGGCACTGCCGGTCATGTCCATCGTGAATGCATCGGCATCATCCAGCAGAGCTGCCAGCACAGCCGGATGCCGAATCGTATTCAGATTGATGCGTCCCGGGACGCGCGGATCTGCCAGCGGATTGCCCAGTTGATGATGGATGCGAGTCGGAACTTCAAGAAATTCCAGAATCCGATACCAGCGGTTATCATCACAAGTGGGAGCAGGATCACTGAAATCAGTATCGTCAGGACCACTGGGATCAAGAAATTTCTGAACTCCAGCGAAACGGACATCGTTTGCCCGGTCCACTGTCGTTGAAGTATCAGTTCGCGTCTGTACTCCTGATTCCGTGGCCAGATCGCGGGTCACACGATTCGGACCGATCACAGGAACGCTTAACAGTTCCACAATCGAAGCAAAGTCACGGTCAAAATGAGGCTGCCAGATATCGAAACGGGGACGGTCATCGGAAAATGCCCAGCCACGTTCGCTGGCATCATCGATGTCCCCATCGTTGTCATCGTCAACCATATCCTGACCGGGCAGACCATCTGCCCCCAGATTCCCTGTTCCGGTGTTCGAATTGGTAGACCCCACTGTATTCGCACGATAACCGGAACCCGCGCTGCCTGCGGCATGGCTAGCTTCTCCTGAACCACGAGCGTGTAGAGGCTGGGCTCGTTCGAAGCTCCGCAATTGATTCAATTGAGACTGAATTGCGGAGGACATGCTGGATTCCTGTAGCTCGAACTCTTCCATGCCAGTCACAACCATACTGTCCACTTCCACCCAGGGATTATCAGCATTATCCACGGCATTGTTGGTTGCCGGTGCATTCCGCCCGGGATGAGCGCGTCGCATCAGTCTGACAATGAAAGTCAAACTCGAAAAATTAGGCGTGCCTCCGGGATCCGTATTGGAACTATTCAGGAAGTCACCACGCGTCGAAATAGGAGTAACCGTATCTGCTTCTGACGTCATCAGGAAATCAGCCGTGTCATCATCGGTAATCAGATCGATGGCGGGAGTCGATGTATCCCGTGGGGCAATCGTAGTATAAGCGGGAGTCCCCCCCGCAAAATTGGGGTCAACCCGGAAATAACTGGGGCGCGGCATCGACGACATCGGGTCGGTATCTTCATTATCGCCGGCTGAGCGAAGATTGAAAACACCGCCCCCACCGACAGAGCCGCTCCGCAAAGTGACACGCCGCTTGTGGGTATCGTTTAACACCGGGTCTGGAGTAAGATTATCCAGATTGGAATAATCGCCGCTGATCATGGCCGCATCAGTGCGTGGTTCCAGGCGGATCTGCCAGGCATCATTCTCAAAGCTGACTATCTGATGGTTGGCATTTCGTAATTCGATAAACGAGAAATAACGGTCTTTTTCATCATTGTATTCGGTCGCATCGTGGTTGACTTCGTTAGAGGAAGCATCTTCGACTTTGGGAGCCTTGATCGCCAGGAATTCGCTGAGTGTCAGCTTTTGTGCTTCGACGCCATAGACCACGCCTCGCTGACCAGCCTGACTGGAAATCCCCAGGTTCGTAGCAAGAGTGGTTTCATCGTCGGTATGATAGGGATTATCTCCCAGCCCCCAGCCGTCGTGCAGGTTTTTATCGTATTCGAAACGAGTAATCACTTCGTCAGGATCCAGGGCATCAACCACATTCACGGCAAACTGCGCCATTTCCTGCATTTGAGCATCGGTATAGAGAGCATTACTGGAGTTGTCGGCGCGATAGTCTAGATTGTCCTTGCTTCCTCCGAGGGTATAAAGCAGCACATAGATATCGCGGGCCATTAACTGACGATCATAGCGTGCCCAGAATTCCTTTTGCTCCTGAGTCGTAGGAGGATAAGCGGGCAAATTATAAGCATACCAGCCGGTGTTAATGGCAGTCGAAGGTAGAATGTCGAGGATGCCATTCCCGTTCAGATCTTCGCCGATGCCGATGTCCAGTGCACCATTTCCATTGACATCCTCACCAGGGTGCGGAGTAAGCGGACGCGTTGTTACAGTCTGCCCTGTCCCGGTATCATCATAGACGAGAACTTGATTGATATCCAGCTTCATCTGCTTTCGTGGCGTTGTGGTATTTCCACGTTCCACCGTTAAAAGTTGGCGAAGTGGTGCCCGGAATGGATCAAGGGCTGTCCCGGCAATTTTATTTGAATTGCGAGAGCCACTACCATTCAGATCTTCAATATTTGTTCCACGAGTATTTCCTAACAAGTCCGTGTAATTCAGATTGCCACTGTAATCCAGGTCAACTTCGTTTGTGAAATCCGGTGGAAATTCCAGTTTGCCATCGTTGTTCGTATCGGCGCTGAACAACCAGCTGAGGTAACGATTCGAAGTATCAAGATTCGATATAGAACCATCATCATTCGGTCGGTTCTTCAAAGAATCGGCCATGGAAAACTGTTTACGACCCCAGCTCATGGTCGTGAAAGTCTTGCGGATCGAATTACCGCGGTTATTGACGGTATCTGCCCGACCGAAGTTAAACGGCAGCAGGCTGGACAGACGCGAACTGATACCCGTGTTATCCTGATCGGTCTGCGACAGATGCAGGAAGGCCAGGTCGGCAGGAGTAAATGGTTCATCATAAGGGCGTCTGGCTTGTTCCATATCGACGATGATTTCATCAGCTTCATCAACCAGAATACCATAATTTTCGGTCACATTTGTAATCCGGTTTTTGAAAAATGTAGATCCGCTGTTATAACGGGGTGTACCGGCAATTTCGAAATCTTCGTAGGCTTTCCAGCCGTTATAGCCAATGAGAGGCTGACGATAACTGGTTCCGGTTTTGGTCGTTCTGCCCGCACCATTGTATGACAGGGGATGCATGAAGGACTGCGCGTTATCGGGATTTCCGGCGATCAGCGAACCGCTGCGGGTTCCCCCTTCAAAACGATTCCCGTTATCATCAATCAGCGTACGTCCCGGCTGAGGAAATGCCCTGACAGGACTACTAGTGATATCAATCAGATAGATCGGATCGGTGGAATTGTTGCGTTGCGCTTCATACAGACGATCCGGTTCTCCCCAGCGTCCCGCGAACAGGTCGGTAATCTCATTTTTAGTTGCTTTACCAGTAGCAGGGGTACTGAATTGGGGACGACCAAAATTCAGAAAGAAGTATTCCATGTTGGAATTTTCCCGCCAGGCCGCGGTGCTGTTATAGGCGGCCTGAAACTCCGGGTAGGCAGAATAGTCAGGTGGCGCTGCCATCATACCATGTGGGTAAGGATAAGCGCCGAAGAACAGCGC
>PAJV01000068.1 GCA_002706765.1 Gimesia sp.
CAATGTGGATGGTACTTTCACTTATGATCCGAACGATCAGTTTGAAAGCCTGGCGGCTGGTGAGAACGGGAGCGACAGCTTCACGTATACGATTACCGACGACCAGGGTGGCACCGGTACTGCGACCGTGAATATCACGATCAGGGGTGTGAACGACAATCCGGTTGCTGTCGATGATGCCTTCAGTACCGATGAAAACACCACGCTGACGGGCGGCAATGTCCTGGATGCGAATCCGACGACCGCTGACAGTGATGTCGATGCCAGTGATAACCTCACTGTGACTGCGGTAACGGGAGGCACTGTTGGCAGCGAGTTCGCATTGGGTTCAGGAGCTCTGTTGACGCTGAATTCAGATGGTACGTTCACTTACAATCCGAATGGGGTTTTTGAAAGCCTGGCCGAAGGAGTAAATGGCAGCGACAGCTTTACCTACACGATCAGTGATGGTAATGGGGGCTCCGATACCGCGACCGCAACGATCACCGTGACCGGCGTGAACGATCCTCCGACTGTTAATGATATCTTCTATAACGCCGTTGAAGATGGCAGTGCCGTTATTGGCTTATTTGATGGTGCGGATGTCGACAGTGATGATGATGGCAACTCGCTGACCTATGTCATCTCGCCCGAGTATGATGGTGAAGGTTCTGTCATCAATAACGATGATGGCACGTTCTCGTTCGATCCGGGAACTGACTTCCAGTACCTGGCAGCTGGCGAAACTACAACGGTCACATTTACTTATATCGCTTCCGACACTCATACTGCTAACAGTAACACCGGGACCGTGGAAATCACTGTCACCGGGGTGAATGATCCCGTTGATGCAATTAACGATACCGATACGGTCACCAAAGACAATACCGTGGACATTGATGTTCAGGCCAATGATATTGACGTTGACCTTGATCCCCTGACGATCCTTGAGCTTGATGGCCAGACGGCAACGATTGGGGTGGCGATTGAATTGACATCAGGGGCGACAGTCACACTGCAGGCGAACGGAACTGTGACCTACAACCCGAATGGCCAGTTTAATGAACTGGTATTACCAACGGATACCGACACGGATACATTCACCTACCAGATTACGGATGGGAACAGCACGACTGACACGGCGACGGTTATCGTGACGATCACAGGCAGTAATGAACTGCTCGTGGTGACTGACGAACTGGATGATATTTCCCGGGACGGCCTGACGCCGGAAACCATTGACCTGGATCAGCATTTCAATGATCCCGACGCCGGTGATACGGTGACTTATAGCGTGGATGCAACGCTGGTCGGTGGCGGCTCACTGCCTGCCAATTTCTGGGCGAATGTTGCCGTCGTGGGAAGTAATTTAAATATCACTTATACCGATTACAGCTCGGAACAGGTGCGTCTGCCTCTGGTGATCACAGTGACCGCTGAATCGAGTGATGGAGTTTCTGACGATGTGACCAGCACATTTACGCTGACTCCGGATCCGCAGGCCACTTTAGATATCCGGTTGATTGCCCGTGATGTTGAATCCAGTGGCAGAGACTTTACCTCCTTCCGGTCCGAAGCTGACCTCGCTGCTCTCGTTGCCGGTGGTAAAGGGGGAGCACGGTTCCAACTGATCAATGGCTTACAGGATCTGAATTATGCGATCAGTGGGCTCACTGATTACAATAATGATGGTAGCCAACCGGGACCAGTCGTCGACATCCAGACAGATCTGATTGCTGTCAGAATTGTTGATACCACAAACAGTAACGCTACGGTATTTACACTGTATCATCGAACTAATAGCGACGATAACCCGATTGTCGACTTAACAGCAGGGACCATGAGCGGCGTCTGGGCCAGTGATGATTCCACACCGTTTACCAGTGCGATTCTGGACAAGTTATACAATGGCGATCTCGCCGTACAGGTTGAAATTACGGGTCTCGGTAAACCAAAACTCTCTGGAAAGAATATACTGGTATCACCCGAGGTCGATGATGTGAGTAATCTGCCTTCCTCGATCACACAGGTAGTGACAGGCGATCAGTATGTCGTGGAAATCTGGATGAGTGACATACTGGCACAGGTGCTGGCCGGTCAGTTGACCGAGACGGCGAATGTGACTTCTGTGATCATGGACATGCTCTGGGATGTCGCGGATGCTTCCCTCTTTGATTTTGTGTTTACACCGGAATCTTCCGCCTTCGGCTTCCTGGCCGGCGTGGAAAATCCTGATTTTGGTGGTGGTGTACTCGGCAATATCAATGCCACGACAGTGGTGCCCGGATTAATGACCAATGGTTATGGCCGGGTCGGTTATGCCATCTTTACTGCGGAAACTGCGGCCGACGACGTCGATTTCACGATTGACACTACGGATCTGATTTCCGGAGCCGACGGCGTGGATCGAGGGGGCAACATCGACTTCAGCCAGATTTCGATTACAAATACTTCCGTCGAACAGGTCGCTCCTTCCGAATTCTTTATTCAGACTGATCTAAGTAATCTGTCTGTTTCCGGGACCATCACCATCGATGGTCAGGAAATCAATCTGCTGCCTCAGTCAGCTGGTTTGAATTCCACCAGCGTCAGTGGGCGTCTGAATGTATTATTCGATGATGTCAATAATCCGGGCACGATTCAGATTCTCGATTCCACGATTGAGGTCAATCCTTCTGGTCAGGGCCGTCCGGACCGGGATGACTCGGGAGTTTACTCTGCCACGGATCTGGCAGACTTCGGCCTGGTCGGCGATCAGTTGATTCCCGATGTGCTCGGATCTTTTGATGGAGAGTTAAACCTGGCGATTCGCGACGCGATAGCCCAGGTACTCTCCAGTCAGCAGGCGATTGATGGTTCTGGCAACTTTGATATCTCGGGAAACTGGTTCCTGGAGAGTGGGCTGCTGGATTCCATGATCGCATTGAAAAACACACAGGGGGCTGGACTTGATGATACCGTGGTCGACTTTAATTCCGAGTCGACGTCTGGTGTAACGATGACGTTCTTCGATCCCTTGACGGGGGCACCAGCGGGGCTGGCAGCCTGGAGTCAGGCGAAACTGACAGAAGTGGATACAGGCGTATTTGAACTGGTGATTCCGATCAGCCGTCGTCTTGAGTTTACGACCGAAGACGGTGCTGACGTCGTGCTGAACTTGGTGGGATCGGCGACCGCCTACTTCACTGTGGGACAGGAAGATACGGATGAATTCGGCGATACGATTACTACAGCAGAACCTGTCCCTTGGAACTCAACGAATCCCGGGACAGAGGTTTACCAGGGTATCATCGGTAATAACAGTTCGCTGGGAGACCCTGCCCATGACGTGGACATGTTCCGGGTTGAACTGGGTATCGGAGATACCGTCACCGTGGACGTGGATGCCGACATGTTTGATTCTGGTCTGGACAGCATACTGCGTCTGTTTGATTCAACAGGAACGCCCATCACGACTGGACTGGTTGATGGGTCTGGTAGCTCTGTTTCTGATGAGGATGGCGTTGTTGACGATGTCTATGAAGTGCCCGGTGAATTTATCTTCAGTCAGGGCGGACTGGATGCTTACTTCACCTTTACGGCTACGACGGCTGGTACTTATTATATCGGACTGTCTGCCTTTGATAACTATGACTACGATGCGACGACCACCGGACAGGGGACTGGCTCAGTAGATCCCACATCAACCGGTTCTTATGACCTGACGATTACCGTTGAAAATGGCGGGGCTCCCTTACACGGGACGCAGTCGATTGTGACTGATACTACACTGGATGAGGGGACTGCCGTTGATCTGGTTGTGGTCCGCAATCAGACAGATCTGGGGCCAAACGGACATACTTCCGCACTGCCTGCCAGTGATACCTGGATTGACGAGTGGAGTTCGTTCTGGGTGGAAGTTTATGTCGAGACAGCGGATGCCAGAAGCATTACTGCTGCAGTCGCCGACTTGAACTACAACACAAATTTCTTCACTGCAACAACGATTGAGTTTGGCAGTGCATTTGCCGCAGCGGGAGAAGCGGTGATTGATGATTCTACGGGCGTCGTGACCGGAATCAGTGGAGTCGCCAATGCCGATAAGACCGGTTATGGTAAAAAGGCTCTGCTGGCTCGAGTCAAGTTTGAATCACTGGCGCAGGATGATGTCTCGATCGACTTTGAAGACAAATTCATCGGTCCACATGCTTTGGGTCTGTCACTGAGCAATGTCAGTGTCAGTCTGTTTAATGATGCTGAGACGACATTGGTCGTCGGTGATGCTCCTGATACCGATCTGTGGGCGATTGCCTACGATGTGAACGACGATGATACAATCAACTACCGCGATCTGATAATCCTGGCTTCCATTTATGGAGAGAATGTTCTCGATGCCGATTCTCCTTACGTCTGGGCGTTGGATGCTGATAAGAGTGGAAAAGTAGATTATCGGGACCTGAACTTTATGGCTTCCAACTACGGTGTCCACAAAGGGGGAGATAAAGATGTTGTCTATCCATCTAACTTCCTGCAACGCTGGTATGGTAAGACAACCGATATCACCGGCGATTCGACGATCGACCAGGTAATGGATGAAGCACTGGGGATCTGGCAGGATGCATTGGGCCTGGAAGCGGTTCCGGACATTCAGCTGGTAATTACCAACCTGGGCGGAACTCAACTGGGTGAAGGTAAGATAACCGCCGTCGATGAAGAGGGGCGTCCTGTTTCAGGGATTGTGACTCTGGACGATAATGCCGCCGGTCTGGGCTGGTATTCGGATCTGGATTCATCTGTCTTCAGTGATACCGACCTCGAAGGGGGCGTGGCTTACTCGGCTGATGCAGAATCTGCTGCCGCCGGTCATTATGACCTGCTGACGGTTTTGCTACACGAAATCGGCCACGTACTCGGATTCACAGATACTTACGCTCCGTTCGAAAGCTTTATTCAAACGGGCGTAGGCGGAACTCTGACCTTCGTGGGCAGTGGCTTTGAAGCCACGCTGACCGATGATGGTCTGCACCTGGATGATACAGTACATGCCGGCGATGTGATGAATGCGACATTGGATCCGGGCGTTCGCAAACTGCCTTCGATCCTGGATGCCCTGATTCTGCAGTCTGCTCACGAAGCTGCTGCATCGGGCAGCTATGAGATCCTGGTCGGAGTGAATGCTCCTCTGATGGCGAATCTGCCGCTGGTGGCTGAACCTCCTGTGACGCAGGTTACAGAGGATGAAGATTCCCTGGTGACGACCGTCGCTTCTCTGCCCGAACTGTCGCCGGTTGTGTTTGATGTGACCAGCAGCCTGCTGACGGGTGATGAGACGGTTCAATCGGGATTGGCTCAGTACTTCAATCAACTGCTGCAGAGCCAGGGGACCGAACAGGGTGAACTGGATCTGACGGTTCTGGAAGGGTTGAGCGATGAGATCATCAATGATCTGCGTTTGAACGGTCTGTCGATTGTTGACAGCGGGAAGATTGATGATTCGGCCCAGGCAGATCTGGAAATCAGTGATCTGGATCTGGCAGGTTTGAATGAAGAAATCGATGCTGATTTCGATGATGTCTTCTCAGACTGGGCAGGCCCCATACTTTAAACAGTCTGTATGAATTTCAGGCCCTGATGTGTATGCGAGTGCTGGCATCAGGGCCTTTTTCTTAGAATGTCACGT
Source organism: Gimesia sp. (assembly GCA_002706765.1). Classification (GTDB taxonomy): domain Bacteria; phylum Planctomycetota; class Planctomycetia; order Planctomycetales; family Planctomycetaceae; genus Gimesia. The sequence goes on from PAJV01000068.1 coordinate 5,639, forward strand.
TCTGGGAGCTGCGGGGGAGATAGGGTGTCGAGTTGCGTTTTGACAACATACAGTCATTTTCGTAAGCGCTGACAGCCTGTATCCCAAGAGTTTTAAAGTCTTTGCATTCTGTTCTTGAATGCTGAACACTGCGATGGTATGTTTCAGGTGTCTTGAGTACAGTCAGGACAAATCAATCAAGTATTTTCGGGGTGAACTGCCGAAGTATCAGGGTGAAGTTCATTTCAATCAGTTCAGGTCCCACATTTCTGGAACCAGTTACTTCTTAAGATTTTGTATCACATTGAGGAGAAAAAAAGCGTGAGTGCTAAGAAAGATGACAAACCAGCTGATGAGACAACACAACCTGCTGCAGAACAGGCACAGGCTCCCGCCCAGCAACAACAGGTCAAAGTTAATGACAGCAATGTTATTGCGAGCTACGCCAACTTCTGTCGCGTATCCAGCACCCCAGAAGAACTGATTCTGGATCTGGGTCTGAATCCTCAGCCACTGGATCCAGCGAACACGGAGATCAATGTCGGGCAGCGGATCATCCTGAACCATTACACCGCCAAGCGACTGCTGAGTGCTCTTTCAATGGCATTACAGCGTCATGAGCAGGCCTTTGGTGTTCTGGAAACAGATATTCGTAAACGCGTTGTTCGTCAGCAGACCTGATCTGACAACGCTGATCGTCTCGTTTCCTGCAGCAATGGGGAGCGAGTGATGATGACAGTCTGATAAGATTAAGCTTACCCGCCGGCCCGTTGTGTTTTCACATCGGAGCCGGTTTTTTTGTGCTGCTGCCTGGTAAGTAGAGAGGCCGAGTTCCCGGCCCAGTTCCCGGAGGGCTGGTTCCCGATATTCCGGTTTTTCCTGAAAATTTGGATAAAAGTATGGCAGCGGTTGAGTAGGAAAGTGAAATCGACTTTGGTAACTTTCTTTAGGACAGCGCAAGTCTGCTAGAGTAGAGAGCTTTAAATCTCTGATCTAATACGGTAATGTAGAAGAAACATGTTTTAAACCTGTATTCGCGACAGAGCATTCTCCCTGCGTGTCGAGTTGACACTGTGTGTGCCCTGCCGGATTCATTATTCAGCCCGGAGAGGGCACAATGCTTGATAAACCAGATTCTGCTTCGTACTCCCATGAAGGCAATGGGCACTCCGATAATCAGCTGCCAGAAGAACTGATCAACGATTTGAGCTCGGAATCGTTAACTTTCGTAGAATCGCTGTACACAAGCTATCTGGAGTCGCCGAGCTCCGTGTCGCAGGAATGGCGGGAGTATTTCTCGAAGTTTCCCCAGAAGATGCCCCGGAGCCGCAAACCGAATTTCGGACCCTCTTTCAAACGTCATACGATGTTCAATCCTCCCGGCAAGCAACAGAGGGAGGGCATGGACCGCCAGACGATGAAAATCGCAGATCGTCAGGAGCGTCTGGACCAGTTGATCCGTAACTACCGTGTACGTGGCCATATTCTGGCTTCCCTGGACCCGTTGGGAAAACAGCGGGCCACGCCTCCCGAGCTGATGCCCGAGTTCTACGATTTCTCGGAACGGGACTACGACCGCGTTTTTTCTACTTCCACGTTTGGTGGTCCCAAGCAGCGAACGCTGCGGGAGATGATCCAGTGGTTGAGAAATACCTACTGTCGATCGATCGGTGCGCAGTTCATGCACATCGACAGCCTGCGTGTGCGGAAGTGGCTGCAGAACCGGATGGAAAGCACCGCCAATTTCCTCAAGTTCGAGCGCCCCGAATCATTGCGGATCCTGCGTCGCTTGACCGATGCGGTGGTGTTTGAAGAATTCATCCAGAAAAAATATGTCGGCCTGAAAAGCTTTTCGCTGGAAGGGGCCGAGAGCCTGATTCCGCTGCTGGATCTGGCGATTGAAAAAGCGGGCGAACAGGGCGTCGATGAAATCGTGTTCGGGATGGCACATCGGGGCCGCCTGAACGTCCTGACCAACATCATGGGGAAAAAGCCCCGTGAAATTTTCCGCGAATACGAGGACTCTGTCCCCGAGATGAGTGTGGGGCGAGGCGATGTGAAATATCATCTGGGTTACAGCTCCGACTGGATGACTGAAACCGGACACAACGTGCACCTGACGCTTTGTTTCAACCCGAGTCACCTCGAATTCGTGAACCCGGTTGCCATGGGCCGGATGCGCGCCAAGCAGGACCGCTGGGCCAATATTGACCGTACCAAAGGCATGGTTCTGCTGATTCACGGTGACGCTGCTTTCGCCGGGGAAGGGGTTGTGCAGGAGAGTCTGAACCTGAGTGAGTTGCGGGGTTATCGAACGGGGGGAACGATTCATGTGATCGTCAATAACCAGATCGGTTTCACCACGGATCCGGCACAGAGCCGCTCTTCGACGTACGCGACAGACGTGGCGAAGATGTTACAGATCCCGATTTTCCATGTGAACGGGGAAGATCCGGAGGCAGTGGCCCAGGTGGTTCGACTGGCGATGGACTTCCGCAAGGAATTCCACCGCGATGTGGTAATCGACATGTATTGCTATCGTCGACGTGGTCATAATGAAGGGGATGAGCCAGCATTCACGCAGCCTTTGATGTACGACATTATCAACAAGCGTCCTTCAGTGAGAGACAGCTTTCTGCAGCGCATGCTGGAACGCAAGTCGGTGACGAAAGAAGATGGTGATCGACTGCAGGATGAAAGTGTTTCCCACCTGGAGTCCGAACTGGCAGCAGCCCGGGTTGAAAATTATCCACACAGGGTTGAATTACCGGCAGGGATCTGGGCCGGCTACCGGGGCGGTCGTGAGTTACCGGCTGACCAGATTGATACCGGTGTTCCCGAGAAAAGCCTGGTGAACCTGCTCTTGAAGCAGACCGAGGTTCCCGAAAATTTCACGCCCCACAAGAAGATTCAGCGTCTGTTGAGTATCCGTCAGGAGATGGCAGAGGGAGAACGCAAGATCGACTGGGGAACGGCTGAGGCGTTGGCCTTTGCCTCACTGTTGACCGAAGGTTACCGAATCCGGGTCAGTGGTCAGGACGCACAGCGCGGCACGTTCAGTCATCGTCACGCCGTACTGCATGATGTCAAATCCGGTAAAAAATATACGCCGTTGAAACATCTGGTGGAAGGACAGGGACCGGTTGAGTTCGTGAACAGTCCGCTTTCCGAAGCAGGCGTACTCGGTTTTGACTATGGTTACAGTCTGGACTGTCCCGATGGCCTGATTATCTGGGAAGCGCAGTTTGGCGATTTCTGTAATGCCGCCCAGGTGATCATCGATCAGTTTATCGTTAGTGCCGAAGACAAGTGGCAGCGTTACAGCGGCATTGTGATGTTGTTGCCACACGGTTTTGAAGGGCAGGGCCCCGAGCATTCGAGTGCCCGCTTCGAGCGTTTTCTGCAACTGGCCGCCGAGAGCAATATTCAGATTGCGATGCCTACCACTCCCGATCAGTTTTTCCATCTGCTCAGGCGTCAGATGATCCGCAAATGGCGGAAACCATTAATTGTGATGACACCCAAGAGTCTGTTAAGGCATCGCGACGCGGTTTCCAGCTTCAAGTCGATGAGTACAGGCTCGTTTATCAAAGTGATCGGCGATACCACAGATCTGAAGCCGGAGAAGGTCAAACGAATTCTGCTGTGTACCGGTAAAATCTACTACGATTTAAGCGAACACCGAAAGCAGACAGAGCGAGACGATGTGGCTATCATCCGCATGGAGCAGCTCTATCCGGTTCCGAAAGAGGAACTGGAGGCGGCACTGGCTCCGTTTGCAGAAGGGACTCCCGTGTACTGGGTTCAGGAAGAACCGGAAAACATGGGAGCCTGGCGATTCATGTATTGTCGCTTCAAAGGGAATCTGTTCGGTCGTCATCCGCTGAAAGGTGTGTATCGACCCGCCAGTGCCAGTCCGGCGACTGGTTCGGGGCGCAGCCATCAGTTTGAACAGGAAATGCTGATTTCCGAAAGTTTCCGGGAAGAGGAATAAGGATCAGGCACGGTCGCTCAAGCGTGAGCGCTGTGAATCAGATCTTTAAGGTGAAAGTGATGTTTCCCCAGTTTGCCGCCATAGTTTCCGGCGGTAATCTGGAGGATCCCCGGTTGCTGACAGATGGTATGCAGTCCGACCTGCATTGCCTGCTGTACGGGTTCGAACGCGGCACCGTCGATGACAATTTCATAGACGCAGCCAGTGCCCTGGGGGAGTTCTGACGTGGTTTGTGCCTGTAGCGTCGGGCAATAGGCATCGTTGGTGCTGGCCTTCAGTTTGGAATAGCGCGAGCCGACTTTACTGCCGCTGCGGACGATGCCCCCCGGGAAGGGGAGGATTGTAAGGTCGACCTGTTGCATGGCCGAGACTGCCGCTTCTGTTGCGAGCAGCCCTCTTTTCTGATCGGAGGCACAGATTAACAGATTACCGCCGGCGACTCCCTTGAACGTTCCGGTCTGATCCTCGCAGACAAATTCCCCATCCATGACGGGCACACGCCAGAGTCTGCGGTTTCCCCATTTTTTGGAGATCTGAAAACCGTCTCCAAAAAAACGCAGTTGGCTGCCTAAGGAGATATTCTTTTCCGGATCTTCGCAGGTGTAGCCGGAGTAACAGGCGGTAGTCGGGCAGGTGAGAATGCATTGTCCGACGCGATTCGTGACGGCTTTTTCCAGAGCGGTCTGTCCGAAGGCAAAGAACATCAGGCTGACGCCGGGACGGCCATCGGGGCTTTCTGCCGGGGAGAGATATTTCTCGACTCCTGCTTCGGCATCACAGGCGATCACACTGGTTGCATAGCCGGTGGCTTCTGCTGCTGCAATTCTGACCCAGGCCTCGGTCAGGGCCGTCACGATAATTCGCGTGCCGACGGTGGTAAATGCTTCCGCAAAAGTATCACAAACGGGAACACCGTTTAACGCCAGTTCTGGATGCTTGTTCAAAATGGTTCCCGGAGAATTTCAAGGGGGCAATGAGAAAGTGACAGATCTTTAAATTGATTATTGCGGAATGAAAAGCAAAAACAAAGGCTCACTGATCCCGGTCATATTCGGGAACATCTTTGATCTGCAGGTCCATCTGAATCAGTTTGGGAACGCTTTTGGCCTGCATTTTTTTCATGATTTTGGCGCGGTGCGCTTCGACCGTTTTGAAACTGACATTCAGCTTTTCGGCAATTTCGCGACTGGAAAATCCGACGACAACATATTCCATGACCTCCCGTTCACGGCGGGTGAGCGTTTCTTTGCGTTCCATCAGATCCTGGTTCTGCACCCGGTTCTGTTTGTTTCTGATGTCGGTTTCGATGCCTTTCTGAATGTAATCCAGCAGCACCTGATCGCTAACCGGCTTTTCCAGGAAGTCGATCGCTCCTGCTTTCATGGCCCGCACCGCCATAGGGACATCGCCGTAACCGGAGACGATGATGACAGGAATATCGTATCCGCGTTCCCGCAGTTTTTCCTGTAATTCCAGGCCACTCATACCGGGGATTCTGACATCCAGGACCAGGCAGCCGGGAAATTCCGGTGAATAACTCTCCAGAAACTCGCTGGCGAGTTCATGTGTCTGTACTTTCAGGCCGACCGATTCGATCAGCCAGCGGAGTGATTTTCTGATGGCGGGATCGTCGTCTACAACGAAGACGGTTGCCTCTTGCTGGATAGTCATGATTTCAGACGCCACTATTTCGATCTCCATGTGCTAATGGAAGAGTGATAATAAAACTGACTCCCTGTTTGTTTCTGCGCGGGGTCAACTTGCCTCCGTGGGCTTCGATAATCGTCTGACTGATTGACAAACCGACGCCGAGTCCCTTTTGTTTTGTAGTATAGAATGTTTCGAAGATAGATTTTTCCTGGCCTTTTTTCAAACCCATTCCGCTGTCTGTTACACAAATCATCAGATTTCCCGCCTGATCCAGATCAGATTGAATCCCCACTCTGCGGTCTTCAGGGGGCTGCTCCGACATGGCTTCGAAGGCATTTAACAGCAGATTGACCAGCACCTGCTCAATCTGGATTGCATCACCGATGATCTGGAGAGGTCCCGGGCTTAACTCCAGATGCAGTGTAACAAAATTACGTTGGATTTCATGTTCCAGCAGCGCGATGGAATTCTGGATGACGGCATTAATGTCCAGTTTTTTCTGTTCGACTTCACTCTTTTGAACATGACGCCTGAGACGCTTGATCGTTTCACTGGCACGTTGTGCCTGGCGTGATATTTCTTCGAGGGGTTCCACCAGATTATCCAGAGTTGTGGTTCCGGACTGAATACGGCGAATACAGCCATTTGTATAATTATTAATTGCCGCCAGGGGCTGATTGAGTTCGTGCGAGAGTTCGGCAGCGAGTTCCCCCATGGTTGAAAGCCGGGAAAGATGCGCGAGTTCCGCGCGTCGTCTAACCAGCTCCTGTTCTGCCTGCTTCTGCTGCGTGATATCAGTGGCGATGACCATCGCGGCGATAATAACGCCTTCACTCACCATGGCACCGATGCGGCAGGAATAGAGCGTTTTTTTTCCTTCCGGATTAAGCCCTTCGGTTTCCAGTACTTGTGTCTTTCCTGAATGAAAGACTTCCTGAAGAATGCGGCGAGCTTTAGCGAGGTCTGCCTGGTTCATGTAACTGAAAATGGATGAACCGATAATGGCATCCCTGCTTACCGACTGAATCTGATGATTAATATAGAGAATGTTCCCTTCATGATCGAGCGTCAGAATCGTATCAGGCGCGTTGGTCACCAGGGAGCGCCACTTGGCTTCTGTCTGCTGCAGCACATTATAAAGCCGGTTTCGCTTGGTATATTCCTCGTTCAGAATTGCATGTGCATGTTCCAACTCGGCAGTGCGGGACGCGACCCTGGCTTCCAGATTCTCGTTTAACTTTTCCAGTTCCTCCAGGGCGGAGTGTTCCCGGGTCACGTCCTTTACGCAGGAAAGCAGGAATGTCTCGCCGCGAAAATAGATCTGGACCGCAGAGAGCATGGTACATAAGCGGGTGCCATTGGGAATGATGAAGTCAAAATAGAGTTCGCGCGCCGTCCCTTCTTTCTGCACCTGTTCAATCATTTCCCGGCGTGTCTGCTTGTCGGGCCAGAACCCGATGTCAAATGCACTTTTGCCCAGAACGAATTCCCGGCTGCATTGCAGCGCGGTCAGAAAGTTCTCATTGACTTCAATGAAGACTCCGGTGTCAATCTCCGTAATGCACATGGCGATCGGATTCACCTGAAAGATCTTGCTGAAGCGATCTTCGGAGCGGCGGAGTTCTTCCTGCGAAGTGACTTTCTCGGTGATATCAATGGCGACAGAAAGAAAGCCGTCCACCTGTCCCTGTTCATCGAAGAAGGGATTGTATTCGGCGTCAAAAACCAGCTCATTGACTGTCCGGATCTGCTGCTGTGGTTCACCGTTGAGTGTTCGCCGGAAAATATCGATCAGGTCGGGTTCAGCAGCGTACTCATTGAAGATAGATTTGCCCACCCATTCGCCCGGGAGATAACCCAGTCGGGACAGGCCTCCCCCTTCGGAGAGTGTGACGATACCGTGGCGATCGACGGCCCAGATGATCAGGGGAGTGATGGAAAGGATTTTTCGCAGCAGTTGCTGATCTGAATCGATGATGTTTTGCAGGAGTTCGCTGGTCTGCAGTTCAGGGAAAGTTTCGGAGATGATGCGGGAGGCGAGACTGTTGTGTTCTGCTGACTGATTGTGGTTCACGGGGCAGCTCCTCAACACATCTTATCTTCAGGTCACTGTTAACAATTTCGCGGAGGTAGGAATGCCGAACCCCTCTATCGGGACAGGTTCTGAGAAATCCTGTCAGAGCAGGGTTCTGCCGCAAACGATCGGTTTAAGCTTTGATTATCCCGCATTGTGGTGAAATGTCAAACTTTGGAACGCCTCGGGCGTTGATTCCCGTGTTTGAGATCAAGTGAGGTCGACATCGATCTCACCGCCAGCCTGCTGATCTGACGCTTGTAAATGCTGGTGATCTGTTAAGTCAAATTTCAGGGGAGTGACAGTGACAAAGCCATCTGCCAGCTCATGGATGTCAGTGCCCGGGTCCAGTTGATGATTTTGAATCGGATCAAGTCCACTCCAGAAATAAGGACGCCCACGGGGATCAATTCGTTTTTCCATCACATCAAAATGTCGTTTTACTCCCAGGGAAGTCCATTTGACCCCCCGTGGCCAGTCGGGCCGTATGGCGGGAAAATTGATATTCCAGAGACGGTCGGCGGGAGATTTTTCCTGTAACAGTTTTCTGATGACGGGAAGACTCTGTGTGGCGCAGCGGTCGTAGTCCGGTTTGGTGTCGTTGGCAAAACTGCTGGCTGCCGAAATGGCGATTGAAGGAATACCGGCGAAGGCACCTTCGATGGCTCCTGCAACAGTGCCGGAATAGAGCACGTTAATCCCCACATTCGAACCGGAATTGATGCCACTGACAATGAGGTCGGGACGTTTCGGGCAGAATTCCAGAATTCCCAGTTTGACACAGTCAGCCGGACTGCCGGCCACTGCCCAGCCCCAGTGCTTTTCACTTTCAAATTCCTGATGTATCATCAGTGGATGTAAATAGGTAATACTCAACCCCACCCCGCTCTGTTCGGCGAGGGGGGCCACTACTTCCACATCACCGAGTTGCGTTAAAGCTTTCTGCAGGCTGCGAATGCCGGGGGCGTGTATTCCATCATCGTTCGTCAATAAAATTTGCACGATTGATCCTTAACTCTGAATGGTTCAGACAGGTTCTGAACGACAGCTTATCTTAGTAACTTATTGCGAAAATCCGCCGGTATCTGATTCAGAATAAGCCGGCCTGACTCTATCTTATCGGAACAGGTGATTTAATGACAACGCGCCGACTGTTTGCGATTGTGCCTGCTGCTGGCCGAAGTCGACGTATGGGAGCCCATAAACTGCTGCTCTCGCTGGGCAGCGAAACAGTGATTCAGCGACTGGTGCGGGCCCTGAGCTGTAAATTAGTCACAAAAGTCGTCATTGTCGCCCGCCGGGATGACGCGCGTTTAGCAGAGCATCTGGCTGATTTGCCCGTCGAACTGGTGCAGCCGGAAACAGATCCCCCCGATATGAAAACCAGTGTCCAGCACGCGCTGCACTGGATTAAGGAACGCTATCAACCAGCGGAGGATGAGAGTTGGTTACTGGTTCCGGCAGATCATCCTGTGCTTGAGCAGTCTGTCATTGAAGAATTATGCGAGGGGTGGGAACAGTGTCCGGCTGACGTGATGATCCCCGCGTACCAGAATCGTAAGGGACACCCGACTTTTTTTCGGTGGTCGATGGCGGGGGAGGTCTTTAAGCTCCCGGCAGAGCAGGGGATTAATGCACTCTGGCAGCGAGGGGGCGTACAGCCTCACCTGCAGTCATGCGATGTGCCGGAAATCCTGCTGGACCTGGATACTCCTGAAGAATTTGAGGAATTGCAAAAGAAATATGGCAAAGATTAAGAGACGTTGATGCATCCAGAAATAAAGATGTATTCATTCTCGGCAGAAAGTAACAGATCGGATGTCGTTTCTATGATTCATGTTGAGTTCTGATAACAGGTTACCACGAACGAATGTTGCATTTGTGAAACTTTGCAGGTGATAACGGTTATAAAGTGGAACCGGTAACAAGCTCTTCACTAAAAAGAGATATCCCCCTTTTTTCCTCAAGTTGCCGAAACTATGTGATCTATGCTTGAGTGCTAAATAGAACAACCCGCGATGATTTCGATTTTTCCATACGGGACGTCAGCTTTTGATTTGCATCTTTTTTCAGGTCATGTCAATAATGCAGACAGTCATGTATGAGATGAAAAATCGGAAAACGCACACTTTCATCATGTGACGCACTTTTTTGGAGGGGGAAAAATGAAAAAGACTCTGGCCTTGGCATTCGCCGCTGTGGCAATGCTGGCTGTCAACGATTCGGCACAAGCCTGCAGGTATTTTGGAGCAGCCAGTTATAACTGCTGCCCGACTACTGCCTGTCAGCCAACAGCATGTTATACCGCCTGTCGAGTTGAGCGGAAAACCTGTTATCGTACTGTTTACGACCAGGTTGCAGAACCTCAACAGTACACGGCTTATCGCACCGAATACGAGACAGTTTACGAAGACAAGCAGGAAACCTGTTATCGCATGGTGAATGAAACGGTTTACCGCGATGTCGAATATACGGTTCAAAAGCCCGTATATGAAACATCGGAGCGGGAAGAGCGTTACACTGTCCGACGACCGGTGGTCGAAACCAAGTACCGTGATTGCAGCTATCAGGTACAACGTCCTGTCTGGGAAAACCATGAACGGGAGTGTCGACGGACTGTGATGCGACCTGTTGTGGAAACAATCGAACAGGAATGCCGACAGACCGTAATGCGACCTGTCACAGAAACGGTTAACCAGGAACGGTGTTATACGGTTATGAAGCCGGTAACGACCTACCGCACGGTGCATCGTTTACAGGGAGTCTGGGAAACAAAACAGATTACCAAACCCGGAAAATGCCGTCCCTGCTGGACCACTGATGCTTGCGGGATTCCGCGGATGACCATGGTTCAGGTTCCAGGGCGGACTCACTGTCGCAAAGTCTGGCGATTGAAACGTGTTGCCTGCCAGGTGCCTTGCACCCAGTATGTACCAGAAGTCGTTCGCCAGAACTGCCCGGTACAGGTAACGCGTTATGTACCCGAAGTGATTGTGAACAAAGTACCTGTAAAAGTCTGTAAAATGGTACCCGAAGTGGTTGTGACCAAAGTTCCTTACCGGACCTGCCGGTGGGTAACGGAAACCGTCGCTCAGAAGGTTCCTTATCAGACGTGTAACTGGGTTTGTGAAGAAAAGGTTCGTAAAGTTCCTGTTCAGACCTGTCGAATGGTCTCGGAACAATGCACCCGTAAAGTCGCTGAATGCGTCACGCGGAAAGTGCCTTTCACTGTCACACACCGGGTTGCCCGCTGCGTACCCAAACAGGTTCCTGTAACCTGCACACGGTATGTCACCAAATGCGTGGCCCGTAAGGTTCCTTACGAAGTCTGCACGATGGTTCCTACCACAGTCTGTCCTACGACTGCCTGTGCTACTGGTAACTGTGATCTGGCTCCTCAAAGCCAGGAAACAGCAAAACCGGTTGTTCCCGAACCACAGCCTGAACCGGAAGCAAATCCGGATCTGAATCCTGGTACGCCGAGAGTATCTGCTTAACAGGACGCTGGATTCGCTTGTGATGTAAATGAACAAAGGCAGGTTTCAATTGAAACCTGCCTTTTTCTAATTTCGATTCAAAGAAACTGAAAAATCGCTACTGTCGAGAGTTTTTCCTGTGCCAGGAACTGGTTTACCATCCACCTTCTGATTTCATGCCTTCAGCACCACAGACGATGTCGCATGAGGTATTCAGGTCACAGTCATCGAACGCGTCATCAAACTCACTTCCGAGAATGTAGCTTTTGGTTTTTCCATGGCTGCCTGACCAGAACCCGGTATAAGCATAAGTCTGGTTGAGTGCGCCGATGGCATTGGAAACGTCGTTAAGTTCCGTATTCACGGCGACAGCAACTTCGCTTAAACCGACGATCATCGCCAGTACAGCGATTGTCAGAACCAGCACTAATTCTGCAGAGATCACGAAACCAGCTTCGTCATTGTACAAACGCTGAACGATACACAACATGAGAGAGTCCCCTTACTTAATCGTAGAGTGCGCCGACCGTCGAATGCGAGTTCAACAGGCAAGCTATGTGAGAGAGAGTTTTGTTTGTGAGAGAGTATTTTGATTCGTGAATGTTTTCGCAGGGTGTTACCCCGTCAATCAATTCACGGAAGTTTTGTAATGCAGACGGTATGCCAGAGGGAGGGGATTGGCTGCTGTTCACAGGCCGATTGAACAGTTTATGTTCAAAACTGATAAAGACTTAGGGTGTGATGGAAATCAAGGAATCAGTGCGGGCATTAAAAGCGTGGATCCCCTTGAGGTGTTAAACAGCTTGAACACAAAGGTTAAACAAACTGTAAGCGCGTGTAATCGAAAAAGAACCGGCGGAAGTTCCGTCGGTTCTCTGAGAGAGCTTGTTTAGCAGCTGTCGATTATGGTGTGACGCTTTCAGAAGCAGTTACCGCTGAAGTACCTGTCACCAGGTCACAGGTGGTGTTCAAATCGCAGTCATCAACCGCATCATTGAACAGGGAACCAGCGTAGTGGCTTTTGGATTTGCCATCACAAAAAGTACTGGCACTAAAACCGGTATAAGCATAACTTTGATTCAGTGAACCGATGGCATTTGAGACATCGTTCAATTCGGTATTAACAGCAACAGCGACTTCGCTCAAACCGACGATCATTGCCAGTACAGCGATGGTCAATACCAGGACCAGTTCTGCAGAAATAATAAAGCCGTTTTCATCTTTCCATAATGCCCGCAACATGATTTTATCCCCTTGTTTTTTTAAATGTCTATTTTGAGAGCTGCTATAATGTATCCAGTTTTCGGTAGCGCCTCCAAGTCCATTTGGACCGAGTATAATAGATCGACAGACGCTATGGTTAAATGTAATGCGATCTAGAACTCCACTTGACGGAGTTTCATTTTCTTAGAAGTAAAAAGCTCTGTTCAGGATTTTCCTGAACAGAGCTTTTCAAGTTTGTCGTAATGAAAATTACGGAGTAGTAGCTTCAGAAGCAGTCACTGCTGCAGTACCTGTAACCAGGTCACAAGTTGTGTTCAGGTCGCAGTCATCGACAGAATCACTGAAACGTGAACCAGCGTAGTGGCTCTTGTTTTTCTCACCGGTACCAGCGAAACCTGTGTAGGCATAGCTCTGGTTCAGAGATCCGATTGCGTTTGAAATGTCGTTCAGTTCAGTGTTGACAGCAACAGCGACTTCGCTCAGCCCAACGATCATGGCCAGAACGGCGATGGTCAGTACGAGTACCAGTTCGGCTGAAATTACGAAACCTGCTTCATCGTTCCAAAGTTGATTTAACATCTTAGTGAGTTCCTTGGTCATAAAAATAAATTGAGAGACGAGTTTGTGGTTTGATTTCCGAGATAGAAAACAGCCCACGACATTGAGATAAATAAAGCGAAAGCGATATTTATCAATTTGCCAGATTGAGAGACTACGCTCCATTCAGGCACTTTTTGTGAAGTTACCGGCCCGTAACTTCACGGCACAAACTGCAGTGTTGTATTCATCAAAGTTCTATAAAATGCACGTTATGACCCGCGGAGCGGTGGAAGCCCAGAAAATGATGCAAAGACATCATCCGCATTGAATGCTCTCTCACCTTCATGCAATGCCGTTGACTTCTCTTCTTCTTTCGGGGACAAGTCGCGAGAATAAGAAGAAGCCTCAACACGGGTCACAACGTTGCGAATCAAACTGTGTCAGTAATCTCCAGGTAAATGAGTCGGTGATTGTTTAGCTTGTTACTTTTGTTTCTTGTTGCAGAGTTCATATCGCAGTCGGTGTGCCATTAGGGTGGTGGGGGAGTGTTGTGGGAAGTCCACAAAGCGTGTGGACCAGAAGAAACGCGAGGAGGGAATCGCTATAACTGTAATCAAACTTGTGGTTTACACATTCTGAAAAGAAAGGGCCAGAATGGCGCAGAAAGTTTGAGAGGTTGCGTGCAGGCAACATTCGTTATCAAGGATGTTGAACAGTCTGTAAAAGCGACTGTGAATCAAATGAGTTTTTTTTGAAACATCGGAACTCTGGCAGGGACGAATCCCTGTCAGAGTTCCGGATGAGTCGAATTAACTGATTATATCAGTTTCTCTCAATTCACACCTTAAGACCAAGGTGTAGTTACTTTAGAAAGTAGTACCTTCGTCAGCGGTGACAAGAGCAGTTCCAGTAACCAGATCACAAGTTGAGTTCAGGTCACAGTCATCTACCGAGTCAGCAAAGCGTGAACCGGCGTAGAAGCTTTTGGTCTTTCCACCATTACCCAGAAAACCAGTGTAAGCATAGCTCTGGTTCAGTGCTCCGATTGCGTTTGAAATGTCATTCAGTTCAGTATTGACAGCAACAGCGACTTCGCTCAGGCCAACAATCATAGCCAGAACAGCGATGGTCAGCACGAGTACGAGTTCTGCAGAGATGACGAAGCCAGCTTCGTCGTTCCAAAGTTGATTCAACATTTTTGAGTTCCTTGTGTTTTACTTGAGAGTTACGTTTTTGTTTTCGGCCCTGATCGAGAAACCATGAACCGCGAGAGACAACCTGGACGCTAACATGCTTCCAGGTCCCGGCAGTGGTTATCACTGGACCGGACAGACCTTGAGAAGGTCTCTCCGAAACTTCGTTAACCACAGGAAAGCAGCAGTTCAGAACAAAAGGTGAGAACCGGTTCACTCACGATCTGCCTGGGTTCAGAGATGTGGAGTACACATTCCCCTCCCTGCTCATTTCCCTTTTTGCCAGTTATGCTGATCGCATAGACCATGCCGAAGGAACTATCTTCATAAACGTTACAGGATGCAGAACACTCAAGTTTTAACTAACACCTTTAATGATTGCAGTTTAACAGCAACATTCTCTGCACTCGACAACGCTGGTTGTTCAGCAGGTGTGCCGGCTTTTGTAAGGATTCCGTTACATCGCTTTACATTTCATGTTTACGAAATCCAACAAATTCTTACATTGATCAGGATTGATCCGGTCGGCGAAAGATTCTGTGCCTTCCATTCAGAAGCAGCAGAGACTGGATTCGAGATGTGATACAATTACTGACCGGGTAAGAACATCCGGCTAACCGGAAGAGCAATATCACCGTTTGTGAAAGTGTAAAGACAGCATGCAGGTTACCATCACAGCCGTCGGACCGGACAATCGCGGACTGGCTGACCCCATCGTTCACTATGTGACCGGTGTGGGAGCCAATATTCATGAAATTCAGATGTATGACCATGATTCGGAACGTCTGTTTGCGATGCTGTTACGTATCGACTGGCCCACTGAGGTGGAGCCGATCTCCGTATTGCGCGAGCGGATTATGCAGATCGGGACGCAAAAAGGTTTGACGTTGCGCGTCTGGGCTCGCGATGAGCACGAACGGCCTCCCCGGATCGCAATCTGTACAACTTATCGTAGTGAGCCTGCTGAAGCCGTGTTAAAAGCGATTGAAGCGGGTGAGATCAACGCGACGCCGGCAGTCATTATCGGGAACCGGGATCGTTGTCAGTCTCTGGCCGATCGGTATCAGCTGGATTTTCATCATATCGGCGATGAGCGCGGGAATCCCGACAATACCAGGCTGGTCGAACTGTTCGATACCTATGAAGTCGATTATGTACTGCTGGCCCGGTATATGCGTGTCCTGCCACCACGTATCTGCTGGAGTTTTGCCGGCGGTCGCATTATTAATCTGCATCATGGCCTGCTCCCTTCGTTTCCCGGATTTCAGCCCTACGAAGATGCATTCAGCCACCATATGCTGACCTTTGGTGCCACGATCCATTTCATTATTCCCGAACTGGATGCAGGAAATCAGATCATACATCAGAACGCGTTCACGGTTTCGCCGGGAACATCCCTGAAAGAAATCAAACGGATTGGCGAAACGGAGCATGAGCCCGAATGCCTGGTGGAAGGGGTACGACGTGTGATCGATCAGGAAGTGGAACTGCATTTCCATCGCGTCGTTGGCAGGGAAGACAAAGCCTGACCCGATTCTGTTTTACCTGGCGTCCAGTTTCGTTTTGATCAGATCAAACACCGAATCAAACATGGGTTCCGTCAATCGACCGGTAAACGTGTTCTGCTGACTGGGGTGATAGCTGCCGATGAGCCAGTGACCGCCTGAAAACTGGTAGGCGGCGCCATGGGAAAATGCGGGTCGCTTTTCGGTCAGTTCTCCCTGGCGTTTTTTGAAGTCGAGCACGGCTTTCCAGCCGATCTGCCCGAGTGCCAGGAAAATCTGGACCGGCAGCATCTCTACAGTCTGTTCCAGCCAGGGGTGACAATTTTCGATTTCGTCGCGGGTTGGTTTATTCGCGGGCGGGGCACAATGGCAGGTGGCAGTAATGGCGCAGTTTATTAATTTCAGTCCGTCTGAACTATGTTCTGCGGTGGGCTGGCTGGCAAAACCAGCTTTGAACAGTGCACGATACAGCCAGTCTCCACTGCGATCGCCGGTAAACATTCTACCGGTGCGGTTGGCACCATGGGCGGCGGGAGCCAGTCCGACAATCAGCAATTGAGCCTGCGGGTCACCGAAATTAGGCACGGGTTGTCCCCAGTAGTCCCAGTCTTGAAAGGACTTTCGTTTTTCTTTCGCAATTTTCCGGCAGTGGGTCAGTAAACGTTCACACCGGGTGCAGTCAATAATGTTCTGATTCAATTTGTTCCACTGTGAAGCAGACATGCAGTCCTCAAGGCAAGGTAGTTGATGATCTCTGTCGGTAATGAATATCGTAACGATTAATCCGACAAAAACGATTTAAAGTGAATTCTCTACGCTACCAATACCAGCAAACAGGTCATATCGTCAAACCGGAGTCTATATTTAAAACGAACATTTTAAATTCGGGACTTGATAATTCGTCGCAGGCCACTTTACGATAGTGGGTACGTGATTCCAGCACCGACCAGGCCTCGGTAGATATTCCCCCAACAGATTTACAGCTTTTGACCTCGTTTCAGGAACAGCCACTGTGTCGAAACTACAACTTCCACTGATCTCCCTGATTGCTGCTATCCCTGGTGGCTTTTTAGCTTATCTGCTGGTGATGGCATTTTTGAACCATGCGGAATCGATGTCAACCATGCTGCTCGCGGTTGCTGGCACGACACTGCTGATGAGCGCTGTTCTGGTATTGATGCCCATCGGAGCTTTAATCTTTGGTCCCAAAGGGGGAGCGAAGAAAAAAGCGAAAGGCAAAGATTCGGAGGCAGCGGATTCATTTGACGAAGACGAAGCAGGCGACGAGGAACTGGTTTCCGATTCTGCCGCCGAACTGTCAGGCGAATTTGAAGACGATGAACTCGGCGATGATTTTGACGAAACGGATGACGATTCATTCGAATCAGCCGGTGATCTCGAAATCGGTGATGATTTTGATGATGCCGAAGTCAGTGGCCAATTGTCGGACAGTGAATTCGATTTCGCTGACGATGATTATGAATTCGATGAGGATGATGAAGAAGAGAACAAATAAACTTCGTCCCCTGCTTCACCCCTCGTCAGCCGTTTATTTCAGATTCTGCTGAAAGAACTGGTCCATATCTTCGACCATGTCATTGAACCAGGGCAACTGGTTCCAGCAGCCATGTTTGCCTTTGGGATAAACTTTAATGCCGGTGGTGACGCCCAGCAACTTCAGTTTTTCACGGGAAGGCACATTGCGGTCGGGATTATCGAGTTCACCCGTCATAAACAGCAGTGGTGGCGTTTTCTTATCGAAGTGCAGATAGGGATCGCTGAGCTTGTATAGCTCAGGAGCTTCATCAACCGATTTTCCCAACCATTGATTAGAGTAAGATTTGTTTCCGCTGTTGCGGGAGCGTTCTGCCACAGAGCCGGATGCCATTTCCATGGGGCCGGCCATCACAATGGCCGCCTGCAGCTTAGATGATTGAGCCGGATGGCCGGCGTCTCCCTGCAGCTGTTTTTCATCAGGTGCGGCTGCCATCAAACCGACCAGGTGACCACCGGCAGAGCCGCCGACAGCTCCGATCTGCTTCGGGTTAACATGGTACTTTTTCGCTTCCGCTCTCAGGAACCGGACGGCTGCATTGCAATCCTGGATAGCCGCAGGAAATTTTGCTTCATGGCCCAGACGGTATCCGACGGCCATGGTGACATATCCGCGTTCACTCAGCGCGACAGCCAGGGCGCGGAATTTTGTTTTGTCACCGTTCATCCAGCCGCCACCATGCACGACCACGACCGCAGGAAAAGGGCCTTTGCCCGACTGGGGGACGAAGATATCCGCCAGCAGTTTACGGGTTCCCGACTGTCCGTAGACCACATTCAAATGCGGCGTGACCGATTCGGGAACGGTGGTCGCGGGACGCTGTATCTTTCCGCCTGTCGCAGAGACAGCCGGTTCCGGCATACAGCCATAGGCATTCATTCGCTGACGATACAGGCCACCGAAACCGGTGATGTAAAGCGAACGCATGTCCGAATCCCCGAAAGCACAGTTGATGGGGCGTGTCGGCGTCGGAATTTTTGCCAGCAGTTTACCTGCGGGATTCCAGATCCAGATGTCAGCAGGACCCGCGCAATAGACGTTTCCCGCGCGGTCGATGGTCATTCCGTCTGCTCCCTTGTCCGGGCCGGAATCCATTTTTGCAAACAGCCGCCCGTTGTTGGTGACGCCAGGGCTGGTGACATCATAGGCCCAGATTTCTTTGGGAACGTAGGCAGCGACATACAGGGTTTTCCCATCCGGTGACAGAATCAGTCCATTCGGGGTTTTGATATCTTTGACGGCGACAGACTGCTTGCCTGCGGGCGAAATCCAGATGACTTCACCTGCACCTGTAAGTGTGTAATAGATGCCTCCCTGTTGATCGACGACCAGATCGTTGGGTTTGCGAGGAGGTTTGGCATCGGCGGGCTGACCGGCGATGGGAGTTTTCGTTTTGCCATTCAGCACACAGATCTGGCTGTTTCCATTGTCGGACAGGAAGAGCTTGCCATGGTTGAAATAACTGGCACTGATCCTGCCGGCGTCATCCAGAAAGACCGAAACTTTTCCCGTGCGGGGAGAAAAGCGATAGAGTTTCTCCCCCTTTACATCCGGGAAATACAGATTGCTTCCCCCATCCCAGGCAGGGCCGTCTGCCAGATCAAAGTCTGTGGCGATCGTTTCCAGCGGGGAAGTCGTATCGACGATGGAATCATCTGCCAGGGCGTGATTCCAAAGTAGTGAGAATGTGAATAGAAATAGCACGAGCGGTTTCATAGATGTTTCCTGATGTTTGAGAAAAAAAGTTCCCAACGAACATAATCAGCTGTTTTTTCCGGACCAGTCCAATCGGTCGCACGTTCCGGGTCTGCTTGATTCACTTTGCGGCGGCTTTTCAGAGCGATTTACATTTAATCAGAGCGATTCTCAAACTGATATACTCGACCCCAATGGCCCTGCAGACTCTACAGTAAACAGGATCCAGTCTAAGTGGCAAAAACCGCTGATGGCACATACAATTGAAGCAATCAGAAGTGGCAATCCAGGATGCCCGGAATTTGAGTGAACCTCGGCAGTAATTTATGTATCAAAAAAATAGAGATCGATCCAGCGTCTCTGCCTGGGCGTCTCTGTCTGGTCGTCGCATGTGAATCTGGTATCTATTCTCAGTAAACTGAATCAGCAGATCAATCGTTAAGGGGACGAATGAGCCTGTTCTGTCTAAGAAACATCCTGAGCCTGTTTGGGTTTCCCAACCTGTCTATTTGCATGAATTGAAAGATCACGATGAACGAGGAAGGTGAGGAATCCGATCAGACGATCATTGAACGCCGCTTTATCAGGCTGGTCCAGCGGGGGCGCTGGGAGTTTGTGCAGCGCGTGAATACGACGGGTGTCGTCTGCCTGTTTCCATTGACGGTGGATCGGTGGGTAATTTTTGTTGAGCAGTACCGTCCCCCCGTGGATGCGTGTGTGATCGAATTTCCGGCAGGTCTCGCGGGGGATATTGCAGGCCAGGAAGCGGAACTGCTGGAGACCGCTGCTGCCCGGGAACTGCTGGAAGAAACCGGCTACCAGGCGGGACGGCTGGTGCCGCTCGGTTCGACTGTATCCTCTGCGGGATTGACCGATGAAGCGGTCGAGTTTTTCCTGGCCCTGGACCTGCAGCAAGTCGGTGCCGGGGGAGGAGAGGAAACCGAAAATATTACGGTGCACGCGGTTCCCTTCGAGGAAATTGACGTGTGGCTACAGGCCGCACGAGACCGGGGATGTCTGCTGGATGCCCGGATTTATGCGGGCCTGTACTTTATCACGCAGCATCTTCAGAAAAACGGGTAAACGGTTCCTGCAATCATGGATTGAAGCGGATATGATAAGCCGCCGGTTGCTAAGTTGATCAACTCAACACTTAAATAAAAGAGAATGAAAACAAATGAGTGAAGAATGGATTGCCGACCGGATGCATCTGATTGATGCGTCTGGCATTCGAAAAGTATTTGACCTGGCAGCAAAGATGGAAAATCCGATTAACCTGAGTATCGGACAACCCCACTTCGATACACCAGATTCCATTAAAGATGCGCTCTGCCAGGCTGTGCGGGATGGCAAAAATGCTTACAGCCAGACGCAGGGAATTGCCCCCCTGATTGGAAAAATCCAGGCGCAGGTTGATGAGACCTATGGGCATGCGGACCGCCAGGTGTTTATCTCCAGTGGAACGAGTGGTGCGCTGATGCTGGTTTTAAATGCGCTGATCAATCCGGGAGATGAGGTCATCATCTTCGATCCGTATTTTGTGATGTATACACACCTCACGCGCGTGGTGGGAGGGACGCCGGTTTTTGTGGAAACCTATCCGGATTTCTCGATCGATATCGAAAAAGTCCGCGCCGCGATCACCGATCGTACGAAACTGATTTTGTTTAACAGCCCGAGTAACCCGACCGGGCATGTGGCCTCGGAAGAAGAGACCCGGGCGCTGGCGGAACTGGCGGCAGAGAAGAATATTGCGCTGGTCAGCGATGAGATCTATCGTTCCTTCTGTTATGACGACCCCTTTGTGAGTCCGGCTGCATACAACGAACAGGTCATCGTGATTGATGGCTTCAGTAAATCGCACTCCATGACCGGTCATCGGCTGGGCTTCGTGCATGGCCCCCGGAGCGTGATTCAGCAGATGATCAAACTGCAGCAATACACGTTCGTCTGCGCGCCCCATCCTGTGCAGTGGGCAGGGCTGGCTGCACTGGAATGCGATATCTCGGAGCGTGTCGACGAATATCGGGAAAAACGCGACCTGATGCGGAAGCTCCTCTCTGAGAAGTATACGATTTCCGGCGCCCAGGGAGCATTTTACATGTTTATCCGGACTCCCTGGGGGACGGCAACCGAATTCTGTACCGCGGCCATCCAGAATAATCTGCTGATTATACCGGGTAATGTGTTCAGTGGTCGGGATACGCATTTTCGGATTTCGTATGCCCAGGAGAACCCGATTCTGGAGCAGGGAGCCGAAATTCTGAACCGTCTGGCAGACCATCCAATGTGAATTATCCGTTAACCACGTGTTTAACTTCCGTCGGGAGCCGGTTTTTTGAGACAATTGAAAACTTTCTCTATACCTGAAAGGGTATCACCTCTATTATGGAAAGAGTGTGCCGCTTTCTTTCAGTGATCAATCGACTTACGATACTGCCAGATAACAACTTATGCCATCTGAAAAGCCGCAGAATAAGACCAGTAAGGTTTCGGCTGAAACCACTGACGACAGCGCTGTCTCTCCCTCGCGTGAGCCGGAAGGGCTGCGTCTACCCCCTGCAACCGGGTTTGAGGAGTCTGATTCCACACAGGAGACTATCTATCGGTCCAGCGAGACCACACAAAAGCTGCATTATCCTCTCGAATCGGTGAGGCTGATTGGCAAACAGCTGGGTGATTTCAAGATCCTGCGCAAACTGGGGCAGGGAGGGATGGCGACCGTATACCTGGCCGAGCAGGTTTCGCTCAAACGTGAAGCTGCCATCAAGATCATGCACAGTGAACTGATGAGTGATGAAACTCACGTCAGACGATTCGAACGGGAAGCAAAGGCTGCTGCCGGTTTGACCCACCCTAATATAGTCCAGGTTTATATGACGGGCGATTTTGACGGCACGCATTATATCGCGCAGGAATATGTACGTGGCGTCAATCTGAAAGAGCATCTGGCACGGAATACTCCCCCCGATTGTGCCTTGATCCTTCGCATTATGAGACAGGTGACGGCTGCTTTAAACGCGGCTGCAGAAAAGGGAATCGTGCATCGGGATATCAAACCTGAAAATATCATGATCACTTCTAAAAAGCTGATCAAGGTGGCTGATTTCGGTCTGGCACAGATCGGTCAGACAGAAGAACGGGTGAACCTGACGCAGGTGGGAACCACCATGGGCACTCCCCTGTACATGAGCCCGGAACAGGTCAATGGCAGAAACCTCGACCAGCGGAGCGACATCTATTCCCTGGGAGTCACCTGTTATCATCTGATCTCGGGCAAACCCCCCTTTCATGGCGAAACGGCTCTCTCCATTGCTGTGAAACATCTGAATGAAGCCGCTTTTCCACTGAAAAAACGCCGTCCCGATCTGCCTGAGGAACTCTGTAGCCTGGTGCATCGGATGATGGAAAAAGATCCGGACAAGCGGCCTGCAAATGCGACTGAACTGATGCAGGAAATTAAAAAAATATCGGAAGAGAGTCCCGGCATTCACAAACGCAGCTGGCGCGAAATGCTGCCGTTCCAGGAAAATCGCAGCTTTCAGAAACAACTGCTGGCATTTGTACTGGCATCCCTCAGTCTGGGTGGCGTGGCAGCAGCAGTGGGTTGGGTGAATCGGCCCGGCAATCCACTGGAGGCGCCCTACCAGGCATCCAGCGACGCGGACTCGGAACCGACCATCATTCCCAAAGAGGAAAATGCATCCAAACAGTTTTTCCTGGCAACGCGACTGAGTGTCAGTGAAGATGCCTGGCAGGCCGTCATTACGAATTATCCGGACGATGAAATCTATACGCCTCGGGCGAAAATTCGCCTGGGAGTGTTATTGATCAGGCCGGGACGGTATGGGGAAGCCAGGACGATTTTTCAGGAACTGGTTAATTCAGGGCAGTCAGACCCGGTGACCAATGGTTATGCCGGCCTGATGGCTTTGGAGAGTCTCAATGGACAGGCACGAAAATCACAGGATATCTGGGAACTTTATGTCAAAGATCAGATCAATGGACTGGATGCGGAATTACGGGATATCGTGATACTGGCATTAGAGAGAAATCAGAAATCACCTCAGATTACAACTAAAGAAGATCTACAAAAACTATTTGAATCTTTTCAAACTGAAGAAGAGCAGAATTTCACTCCCTGATATCGGGGGCCGGCTTTCTCAAGGGTTCTGGGAATCTTCGGGAGACAGCGGGACGCAAGCGCTGTCATTTTTCAGAAAATGTTCTATAATAAGCTTTTGTACTGAAGGGACTGAGGATGCCTCTGGATCTGCGAGATTTTGAAGGCAGGTTCAGGCCGGAGCCTCGGTACCGAGCTGTTCAACTTTATCAGTCAAACTCCAGTCTAGTCGGGCACAACGGTGGCGATTTTACAAATACTCAAAGGGAAGGTTCCCGAACAGATCGTCGAGCTGAATGGCGAGCGGGTGATCATGGGCCGCCACCCGAATTGTGAAATTGTGCTCGATAATGTCGCCGTCAGTCGTTATCACGCCCAGATTCTGGAAAGTCACGGCTTTTTTTATCTGGAAGATCTGCACAGTCGCAATGGCACCCTGCTGAACGGGACCGTGATCGAAGGTCGGACGGAACTGCATGAAAACGATACGATCAGTATCTGCGATATTGAGATGCAGTTCCTTTTGGACTATCAGCAATCTCCGGAATTCATTGATTCCGCGATTCAGCAGACCCTGGAAGTGACGAATCAGTCCCTGAAACAGGATTCGCATCTTTCGCTGGATGACGCCGATTCCAGTGAAGGAGTGCTGGATGGGTCGTCGATTATCAGTTCACTCGATCTGAATACCAGCAGCCAGTTACGGATCAACGTCAAACCCGAAGTGAAGCTGCATGCGGTGCTGGAAATCAGTCAGATTCTCAGCCGCGCCTTGAAACTGGACGAAGTGCTGCCGCGAATTCTGGATGGTCTGTTCAAGATCTTCCCTCCCGCTGACCAGGGCTTCATCATGTTGCAGAGCCCGGAGCGAAAAAAACTGGTAGTGAAGGCTACCAAAGCCAGGCGGAATGAAGACGAAGATTCGATTCGCATAAGTACGACCATTGTCCGCCAGGCGATCATGAGCGGCTCTGCGATTCTGAGTGCGGACGCCGTTGAAGATGATCGTTTCAAGATGAGCGAGAGTATCACTTCGTTACGAATTCGTTCCATGATGTGTGTTCCCCTGGTTTCCCAGGGAGGGGACATTCTGGGAGTGATTCAGATTGCGACCCGCGATATCGGCCAGCAGTTTAATAAAGATGATCTGGATGTGCTGGTGGCGATCACGCAGCAGGCGAGCCTGGCGGTTGAGAATGCGAAGCTGCATGAGGACCTGGTCAGGCAGCGGGATATCGAACGCGACCTGGAGTTTGCCCATCAGATTCAGCTGGGATTACTCCCCCACAATCGTCCGAAATATAAAGAGTACGAATTCTTCGATTACTACGAATCGGCCCAGAGTGTGGGCGGCGATTATTTTGATTACATCGAATTGCCCAGTGGAAAACTGGCTGTCACGCTGGGAGACGTCGCCGGAAAAGGGGTACCCGCGGCGATTCTGATGGCGCGGTTGTATGCGTCTGCCCGGTATCAGGTGCTGTCCCGGAATACGGCTGATAAAGCGCTGGCGGAATTGAATACAGAAATCGCTTCGAGTGGCGTGGGGCTGCGTTTTATCACCTTCATCCTGGCGGTCCTGGATCCCAAAAAACATACCGTCTCCCTCGCCAATGCCGGTCACATGGCGCCCCTGCTGCGCAAATCGTCTGATGGCAGTGTCGAACCGATAGCCCAGGACAAGTCGGGGATGCCCCTGGGGGTATTGAAGAAGCAGGTGTTCCATGTGGAAACGATCACCCTGGAAAAAGGGGATACCCTGCTGCTGTATACTGACGGGGTCACCGAAGCCATGGACCAGGACAACAAGTTGTATCATAAGGATCGACTGGTCAAATATCTGAAGGCCGGTCCCGAAGCGGTAGAGCCACTCGTGAAGGGGCTGCTGTCGGATGTGGAATCCTTTCGAAACGAATCCATGCAGAAAGACGACATCTGTGTGGTCTGTTTCCGCCGCAAAAAATAATATTAACCGGCAGAACGTTCCTGACCGATCCCTGGTTCTGCTGTTCAATCTCACTGGATGAGGCCCACTTTGACTACTGATGTACTTTCTATTCTCGGCAGCGATGGCAAAATCGCGCAGCGGCTCGAAAAATATGAGCATCGCCCCGAACAACTGGAGATGGCGGAAGCCGTGGCCAGCGCGATCGAACAGAAACAGCATCTGCTGGTAGAAGCAGGAACGGGGGTCGGAAAAAGTTTTGCTTACCTGGTGCCTGCGATCCTGGCGACCTGTAAACAGAACGAAACCCGCTCGGGCAAGGATCGGAAGCGGTTGATTGTCTCCACGAATACGATCAGCCTGCAGGAACAGCTGATTACCCGCGACATTCCGTTTTTAAATGCCGTGTTGCCGGTCGAATTTTCTGCAGTACTCGTCAAAGGGCGCTCGAACTATATCAGCCTGCGTCGACTGAAAGGCGCTGTCGAGCGGGCCAGTAGTACCTTTTCGAAAGAAGAAGAACTGAGTCAGCTGGATCAGATCGTGAAGTGGTCTCATAAAACCACCGATGGCAGTCGCGCGGATCTGGAGTTCCGGCCCATTCCTAAAATCTGGGATGAAATTCAGAGTGAGCACGGGAACTGCCTGGGCAAACGCTGTGCGACTTACAACGACTGTTTTTATTACCGGGCACGGCGACGTGTCTGGAATGCCGACGTGCTGGTGGTGAATCATGCGTTGTTCTTCTCTGATCTGGCAATTCGCCGGGAGGGCAGCAGTATTCTTCCGGATTACGATACCGTCATTCTGGATGAAGCGCATACCATCGAGTCGGTCGCCGGCGATCACCTGGGGCTTTCCATTACGAACAGTCAGTTCGATTACCTGTTTAACAAACTGTATAACGATCGTACCCAGAAAGGCCTGCTGCTGCATCACAATCTGGTGGACTGTCAGCAGCATGTCACGCGACTGCGATTTATGGTGGAAGATTTATTCGATCACCTGCTGGAATGGCAGGACAGTACCGGGCTGTCCAATCGCAGGATCAGGCAGTTGCCTCCGATCGAAAATGGTGTTTCCCACGAGATGCGATTACTGGCGGCACGCATTACTGAATACGCTTTCACTCTGAAAAATGAAGAAGAGAAGATCGAACTGTCCTCGGCAGCGGAGCGCTGTACTGCCCTGGGAGACTCCTTGAACAGCTGGCTGACGCAGCAGGCGGAAGGCGATTCTGTCTACTGGGTGGAAACTACTCGCGGGCGCAATCAGCGGGTGAAAATGGTCAATGCGCCGGTGGATGTCGGGCCGGTGCTTCGTGATGAACTGTTCAACCAGGCGCAGACGGTCATTTTAACTTCAGCGACCTTAGCGGTCGGCGATCAGGATTTCAGTTTTACGCGTTCGCGCCTCGGGTTAAATCAGTCAGAAGAATTAAAACTGGGCAGCCCGTTTAATTACAAAGAGCAGGTGCGGTTGATTCTCCCCGCTTCGATGCCCGATCCGGGCGAGAACCCGGCGGCGTATGAAGCGGCGGTCGCAGTGAAATTAAAGCAGTATATTGAACAGACCGACGGTCATGCCTTCGCGTTGTTTACCAGTTATAAAATGATGCAGCAGTGTGCCGACCGCATCAGTGGCTGGCTGCAGGAACACAACCTGGCATTGTACCTGCAGGGCGAGGGGTTACCGCGTTCCCTGATGCTGGAGCGGTTTCGTAATAATCCACGGGGCGTCCTGTTTGGGACGGACAGCTTCTGGCAGGGAATCGATGTGCCCGGCGATGCCTTGACCAACGTCATCATCACCAAGCTGCCTTTCAGTGTTCCCGATCATCCGCTGCTGGAAGCCCGCGTCGAAGCCATTCGGAACCGGGGGGGAAATCCTTTTATGGATTACCAGATTCCGGAAGCGATCATCAAACTGAAACAGGGTTTTGGCCGGCTGATTCGAACGGCCAGTGATCATGGCCAGGTGGTCATTCTTGATCCCCGCGTGCGCACCAAACGCTACGGGGAAAAGTTCCTGGAGAGCCTGCCCGACTGCACGATGATCATTGATGAGCAGGATGATTGAACGCAGTAAAGAAATCGGTCGGGATTATTCCGAACCGAAAACGATGTCGCTGCTGCAGTATGAACCGCCAAAATTATTGGCCAGGGTGACGACCTGGTCCAGCCCATCCAGAAAAAGCGCGCGGCTTAAATCGCTGAGCGGGTGTAAAAAGACGGACCACAGCACACCATCGCCAATTGCGTAGCGAGCATCCAGGGAGCGGTCAAAATTGGCTTCCATCACATCCCACAGATCGTCTTCTTCCAGGTCTTCCTCTTTGAGAATGGGGGTCATGATACGCACGCGATCATGTTCTGTATCGACAATCAAAAACAGGACTCGCTTACCGTATTCTACTTTCCAGCAACCCTCTCCCGCTTCCAGAATCTGACCTACTTCATCAATCAGTTGTGAAATCGATTGCGCGTTTAACGTTGATTTGATGGTCGCAATCATTTGTCCTGCTCCTTGAACAAGTATCCTGAACTTTTGAAATCGGAAACCGGTAAAAAACCGAGTGGAACCTGAAGGTCCGGGTTCTTGTCCAAACCAGTACTTTCAGGAACTCTGCCCTGTTTTTGTTCACAGGATGTGATACGATTCCTGTTACCGGGCCGATTTCCATGTGCCTTTAATGTCTATTGTTTATCACTTCACTTCAAAAAAGCAACAATTATTTTGAATCGTTCCCGAATTAGAGAATGCCGCCAATTTTACATTCGGCGAATCCTGATTATGATACGCGATCCAAAAATGCTCACGAAATCGGATTCCCTCGGAAATGATCCTGTCTAACAACTGTCGACACTTTGTATTTCGATTCCAATCTGTCACGACAGTCGCAGCAACGATTTCGGTATGAATTATTTCGAGAGACTCTGATTTCTTTACTGATGCGGAAATACTTTGACTACGAATAACTCCTCACATCCTGTTTCGCTGGACGAATTAGACCAGCAATACCAGAGCCTGCTCGACGGCCAATCCCTGGTCTGGCAAAATCAACGGGATTTTTCCCGCTGCCTGGGTGTCGGCGGACAGGGGGTGGTGTATTTAAGTGCCCGTCAGGGCGCGGATGGATTTCAGATCCCGGTCGCGCTGAAGCTCTTTTCACCGAAACGTTACGCCGATGTGACCGCCTATCAGAGCGAGATGGCGCGACTCTCGCAGGTGGCAGCCCAGGTAGCGCGGGTGCAGGAAAATCACCTGGTCGCCGTACAGAATTTTGTCACCCGCAATCAAATCTACATCATGGAAATGGAGTGGATCGATGGCTACGACTTGCGGAGCCTGTTGACGCCGGCGACATTCAAACAGATTCGTGAACAGGTCACGTCGAGGCGCTGGCGGAATATCAATAATAATGTGTTTACCAAGGGAGTTCAGCAACCGCGCCTGAAGCCGGGAATTGCAGTGGCGATACTGCGGGAGTGCCTGGCAGCGCTGGCGGCGTTACATCGTAACGAGATCATCCACTGCGATATGAAGCCGGCCAATATCATGCTCAAACGCAGCGGGAACGCCAAGATTATCGATATTGGATCAGCCATCGATTTAAACAATCTGCCTTCCACGCAACCCTGTACGCCGACATATGCGGCTCCGGAAGTTCTTTCCGGCGGGCGGGCCACCCCCCAGTCCGATCTTGCCAGCCTGGGATATATACTGATCGAAGTCATTACCGGATTTCAACCATTCGCGAATCTGAAATACGCGCAGTTGATTAAAGCCAAACAGAATATCCTGCAACAGCTGCCCCAGTGGTTTCCCGCTGAAGAGTTCGCGCTCAGTGAACCATTGATGAAGCTCATTCATCGTCTGGTGCATCCCGATCCGACAGAACGCTTCCCGTCAGCAGAAGCCGCTGATCTGGGCGAAGATGGTGCGGCCGAATTTCATCGACTGCTCGTCAAAAGTGATCTTCCCAGTGACTATGAAAACGAATTGCGGCTCTGGATTGAGGAAGTCGAAACGGATTACTTTGAAGATGTCCAGTTGAACTCCGATCCGGACACCACCGTGTTCACCACCCGGGAATGGCAGGAAGAGGGGCAGGATCAGTGATCAGCGGAGCCTTGAATCGCGGTCATTCATCGCGATAACTTTACAAGGCTAATTTAAACAGACCCGGTGAGCATTTGTTTTGAATCGCCGATTCCTGACCTGTTTTTTCTGATTCCTGATTTGCTGTCACTCACACGGCCTGCTATTTTAGCGTAGAAGAACTATCCACTACACATATATTGTATTTGAGGTTTCTCCGTGAATCAGCGTCTGACCGTCTGCCTGCTTCTGTTTGTGTTTTTCTCTGCCCGATTCGTTTCCGCGGCTCCTCCTGCACTGGAATTGAAATCGGGTGACCGGATTGTCTTTCTGGGTAACACCATGATTGAACGGGCCCAGAAATTCGGGAGCTGGGAAAGCGTATTTCTGCGCAGTTTTCCCCAGGCAAAGCTCTCATTCCGTAACCTGGGCTGGAGTGGCGATACGGTCTGGGCGGAATCACGGGGTATCTTCGATCCTCCGGCCGTGGGTTATCAGCGGATGATCAAGCAGATCAGCGAGCTCAAACCGACTTACATTCTGCTGGGATACGGCGGAAACGAAGCGTTCGCCGGCAAAGACGGTTTATCTGCTTTTCAGACACAGTTACAGAAGCTGATCACCGATTTGAAACCGACGGGCGCGAAATTGATTCTGGTTTCGCCTCACCGCTATGAAAATGAAGGCGCGCCACTACCAGACCCCGGGAAACACAATCAGAATCTGAAGCCGTATGCCGACCTGCTGCAGCAGACTGCGGAGAAAGGCAATCATTATTTTGTCGATTTTTATTCGCAGTTGATTCCGGAACCCAAAGGGGAACCCGGCTTAGAGTGGACGACCAACGGGATTCATCTGACGAAAGCAGGTTATGAACGGGCGGCAGGCATCATCGCCGTTGATCTGGGACTGAAGCCGATTGAACTTTCCCCTGCCGTGGCTGAGGAAGTTGCTCAACTGACATTCGAGAAGAACCGTCAGTATTTTTATAACTGGCGTCCTCAGAATATTACCTATCTGCTGGGCTTCCGCAAACATGAGCAGGGACAGAATGCGAAAGAACTTCCCCAGTTCATTCCGTTAATCGAAGCCAAAGAAGCTGCGATCCACAGCCTGGTTTCTTCGCATTAGCTGCCTGAGCCTCATTCCGACTCACGACAATATCCCGACCTGTTATAGATCTCTGCAAGGATCGTTCCTGTGATAAATCAACGCTCTTCCTTATTTCAAAGTATTTTCTTCAGTGCCCTCTGTCTGTTGAGTCTGTTTTCGAATTCAACAGTCCGGGCCCAGCGCGACCTGACAGACATTCCCGCTCCCGATCCGGAACTGGAACGGAAGTCGTTCAAGGTGGCTGAAGGGTTCGAGGTGAATCTGTACGCGTCCGATCCTCAGATTGCCAAACCGATTCAGATGAATTTTGATGCGCAGGGGCGACTCTGGATTGCCTCATCGGAAATTTATCCGCATATCAAACCGGGTGAAAAAGCCAACGACAAAATTCTGGTCGTGGAAGATCAGGATGGTGATGGAACCGCAGATAAAACAACGGTTTTTGCGGATGGTCTGCTGATTCCGACCGCTGTCATGCCCGGCGATGGCGGCGCGTATGTCGGGAACAGTACCGAACTGCTGTTTCTGAAAGACACTGATGGCGACGGCAAAGCCGATGTCCGCAAAACGGAACTGGCAGGATTTGGAACAGAAGACACGCATCATATCCTGCACACACTCCGCCGCGGACCTGCGGGACAACTGTTTTTCAATCAGTCGATTTATATTCACAGTCATATCGAAACACCCTATGGGGTGCGTCGACTGAATGGCGGGGGGATCTGGAAGTACCAGCCGGAATCGATGGAACTGGAAGTGGTCATGCGGGGCATGGTCAACAGCTGGGGACACCACTTCGATCGCTGGGGGCAGTCGTTCTGCACGGACGGAGCCTATGGTCACGGAATCAACTACACATTCCCCGGCGCCGCGTTTGTGACGGCGGTGGGCATGGATCGGGTTCTGAAAGGACTGAATCTCGGAAGCCCCAAGCATTGCGGCCTGGAGATTCTCAGCGGTCGTCATCTGCCCGATGACTGGCAGGGAAACATGATTACCAACGACTTCCGCGGACATCGCGTCTGTCGTTTTGTCGTGACGGAAAACGAAGCCGGTTATGTTTCACGCGAACAGGTGGAGCTGATTAAAACCGACCATGTCGCCTTCCGGCCGATTGATGTCAAGATGGGCCCCGATGGTGCGATTTACATCGCCGACTGGTACAACCCGATCATTCAGCATGGTGAAGTCGATTTCCGGGATCCGCGCCGCGATCACACACATGGCCGAATCTGGAGAGTCACTTATAAAGGCAAACCCACTTTACCCCGACCGCAGCTGGTGGATGCGTCAAACCAGGAACTGCTGGAAGCCTTGAAACTGCCCGAAGAATGGACACGTCAAAACGCCAAGAATGTGCTGCGTGAACGAGGCCGGGAGAAAGTAGAACCCGACCTGAAAGCCTGGCTGGAAACTCTCGATCCCCAGGATCCGCAGTTTGAGCACAATCAGCTGGAAGGCCTGTGGGTCGCGCAGAGCATCAGCAGTGTGCAGCCCGAGCTGCTGAAACGCTGTCTGTCTGCGAAAGATGGCCGCGCCCGGGCGGCCGCGGTTCGCGTGGCCCGGCACTGGAAAGACAAACTGCCGGAAACGTATGCATTGATCGCTCCCCTGGCGGGAGACGAGCATCCCCGTGTGCGTCTGGAAGCGGTTCGGGCGTTGTCCTTGTATGATCAACCGACTCTGCTGACAGACGCCTACCAGGCCCTCGATCACCCCGTGGATGAATTTCTGGATTACGCCTTGTGGCTGACGACCCGCGAAACCAAATCAATCTGGCTGCCGCAGGTGCTGAAAGGGACTTCCACGTTGCAGAAAGAACCCAAAAAACTGCTGTTTGCTTTAACGGCCGTAAATTCCCCCGAAGTCGCGCCGGTGATTACGAAACTGATTCAAACGGGACAGATCCCCGACAGCGAACTGCAGACGAGTCTGAATCTGTTGGGAAAATTTGCCAACGCCGGCGATCTGCAGCAGTTATTTGAACTCGCGCTCAAACCGGATACGAAGCCCGCACACCAGGCGGCAATTCTTCGTGCTCTGGCTCAGGCCGTTCAGACGCGAAAAATGCGACCTACCGGGGAACTCGAAGCGTTACAGCAACTGTTCCGGTCTGATAACCCCGCGGTGCAGCAGGCGGCCATTGAATGTGCGGGTCTCTGGAAGATCGGTTCGTTAGAGCAGCCTATTCGCGAGCTGGCACTATCGGATCAAACCCGTCTCGCATTGCGTAAGACAAGTCTGCATGCCCTGGCCCGACTGGGAGGCAAAGAGAATCAGCAATTGTTGCTGAAACAGAGTGAGGGTGCCGAATCAGAGGCACTGGCGATTGCAGCGGTCGCTGCTTTGGCGGAGATGAATGTCAAACTGGCTGCCGCGCAGACGGTGAAGCTGATGGAAACGGTGACGTCCCCCGATCAGTTAACGGCGCTGTCAAATATCTTTCTGCAGCGTAAGGGGGGCGCGGAAGTACTGGTGCATGCGTTGAAAAGGAAGAACATCGCCAAGGATGCTGCGATTCACCTGGGCCGCTCCATTCAATCGACGGGACGCTCCAACCCGGCGCTGGCGAAAGCGATTGCCGTTGCCGGAGGGCTGTCCAGCAGCGGTGCGCCTCAACCGGTCAATCTGTCACCCGAGGAAATGGCGAGCATGATCCATGCTGTCAAAACAGAGGGCAATGCCCGGCGTGGTGAAGCGATCTTCCGCCGGGAAGATCTGTCCTGTTTGAAGTGTCATGCGATTGGTGGCGCTGGTGGTAAGGTCGGTCCCGATTTAATCAGCCTGGGAGGCAGTTCCCAGCCCGATTACATTGTCGACTCACTGCTCAATCCGAATAAAGCGGTTAAGGAAAATTATAATGCCGTGACCGTGGTGACGTTACAGGGGAAAGTGTATTCGGGCGTGCTGGTGCGACGTTCTGACAGCCAGCTCGTGTTGCGGGATGTCAACGACAATATCATGAATATCCCCCTGGAGCAGATCGACGAAGAATCGCCGGCGGCTTCATTGATGCCGGTTGGCCTGCTGGAGAAATTGACTCAGCAGGAACTGACCGACCTGGTCCGTTTCCTGACGGAGCTGGGGAAAACAGACGCGTATACGGTCAGCAAGGATCGCGTGGTCCGTCGCTGGCGCGTGATGAAAGGCACCCCCGACGCGATGAATGCGATCCGCCGGACCCGTCATGCGACCGCAGCGACTGAGAACCCGGCCTTTGTCTGGGAACCCGCTTACAGTCGCGTGGATGGCAGTCTGCCCGTGCGAAAATTTGATGAGATCGGTAAGTTGCATGTTTCGAATCGCGCGACAGGCGCGGCGTTTGTCCGCTGTGAACTGGAAGCGCTCTCACCCGGCAAAACGGTTCTGAAGTTCAATTCCGTAGATGGTTTGAAAATGTGGCTCGGCGAAAAACCAATCGTCCTCAAACCGGAAACCGAAATCGAACTGACGAAAGGCGTGCACCGCCTGACGTTCGCCATTGACCTCACCCCCGAACGCGATGTACTGCGGCTGGAGTTACTCGATGCTCCCAGCTCACCGGCCCAGGTGGAGATTCTTAATGGGAAGTGAGTTGAGATTTACGGCTTGAGTTTCATTCGGGAAACTGATGAATGTAAGAGTTGATCTGGCGTTCCGGGGCCGGATAGAATGAGCTTTCGTACTGGTATCTCAGTTTAAGTTGACTTGAGTCTCTCGTAAGGATTGCCGTTCGTGAATACTCCGCCTCCCCGTCGTAGAAAACGCAGAACTTCCAGTTCTTCTGAACCAGAGTATCAGTCACCCCGCAGAAGAAAAAAGAAGCCGGGTGCCAGCAGCCCGAAGAAAAAAAAGCAGTCCGTCAATAACGTGCTGCTGCTCAAGGTTGCTCTGTTTTCAGCCGGCGCACTGGTGCTTGTCGCCGGTATATTCATGTTTGACTGGAAGGGGCTGAGCAAGGACTTGGGGCTGGGGAACTCTCATGAGAAGATCTTGAAACAAGTGCTGGCAATTAAAGAAGAGCAGGCGGATATTTTTGCCTCCATAAAAGATCCATCAAGTGCCAGAGCCGCTCTTCCGCGCATGAAAGAAGTGACTGTGGAGATCGCGAAAGCAATCGCGGCTCACAAGCAACTGAAACAGACTGATAAATTAACCCCGGAAGAAGACAGGGACCTCAAGGCAAAATACGATCCGTTGAATAAAGAAACGGATGCACGCTTAAGAAAAGAGATGGAACGGATTATGCAAATTCCGGGAATGGCGACGGTGATGGCGGAAGTGTTACAGGAAATCCGATTTGCTCAGATGGAAGCCCAGTCTCAGATCCAAAAAGATGCAGCATTAGCCGGCTTCAATGCCAGTGGCTATTCTCCTGTGACAGACAGTACCAGTATCACACCAGACATGCGGATCGAGGTACTCCATTTAGGCGATATCTGGAGACCGGGAAAAGTGACGGACGTCGCCCCCAATGGCAATGTCAAAGTCAATTTGGACATCCACAAACAGACAAACGCCTTCGATCAATATTATCCACGCAACAAGTTACGAATTCCTGATTAAACTGAGTTACAGAAGCGTTGAGGCCTCCTGGGACGGCAATTGTGCGCTGGTGATAAACTTTGTGAGTCAGTTTAGCTACCAGCTCACCCCGGACCTCATCTTCCCGGGCGACGGGCTTTCGTTTCTGCATGACAGGCATTCCAGAGCATAGACCAAACCAGAGTAATGATAGATTGCGTAGACTGGCAACGTTCAGAAAACAAGGGGCGAATTTGTCAATGGTGGAACCGTGGACCTGCAGTTCCCTCTCATCTGGAAAACTAAAAAGCGTTTTCAGTTAAAATCCGGATTGGTTCCAGTTATAATGGAGAGTGGCAGCAGGAAGCCGTCGGGAATTAATAATGCAATATTCGGCCCTTTGATCAAACATGGTGATGTATTGAAGATCGGGGCGTGAAGCAGTCTTTACTGAAATTCATTGAACAGGAGCGCGCGATGTCAACAACTACTGCGAATGATCTGTATCCCGAAGTCCAGGCCTTTCTGGAAGGGGGGCCGCTCAGAGGAGTCGTCGGCGGAAAAGAGATCGAATCCACGGGGGGCGAGACGTTCGTCACGTCCGATCCGGGTTCCGGCAAACAGCTGGCAGAGGTCTTTAATTTTCAGGCCGCTGATGTGGATATGGCCGTCGATGTGGCGGATGCCGCATTCCGCAAAACCGGTTGGGCCAAACTGCCTCAGAATGAACGCAGCGCGCTGCTGCATCGTCTGGCAGATGCTGTCGAACAGCAGAAACATGTGATTGCCCAGCTCGAGTCTCTGGATGCCGGCAAGATTGAAGCCCAGGCGCAAGGCGACGTGCAGAACTTCGTCGATACGATTCGTTATTTTGCGGATCTGGCACAACACGTCCAGCGACGTTCGGTGCTGGCGGTGAAGAATCACGAAGCCTGGACCGTGCGTCAGCCTTACGGGGCGTGTGGATTTATCTTCCCCTGGAACTTTCCTTTTCTGCTGATCGGCTGGGGAATTGCTCCCGCACTGGCAGCCGGTAATACGGTTGTCATCAAACCAGCCGAAGATACCCCCATGTCCGCCATCTATCTGGCGCGACTGGCCAAAGAAGTGGGGATTCCCGATGGCGTAATCAATGTCGTGCCCGGCGATGGTGCTGTTGCGGGGGCTGCTTTGTCGGGGAACCCCAAGCTGAAACGAATGTCATTCACCGGTTCCCCTGAAGTCGGTCGCATGGTGGCGGAAGCCTGCGGTCGTAACCTGGTGCCCGTCAAACTGGAACTGGGTGGTAAGGGAGCCGCGGTCGTCTTTAATGATGTCGACATTCCGGACACGGCTGAAAAACTGGTCAATGCGATTACCTTTCATACAGGGCAGGTCTGCTGTGATGCAACCCGCTGGCTGGTTCACAAAAATATCTACGATGAATTCGTGAATGAATGCGTGGGACGACTGCAGAAAGTGCAGGTCGGATATCAGCTGAATGACGCCTCGCAGATGGGGCCGGTGGTCAACGCCAAACAGCATCAGCGTGTGCTTTCCTACCTGGAAAAAGGACAGGCGGAAGGCGCTGAATGCGTGCTGGAAGGGGGCGTTGCTGATGTTCCCGGTTACGAGGGCTATTATGTCAAACCGGCTCTGCTGGCAGGCACGCTGGACAACGTTGCGGCCCGGGAAGAGATCTTCGGACCGGTGGCGTTTCTGGCTCCGTTTGAAAATGAAGAGCAGGCGATTGAGATGACCAACAGCACGGATTACGGACTGGCCAACAGTGTCTGGACGTCCGATCTGTCACGGGCGGCCCGCGTGGCCGAAGCCATGTGTGCGGGCAACAGCTGGATCAACGCCCACAACGTGTTTGCCCATGGTATTCCTTACGGCGGTATCAACAAGAGTGGGATGGGAGGCGGCGTACTGTCAGTGGAAACGCTGTTTGATTACTGGCGGAGCCTGTCCGTCGTGCGTCCTCTGTAAACAGGACTGCATTTTCACTCTGAAAACAACGGGAAACCCGCCAGTGTTCTTTTGTCTGAAACACTGGCGGGTTTCTGTGTTTTCTAAGTCTGGTTAGGTGGATCGTTCAATTCGGAGTGGCATTTCTGTTGAGTCAATTGAAATGCTCCTCTCAGCCTATATCGTACCTTGACAGGCGTTATTCACAGGCTTTAAGATCAATAGTACGATCCGTTTGCTGGGACCCACCTGTTCTCCCGGACCATGATGGCATGTTCCGGTTCTTAAGAGACGCACCAGGATCGAATTCAGCTTAATAAACACAGGGCATGATCAGTATGCGTACCCTTTCTCTGCGACACTGGCTGCCAGTACTGGCCGTTGGTATTTCCTGTCTGACTCTGTTTGCGGAAGAAAAGCAGCCAGCTCCCGCAGCAAAATCTGACGCGACGGTCGACTTCAGCCGTGATATCAGGCCGATTCTTTCCAATAACTGTTTTTTCTGCCACGGTCCGGATGAAAAACATCGCGAAGCTGACCTGCGGCTGGATACGAGGGCCGGCGCTTTTGAATCGGTGATCGTCCCCGGCAATCTCAAAGAGAGTGCGCTGATCGAACGCATTCTTTCTGATGACCCTGATATGCAGATGCCACCCGCAGAGTCCGGAAAGAAACTGAAGCCGGCGGAAATCGAGCTGTTAAAGCAATGGGTTCAACAGGGGGCCGCCTGGCAGGAACATTGGGCCTACCTCAAACCGGAACGGGCTGCCCTGCCGGAAGTCAAACAGAAAGACTGGCCGCAGAATGAGATCGATTATTTCGTGCTGGCGCGTCTGGAACAAGCGGGTTTGAAACCTGCGAAGCAGGCCGATAAACGGACGCTGGTACGACGCCTCTACCTTGATCTGCTGGGTCTGCCCCCCTCGAAAGAGGAAGTCGATGCATTTGTGAAATCGGATGATCCCCGGGCTTACGAAAAACTGGTGGACCGTCTGCTGGCGACACCTCAATATGCAGAGCGGATGACACTCAAGTGGCTGGACCTGGCCCGCTATGCGGATACGAACGGGTACTCGATTGACGGCGGCCGCCACATGTGGCTCTGGCGTGACTGGGTGATCGACGCCTTCCACAAAAACAAACCGTACGATGAATTCATCACGGAACAGATTGCCGGTGACCTGCTGCCTGAGGCGACGGACTGGCAGAAAGTGGCGACCGGCTTTAACCGCAATCACATGATTACCCACGAAGGGGGCACGATTCCGGAAGAGAACCTGGTCAACTACACCGTTGACCGGGTGAAGACCACGTCTGAAGTCTTCATGGGACTGACGATGGGTTGTGCCCAGTGTCACGACCACAAATACGATCCCATTACGATGAAGGACTTCTACCAGTTCTTCGCGTATTTCAATCGGCTGGATGACCGGGGCCTGGATGGGAACAGTGGCATTAACGCCGGCCCGAAACTGTCTGTGAAAACAGAACTCTCGTTTGCCAGCGAAGAATTAAAATCGCTGGATACGGAATTGAAACGCCTGCAGGCGGAGCTGGATCACCCGGATGAAGCCGCGATGCGGAACTGGGAAGCGGCGACACAACAGCAGTTGGCGGAACGGGGAAAAAATCTGAAGCTGCATGAACTGGAGATCGTCAAGGTTTCCGATCCGAATACACGCTCTGATTTTGAAACCAGCGAAGAGGGACACATCCTCGCACTGGCAGCCAGCGGCCGTTCGCCTTCAATTTCCCTCAAGGTTAAACCGGGAACCGATCAGCTGACAGGCCTGCGAATTGTCTTCTACCCTAACGAGAAACTCCCCGAAGGAGGCATCGGGCATGGCAAGAAAGAATCGTTTCCCGGCGGATTCATTTTGACGAGCCTGGCTGCTTCGGGAACCGCCATTCATTCAGATCAGCTCGACCTGTACTCCATGTTCAATATCGCAAAGATTACGGCCAGCCAATCCCATCCCGATTACCCGGTGCAGGACTGCCTGGATCCCCGCGATCATAACGGCTGGTCCCCCGCGCCGCACAATCAGAGTCAGCAGCATTTGACGGCGACCTTTGAGAAGCCCTATGAAACCAAAGACTCAAAATATATTACCGTGATGCTCGTCTGGGGCGGGGGTGAATTTGGTGGTCGGCAGGCCCTGATGGCCGGCGATTACCAGGTCTTCGGAATCTCTGGCATCGATGACGGCTCCACCATTCCGGAAGCCATCCAGACCATTCTGGCAGTCGAACCGGCGAAACGGGATGCAGCGCAGCAGACCGCGCTCAAAGTATATTACAGCCAGATTGCTCCTGAGCTGAAAAACACGCGGTATCAGCTGTCGAATCTGCAGGAACGCCGCAAAATGCTGACCGATTCATTCGAAACAATGGTGATGAATACGGCTGCGAAACCCCGTGAAACATTTATTTTAGATCGCGGTCAATACGATCAGCCGACCGTTCAAGTCAGTACGGGGGTTCCGGGCTTTTTACCAGGTCTGCCTGAACAGGCTCCTGGAAACCGCCTGGCATTAGCCGAGTGGCTGACGTCGCGGGAGAATCCGCTGACGACGCGCGTGGCGGTGAACCGGTTCTGGGAAATGCTGTTCGGTCAGGGAATTGTTTCCACGACGGCGGACTTCGGCTCGCAGGGAGATCCTCCCACGCATC
Source organism: Gimesia sp. (assembly GCA_002706765.1). Taxonomy (GTDB): domain Bacteria; phylum Planctomycetota; class Planctomycetia; order Planctomycetales; family Planctomycetaceae; genus Gimesia. The sequence goes on from PAJV01000068.1 coordinate 44,932, forward strand.
CCGCGTTGCTGGACTGGCTGGCGGTCGAATTTTATGAGCAGGGTTGGGATGTGAAACACATCCTGCGCAAGATTCTGCTCTCGGCGACTTACCGGCAGTCATCGGAGGGCACACCCGAACTCTGGAAAGAAGATCCGCAGAACCGCTTACTGGCCCGCGGGGCCCGTTTCCGGTTACAGGCCGAAGCAATCCGGGATGCGACGTTGAAAGTCTCCGGGTTACTTGTCGAGCGCGTGGGCGGCGCGAGTGTGAACCCGTATCAGCCGGAAGGCTTGTGGCGGGAAGTGAGTCATTACGGCAGCTCTCCGGCAACCGCGCAGGTCTTCGTACAGGATCATGGCGAAAAACTGTATCGCCGGAGCATGTATACGTACTGGAAACGCACGGTGCCTCCGCCGAATATGCAGACCTTTGATGCGCCGAACCGTGAGGTCTGTCTGGTGAGTCGCGCCCGCACCAATACCCCGTTGCAATCGCTGGTGTTGCTGAACGATGTGCAGTTTGTGGAAGCGTCCCGCAATTATGCAGAACGCATCATGAAAGAAGGGGGCGCGGGAATCGAGTCCCGAATCCGCTTCGCTTTTGCAGAAGCCTTAGGGCGACCTCCGGAAGCCTGGGAAGTGAAAACCGTCACAGAGGCCTACCAGCGTGAGCTGAAGAATTACCAGTCGAATGATCGTGCAGCGGTGGCGCTGTTGAATCAGGGGGAATCACAGCGAGACAAAAGTCTGCCCACTGCAGAAGCCGCTGCCTGGACGACCGTGGCGAGCATGATTTTCAATACCTACGAATTTATCACACGGGGATAAGCATGGATCCTGTTTTTGAATACGAACGAATTGTAACGCGGCGGACGCTGCTGAGCCGCTCGGCACGCGGCATCGGTGGCGCGGCGCTGGCCAGCCTGTTGCAGCCGGAGCTGTTTAACGGGAGCGCACAGGCAGAGACGACCATTCCCGCGGGTGTCAAAAAAATCGCTCCCAAAGCGAAACGGATTATCTACCTGTTTCAGTCGGGAGGCCCTTCACACGTCGATCTGTTTGATTACAAACCGGTGCTGCGCGAACTGCACGGCTCGAATCTGCCCGATTCGGTTAAAGGGACGCAGCGGGTGACGGGCATGACGGCGGGACAGAAATCGTTTCCCGTCGTGGCGCCTTTCTGGGAGATGAAGCAGTGCGGTCAGCATCAGACCTGGATCAGCGAACGGCTGCCTTATACCCAGACGATTGCCGATGACATTACGATTGTCAAATCGGTGCATACCGAAGCGATCAACCACGACCCGGCGATTACATTTATCAATACCGGTTCCCAGCAGATCGGTCATGCGAGCCTGGGTTCGTGGCTGAGTTATGGACTGGGCAGTGAAAATGAAAATCTGCCCGCGTATATGGTGATGCTATCGCAGGGGACGGGGAAGAATCCCGGGCAGCCTCTGTTTGATCGGCTGTGGGGATCGGGTTTTCTGCCTCCCAGTCACCAGGGCGTCAAACTGCGTCCCGGTTCGAGTCCGGTATTGTACCTGTCGAATCCGGCGGGCATCGATCGCAAACAGCGACGGAAACTGTTAGACGATCTGGCGACGCTCAACCGGGGACAGGCGGAAGAGATTGGCGATCCGGAAATTCAGGCGCGGATCAATTCGTACGAGATGGCCTATCGAATGCAGACTTCGGTGCCCGGCCTGATGGATCTGTCCGGCGAGACGGAACAGACGTTCGAAATGTATGGTCCCGAAGCTCGTAAGCCGGGCAGCTTCGCAGCAAACTGCCTGTTGGCGCGACGGATGTCGGAGCGGGGCGTGCGGTTCGTGCAACTGTTTCACCGGGGCTGGGATCAGCATGTGTCCATTAAGAGCCAGTTACCCAACCAGTGTCAGGATGTGGATCAACCTTCGGCAGCGCTGGTCAAAGATCTGAAGCAGCGTGGGCTGCTGGATGAGACGCTGGTGATCTGGGGAGGCGAATTCGGTCGCACCGTTTACAGCCAGGGAGCGATTGGCAGCCCGAGTGCGGGCCGCGACCATCATGGCCGCTGCTTCTCGATCTGGATGGCCGGCGGTGGCATCAAACAGGGTTATGAATACGGCAAAACCGATGATTTCTGTTACAACATTGTCGAGAACCCGGTTCACATCCGCGACATGAATGCGACGATTCTGCACTGCCTGGGCATCGACCACCGGCGACTGACCTACCCCTATCGCGGCCTGGATGCCAAACTGACGGGCGTCGAAGAGGCCCACGTGGTCAAGGGGATTCTGAGCTGATTGTTACATGCGCTTCAGTTCAATTTTCAATGACTCGTTATTCCCGTTCGGATCTATTTTGACTGTGACCGGTGATTTGGACGCATCAGAATAGATGGGGGGTATTATGTCGTTCTGTTCCACAATCTGGATCGGTTCAGTGCTCTTTGCCCCAGCTGCTTCCCCGTCTGCGGGCATGGATTCGGTATCTGGTTCCTGTGACGTGGACTGGTAAATCGTGACGCGGAATTCACCGGCGACGGAACCATCTCCCTCTTCATAAGTAGACATTATAAACGAACCATCTTCTGTAATGGTTCCCCCGGCGGCCTTGCCTTTCTGTGGCGAGACCGGGATGAACGAAATCGCTCCTCCCCCAACCATGGGCTTACCATTATAGATGACAATGCCGCTGGTGGGGAAAACGGGAGCTTTCCCCACATCACCACAGCCTGTCAGTATGCAGGTGAAACAGAGCAGGAGTGAATACTGGCAAGATCGGTATTTCATTAATTTCATAATGCTGCTTTGAACTGAAAGAGGATCAGGTTGATTTCATATCAGGATGACTCAGCGTCATGCAAGGCTCAGAACACAGGTAGCAATGCCGGGTAAGCTTTCAATACTGCCCATGAAATATGAGACTGCCTTGGATTTAAAAGTTTTCGATCACTTCCCGTCCGCCTCGAGTGCTCAATGCCTGCCAGAGTGTCAGGTCGATATTATCTGAGAAGAACCTGACCGAACCATCAGCCATGGCTCCCTGGACGCCACCGGCATGATAGCTGCGAGTTGCGGAATACATTTCGGTATAAGGTGACCCGATCTGGATACAGGGCATTCCTTCATCAGGATAGCTGCGGCAGCCCCAGATCCCATCCGGTGTGGAACTGTTGGGACTGGTCTGAGTGCTGAAAATGTTCGCCCCCATAACTCCGTATGGCCAGGTACCACGGGTGTCCTGGCTGGAAGGGCCGGTTGAACTTTGCAGTCTAAATTTCAGTTCGCTTAAAGCCAATGTATTGGAAGTTCCATCTTTAATATCCCGTATGCCGATGCTGGAGTTATTGCCGAAGATACCCCCGATTTTCGCATTGCTGGTATGTACGCTCCCATATCCGGCTTTGCCGTAGTTGGCGGCATAATTTCCCCGGGCCAGGTGTTCCAGCCCGGTTCCGTTAGCAAACTGCTCTCGATTGACGGGGTGTGACGGACAGAGCATGGCATTATATGGTTTGCTGCCCACATCCATGCCTTGTGAGGTATAGGTTCCATTTCCGAGCCAGTCCTGAACTTCATTGCGTTCATTGGCGATGGTCATGAAATCGTCGAACATGGCCGACTGCTCAAGATTGGCCAGGATCATGAGAATCCAGGAACCCCCAATGGCGACTGCCCCCGAGCCATGGGCTCCGTTCGGATTATCACCCGCACCGTTGACACTGCCGGGGGGAAAGACACCAAAGGTTGAATGGTAGTTCTGTAAGGCGAGTGCGAGTTGTTTTAAATTGTTTTTGCAGCTCGACCGCCTGGCTGCTTCGCGGGCCTGCTGAACTGCCGGGAGTAATAAAGCCACGAGGATGGCAATAATGGCAATGACGACCAGTAATTCTATCAAGGTAAAAGCCTGTCGACGATGAATCCGGGAAATGAAGTGGAAGCAGGAATCTTTGCGCATCGTGTGTTCCTTGTTAGTGAGAGCAACGGTATGAGAGTAGAACCACAAATATGAGAGTGACAGATTTCTGAAATCAAAAAGAGGCTACTCTGCGAAGCATGGTCTTCCTGCGTTTAAGCTATCTATCGATTTTCAGACGTTCAATGTCATTCTAAGAGAGTCGACATTTATTCATCGATCTTTAACCCGTCGTTAATACGAAGTTGTTACGAAACACTCACCGATGAAAACAAATCGTATTGCAGGAAATGGTAGTTCTGGTTTACATTACGGGCAGAGGGGGTTACTGCTGCCTGCTGCCGGCTGGATTCGAAGATGCTGTAACATATTGCTGGTAAAAGGCTTGTGTGCATACTGTCTGGCTGGGACGGTCGAACAAGGATGTTCTGTGATGCTGAAACTGTCTTTCCGCCTGCTGTCGTGCGGTGTGCTGCTGTTGTGTAGTCTCGCTGCCTGTATTCCCGTTCCGATGACCAAGCCGGAACTCTATCGACCGCTGGCTGACTTTACGCCGCAGGATGGCGTTTACGATTTTGAGACAAAGCAGGCGAAATTCAATGTGGCCCTGGATGATAATCCCAACGATGCGGATGTGCGATTTGCCCGGGCGCTGCTTTACATGGGAGTGGGGCGGTATGCTTCCGCCGAGGATGATCTGACGGCCGCGATCAAGGTGGCGGAGAAAGAGCGCGGCTATGATTCCGAGCGGCTGGCTTCGATCTATGTGCACCGGGGGCTGATCCGCTGGGGTGATGAAAAAGCGGAACTGGCGATCAACGACTATTCCCGGGCGATTGAACTGGACCCTGCTAACTGGGAAGGTTACTTCCATCGCTGGCTGGCTTATCATTTCCAGGGTGAGGATGAGAAGGCAGAGCGGGATCGCAAGCAGGGGATGAAACTCGAGCCGGAAGTGTTCAGCCGCGAATACGTGCTGCGCTATGACGGGATCGTGCTATAGGCGGATACTGGAATGCTGCCAGAATTTCTTTAAGGATAGGCTCCCATCTGGCAGTCCGTTTCAACAGTGAAGCTGCTGAAGCCAGTATTCCGTTATCACATCTGACCAGTCGTTTCAGTGCTCATTTTTCATCTACCTGCTGAATCGTTTTTTGGAGATGGTTCACCTGTCATCCGGTAATAATCTTTGTGAACGAGTTTCCGTGTTTCTTTGAGCTCTTCCACTGACATGTTCTTGATCTTTTCCAGAGTCAGGTTTCGTATAAAGCGTTTCTGCCGTGGCTGGGTGGGGGTGTCGAGGCCGAGCAGTTTATCCATGCGTTCGCGGCAACGGATCTGTTCACGTTCAGAGAGATTTGGATTACTGAGCTTATACAGGTAAAAGTGATATGCTTCGGCACGCATCTGCTCCAGGGGGACCGTCACACTTTCGACCATTTCCCGGCGGGCACGTGTGATATAACGTTCGACGGAGCGGGGAGAGAGCTGAAATTCTTTACTGACGACCCGTTTGATTTCAGACGGGTGTTTGTGCATGCCGAGTAATGCCTTGATGGTCTGCAGCAGATGATGACGCTGTTCGCGGGTGATACGGGTTCGGGGAGAAGGTGTGGTCATGGTCTGGTCTCCTGAGAAGAGAATAAAAGAAACGTTAGTGCGATGTACGAGATCATGCAGGTTGGCTCGGGCAGGTCAACCGCATTCATGCGCCGCTTTGACTTTGTTTTTGTTGCCTGAGCGTGTCAGGCGGAGTAAGGATGCGGAAAACGTTCTGAAAGCGGGTTCGAAAAGTGGTGAAGCAATCTGCAGTTGTGTCTCGAAAACAGGTGATGTTCCAGTGAATCCAGCAGCCAGATCACTGATCAGATTCATCCTGGTTCGTTGTATTTACCAAGATGAAAAGCGGGCAACGCGCGCGACGCATAACTGCGTAATTTCGGCAGCGGCACGGGTGAGTCAAGTTGAATTCTTTCACGGGTACGCGTCGAACTGCTCAAATGGTAGTGAACCGGAAAAAGAGATGACAACCTGCGCAGGCTTTGGTAGTCTGAACTGATCCCATTTCAAAAAACATTCCGATTACGGAGAGAAAGACCATGATGCGAGCGACTTTTGTAAGAGTTGTCGGATGTGTTCTGAGTGTGCTGTTGCTGTTCCGCTTTGTCGATGCGGAGGAAAAAGAACCGGAGAAACTGAGTGCAGCCCAGCAGACAGCCGTCGATGATATCACCCGTCGTGCGGACGACCTGAAAGCCGTGAATCAGTCAATCTGGAATTATGCGGAAGTCGGTCTGCAGGAAAATCAGTCCTCGCAACTGCTGATAGAGAAACTGAAACAGGACGGGTTTACGGTGAAGAGTGGTGTGGCCGATATGCCGACGGCATTTGTAGCGAGTTATGGAAGCGGAAAACCCGTGATTGGGATTCTTGCGGAATACGATGCATTACCCGGCCTGTCTCAGAAGACGGTTCCCTTTCGTGAAGCACAAACGGAAGGCGGCGCGGGACACGCCTGTGGTCACAGCGGGCTGGGAACAGCCGCTCTGGGGGCCGCACTGGCGGCGAAGGAGGCGATCGACAAGCATCAGTTAAAAGGAACCGTGCGTCTGTATGGAACGCCGGCGGAAGAGACGGGACTGGGAAAAGTTTACATGCTGCTGGACGGACAGTTCAAGGATCTGGATATCTGTCTGCACTGGCATCCCTCGAATAACACCAACGTGCATCTGGGGAGTTCGAAAGCACTGGTGTCGGTCAAGTTCACCTTCACCGGTCTGCCCGCGCATGCTTCGGTCAGTCCGGAGAGTGGCGTGAGTGCGCTGGATGCGGTTGAGCTGATGAATACCGGGGTGAATTTTATGCGCGAGCACGTCAAGGAAGACGCGCGGATGCATTACGTGATTATTGACGGCGGTGGTCAGCCGAACGTGGTTCCTGCCCAGGCGACCGTCTGGTATTACGTGCGGGCCAATACACATGAGGATTTGGAACGGAATTATCAATGGGTCGTTGACATTGCTAAAGGGGCGGCACTGATGACCCGGACCAAACTGGCTATCCAGGTTGACACGGATAATCACGAGTTGATTCCCAATACGCCTTTGTCGGAAGTGATTCACGAAAAGCTGACGACCATCGGCCCGCCTCAATTTTCGGAAGAAGAGAAAGCATTTGCCCGCCGGATTCAGCAGCCTCTGATCGAGGAATTCGGTCAGCAGTTTCCCGTGGCGATCGACAGTCGGGTGCATACACTGCTGGAATCCCGAACGTCGTCTAAAGGTTCGACTGATGTAGGGGATATCAGCTGGCATATTCCGACGGGGGGATTACGGACCACCTGTTTTGCTGCAGGGAACCCCGGTCACAGCTGGCAGAATGTGGCCTGTATCGGTTCTTCGATTGGTGAGAAGGGAATTCTCTATGCAGCCCAGGCACTGGCGGCCACGACGGTTGAACTCATGGAGAACCCGGCGCTGGTGACAGAAGCCAAAGCGGACTTTGATCAGCGGATGAAAGACCGAAAATACATCACCCTCATTCCGAAAGGACAGAAACCACCTGTAAAAATCCGCTAATCAACGGCCGGTTATTCAGGACGATCAGAAGGGTGCCCGAATTTACCGATCAGCGGGACGAAAACGAATGCGCCCAGGTTTTCCTCGGTGAGCTTTCCGTTGTGAAGCGTGAATCGATACATGCGCTGACCGGTGGTTTCAGAGCCGAGGGGGATGATGATTCTTCCCCCCTCGTTCAGCTGTTGCTGGTAGGGCTCAGGTAACCGCTCTGCCGCCGCAGTGACGATGATGGCATCGAAGGGAGCAGCCTGTGCAAGACCGAGAGTGCCATCATCGGTGTAGACGTGGACATTGTCATAGCAGAGTCGCTGGAGTCGCCCGGTCGCCTCTTCGGCAAGTTCGGGGATGCGTTCGACAGTATGGACTTCACGTGCGAGTTGTGAGAGGACGGCGGCGCCGTAACCGGAGCCTGTGCCGATTTCGAGGACACGTTCGTCTCCCGTCAACTGGGCTGCTGCGCACATGAAGGCTACGGTGTAGGGCTGCGAGATGGTCTGGTGACAGTCGATGGGGAGCGCGCAATCGTTGTAGGCAAAACGCTGCGACCCTGGTGGGACAAACTGTTCGCGGGGAATACATTTAATGGCTGCAAGGACGCGGGGATCGTGGATGTCTCGCTGGCGAAGATGCTTTTCGACCATGGTCTGTCTGGCATTTTCGAATGGATCATCGTTGAGACTGGATTCGGAATGACTGCTCATGAGAGTACCTTTCCGGAAAATGTGTCGCTCAGTTCTAAGGAAAAAACGATATCGGTCTGTTATAATTCTATTGTGTCTGATTGAAGTTACTGCGTACATCCTTTTCGGAGATGATTTTGAATTATGTGGATTCGAATGAACGCCTGCTGTCTGGTTGCTGTTTTAAGTATGCTGCTTGTACAGAGTCAAAATTCCGCTGCGGAGACTTCCGGGAAATCGCAGCCGAATGTGCTGTTGATTGCCATTGATGATTTACGCACAGAACTGGGGTGTTACGGCCTGCCTTATGTGCAGAGTCCGTCGCTGGATCAACTGGCGTCAGAAGGCGTACTGTTTACCAATCATTTTGTGCAGGTTCCTACCTGTGGCGCATCCCGCTATGCCATGCTGACGGGGCGGAGTCCGCAGAATTCGGGAGTGACCCGCAAAAACCAGGCGTTTTACAGTGGTCCCTCAGCCTTGTCTGCGAAACAGACAGCCGGTGCGCAGACGATGCCCGAGCTGTTTAGGCGGAGTGGCTACCGGACGACGTGTATTGGAAAAATCTCCCACACGGCCGACGGTCGGGTCTTTGAATATAACGGGCAGGGGGATGGCCGGGATGAACTTCCTCATGCGTGGGATGAGCTGGCGACTCCTTTTGGATCCTGGAAACGGGGCTGGGGAATCTTCTTCGCGTATGCGAACGGACGCAGTCGGGAGGATGGCAGCGGAATCCGGGACCTGATGGAATTCAAAGTAGAACAGGATGAAGATCTGCCCGATGGTCTGCTGGCGAAAACAGCGATCGAGAAACTGCTAGAATATAAACAGGGAGATCAGCCTTTTTTCCTGGGACTGGGTTTCTTCAAGCCTCATTTGCCGTTTGTCGCGCCGCAACAGGACTGGGAGGCGTTTGAGAATGTGAAAATTCCCCCGGTCCCCCACCCGGAGAAACCAGGGTCGACGTACTGGCATAAGAGCGGGGAATTCTACAGTTATGATATGGAGTATGAGAAAACACGCCCCCTGTCACCCGCAGCGCGGGAGAATGTGCGAAGAGGATATCTGGCGTGTGTACGTTATACAGATCGGCAGGTGGGAAAGGTTTTAACGGCCCTGGATGAGCTGGGACTGCGCGAGAATACGATTGTGATCGTGTGGGGCGATCATGGCTGGTTTCTGGGGGATTCTGCATTATGGGCCAAGCATGCGCCTTTGGAACGGGCTTTGAAGAGTACGTTGATGATTCGGGCGCCAGGTGTATCAGCAGCGGGATTGAAGTCGGCGGCTCTGGTGGAGACCGTGGATATTTATCCCACGCTGATTGATTTGTGTCAGCCGGCATTTCGGAAGACGGAGTATCCGCTGGATGGTAAAAGTCTGAAACCGATTCTGACGGGTGAGCAGAAAGAGATACGCGAGGCGGCGCTCAGTTACTGGAATGACGCGGTGAGTGTGCGTACTCAGCAGTATCGATTGACGACAACGTTGAACAAGGGGAAGCCAGGCAAAATTGAGCTGTATGATATTATTGAGACGCCGGACCCGGTAGAGAACCTGGCGAAATCAAAACCAGAGGTCGTGAAAAAGCTGCTGCAGTATCTCCCCGCGCAGAAAAAATAAGCGGGGATCGGGGATCAGAGCAGATGCGTTTTCATCCAGGTCAGGTATTCGCTGGCATAGGCATTCAGATTATCAAGGCTGCCTCCGCCGCGGATGGGAGAACACATTTCATAGGTGGCGATGCCATTGAAGCCGCCCTCTTTTAAGCCATGGAAGAACGCAGAGTAATCGATGAAACCCGTTCCGAATTTGACAGCGCGGACCAGATCCGGTTCCTGTCGCTGATAGTTGATGAGATCGGGCTGGTAAGTAAAGCGGGGCAACCTGATGTAGTCGGCATTGGTGGTGATTGCGGTATGCGGGGCCATTTTGCGAGCGGCATCGAACAGGTTTTCGCCGCGCAGGGCAGGTGACCAGGCATCGAAGCCGAGTTTGCAGTTGGGGCGGTCGATATCAAACAGGAGTTCCAGCAGGGCATCGGAATGAACACCGACATCGTGGTGGTTCTGAACGGCGACCGTCACGTTGAACTCAGCGGCCCGGTCACAGCATTCCTGTAACGCGGATACCGTCTGGTTCCAGAGTGCCTGGGGAGTCTGACGGGGAGAATCGTAGGCGGTAAATATGCGAACCGTCGAGGCGCCCAGCTGACTGGCGATTTCCGCGAGTTGCTGGACGTATTGAATCTGCAGTTCGATCAGGGGAACTTCGGCTGCAGCAGACCCAGCAAAATCAGTATAGCCGCCGATGATGGCGCAATTCACCCGGTGATGTTCGAGGGCTCCCTTGATGGATTCGATCAGTTCCGGAGAACTGTCAAGGGGAGCCAGATGGGGACGTTTTCCCATGAGCATCACGGAATCGTAGCCCAGTTTTGCAGACTGGGCGATGAATTCATTCAGGCTCAAGGCATGCTGTCCCCAGAAACCGGCATAACTGACTGAAAAAAGACAGAGCTTCATGAACGGACTCCCGGGAACAGGTCGCTTCAAATGATGGAGGACGGCTGGTTTATCCTAATTCTTTTCCGACGGCTGCTGCAACCTTGCGACAGAGATCCATCGTTTGAGAGAAGGCATCCGGAGTCAGTGACTGGGCGCCATCACTCATGGCGCGGGAGGGATCCGGGTGAACTTCGAGGATCAGGCCATCACAGCCGGCGGCGATCGCAGCGGCACACATGGGAGGTACCAGGCTGGCGATGCCTGTCCCATGACTGGGATCGATGACGACGGGCAGGTGAGTGCGTTCATGCAGGTAAGGAACGGTGGCCAGCGGGAGTGTGAAACGGGTGTGTGTTTCGAATGTTCGTACGCCGCGTTCACAAAGCATCACCTGTTGATTGCCCTGATCGAGGATGTATTCGGCAGCCAGGAGGAATTCTTCGATCGTGGCGGAAGGGCCGCGTTTGAGCAGAACGGGCAGACGGGTTTCGCCGACCGCCTGCAGGAGATGGTAGTTCTGCATATTGCGGGCGCCGATCTGCAGGACGTCGGCATACTGGCATAACAGATCAACATGGTTGGGTGTCATGACTTCCGTGACGACGGCGAGGCCGGTTTCTTCGCGTGCCAGTGCCAGGAGTTTGAGGCCTTCTTCTTTCATGCCCTGGAACGAGTAGGGACTGGTACGCGGCTTGAAGGCACCGCCTCGTAAACCGGTGGCACCGGCGGCTTTGACCTGGTGGGCAACCTGCAGTATCTGTTCTTCACTTTCCACGGAGCAGGGACCCGCGATCACGCCGACATGGGAACCACCTATTTTGAGTCCGTGAGTGGTGACGATCGTAGGTTCGGGTTTGGTTTCTTTGCTGGCAACTTTATAAGCGGCGACGATCGGGACGACTTTTTCGACTTCCGCGCAGGATTCCAGTACTTCCTGGTGCCCGTCCCGTTTGATGCCGGCAGCGGCAATGACGGTCCGTTCTTCGCCGACGATGACATGGGCTTTGAGGCCCATTTCTTCGACGCGTCTGACCATGGCCTGGACCATTTCTTCAGTAGCATTGGGTTTCATAACAACAATCATGGCGTTGACTCATTTCTATTTCAGTCTCAGGGAATAAAAAAAGCCCTGTAACCAGTCAGGTTACAGGGCCAATCGATTTCAGGGGTGTTCATCAGTTATGAACGGTATGTATTCGATCGGTCAGGTAACCTGTGCCGGTAAACCAATAGCTCAAAAAGTGCCAGGCTGAAAAAAAGGACAGCCGCACAAAATTAAAGCTAAAAGTACCAAACCGATGTGTCACGGAGAAACTCCAAAACGAACAAAATAGGATTTCTATCGAATTTCTTTCAATGGAAATCCAATGCGTAGATCATACTCCTGTAGAACAAATCAAGTCAACCGGGAAAATCAAAAAGTTTCTCAATCGGTGTGAGAGCCAGACTGTTTCCGGTTTTCCTGTAGCGTCTGCAGAGCCCTTCGGACCGGGTATAATAGATCGAGAGCGGTTATTGTAAAATGTGACGCGCTCTAGAAATGAGGTCCCTTGGGACTTCGCTTATGGAGATGTGAAAAGCTGATGCCCTGGTTGGGGGGAGTGGCTTTGATTCCCTGTTGCTTCTGGCCCGTTGGTTTGAAGTGTGGAGGCTTTGTCGTCGTGGCAGCAGAGCCCGGGAGTGGTATGCGAAACAGCTCCGGAATTCGATCCGGGTGTGTTTCGTCGGCGAATCCACTGCGTGAGATGCGAATCTGCTGGATCGATTTCATCAGCGCGGACTGGTGGAAGCAGTCTGCAGGGTAACAGGCCATGATGGTTGCGAGCATTTTTTCCCAGTGGTCACTGCTCTGACTGGTCAGTCCGGCTGGGAACGAAATGCGTAAACCGGCTGTGATCAGTTCCCAGGTTTGAACGGGAGAAGGGGCATTCAGGTTCGTTGCCTGGTCTTCTCCAAAATCGCGGGCGCGTTCCGGTTCGTGCGCAAATTCCTGCATGTTGTAGCGCAGTACAAACTGCCCCAGCATCAGATCGGTCCAGCGTTCGATGGACCGTCTCGTACGATTGATTCGTTTAAGTGCCTCGAGACTCAGATGATTTTCTGCCACCATTACTGCCAGCACAACTCGTTTCAGATCCAGAAATGCCAGAAAAAGACTGCGTGCGATTGGTTCTGCCTGACACTGTTTCCGCTTTTGATCTGTAGCCGCGAAAACTGTCGTGACGATTCGTATCAGCATTTCTTCGGCGAAGAAATCTTTGAAGATGACTTCGAGTTCTGATTCCGAGAGATCTTGCGGAATATCAGATTGTGCCAGCGGCTCAAGTATACGTCGTCGTTGTTTCAGATGTTCCTGCCCGTGATACCAGAAGTCACAGAGTACGTCGGACGAAAAGGGGGCTGTTCCTTCAATGAGAGCAAGACTTTGAGATGCAATGACTGCTGTGATTTCTGCGGTAATTTGCGAATTCAATGGAATGCCGTTCTGCCTTGAGAGTGAAATGACCCGGAGCCTGGAATCACGAAGAATTCCAATACTTTCTCTGGCAGGGTAAACGCAAACGGAATACCACTTTCATGGGGAATCGTAAGTCTGTTCCTAAAGACCGTTCTTAGAACGGCTTATGAGGGAAGAGCACTTATCGAATTAATAACCCGTGATGACTTAATCCATCGGCGTGTTGCTCAAAATCAACATGTGGTTTTATTTCTGCGGTGCTGTTTTGGCGACTTCTTCAGGAGTCAGTTTTCTCAGGCGGATATTCTTCAATGCAGCAGTGGTGCAGAAGGAAGTGAATCCAAACGGTCGGGAGAGTTCGACTTCGTGGCGGATTGAGATTTTGCGATCTTTCAGATTCTGATCCACAATCTGCTTTCCATCCAGCCAGACCTGAATTTTATGGTCGGTCACCTGCAGACGGATTTTATACCATTGATTTTTTTTGAATGTCTGAAAGGTGGTCGTACTGTTTTGTGAGGCATCATCTCCGTCGATACTGGAGATGCCACACAAGCTTCCCCCCCAGCCGCCTAAAATCAGTGAACAGGGATCCTTCTTGACGGGGAAAGTCAGTCCACAGAAAAAGTCAGTCCCGTCAACCCGCATGGCTTCCAGTTCCACTTCATAATTTGTCAGGGGAAGGTTTTTGGTATCGACGAGCGTTGCACCGGTCAGATCAACGCCCATTTCCAGGATCAGGTTTCCCTTCTCGACATGGACTTCGCCTTCCCCTCCGAATTGAGGGACTTTCCAGCCATCCAGGTTCTTACCATTGAACAGCGAAATCCACTCGTGTTCCGGCTGTTTCCCTGTTTTTTGAGAGGCGTTCGTTTTCCTGGCGTCCTCTTTTTCTGGGGGCGTATCTGCTGAGACAGACTGAGCAGTCAGCCAGCTGAAAGTGAGAACCAGTAGCAGACAGGTTTTCGGCAGGAAGCACTGATAAACCGGGGTTCCAAAATGATTTAAAATATTCATAGCAGACCTGACGCTTTGTCAAAAGGTGGGGAAATGGTAAATCGTTGAGCCAGAAACCTGTTGCGGTTCAAGCGGTCTGGACCTCATCCTGTTTCAGAGAAAACGGTTAGAATCGCTACGCGACAGACTTTTCCCTATTAGAGAATAATGGTGACCAAACCGAAAGCCAAAAATATCGGTTTAACGGGATTATAACGAATTCAGGGGTCAGGCAAAATGATGAGCTCAAATCGTGGTGTGAGTCAGAAAAATGTGTTCATCTATCCGCGTTTTCTGAGCTAGGTTTTTGATGAACCTCGTGGAGATTCCGCGGCATTCATCAGATATAATCTCGTTTGCAGGTCAGAAAGCGCAGGGCTCAGTTGTCTTACCTAATTGCATCCATCATCGAAGTGGTCACTCAAAATGTCTCGCAGGGCGTTACAAACGCCAGTGTTGCAGCCATCGCCGGTGTCTGTCTTCTGCAATACATTGTTTACACTTTTAAGATGTCAGCAGTACGGAAAGAAAACGAACAGTTCCAGCGTAACCTTTCTGAATTTGAAGAAGAGCTGCATGATATTCAGTCCGATCGGGCGATGACGCTGATCGAGAATCATATTTTAAGAGAGTTCGTCTCACAGTCCGATTTTGATCAGGCAATTGAGCTGCTTTTAAAACGCTACGTTCCATCACTGCGAGATGGATTCGGCTTGTACCTGAATCACATTAATGGTGAATTTAAACTGCGTGAATCACGGGGAATTTCGCGGAATACAAAAGCGGTTTACGAAATTGACCGGAGTATTCTGACGCAGTTGCGGAATCAGAACGTGCTGGTATTGCGTGGTGAGAAACTGAGAGAATCGAGTATCTATCAATGTTTTCACGATCAGGACAAAGCGCGGATTCAAAAGCTGTGCCTGCTGGCCGTGTATGACAAAAAAGATATTTCCGGAATCTTTATCACGACTGAACTGTATCCCGAAGGTGTTGATGAAGTACAGCAGGTTAAGCTGGCGAAGCGGTTACTGATCTGTGTTTCGCGTAATATTGTCAAGAATCAGGATTTTGAATCACATCGGTTTGAGTTACGCGTCACGCGGGAACAGCTTGAATTACGATCTCTGGCAGATCAGCAGTTCAAGACACCGGTAATTATGCTGGAAGAGTTTCTGGATCGATTAAGACATTTGACCAATTCGAGTAGAGCAGGGTTATTTCTTTCGACTCCCGGCGACGCCAGTGGCTGTAAGGCGATCGTCGAATGTGGTATCACGCTCCAGTCAGGAGTGAAAGCCCGCTGGCGGGAACATGAGATGAACCTGGTACAACTCGGGCTCAATTCCGGAGAAAATACGTCTCTTTCGGGCGATCAACTGGAGAACCATGGGATCCGTTCCCTGGTCGGGGCTGCCTTGATCTCGCCACTGATCACAAACCGGAAACGCATTGGTGTGCTCTGTCTGACCAGTCAGGACAGTCAACCTTATGATGAACGATCTTTAAGACTGATCTCGTGGGCATCGCAGTTTTTGTCGAATACACTTCTGAAAGTGCTCAACCATGCGACGATTGAACGCCAGGCGCGGCAGGATGGATTAACGGGGCTGGTCAATCGGCGCTCATTTGATGAACTGTTTGAAGATGAGTTTCATCGGGCTCAGTCAGCCGAGACTGCCTGTTCTCTCATTTTAATCGACCTGGATCACTTCAAAGCGGTCAACGATAATTATGGTCACCAGGCGGGGGATGAAGTCCTGCGACGAGTGGCACAGATTTTACGAGAACGGATCCAGGAGATACGATCATCGGATAACGTCATCGCCGCCCGTTATGGTGGTGAAGAGCTGGCGATCCTGTTACCGGAAGTCGGATTGA
The DNA here is from genome assembly GCA_002706765.1 of Gimesia sp. Classification (GTDB taxonomy): domain Bacteria; phylum Planctomycetota; class Planctomycetia; order Planctomycetales; family Planctomycetaceae; genus Gimesia. The sequence continues at coordinate 60,922 of PAJV01000068.1, forward strand.
CGGGTACAGAACGTATCGCAGAAGTCATTCGGCATTCGATTGAAGTGAGTGTCATCGAATTCAATGAAGTTCGTATTCCTGTCACAGCCAGCCTGGGGATTTCGACTTATTCACCCCATGTGATGGACAGTGTTCAGGCGATGCTGGCAGCTGCAGACAGCGCCCTTTATCAGGCAAAAGCAGAAGGCCGCAATCGAATCTGCAGCCTGAGTTCCGCTCCGGTTTAAGCGATTCCTTAAAACGAGACTGTTTTGACTTGTTTACGTCTCTCTTCTCGTAAACAATGCATTCCGATGTCTGACCGGCTCGCATTAGTTGTGTATAAGCAGTCTAGACTGTGTCCAATTTTACTGTAGCGTCTCCAAGGCCATTTGGGTTGAGTATAATAGAATGTGAGACGCTATGGTTAAATGTGACGCGCTCTAGCTGTGGTCATCGCGGTATTCCTGTTCTGTAAGGGAAGCAGAACAGCCAACCTTTCATGCTCTGAATCTCTGAATTTGATAGTCTTATGTCCGATCCTGAATCCAGCTCAAACAGTTCCGTACCTCAACCGGGGCGAGGGCGTGTGATCGCTGTGATGCCTGCCTACAACGCTGCCAGTACCCTGGAACGGACCGTGGCTGACATCCCGGAAGGCTCCGTTGATGAAATCGTGCTGGTCGATGACTGCAGCAGTGATAACACCGTTGAAGTGGCCAAGCGGCTGGGGTTAACGGTCATTCAGCATGAGCGAAATAAAGGTTATGGTGGAAACCAGAAGACCTGCTATCGTTATGCCCTGTCTGCAGGGGCAGACTTTGTTGTGATGATTCATCCCGATTATCAATATGACAGTCGCGTGATTCCGGTAGCAACCGAACTGATCCGACTGGGAATCTGCGATGTGATTCTTGGTTCCCGAATCCGAACCCGTGCGGAAACCCTGGCGGGGGGGATGCCTTTTTATAAGTATGTTGCAAACCGTTTCCTGACCATTGTCGAAAATATCGCACTGGGACAGAACCTGGGAGATTTTCACAGTGGGTTTCGTGCTTACAGCCGTGAAGTCCTGGAGACAGTTCCCTTCGATAAGAATTCAGACGATTTTATTTTCGATACGCAATTCCTGGCGCAGGCGGTACACTGTGGATTCAAGCTGAGCGACATCCCGGTTCCAGTCCGTTATTTTGAAGAAGCATCGAGTATCAATTTCAGACGCAGTGCCCGTTATGGGATTCTGACTCTGGCTGTCATGCTGCAATACTGGTTGAACCGTCTGAAGATCTGGAAATCGGATCTGTTCTCGCAGGACAGGCAGTATATTGTCGATTGACTGAGGCCTGTTTAATTTTCAGATTTTTGATGCTTTGGAGCCGGCTGAGCCGCATCGTATTCCTTCCAGAATTCATCAGCGGCTTTAACAGTCTCAAAGCTGGTGCCCAGACCTTGAATGGTGGGGTTTTCTCTGATCACGTCCATGCCTTTTGTGATGTTGGCAGGTGTGAATATCAGCCGCTGCAAAGGCATGCCTTTCAGAGGCGTCAAATCGGTGACAGCAGAATTCGCCAGGTTCAGACGTAGAAACTGCATGCCTCTCAAAGGAGAGAGATCGGCGACTTTCGTATCCTGAATATCCAGGCTCTCCAGCAGCATGCCTTTGAGCGGAGACAGGTCCGTAATTTCGGTACTGGGAATCCAGAGTGTTTTAAGAGGCAGTGTATTGACCAGACCCAGGCTTTTGACTTTGGTATCAAACAGATTGAGTTGATTAAGGGGCATGCCCTCCAGTGGGGAAATGTCCGAAACGGGAGTGTGCTCCATTCTGAGAATACGAATGGGCATACCCTGTAACGGACTGAGATCACTCACAAAGGATCCTTCCAGATAGAGTTCCTGTAGTTTCATTCCTTTCAGAGGACTCAGATCGGTAACCGGACAATGTGTGAGATCCAGGTACTGCAGATCCATGCCTTTCAGCGGGCTTAAGTCGGATACCGGGCAGTTCATCAGATCCAGGAACTGCAGTTTCAGAGCTTTGAGTGCAGAAATATCTTCCACGCCGATCAGTTTGGCTGAAATGATAATCCCTTTTTCTTTTCCGAATTCCGCATTGTTCTGGTAGTCGGGATTATCTTTTTTCAGGCGTTCGTGAATATCCTGTTCGGAGATGATCACTGGACCGGCAGGAGCGACCGGGACGGGGGGATCTGCTTTGGTTGTTTTCGCCTTGTTGTCGGGCGCAGCTTCCTGGCTGCAGCCGTTCACCAGAATGATACTGATAGCAGAAATCAGAAAAGGGAAAATCAGCTGGCTTGGTTTATACATATTATTCAGCATTTCAGTGGAGATGGATTCGAGTCAGTTTACAAGTGGCAGACGACGTTCATCGAATAACAGACCGAAGCCGGGCCGGTCTGAAACTTCGATCATGCCCTGTTGGATATCCGGTTGTCCTTTGACCCAGGTCATCCAGGGGCGACCGGTCTCTGCCAGTGGCTGGGAATCCAGGGCAGCGATCGCGTGCAACGCCCAGATTTCGCAACCCCGATGCGGACAGACACGCAAGCCGGCTTCCTGTGCCATTGTGTAGATTTTGATCAGTTCCGTCAAACCACCACACCAGTTGACATCAGGCTGGAGCACTGTATGCAGATGCTGTTCGATGAGCGGACGAAACGCTTCTGCAGTAAATTCATGCTCGCCTCCCGCGATGGGGACTGCCGATTTATCTTTGAGGACTGCGTAGCCGGCCAGATCATCCGGGGAGAGGGGTTCTTCAATCCATTCGATCTGAAACGGTTGGATCTCTTGCGCAATGGAGATGGTAGTTTCGATGTCCCATTTCATCCAGGCGTCGACCATCAGTAAAGGAGAAGGGCCGATGCTGTTTCGCGCCTGCTCAATGGAGGCGACCATCAATTCGCGTTGTTCCGGGGCAGCCACTTTTCCCAGATGTAATTTATAACCGGCATGCTCAGCGGTTGTCGCGAGATCTTCGGCAGACCAGACCGTGTGATAAGTCGGTATTTTTGTCCCGGGAGTGCCTCCCAGCAGTGCGACCACGGGTTGCTGTACCCGCTTTCCCTGCAGGTCCCACAGCGCGAGATCGACTCCGCTGATGGCCATGATGGCAATTCCTTTTCGGCCGAATGCCAGCGTGGCTTGATACATCTCGTCCCAGAGTCGTGAAATCTCCTCCGGGTTTCTGCCAAGCAGGAGATCGCGGAGAACGGTCGTGACCACGTGTTGTCCTGCCAGACCTCCTCCGCCGACACCATAGCCGGTCAAACCCGCGTCGGTATCGATGGCGACGAGAATCTGACCCAGGCTGGTACGCCAGTCGGGAGGCGAGTTTGTGCCTACTGGTTGTATTGCGCGGACGTTTGTGATTTTCATGCTGCTATTCTACTGAAAAATGATAGAAAAAGCAGGGATCTTAAACGAGATGGTCGGTCAGAATCCGGGGAAATCTGTAACGTAAGATTCAGAAGCGAAGACGAGAAAGCAGTGTCGAGCAACAGCAAACAGAAGGGTTTATTTTCCTTCTGCAACCTGCTGGTTCTGTGGTTTGGCCTGAACGGGAGCCACCCGGAAGTTTTTGGGTAGTTTCTCCTTCAGCCAGTCATCCATTTCCTTGGTGACATCGGCATTGATTTTAGGGGTCTCTCCGGGTTGTACGATTGTGGCGATCGGCTTGATGACCTGTTTGTAGGCGTCATTGACCACAGTCTGATTGACCTGCTGTTTGACCAATCCGGTATTATCGGCCGCGTTCGCTGGCTTGAATGCCAGATAGACATTCCAGAAACAGCGTTTCCACCAGTATCCGGCAGTGTTGGCATTATAAGCCTGAACCATTTTTCTTGTCATGTCCACGATGGAATAGGTGATGAGTTTGATGTCGGCGTTCGCTTTGAGAGGCAGCTTGCCAATATTCAGGGCCGCAGTGGAACGGACTTCCCAGGTCCGTTTTGGATCACCCATGACATTCAGTAACGCGTCGGTAACGATGGGCCGCCGTGCGAGATTATCGGTGATGCCCAACGAACCGAGGGCTTCTACCAGACTGCGCTGATACCATGAGTACTCATTCACGGACGGGATCAGTTCGTCAATAATTTCCTCTGCGATTTTGATTCGTAACTGGTTGGTTGCATTCCCCGTCTGTCCGATGCGGGCCAGTCCATTCGCAGCGACAATCTTGAGTTCAGTCGGCTGTGTTTTATCGTTCAGAACTTTGATCAGGGGAACATAGGCCATCGTGTAAGCGACACGATCTATTTTCTTGCGTCGGTCTTCATCACGCAGATCAAGTTGTGAAAGTAACACGACGGCACTGAACCGGACCAGACGATGATTGTCGAGCAGGTCTTCTGCCCGTTTTGTCAGTTCTTCCAGGTAAAGTTCGCGTGCCTGAAAGTTTCCGGAAACCCGGCCGGAGAACTGAATATCACGCAGGATGTTTGCCCGCAGTTTGTTCAGATCGGTTTCATTTTCCGGTTTTTTGGGATCCTGCTTGAGAGTCATCAGGTACAGATAATATCGGGCGCCCTCTGCAATCAGCTTTTTGTCTTCGGCTCCATTGATTTTTCCCCCTCGCAGCAGCTCGTCGAAATCCCGTTGCTTGGTTTTTTGGAAACTGATGGCTTCCTCGGGAGTCATTAACTCTTTGTATACATTGAGCGCATTATCGGCTGCATTATTCTGGGCGTTGGGTTCTGCCGGTTGCTGGCCGAGAAGTATCGAACTGGAACACAGTAGCAGACCGAATGCCAACAGAGAATGTCTGAATACTCTGGCGGTCAGCATTTCAATTTCTGAAAAGGCCTGATACGAGCATATGGATTGTCGCACGGAAAGTTCCTTCATTCAACGTTCTGCTCGAACCCCGGTACATTCAGTTGCACAGGGTTTTCTCGGCTTCAATAGGGAGCGTTACATTCAAGGAAAATATTACACAAATAAGGCAAATAACTCTACGGCAGCCGAATAGATTTCCTGTGATTAAATGCCGACTGCTATTCTGGTTCCGAACGAAGCGGAATGAGGATATGAATCACTGATAATCATACGATAAATAAAGAGCAGATACCAACGAAATCTGCCATTTTCGAGCAGCAGGTTCAGGGAATGACCGTTCCACTCCCGCTTGTACGGTCAAAATAACTCGGTTGTCGCTGCAGGAATAAATTCCCCTGTCTTCGGTGGCTCTATTTTATTATCTTACGTTATCGCTTTACCTTACGAACTGTCAAGAATTTTCTCAATCCTGAAGCCGGAATTCTTTTGTCAGTGTGAAGCGACTCCGGATTTCCAGTGCGAAAGTAAAAGTGAATCAGATTCTACCATGATTGCTGGAAATACAGAAACAGCAACAGTCATTGATTGAGATGAGAATGTTCACTTTTCCCGGCTGTCTGAAGCAGTTTATGGCGGTTATCAGGATTCTGAGGATTGGTATGTGATTGGCCTGTCTGAAATGGATATCGTATGACAGTTTATATTCAGAGTAATACATTCTTACGACACCAGACCGGATCCCATCCGGAATGCCCTCTGCGTCTGGAAACGGTGATGAACCAGGTTTCTACGGCAGCGATTCCCAATCTGCTGATCTTGAATGATCCCCAGACCAGATCGGGAGAGGAGATCTTAAGGGTTCACCCTGAAGCATACTTGAATCAGTTACAGGCATTTTCAGCAGCGGGCGGGGGCCGCATTGAATCTGATACCGTGATGTCTGCGGACTCTTATCATGTCACCCACTATGCAGCAGGTTGCGCGGTGGAAGCCGTAGATCAAGTCATCAACGGACAGGTGAAGCAGGCTTTTTGTGCCATCAGACCACCGGGGCATCACGCACTTTCAGATCGGGCGATGGGGTTTTGTCTGTTGAATAATGTGGCCATCGCAGCTCGCCACGCCGTTGACTTTCATGGTTTAAATCGTGTGCTCATCGTTGACTGGGATGTGCATCATGGGAATGGGACTCAAGATATTTTTTACGAAGAAGAAGCCGTCTATTTTTTTTCTGCACACCGGCATCCGTTTTATCCCGGGACCGGACTGGGACATGAAACGGGATCGGGAGCGGGGCTGGGGACGATCTGGAACCTTCCGCTGGCGTTTGGAATCTCCCGCGAGGACTATTTCTCCGAGTTTGAGCGGATGCTGGAGGATGCAGCCACCCGATGCCAGCCTGAACTGATTCTGATCAGCGCGGGTTTTGATGCGCACAAGGATGATCCCATTGGTTCACTGGGACTGGAGACTGAGGATTTCGGGACATTAACCCGCCTGGTGAAAAGGATCGCGGATGAATACTGTGGAGGCCGAATCGTCAGTCTGCTGGAAGGCGGCTATCATCCTCAGAAACTGGCGGAATCAGTGGTCTGCCATTTAACGAGCCTGAGCGGAAACTGAGGCCGTCTCTGCTGGTGAGCACGTTGGCTATTTCTGGTAGATCGGCAGGTAGCCTTTATCCAACTGCAGAATCGTTGCATTGATGGCGGTTGTGTAAACCGGGCCGACATGCCCTTCCATCCAGGCACCGGAGGCGGACTGTTTGCGGAGAATCTGCTTGCCGATATCTTCGATATATTTATCCCAGTCTTTGGTTTCGCCGCGGTACATGACCTGGGCATAATAAAAATGGGCGTAATGCCAGTGGCCAAAATAGCGATTGGAGTTTCCGCCGGGCCAGATATTCTTTTGACAGAAATCGAGCATGTTTTTCAGGTGATCAGAATCGTATTCACCGGCATTGAACAGGGCGGCACAGGCGGCAGCGGTAATGGCAGGCCGGGCACCGCCCCCCCGGATACTGTACTGGACGCCCCCTTCCGGAGTCGTGCAGTCGGAAATGTATTTTTTGGCGCGGTCGATGATCTTTTTATCCACGGGGATGCCGGCATTCCGACAGGCGCGTAATCCCTGGACCTGGGTAATACAGGTGGAACCTTCATCGAAATCATTGCCGTCTTTGGCAGAAACATATCCCCAGCCGCCACGGGTTGTCTGGGCGCCCGCGCAGAAGTCGACGGCTTTCATCAGTACTTTTTTCAGTTCTTCGCGGCGGAGTGCGTCTTCTTCTTCGCCATAAACCTGTGAGAGAAAAACCATGGAATAGCCATGTCCATAGGTGTAATGATAGTCATTTTTATAACCGATCAAACCATTAGGCTGGCTCATTTCCAACAGATAATCCACGGCGTTCTGGATGTTCTTCGCGTACTTACCGCGCGTCGTGGTAGAACCTTCTGCCAGCAGAGCATTTCCGGCGAGGGCTGTCATGGCCACCCGGTACTGTCCACCATTGGCCTCCCAGTATCCCTGGCGACGCTGTTCCCTGGCAAGGTATTCCAGAGCATTGGAAACCGCCTGCTGAAATTTCGGGTCACGGTTTTTGGCCGCAATACTATCTGAACTGGACAGGATCAGACCTGTCATTATCAGAACAATTGAAAGCATGAATCGCATCAGTTACTCCCTCTGTACAGAGGACCCGGCGCTTGTCATTCACCAGTGCCGGTAATAAATGAGAAGCTCTGAATCGACCGCAGATTGAAAAAAAAAGAGCTTCCCGGGTTTGGGTTTCGGATTATTTATCAACCCATTCAACAGGTTGAGGTTCGATTTCGGGTTTGGGAATATGTCCTGCATCAGCGCGCCCGCTGCCTTCCAGACGGCTGATTGCCCGGACGGTCATGTCATGATCGCAGAGAATCTGACAGCTGAGACGGCAGCCTGTGACATCACGTGCTTGGAGAACACTCTTTTCGGCGGCCGTCATTTTATCAGGTTCACCATCAAGAAATTCAACACGACATGTCGTACAGCGTGCTGCGCCGCCACAGGCATGTAATTGATCGACTCGGGCATCTTCGGTCAGTGCCAGTACCAGGCGCTTACCGGATTCCACTTCGAATTCTCCTACATTTTCAACGGTCAGTTTTGGCATTGTTTCCTCAGTATTTTCATTGGGGTTGAGTCCGGAGTTTCTCGTGAATGGATACGCTTCAGTACCTCTACGAGTCTCCTGTGATAATAACTCAATGAATTATAGTGACTGGCAGCAGATTATTTAAGTGGGCATTACAAATTCCCGTTCTGGGTGAGATACCGTCAGAACCGGGCAGGGGGCTTTGCGGACCACTTTTTCAGCCACACTACCCAGCAGCATGTGTTTGAGGCCTGTCCGACCATGTGTTCCGATGACAATCAGGTCGATTTCCGTTTTTTTGGCATAACGGATAATTTCCAGGAATGCGGGCCCGACACAGACTTCACGCACGATTTTCAGGTTTTCCGTGCCAGGCAGACCGGGCATTTCTTCCAGTTGTTTCTGCGCCAGGCTCTGCATGTCTGCTACCAGATCGTTCATCGATGTTCCCATCATATTCGGTTCCGGGAACATGGCGACAGCATCCTGCACTACATTCAGCAGGTGTAATTCGGCATTAAACCGGCTGGCGAGTTCACAGCCGTAAAGCAGCGCCTGTTGGCCGAATTCACTGAAGTCGGTCGGTACGAGAATTTTCTTCAAATCAATCATGGGGTCACTCCTTGTTTCATTATATCCATTACCTGCAGTCGCTTCAGAGACCTGTTTTGCACTTATCTCAATCTCTTCCCGGATTCGATCCAGCCGGTTCCCGCTCCAGCCCCGTCACAGAGCCTGTGATTCACAGCAGGTTCAATCCCTGCAGTTTAACAGATCCGGGAAACTGATTCAGCCGCTACAATCGTTAGTTTAGTGATGTTCCGTACCGTGAAACCGCTTACAGATAATACGATCGTTAGATCGCAAATAATAGATTTATCAATCACGACACCTGCATTTATGAGAAATCGTTTCAGTAAGAATAAACGGATGGCTGTTGAGTCTATTCTAACTGATTATCCACTTTCATATATGCATAAATGGCAGATTTAACCGATTTTTATTCCGTGTGCCATACCACATATTATGAACTTGTCAAATTGGGAAAGTGGTTTTTTTAATCGGCACTGTCTGATGGACACGGAAAGAGGAACGAAGATGTTACAGCCCTATTCGAAAACGATCTCATTATCACTGTGCGTGTTTTCCATGACAGGGTTAGCTGGCTGCCAGTATGCTCAACAGAAAGTCTATCAGCAGGCTTCCCGTCCCGCTCCTGAGTATCATGAGCAGATGGAAACCACGATTCCCCGATATCAGAGCCCGGGTAATTATCGTCTGGAACCGGCACCTGCACCGCTGGAGGACAGCTTTCCTCCAGCAGCTCCCCCCAGCCTGATTCCTCCCGGACCAGAGCAGACATCAAACAGGAAGACATCAGATATCCGCCGGGTTTCGGATGAAGCAACCGACGATGATTCTGCTTATTTCAAATCCATGTTTGAAGATGAAGCCGCATTTGATGCTGAACCGGAAGAGCCGGCCCAAAAGTACCTGGGACTGGTTCCTCACTATTCAACGGTTTCCTCTTCGATGTCGAATAAAGTCAAGCAGATGAATGGGAAAGTCAAAGGTTTCTACTCCAGAATGAAATCACATGTAAAAACTCCTGACTGGGTTCGAAAAGTTTCAGGCAGTCATGTCGAAGTCATCGAAGAAGAAGCATTTGAGGGAGAACTTTCCTGTATCAATTCGAGTCCTGAGTTCGAAGAAGCTGAGATGCCAGAGGAAATGCTGCAGCCGGAACCAGCCAATCCTGCACCGACAACACTGCCTGCCCCTCCGCAGAAATTTCAGCCTCAGCCCGAATTGAAATCACAGCAGTTACCCCAACTGCCACCTCCTGGTGAAGCAACCAACTTCAACAATTCGTGGAGAGTTTCTGCGATCCGTGAGCCATTGACAGTAGAAGATTTCTCAACTTCCGGAGATCAACTGGAAATGTGGCCTTACTCGAAACAGGTTCAGCAGCAGCAGGTCCGAAAATTTGAATTTAAAACGGCTACTCCAGTCTCGACACCAGACTTCAGCTCCGAGCAGCCGGCATTCAATCATCCCCGGGAACTGTCGGTCCCTTCCATGATTTCACAGGAAGAGTCTGTACCACTGCGAAAAATCAGTCATGAACAGAGCCAGCCTGTAATCCGGACCCAGACTGAAAATGTGGTCGAGGATACTCCTGTACTGATCACACCCCGTCAAGTTTACTAACCTGATTTCAGGGTGGGTCATAACCTCCAGGGTGAAACGGGTGACAGCGACAGATTCGCAGGACCCCTTTGCAGGATCCTCTGATCGCACCATATTTTTTGACGGCCTGAATAAAATATTCGCTGCAAGTCGGGTGGAAACGGCACTGTCTGCCTATCAGATGACTGAGTGTCATCTGATAGATGCGAACCAGACCGATCAGTATGCGGGCGGGAAGCTGATACAGCAAGCGGCCGAGTTGCAGGGCGATCTGTTTCATCAGCCAGGTTGCTGCTCCAGACGTCGGTTCAGTTTTTGTGAAAGATATTTGAGGGACTTCTGATATTCTGCCAGATCCCCCTCCCGATCGGCACGGGGAATGACAACCAGATCGAGGCCTGCAGGCAATCGAGAGTGGATCAGACGGAATGCCTCGCGCAGCAGCCTTTTCTTCCGCGCCCGTCGAATGGCGTTGCCGTTCTTTTTTGAAACACTGAGGCCCAGCCTGGTGTGCGGGAGTCCGTTTCGAATCGCAAACAGCAGTAGATTCTGATCGCCGGCCCGCTGTTTCGCAGCATAAACCGCATCGAAATCCTGCTGACTGCGAATGCGATACTCGCTCGGAAAACCGAATGCTTTGACAGAAGTCTTCTGCCGCTGAGAATCGTCCTGAGAGCCGGTCATGATTCTGTTTTTTCGTCGTCTGTCTCAGCTTCCGTATTGGTTTTCACGGGCGTTTCTGGCTGTTCTTTTTTAGGGGGATGCATCTGGTTCGGATAGGGACGCCGAATCATGCTGCGTACCGAATGTCCGAATAAGGAAGTGAAGATCAAAATCCCAATACCGGCGCCGGCCAGAAGCCAGACGATCAGGATCATGACACCCAGTTCCCGCGGACGTTCATCTTTTTCAGGTTCTTCTGAATCCGCCTGTTTTGCTGCTGGATCGTCGGGAAGTTCCATGCCCGGTTGTTCCGACTCGGTAACTGTTGTCGAACCGGATTCCTGCTCCTGTGCTGGTAAGGGCTGGGCTGACAGGCATAGAGTGAGCGAGAACACGCCGCACAGTAAGAGCTGGTTGATCCATTTACGGGAGCGGGAAGCGAGTTTCAGTTGCATCGAATTCACCATGCTTTCGATCGGGGTGATTCCTGTGGTAAGTCTTTGAGTTGTTCATACAGGGCTTTTGCCTGATCGCTGAGTGCTTTGGGGGCGACAATTTTGATGGCGCAAATCTGATCGCCGGGCTGCCTGGATTTCTGATCGATAATCCCTTTCCCCCGTAGTCGTAATTTGCTGCCACTCGAGGTTCCGGCAGGAATCGTGACTGTCACTTCTCCTTCGGTCAATGTGGGTACATCCACTTTCGCTCCCAGGGCTGCCTCGGTGAGTGTAATGGGGACTTCCAGTAACAGGTTGCTCCCTTCCCGTTTGAAATAGGGATGTGAACCGACTTTGATCGTCAGCAGTAAATCGCCCGCCGGGCCGCCATGAACTCCGGGGTTTCCCTGACCACTTAAGCGGATGACGGAACCATTATCGACGCCAGCAGGGATTTTCACCGTGAGGCGCTCGGCAGTGCCCCCTTTCTGGAGACTGATCTCATGTTCTCCGCCCACGGCAGCCAGGTGGAAGGGAATGTCGATGGAAAGGCGTTTTGATTCCCCTTTCTGCGGGCGGGGTTGTGCGCGACGGCCTCCACCTCCGCGAAACGCGCCACCAAATAAATCACCTAGATCAATGCCGCCACCACCAAAGAGATCTTCAAAATCGACCGGTCCCGCACCACCGGCAGACTGGTAATATCCTCCACCGCCGGGGCCTGCCTGCTGGAAAGAATGCCCGAACTGGTCGTATTGTTTTCGCTTTTTTTCGTCGCGTAATACTTCGTAGGCTTCCTGGACTTCTTTAAACTTCTTGTCAGCCGTTTTGTCATCCGGTGCCATATCGGGATGGTATTGGCGCGACAGTTTTCGGTACGCTTTTTTGATTTCATCAGCAGTCGCGCTGCGGGAGATTCCCAGAATATCGTAATAGTCTCGTTTGCTCATGGATTTGAAATTCGTTTGATGTACCAGGCGTCAAATATTGATCGAGAGAGCCGGCCATTCGAAATGGCCCTTTCACTCGTAGAATGCTTTCCTGAGAGATGCTCAGCTGGGAGCATTCTACGTTCGAAATTCACTGGTTTTCAAGTTAGCTCAGTCTATAACTGCTTATAAACAGTGCTTTTATTATAAGAATACGAATCTAAATGATTCATTGATGGATCGGATCTGCGTAGAATGCCACTACTCGGCACAGGCGGGATCGATTCAACAGACTGGAAAACAGCATTAATGTTAAAATTCGCGATAAAAAATCTTCTGAGTCGCTCAGTTCGCTCTTTTTTGTGTTTAATGGGTTTAACGATCGCCATTGCCGGTATGGTGGGCCTGTTTTCTATCGCGGGCGGGCTGGAAGAGACAGTGTCTCAGACGTTCGGGAAAATCTCAGGCATCGTAGCCATGCAGCCCGGCGCACCAATCCCATTGTTCTCGCGCATTCCGCGGGCCTGGGGAGCCGAGATCAAAGACGTGCCCGGTGTGGCGATTGTGAACCCGGAAATCTGGTCCCGGGTGAATCTGATTGAAGGGAAACCTGTGATCAGTCCGCCCCGTTTTCTGTTTGGAACCGATCTGCCCACACGATTAGAGTTGAAACACGGGATTTACCGTGAAGCCATCTATGAAGGTCGGTTTCTGACTCTGGAAGATCGTGGAACCTTAAATACCGTCATCAGTCGCCAGATTGCCGAGCAGCATGAAAAACAGATTGGTGACCAGATTGAAGTCAATGGCCAGACGATGAATATCGTCGGGCTGTACGAGTCGGGGTCGATTCTGCTGGATGTCGCCATCATTCTGGATATTGAAGTGGTACGCGAAATCACGCGGTTCGATCCGGAGAGCGTCAGTTGCTTTTACATCGAACAGTCCGGAGAAATTGGCAATGATGAACTGGTCGAGAAAATAAAAGATCAGTTTCGAGGTCGTGAACTGGCATCCTGGCAGCCGACTGCTCTGGCTCTGGCCAATTCGTCAAATACGAATCTCCTCCAGGATTTTATAACCGCCATCGATGATGCATTGAAAGGTAATACTCCCACTGAAAAGAATTCCGCCTCAAAAGCAGGACAGGGTGATTCGAAAGCAGCAATCTCAGATCTGAAAATAGAAAAAACGGAAGCGGAGTCTGCAGAAAGCGCATTGGAAGTCCGTTCTGCTTCTGACTGGGGCGAACGGCTGGATACGTTTACTGCGGATCTGGATATTTTTCTGGGCCTGATGACGGGGATTGGCGTTCTGATTGCGATGCTGAGTATTATCAACACGATGCTGATGAGCGTGATGGAGCGAGTGGTAGACTTTGGAATTCTGAAAGCGAATGGCTGGTCTGATCGGGATGTAATGCTGTTGATCACGGCGGAAAGTTCTCTGCTGGGTGTGCTGGGCGGTGTGCTGGGAGGGATCCTCGGGCTCATTGCGATCGCCGTCGTCAACTGGAAGTTTGCCAGCCAGGTGCACCTGTATGCCAGCCCGGGGTTACTGTTATTTGGTGTGGTCTTCAGTACGCTGCTGGGAGTACTGGGAGGACTGTATCCCGCGATCTGGACGACACGCATGACACCGATTGATGCAATACGTCGAGGTTGATCCCGACCCACCGCTGCCAGCGATTTTATTCCGGATTCAGAAAGCAGAGAGAGAATGATTGAAGTTCGAAATGTATGGAAGATCCACCAGAGTGGTGAGACGGAAGTGCAGGCATTACAGGGAGTGAGTTGTCGGTTTCCCGGCCAGAAATTTTCGTTTATCCTCGGTCCTTCCGGAAGCGGCAAAAGTACGCTGCTGTATCTGATGGGAGCGCTGGATACGCCCTCTGCAGGAGAGATATTCGTACAGAACCGTTCGCTTTCCACGCTGAGCCGGAATGAACGCGATCTCTACCGCCGGGAGAAAGTCGGGTTTGTATTTCAGAATTTCAACCTGTTGAAAAACCTGAATGCGCTGGAAAATGTGCTGGCTCCTTATCTGCCCCAGGGGGTGACGGCAGATCAGAGACAACGTGCCGAAGCATTACTGCAGCAGGTTGGACTTGGTAACCGGATTACGCATCGCCCCAGTCAACTTTCGGGGGGAGAGCAGCAGCGTGTCGCGATTGCCCGCGCGCTGTTAAAACGGCCTCTGTTGATTCTGGCTGATGAGCCAACCGGGGAACTCGATACCAGAACCGGTGGGGAGATCTTTGATTGCCTGCGAGAGATGAGTGCAGAGTACAAGACGACCGTCGTGATCGTCACGCATGATGAACGCTATATCCGGGACTCGGATTATATTCTTCACTTACGTGACGGGAAGGTGGCCGAAGATGAGGCATGCGAACCGGGGGAATAAAAAACAGCTGCGATCCAGGACTCATGAATCGCAGCTGCTCGCGTCGCAAGAAGATTGGTTTCTGTCTATCTGCCTGTTTAACAGGGTGTTTCTAATCTCAGACGGTATCGATTTTACCATCGTGTGTTTTACGGAACCCGGGTCCTGCCTCTTGAGGGGGAGTGGCATAGACATTCAGACGTACGATTTCCAGGTCTGTCAGGTGTCCTTCAATCGTGATGTAGGCAGAGGAAGGATCGCTGCTTTTCGTGGAGTCGGACTGTTCCAGGAAATTAAAGTGGAACCGGTTGACCGACTCGAAACGATCCAGGAGTTGCAGTAAATCAAACTGGAAGCTGGCGGCGATGAACTGTCCGTCCCGCTGACCTCCTACAATTTCCGTGCTGCCGAGAAACAGGCCCACTTCCCAGCATTCTTCTGTAAACTGACAGTCGAAGCCGACACGGCCGACTTCGTCAAAAGGATTAAAAATGTCGGCGATCTCATCGACAAAATCATTGATCCATGAGGGACGACAATTAAGGTTAGATGGTTCTGAAGCAAAGTTTTCCATTTGTTTCATCAGGTGTTGAATCGGCAAGTGTGAGTGGGCCAACGTTGTTTCTCCGTCTCGGTCTTTGGGGTCTCTGAGTTGTTGACAGGCAATGCAGTTCTGGTGAGCGAAAACACTCTCATTCTGTAGAGTTATGTATCGGGGAAATCCTTAGAACGACCACACAACATTTCATGGCTTCTGAAGAGATGGTTTGTATCAGGTGTGTGTCGGTGCAAAATTGCCGAACCGGACTGTCATGCCTTTCTCTCTACTTGCCGGGACAGTATTGATCAGTCCGATTGTGAAGCCTGACAGGGGTGTCATTCAAGTTGGATTATGCCAGATCAACGACCTGAAAACCGGTCGAATTCCCGATTTAAGATGATTGCAGTTGAAGTTGAGACAAAAATTGTAATTGCGAATAAAAAAAGAAAATCCACTGGACCGATCTGTTCAGCAGGTCGGGTACCTTGTTCCTGCCTGCTGATCGTTTGACACTAACTTCAAGTCACTTACAATAGCTACCTTGTCTCAGGGTAACAGATCTGGAAGTGTTGATGTGTCCGGGAAGGATGAAAGGTTCATTGTGGAAGATGCCGTTCGTAAAACAGCCGTATTGATCGAAGCGTTAAGCTGGATTCGTCGATTTCGTGGCCGGTATGTTGTGATTAAGCTGGGGGGAAGTGCGCTGGAAGAAGAAGCAGCCGTCAAAAGTTTTCTGACCGATGTGATCTTCATGCGGACGGTAGGCATGCATCCGATTCTGGTACACGGTGGCGGAAAAGCAATCAGCCAGGCGATGAACTCAGCGGGGATTGAGCCCCGTTTCGTAAACGGACGCCGCTTCACTGATGAGCAGACTCTGGAGATTGCCACCGATGTGCTTGCCAATCAGATCAGTGCTTCGCTGGTTGAGGAAATCCAGTCACAGGGAGCTAAAGCGGAAGCCCTGCATTTTGGAACCCGTAACTGTCTGAGTGGGGAGCAACTGACTCTGCAGGCAGAAGACGGCTCAGACGTCGATCTCGGGCATGTAGGCTATGTGACAGGCGTCGATCAGGATCTGCTGGCGGAAGTCTGTCAGTCTGATGCGATCCCGGTCATCCCTTCCGTAGCCCTGGATGCGTCAGGACAGAAGCTGAATGTGAATGCCGATACAGCGGCGGCTGCCCTGGCCCGGATTCTGAAAGCCGAAAAACTGGTCTTCCTGAGTGATGTGCCCGGAATTTTCCTGGATCGGCACGACCCGCAAACACTGGTTTCCCATCTGGAGACGCAACGTTGTCGCGCACTCATAGCTGACGGAACGATCGATGCCGGAATGGTTCCCAAGGTCGATGCTGCCCTGGAAGCGCTTGCCAGCGGTGTGGGCAAGGTGCATATCGTTGATGCCCGGCTGCCGCATTCGATCCTGCTGGAAATCTATTCCGATAAAGGGATCGGGACAGAGATTGTCAAATAAGTCGCTCACGGCTCTTTGATCAGGGGAGTGGCATCTGCGTCCATAACGGGTTCTGATTTGGAAAATCCGATTTCCGGATGCCGAATCAGCCCTCCCCAGTGGGCGGCAGCACTCCAGAAAACAGCAATGGCAATCGTACCTGTCAGGATGAGCATACGCTGCCAGCGGGGGATCGTTTCCCCCTGAAAGCCCTGGAGCAGGGCATTTCCCACGACCATCGCCAGCACGACCATCGCTAACAGACAGGAACGCGCCAGCATCGCATGGAATTCAACCGTCTCTGTATTCAGTACGACCTGCTGTTCCAGCATTTCATAGGCGAGGGGACCGGAAAAGTAAGCGACTGTTGCGATCAGCAGGACTGTCAGTAACAGCCAGCAGCAGATTTGAAACAGACGCTCATCGCGAAAGATCCACGCCAGCAGAAACAGGATCGACAGGCCCCAGCAGCCGATAATGGGGACGTGGACCGTCATCAGGTGGACCTGAGCGGCGTTCATTTTCGACCTGTCTCAATGGCTTTGCTGGGATCAATGCCTTTGTCGACCTGGCTGTAATCGAGTTCGCTGCCCCCCATGCTGTGGGGGATGAGGTAGCAGACCGTCATGACGATCGTGGCTGTGAAGACCGCCGCCCGTCCGATCTTCGTATTTTTCTTATAGGGGTTGAGGCCGATGACCGAGCAGGCGAAAACCCATGCCAGGAACATGAACAGCATTTTGTTGTCAGTCCAGTCACCTCCCAGAGGAAAGCCGGTCCAGTATTCACCGAATGCATATTTCTGGACCATTGGCCCCAGGATCATGCCTCCGACTGTCATGCCACACAGCGTGGCCCAGGCCAGTTGACGCATATTATAGGGAGCGAAGAGCGCAGCCAGGCCGGAACGCATCCCCAGTAAGATGGAAATAATCATCAATGTCACATGGGGGATCAGAACGCCATCCGGGACAGGATCTTTAAAACGGATGACGACATTGTCGTCTTTGTTCTCGGGAAGCCGCAGTGGCTGACCGGCGATTTCTGCTTCAATGTAATACTCGAGCTTTCCCGCTGCCGGCTGTTTGGGTAGGTCCCCTTCAAGCTGAGTCCTGTTTTCCCGGGTTTCGATTTTCATGGGGACGGGAGTAAAATCGTCGTCAGTACGGAATCGTTTATAGAAGAGGGTAGCGGTTGCCGTTTTCGCTTCAGCCTGGGGGACAGGGACTTCCACAGTGGCGTCGCCCGTCGATTCATGCGTCCGAATGAGTTTCGCGACCATATTTTCTGTAACCGCTACCTTCATAGGATAAGTGGGACCTGTGGCGCGCTGATAAATCATCGCGGAGGCAGCCAGAATTACTGCCAGAAACCAGAGTGCGGTTCGCTTCAGGAGCCGCGTTTTCACCGGAGGGGGCAGTTCAGCGTTAACATCTTGTGATTCTTTGGTTTCGGGCTGGTCTGATTTCTGATTTTCTTCCATCGGAGTCCCTTTTTTCTCAAGCATCGTGAATTCTTTATTCGTAGTGTCTTATAAGCAGGCCACGATTGCAATTCTATACTGTGTCTCGGTAGGATCAAATAGTACAGAAAAGTAACAAAACCTGCCTGATCGCCACTCTCCTTATTGATTCACAATCATTCTGCTGCGAATATCAAATATGACCATGCGAGTTGCCAATACAGTCTGCGATTTTGAGAGACTGCCTGGTCCGAAGAACCGGTATCAACTTCTGTTTTTGTTCTGCCTGTCTCTGTTGATCGGGGGACTTTTTCCCGCGACGAGTGAGGCACATCCGATTTCTGTCAGCCAGGAAAATGTGTATGTGAAGCGGGATAAAGTTCTGATCTCGATGCAGATTTATGTAGAAGATCTGTACTTCTTTCAGAAACTGGAACCCGACGAAGAGAATATTGTTTCCCAGGCGAAAATCAAAAAAGCCATCGAACAGCATAAACAGTTCCTGCTGGACCGTCTGCTGGTGCGCGATATCAATGGAGAGAAACTGCAGGGGAAAGTGGTTTCCGTCGATGACTCTTCAGTGAAGCCTGAAGGGGTTGCGATGAGCGACCTGATGCAGTTTACGCTGGTCTTTGAACTGGAATACCCACTGGAAAAACCACCCGAGTTTCTTACGTTCAGCCAGCAACTGGTCGATTCCAACGCGGGTTTCCCGGCGATGGTTCAGTTCAATCTGAAACAGGAAGGTTCTGAAACTCCTTACGCCGTAGCCATGAAGCCTCGCGAGCCGCAGACGATTCGGTTTAACTGGGAACATCCTCCGTTAGATCCAGATGCATCGGAAGCAGACTGGCAGGCGTGGCTCAAAGATCGACGCGAGGAGACGCTCGGCATTACCAGCTACGGAACGATCTATTCATTTCTGTACATCGAAGATTTCGAAGTCAGGCACGAAATTCTGATACCGCTGGCAACACTGGAGTCATTCTTCACACTCGAGAAAAAAAATCCGGACTTTCTTTCGGTCGCAGAGCAGGAAGCGTCCCGTGCCAGAATTGAGGAGTACTTTGCGAAAGCCAATCCGATTGAGATCGATGGAATCACGGTGAAACCAGAGGTTTCCCGGCTTGATTTTTATGGTCTCGATTTCACCGACTTTGCCAAACGAGCCGAGAAAAAGCGTGTGAGTGTCGCCAATGCTCGCGTCGGGATCATTCTGACTTACAGTACCAAAGGGACGCCCGATACAGTCAAAGTGACCTGGGATATGTTTAATCGGAGTGTCTGGAGTGTGGAAGCGGTCTGCTTTGCTTTTGACCAGTCTTATAAGCCGGTGTTTTCCAAGCTGGAGCGGAACAGTGAGTTCATGTGGGAAAACCCGGGACGCAAAGTCAGCCTGGATGTGAATCCGGTCGCTGTCACGCTGGAGCCACGACCGGTGTGGACGATCCCGGTTGTGAGTGGCTTCGGTTTTCTGTTGGGGCTCATGATGTGTCTGAGCCTGGTTCGGCGGGGGCACTCCCGCAAGAGGACCCTGACCGCTGCTGCAATTCTGTTTTTTGTCAGTCTGCTCTGCCTGCCGCTGGCCCAGGTCAGTTTTGCCAGTCCACTGCAACCCGTACCTGAGATTTCGACTGAGAAAGCGGAAGCTGTTTTTAAAACGCTGCATAAGAACATTTATCGATCGTTTGACTATCACTCTGACAGTGATGTGTATGATGCCCTGGCGAAGAGTGCCGAGGGTTCATTCCTGGAGACCCTCTATCGACAGATCAACCAGAGCCTGAAAATGCAGGAACAGGGAGGCGCCATCGCGCGTGTGACTGATGTTGACTGGGAAGTCATTGAATTGCAAACCGACCGAAATCAGAATAATCAAGATCTGAAGGACGAACGCAGTTTCGCCGTAAAATCAACCTGGACCGTTGCAGGCACGGTCGAACACTGGGGGCATATTCATACGCGTACCAACCAGTATGAAGGCATCTTTTATCTGGAACCGGTGGAGGGCACATGGAAGCTGACCGGCATGGATCTACTGGATGAGCAGCGACTGCGCTTTCAGACCAGCCTGCGTGAAGTGAAAGAGGAAGCACCTGTGAATACCGAAGAGTCGACTCCCTCAAAAAAGACCGCTGATAAGAGTTCGCCATGATCCGCTTTCAACAGCTCCAGTTCCGATACCCGCACTCTGCCTTTCAACTGAATATCCCTCAACTGGAAGTCAGGGAAGCAGAAAAGGTCGCCGTGGTTGGGCCGAGTGGCTGTGGGAAAACGACTCTATTGAATCTGATCTCAGGTATCCTGGTTCCCGATCAGGGCACACTGATTTCCTGCGATGTCGACTTGAATCAACTTAATGACAGTCAGAGACGCAATTATCGAATCTCGAAAATCGGATTTGTCTTTCAGGAATTTGAGTTAATTGACTACCTGAATGTTCGCGAAAATATTCTGCTCCCGTACTATATCAATCAGGCGTTGAAGCTGGATCAGAGTGTCGAAGCCCGTGCAAGGGACCTGGCAGCTTCCATGCAGATCGACCAATACCTGGCAGGTCGGATCGATCAGATCTCGCAAGGAGAACGCCAGCGGGTCGCCATCTGCCGGGCACTCTTACCACAGCCGCAAATACTGTTAGCCGATGAGCCAACAGGGAATCTGGATCCCGCAAACAAACGACTGATACGGGATCTGCTGCTGGAACATGCCACACGGACCAATGCCACGTTGATTATGGTTACTCACGATGATCGTCTGCTGGATCAGTTCGACCGAACCATTGACATTGAACAGTTTCATGAAGTGGTATCAAAGTCATGAGTGGGATTTTCAGGCTGACAATCCGCTATCTGCTGTATAACAGGCTGAAGTCGATTACGCTGGTGCTGTGTGTTTCGCTGGCAATATTATTGCCGGTGCTGCTGCAGTTTGGAGTCACACAGTTTGAACAGGATCTGATGGCACGGGCTCACGCAACGCCCCTGGTGGCGGGGATGAAGGGAAGCCGTTTTGACCTGGCATTGCAGAGCATGTATTTCAGCCAGGCTGACCTGGAAACGACTTCAATGCAGGAAGTCGAAACGATACAGGAAACAGGCTACGCTCTGCCAATTCCTCTGGCGGTGCGTTTCACTGCGCAGCAGGCGCCGATTGCGGGAACCACGCTGGATTATTTTGAGTTCCGCAAACTTGAGGTCGCTGACGGTACGAGTCTCCAGCGACTGGGTGACTGTGTAGTCGGAGCGAATGTCGCAGACAGACTGCAGTTGAAGCCGGGGGACCGGTTAATGTCCGATCCCTTGAATGTATTTGATCTGTCAGGCAACTATCCACTCAAGATGAGAGTGGCAGGCGTGCTGGCCCAGGCGTTTTCACCCGATGACGATGCCGTGTTCGTCGATTTGAAAACGGAATGGATTATCTCCGGTATCGGGCACGGACATCAGAGTATTGATGCGGAAACCGATAAAGACCTGGTATTACAACAGCAGGGCCAGAGCACCGTAGCGAACGCCGCGGTTCCCCAGTTCAATGAAGTGACCGAAGAGAATCTGGCTTCATTCCATTTTCATGGTGATATCGAGTCTTTTCCCGTGACATCCATGATCCTGGTTCCCCATGATCCGAAATCGGAAGTGCTGCTGCTGGGAATGTATGATACGAAAGAGTCGGCAATCCAGCTGATACGACCAGTCGAGATCGTTAATGAATTACTGCAGCTGGTCTTTCGTATCAAACAGTTGTTCGATGCGAATACACTGCTGGTTTCGATTTCGGTAGGTTTACTGCTGGCGCTGGTATTCATTCTGTCATTGAGATTACGCCAGCGGGAACGACAGACGATGTTTCAGCTGGGCTGCAGCCGTTCTACAATCTGGAAACTGCAGCTGACTGAACTCTGTTTCATCCTGGCAGCCAGTCTGGTCATCGTTGCTGTTTTGACTTTAGTGTTGAGAGTGTATATCCATCAGTTAATGCGTATGTGGTTTATTTAGTGGTGTAAATGATGCAACCCATATTTAAAATATCGGTTTTATGCCTTGTCCTGGCTGTTTCTGGCTGTCAGTCGCAAACGGAAGAAATCCAACGGCCGGTAGCAGAGGAGGGGCCTCGACTGGTGGTCGTGGTCAATTATCCGCTGCAGTTTATCGTCGAATCACTGGCAGGACCGGAATTTCAGATTCTGAATCCGGTTCCCCCCGCTGAAGATCCGGAAACCTGGCTGCCCGGCGATGCGACAATTCAGACCATACAACAGGCAGACCTCATCGTAACGAATGGTGCTGACTTTGCAGACTGGGTTAAAAAACTCTCTCTGCCTCGCTCAAAGGTCTTACGCAGTTCGCTCGCGATCAAGGATGCGTTGATTACTGTTCCTGATTTTGAAGTGCACAGCCATGGTTCAGGGGGGGCACACTCGCATGCAGGGACGGTTGCTTTTTTCTGGCTGGACCCGCAACTTATGGCAAGGCAGGCTGAGGCGATTGCAGAGCGATTGATCAAACTGAATCCCCCATCAGAAAACGAGATCAGAGCCAACCTGGAAAAACTCAACGATTCACTGAAACCGATAAATGAGCAGTTGGATCAGATTCAGGAAGACTATCCGGGACTGGAATGGTATTCCCGTCGACCCGTGTATCAATATCTGGCGAGGCGCTGTGACTGGACGATGTTTCATCTGCACTGGAAATCAAATGAGGCCCCGAACACGGAGGACTGGAAACGGCTCAAGGCTTTACAGGAACAGAAGAAGATATCCCTGATGTTGTGTGAAACGGAGCCAGCCGAAGAACTGGTCCACAAATTAGCAGAACAGGGAATTACAGTATTCACACTGAACCCGCTGACGGTGGCTCCGGCACAGGGGGATTATGTCAGTAACATGCAGCAGCAGTTAACCCATCTGCAAACGTTTCTCAAACAACAACAAAAATCATCCACTCCAGAAAATTAATAATGATGCAGATTCGTTTTGAACAAACTGCGGATAACGCCGCAATCAGAACGGTACACGAAGCAGCGTTCGGTCAACCTGCGGAAGCGGATCTGGTGGATTGCCTGAGAGCGGCTTGTCCGGAGCAGATTTCCCTGGTGGCCCTCAGCGAGGATCATCAGCTGATAGGGCACATCCTGTTGACTCCCGCGAAAATCCACTATACAGACGATTCGAAGATCAACGGGTGGGGGCTGGCACCATTGGGCGTTTTACCTGAGTTTCAAAAGCAGAGAGTCGGGTCTGAATTAGTACAGGCAGGACTGCAGGAGCTACAAAAACGAGGGCAGCAGTTTGTGATTGTGCTGGGGCATCCCGAGTATTATCTCCGTTTCGGCTTTGAACCAGCATGGATTTATGGACTTTCCTGTGACTTTACCGGTGAAAACCGGGATGCGTTTATGATCCATTTTCTGGGTTGGGACCGTTTCCAGGAGAAACCGGGAAGAGCCCTGTATCATCCGGTTTTTTACTCGCCGTAATTACTACGACTGATTCATTTATACTGGAATTTTGTTTCTGCTTTCGGGGAAAGTGAGTTGAACTCAGTTGAGAGAGTAGGAAGTACCGATGTAAGGTATATAATAAGGAGTGAATCATGGAATCCGGGAACGGGTTCCATGACGCGTTTTTCGAATCCGCTGGGCCCTGCCTCAGGAAGGTCCATGCTGAAGATTTGTTGAAAACGCTCGTGTATCATCAAGGAGCTTCACCAGACGTAAAAATCCGAAAGGTTTAAATGATGCAAACAGCTTTACAGGTTTTGGATCGAGAGTATCTCGAAGCCCGTTGTGCCCTGGTAGAACTTGCGGCGACCTTGGATCGCATTGACCGGGCTCACGATCATGAAGAAGGGTCGGGACCCCTGCAGGATTCCCGGCTGGATCTCCTGAGTGAGGCCATCGCCCTTTTGCAAGAGGAGAGCCATCTGCCCAATCGATCAGAGCGGATGCTGTTGCTCTTCTCAGATCTCGACTAGTGTCTTATCAGACCTGGCATGGCATTTTGGTCGAAATGGTCCGCACGCTCGGTAGTGTGTTCGCCTGACATCGGCCACCTGTCAACACAGGATTGATGGACCAGTGGTCGAACCGAATTCCTCCCTGCCCGCTTCAATCAGATTTTATCAGTGAGACGATTATGCAAATCATTCAACCTCATTATCACGCTATTGCCCGCACAGCCCAGGACTACGAACGCATGGCCATGTCCGGCGTTGTTGCCGTTGCGGAACCCGCATTCTGGGCCGGCTTTGATCGCCTGTACCCGGAAACGTTTCTGGATTACTTTCACCAGATCAGTGAATTTGAACCGACCCGAGCTGCCGAATATGGCATCAAACATTACTGCTGGGTTGCCGTGAATCCCAAAGAAGCAGAGAACCCGGAACTCAGTCGTGAAGTACTCAAGCATATGCCTGAGTTTTATAAAAAGCCCACCGTACTGGGGGTGGGGGAAATCGGTTTCCACAAAACGACTAAAAACGAAGAAGAAATATTCGAAGCCCAGGTCGAGCAGGCCATCAAGTATGATCAGCTGATTCTGATTCATACTCCCCACCTGCAGGATAAAGTACGTGGCACCAAACGGACACTCGAAGTGCTGTCCCACATGAATGTCAATCCGGAACGGGTCTGGATTGACCATGTGGAAGAACACACGATCCGCGAGCCTCTGGAAGCTGGTTACTGGGTCGGATTTACTTTGTATCCCATCACCAAGTGTACTCCCAGACGGGCCGTTGACATGCTGGAAATGTACGGTCACGAACGTATTCTGGTGAATTCCTCAGCCGACTGGGGACCCAGCGATCCATTCACACTTCAGGAGTGTGTCGTGCAGTACCGGGCTCGCGGGTATTCCGTTCAGGATGCCATCGAGGTCTTTCACAACAACCCGGCTCGATTCCTGGGGCAGAATCCCAAGTTTGATATCAAGCCCGTTCGACTGGAGACGATCGAAGAGGACAGTGCAAATTTAGTACAGAATTAACTCTGAGATTCAGTTTTGAAATAAAAAACAGGAGCAGGGATTCGTCCGGATGCTCCTGTTTTTTTATTGCGCCTATTTCTTTTTAGGGCGAAACGCTTTGAGTCGAGCTTCATCTGTTTCCAGAAAAGGACCTTCGAGCAGATCAATACAATAGGGCACAGCGGGGAACACCGCGTCCAGGCATTCCTGAATCGCTTTGGGTTGACCGGGTAAGTTGATGATCAGCGTTCCACCTCGGATGACAGCTGTCTGCCGGGACAGGATCGCGGTTGGTACTTTTTCGAGCGAGACTTTTCGCATCAGTTCCCCGAATCCCGGCATCTCTTTTTCAGAGACAGCGAGTGTCGCTTCGGGTGTGATATCCCGTTTCGCCGGGCCGGTCCCGCCCGTGGTCACAACCAGGCAGCACTGCTCCTGGTCACAAAGATCTTTCAGAGTTTTCGTGATTGTCTGCAGTTCATCGGGAATGACGCGTGCGACAGGCAGCCAGTCACTGGTCAGGACTTCCGAAAGATAGTCCTGGATCGCAGGACCTCCGCGGTCTTCATATTCTCCGCGGCTGGCGCGGTCGGAAACCGTTACAATTCCAATGCGGGCAATATTTGAATGTGGCACAGGGAAACTTTCTGTTAGCAAAATATCAAGTAACTTCTGCCACAATACCATATAACCGGTCAGCCCGATTCGCAAGGCAAGCAATCCAGGACCAGATCTGTCTGCTTAAAACCGAAATCCTTTCACTCGCTATTATGATGAGTGCTGATCACAGGTGGTTGTGCAGCGGGTAGCTCTGTCTTGGCCCCCTTTGCATCTGACGTGGAATGCTGAAAAACAGAGCCACGTTGTTGAATCAGTTCTTTTGCAGCGTGATAACGGGATGCCACACCGAACTGTGGATAAAGCCCCCCACCCAGAATGAGCGCGACCAGGATCAGAATTGCGATATGTTCAGAAACACGGGCCCTCAGCGAGATAGATGCGACATGGCGTGTACCGGTAAAGACCCGAAAATAGGCACGTAAAATTGCGATGCTGTTTAAAGCCGCCGCAATCAATACTGCTGTTCCCACCAGTGGATAAACTTCAATAGCGCCTTCCACCAGTAACTCCGTTGCAATGAACCCCAGGGTCCCGGGGAAACCGATTGAGGCGAGTCCTGTAACGAGAAACAGTGCCGCCAGAGTCGGTGTATGCTCGTAAAGCCCATGGTATTTTGTAAGAGAAATCTGTCCAATGCGTGCTTCCACTGAACGAAAGGTTAACGCAAAACCTGCCAGGGAAATACCGACTGAAATCCAGACACACAGTCCACCGGTCAATCCCAGGGGAGTTGCCATTTCCAGGCCTACCAGTACCAGAGAAGAATGGCTAAGAAACAGATAGCAGAAAAATCGTCGTGCTTCTTTCTGTACTAATGCCATGCCGGCAGCATAGACAGCCGTGGTCAGAGAAATCAGTGCGATACCCTGGAGAGCCCAGTCAGGCGCGATCGGATATACGAGTCGCATGACGGCATACGCTCCTGTCATTGGCGTGACAAACAGCAAGGCCGTTCCAAAAGTGACTTTTTCAAACAGATCTGTCATCCAGCAGTGCAGCGGTACGATTCCACTCCGCAACAGAGCGGCAGTGGTGAGCAGGGCACCGGCCATCAGTGTGATAGCATCATGCGCGTTTCCGAAACCAGACAGAACTCCTCCTGATACCAGTAAGGCGACAAAGAGACCCATATGCAGTACATAAACGCGGGGAGATTCTCTATGCGATTTGATTTCCAGGTAAGGCGGGATCGTTGCTACTGAAAGCAGGGAGATAATCACCCAGGGTTCCCGACTGCTGAGCGTTGCTAATAGAATGGCTTCCGATAACAGAGTCCTGCTGAATGAGAAGCGGTGTCCTTTGGTTTTTAAAGTAGAAAGTACGGTCAGCAGATACAGCAGCGCACCCAGAGGGAGTAACGGGGCGCTCAATTCGTCTACAATGAAGATGTCTTTATCCCAGAGTAGTTTTGTAAGACGGAAATGATCTGCCGCTGCAAAGGTCTGCAGACTGACAAAGTCTATCCAGCCGACGACTGTGTTCAGAAAGACGAGGGTGCAGATGATAAGACAGCGTTTGTAGGCAATATCACGATTCTGTGTCGTCTTAAGCCAGAGTGAACCAGCCAGAGAAATCAGGATCGATATCTCCATCCAGGGAAGGTGAAGTTCAGGAATCATAGGTAATCCTCCATCGAGTCAGAACGTGTTTTGATCGGATCCGACTTTTTGGATTCATTGCCGGTGAGCAGTTTGTTCCAGCGGCGTTCCATGTTATCACACCAACAGAACAGGGAGATAAACGGACGGACGATGAACTGGTCGCTCAAGACATCCAGGTAACCCCGTTCGAGCGAAAATCGATAGAGTCGGTTGCGATATTGTTCTGGAATCACCCGAATAAAAATTGATTTCTTATGGGAAAGCGGGGAGCCAATCGCATTTTCCAGCGTGTGATAATCGTGCAGTAAAGTAGGGGCTCGCAGTAGTTGCAGCGTTCGCAGGCAGGCATGACCGATGATGTGAATCAGTGCAATGTAGCGTAGCCCACAGCCGATTTCGACAACAATAATACCCACCTGGGTCAGAGAGGCGAACGCCAGGGCACTTTTGATATCTGTCTGCACCCGGGCTACCAGGGTTCCATAGATTGCTGAGATCAACCCGAGCAAGATGACGGCGATTCTTAACGTCAGGGACAGTTCGAGAATCGGGCTGACTCGTAACAGCAGGTAGGCTCCCAGGTGGACAGACAGAGAGCCATAAAAAATCGCGCTGGATGGGGTGGGCCCTTCCATGGCTCGAGGCAGCCAGCTGGAGAACGGGACGAGTGCTGATTTTCCGGCGGCGGCAATTAACAGCAGTATTCCGACAATCAGGGCATGTTGTTCGGTAATCGTCGCATGACCGTCGGGCCATGAACCGGTTCCCATCAGGCCTACGAAATCACCGGCTCCCGTTAAATGGTGCAGCATCAATGCGGCTAACAGAAAAGCGGCATCCGCAATCCGGTAAATGGTCCAGATGCGCATTCCATTTCGAACCGGGTTGACTTTTTCATGAAAAAAAGCAACCAGTAATGCCGAAGACAGACCGACGAGTTCCCATCCGAAAAAGAGCGTCTCAATCGTACCTGCCAGTGAAGAGACCACCATGCCAAGTAGAAAAATGGAATAACAGACGAAGAAGCGATTGTAGCCGGGGTCGCGGTGCAGATAGCGGCTGGCGAATGCCCCCACGGTACCACAGAGAATAAATGAAAGGATACAGAAGGGAATCGAGAGACGATCAAAAATAAATTTCAAATGAAAGTGAAAATGCTGTTCAGGAATAACCACCCAGTTACCAAGCTCAATCGGGACATATCTTATTCCATAAGACAGCATCAGTCCCAGGATCGTCATGGAGGCAAACAGGCCAATCAAGACCAGTGTCTGGGTGGCGCGAGCGATTATTCGTTCCCCGACTGGTCTGCCAATCAGAGATGTGATGCCGAGGATCGCGAACAGCAGTGCAGGGCTGGCTACGACACACACGCCTGAAAAGTGAAATACAGTATCAGAGTTCATGGTGATCCAGATGTCTAATTCAGAACTGAGGAAATCGATTTACGG
The DNA here is from genome assembly GCA_002706765.1 of Gimesia sp. Taxonomy (GTDB): domain Bacteria; phylum Planctomycetota; class Planctomycetia; order Planctomycetales; family Planctomycetaceae; genus Gimesia. The sequence continues at coordinate 89,552 of PAJV01000068.1, forward strand.
TAAACATCTCTTGTTTCTCATGGCGAAGTCTGATGTTCCCGGATGGAAGCAAACCCCAGATGATCGCGCCAGCCACGATACCAGTGGATGGAGGAGTCTACGGTCGGAATCTCTTGCGTCTCCGGCAGGTAGGGCTGAAATCTTCCCCGATGAAATAAATGGATCTGGGACGTTTCCACATCGAAAACTGCCAGTTGGACCCAGTTGCCCTGTACGAGCCGGGCAATCGACTGATTGTCGGCAATAATACGATTCATCGCATCGACCGTGGTTTCAATCACGAACAGCAGGCGAACGGGTTCGTGAATCTCGACCATCTGTAAAGGCAGACCGGGACGCAGATCACTGGCCGCTCCATCCATCACGCCTAGCAGTGATGTAATATTGTGAGCGAGTTTGGTACCACAACCATATCCAAAGGAATCCACATAAGAAAAAAAGTATTCCAGGTTAATCCCGGCACAGACGGGAATCACGGCCTGGAGCGTACGTTCCAGAATGGAGCCGTCCGCATCATCTTGACTTGGATCATAAGAGGTCAGGAATGCACGACGGTCCAGAAACAGACCCCGACTCCATTTCCTGCGGCCGACAAAGCATAATGCATTCGTGGCATGACCGCATTCCGGTCGCGTCTGAGACAAATCTTCCGCACGGCCCTCAACATGTCGCAGTGCTTCATTCACAGAGAGAGCGAGTTCAGCAGATTCAAATCGGCGACAACGTTCATGCGCACTGCCAGCTCGCGCCTGGTTAAACTGTTTTTCCACTTTCGCGAATAATTTACGCTGCGAAGACGGGAGCCCGTCGAGGTCGTACCAGGTGACGCTGTCATCGCAGGTGTTATGATAGCAGCCTATAAAAGAGGAATTGTCTGGAATCATGAACTGACGATCGGCAAGGATCCTTCTGACTCGTGGATCGTTCGCCATTTGTGCAAATGCACGGGCATTCGGACCGCCACGACCTCCTCCACATGCGCCACAGTCGTAAGCGGCTTTATGGGGATTATTCAGGCTGGCCGATCCGTGCCCGCAAATGACCACCAGTGGTGAAAACAGTTCGGATCTGGAAAGCCCGATTGCCTTGAGTCCCCCTTCGACAATGACTGCCATTTCCTCAATGGAATAGCCAAGCTGTTCCTCCTGGGAGCCCGGTCGGGAGTCAATTCGTTCCAGTCGTAGCTGCGTGCCTGGGGGCTGCACAATGCGATTGAATATTCTGCGAACCTGTGCCGTTGTACGGGGGAACAGAATTCTGGCAACCAGGGGAAATGCAGCCAGTGATCCCAGGATCCCCGTTAAAAAGCCTCCAATAAAAGTTCGCGTTCCGACATGGGCCTGATGAATGGCCCGTCCAATTCGCCGCCGCGTCTCAGCCCGTCGTCGGCTGACCTGTTCAAAGGAATGCAGCGTTTCTTCCTGGACATAATGTACGGGCTTGATATTCACCGGACAGAGTGGGGTGAAGTGTGCATCTGCTGCGCCTCGGTAGTACATGGCAACGCCGAAGAAACCCGCAATGCCGAATGTTTCACACTCAGGTGCAATTTCTTCCAGGTGGCGGCGGAACGATTCTTCGCGATCGTCAATACAGCAGACAACCTGATATGCGGGAGCAGTTAATCGGGAAGTATTGATTTGATCCTGCTGAATTCGAAGACGGCTCGAGTGCGTGGAGACCGCATCGAGTGTTTCATTGCGATATTTTCTCTCAAAAGCCAGGTGATAAATACGACGACGCTCAAGGCTGGAAAATGCCTCAATCTCTTTGATGAGAGTCGACCACTGTGTCTGGGAAAGGTGGAGTAGATCTTCCGGGTTCCAGCCCCGAACCTGGGCAAGCTGAAAGATCGTAAAAGCACGCTGACTGGTCTGACAGAATTTCTGTTTACCCGTCTGGTTGAGAATAGCTGTCCGCAGCGAATCCAACTGGCCTGTTTCGTCGTACGAATGCTTCATGACATGTTCGATGACCAGTCTGTCCAGTATCAGCCGGATCGCCAGAAATCCGATCAGGGTGTCAGCAGGCGCTGGTTGTGGCATCCACTCTGCATTGGTTTCCATTTGCCACAGCATACCAGCCCAGCCACGCAATGCTAAAAGTGATTGAGATATATAGGCTTCCCGCTCATCAGCAGTGACTCCCAGCAGGGAAAGTGATTCTGCAATAGATTCGAGAGGACCAGTGTCTGATGACTCCAGTCTCTGGATTTCACGATCTAAGCCTTTCAGTTCGATAGCCGGACTGATCCTGGAATCGGCATACACTTGAAAAAAAGCATGATAGAATCCCAGATTCCGCTGAGGTAAAGACCAGGAACTGATCCCCTGATCAAGAAATGCAGCACAAAATCGTATCAGGACATCGTGTACAATCAGGTCCGTATCCATATCAGTAACTCGCAGCAGCAGATCCCGGTGTCTGAGCGGTTGAGACGGCTGCTTAGAGGGAGCGTTTATCTTTTGTGCTCCTGTAGAACAGACACGCCACAGAAAATGTAATACAAAAGCTTCCCATTTTCTGTCATTCCATTTTTCAATCGAAGATTTCCCGAACTGATCGAACAGGCTGTTCAGGATTTGTTCGTGTCCCTGTTGATTATCCGAAGCTCCGTTCAGAAACTCACGCATGATCCAGTGCCGCGTTGCGGTAATGGTCTGCTCCCGGACCACCGGATCGACTTCCTGGCGGAAATGACGTAAGGCATCCGTTTGAGCGATGAACCAGCGGAGTTCAGATACCGGTCCGGAATGCAGCGGAAACTGCAACATCGCCAGACGGAGCGCAAACCGCGTACCGAAGCCACCAATTAATATTTCGGAACTTTCGCCAAGGTCGTCCAGTAAAACGGCTTCGAGGTCCTGGATACGAATCCGCCCGTTATCCAGTTTTTTCCGGTATCGATCTTCCGACAAAAACGGATGGCACCCGAAAGTTCGACCTCCTGCGACGACGCCTTCTTCAAATGGCAGGTCTTCAAAAGCGTGCAGAGTGTTATGGTGTACGAAGACAGTGATCGGCCCTTGGGCCGGCAAATAATGAGCCGTATGCTCGATCAAATGTCGGAGATCAACAGAGTCATCCTCAGACACAGGGGGAACGGTTTGTTGATCTGAAGCTTGATGGGCGGATTGATTCATGATTTTTCACTGCATAAAATTCAGAAATTCGAAATACCTCTGGGTATTCCATACTTGCTGTTTGCACTGTCAAAGTAGACACGAAGCGATTGTCCGGAGCCATTTCAGAGCTGCGAAATGGTTTAAAACACTTCAATCAGGGCAGGAGCAAGAAGATCATGATCGAGCAGGATCATGAGAGCGCGCGTTGCAGGTATGAGAACCAGTGGAGTGTCATTTTAAAATTTGGGTTGATAGATATCACGAGAGTGCGACAACGGAGCACGTAAACAACACCCCCAACCCTCAATTTCCAGCTTGACAAAGCACTAGCAGCAAAAAATGTCGACTGGCGGTGCGCGCGAGCAATCCGGACTCTGTGAGACTGATGAGGGGACGTGAGTCAGTTTCAGATGCAGGAAATCAAATGAATGGTCGGGATAGGAATCGGCAGTTCCCGCCCTGAACAGGTGGAATGACAGATCCCATTTTTTCATTTTTGCAAAGGATTCAGTCTCTTCGAATTTCTCAAAAGGCTGTTCGACTGGAATGTCCCGTGGTTCTTCCTGAGAGACCAGAGTCAATGCAGTGCTGAAGGAAACCCCTAAAAAGAGAATATGTAAAACAAAGAGTTTCATCAAAGATTCCAGCAGGATGATGTCGTTCAACAGCTTCCGTTGCCACGGATTTGATCAGAGCCGTGATGAGGACACCATACTGAAAAATTATACTAACGCATTTGAGTGCGCTAATATAATAGTTACACTGGGTAACTGCAAGTTCGTTTTCAGTGATTCTGGCACCCTCATAGCATGCTTCAGGGAGAGGCCAGAGATCACATTCACATTCGGTCTGGCCAATATGAGTGGACACCGGCTGGATTATGAGAAGGGGCAGCTTGAGTTTTGAGGTCCCTAAAAAGCAATGCTTCTAGCCCTTGATCACTGTCTGTATGTGTAATATTGTTCTGGTAGAAATCATCTGACTAACAGCAAGGTCATTTGAATAAAATTCTGTCAGGAACAGATAATAATAACTCAGGTTTTGGGAGCAGGCAGATGCAAAAACTAGTTGATGGGATACATGAGTTTCAAAGGAATTATTTCAGCCAGGATCAGAAACTTTTTGAGACGTTAGCGGAAGGTCAAAGTCCGCTGGCCTTATTCATTACCTGTTCAGATTCGAGAATCAATCCGAACTATTTGACTCAAACCAGGCCGGGAGAACTGTTCATTCTGCGCACTGCTGGAAATATTGTGCCCTCGTATGGAGCCGTCCATGGAGGGGAAGCAGCGACAATTGAATATGCAGTAAGTGCTTTGAATGTCAAAGATATTATTGTCTGCGGTCACTCCCATTGTGGTGCTATGGCGGGTTTACTGAATCCGCAGCTTGTTGAAAAAATGCCCGCAGTCAAAGCCTATCTGGAACACGCAGAATCAACTCGTAGAATTGTTTCTGAAAACTATGAACATCTGACGGATCCGGATAAACGACTTATTTTAACAGTAGAAGAAAATGTGCTGGTTCAGATCGAAAACCTGAAGACCCACCCTTCGGTTGCTGCTGCCATCAGTCGGGGAAGTTTAAAGCTGCATGCCTGGGTCTATAAATTCGAAACGGGTGATGTCTTCAACTTTAATCCGGACGAAGGACAGTACCTGCCCCTGGAAAACGTCGTCGCAGCCGACGTGAATCTGGATAGAACACTGCCTCCGATTTAGCAATGGTGAAATGCGACGCGTTTTAGCTGCTGTTTCTACTGGAGTCTAAACCGGATGAAGCACTCTTGGATTAGTTCTGAGAGTGCTTTTGTGCTTGCGTCAGACGGATACAGCTTAAGGTTTTGCGCAGGCGATTTCTTCTGCCTGGGGAACTTCCTGGCTGTCGATCTGGTAGTTTCGGAAACGAATCGAATAGTTCTCGTTGAACCAGCTTTCGATGTGGGGCAGAAATTCCTGATCAAAGTCAGGCGAAGTGTAGTACGTTTTGCCGAACGCATGCGCCTGGATTTCGCCGTCCGCGACAACCTGTTGACCGTCTTTGTAGACCCAGCGGGGACGCTCGAACATTTCCTGTCGATTTTGCTGTGGAGCATAGATGGTAATGTCAGCGTGGGCACCCACTCCCAGGTGTCCTTTGTCTTTCATGCCCAGAACCCGCGCGGGAGCCGCCCGGGTGATGATGGCAATTTCATACAGTGAATATTCCCGTTCGAGATCAGCCAGCACGCTGCGTTCACGAATCGCTTCGGGCATCCGGGACAGAAATTCCAGGCGGAAGCTGCGATCCATCAGTAGATAGATGATTTCCGGATAATGATAAAAGGCACCGCCATTCGGATGGTCGCTGGTCATGATGACCCGCCACGGATCTTCCATCAACAGATACCATTCCAGTGCAATCGCCCATTGAACTGCGTTGATCAGACTTTTCTGCGGTCGATATTCGATGGGAATCACGCCGCAACTGCTCTCCAGTTCGCAGTCGGCCGTATACCATTTATTTCGGTTGATGTTATGCAGAAACTGGCTGAAAGGTGTGTCACCGGTCATCGAGAGCGTGGTACCGGGATTGATATGTCCCACGTCCACCGTGATGTTTTCGTGCGTATTGACATAATCCACCAGTTTTTGAGTCGCCGAGGAAAAACTGGCTGGATCGTTGGGATCGCCGTCGTACGAATGGAACTGGACGTGCGCTAAATGCCCGCGATGCCCCTCCAATGACTCCATCGTATTCAGGGTGGTTTCCCAGTTTCCGGGGATCCCCAGGTTATTACAGTGGATGTGCACAGAGTGAGGCAGCTGCAGACGGTCTGCAGTGCCAGCCAGACCACGTACAATTTCTCGAGGCGTGACGCCGAAATTCTGGACTGGCGAATCAAGTTCCTTGATCGACTTGCGGCTGATCTGCTTCCAGTCTTCGACACCTCCGGGATTGACAATTTTAATGGTGTATCCCTTGGCTGATTCCAGCAGCCAGGCGCAGTAGGCATCAAGGGCGTTCTGGTCCTGGTTCCGCAGATGTTTCATCACAAAGTGATTGTTGCCGAACAGCAGGTAGAAGCCTTTATCCAGAATCGGCGTGTCCTGCAGTTCCTCGTGAGCATGACGGGCATGCAGTCCCGGAATGGCAGCATCCATGGCTGTCGTGTAACCAATGCTGGCAAACAGATAGCCAGTGGCGAAGGTGCTGGGGACAACGCCGCCTGTTCCCGATCGAGTGTGTTCGCCGCGATAGATGGGGGGCGCTGTGCGTTTCAGGTCCGGCGTCATTTTGCGACCCGCATTGACTTTAGGGCCGGCAATATGGCAGTGCATATCGATGCCCCCCGGCATCACAACGTAGCCGGTAGCATCCAGTGTCTTTCCCGAGAACGAATCGGCGTTGGGGGGACGGTCGATAATTTTACCATCCTGAATCCACAGGTCGCGGACTTCGCCATTGACTCCATTTGCCGGATCGTAAATCGTTCCATTTTTAATGCGGGACAAAGACACAGCGGACCTTCAAGAAGCAGAGGATTTTATCGAGTAGCGCGTTGACAGAAAGGGAAGTTAATGACGGCAGCAGTTGGAGCGACCACAGCCAGGATCAGCCATCGGCAGCTGGGATTTCTTGTTTGAACTTTCCCCTTTGAATAACAGTCCCCCTGAAATCAGGCGTTCCACCGGGGCCGATTCACAAGTCCCGTTTAAGGGGAGGTTCGCTTTTTGACAGACTTCGCCCCAGGTCTGAAACGATTCTGACATGCGGTGGCTGACTTCTACTGTTTTTCCGTTTGCTTCACAGAAATATTCATAAGTAATCATGTTGTTTGATCCATTGATAATCTGTCGGGTTTATCCGCTGTACATTCCGGATTGCTGGTTGGCTCTGCGTTTTTGTGCATAGCGTTTCACAAGCTCGTCAGTAATCACGCCGACTAAAATTACTGCTCCAATGATAGCAAATTCCAGTTGGGAGGGAATCCCCAGCATGGTAATTGAATTTCGAAGAACCCGCATCAAAGCCGCCCCGATCACAACACCCAGAATACTGCCTTCACCACCCCGGATGCTGCAACCTCCCAGAACGGCTGCTGCAATCGCGTACAATTCGTAAAAGTTGCCGATTCCCTCGGGTTGTACGGAGTTGATATCCAAGGCAAACAGGACCCCGCCGACTCCGGCCAGAAACGAACAGATCACATATGCCATGATCACCGTCCGGTCGGTATTGATGCCGGAATAACGGGCGGCCGCTTCATTGTTTCCGATGGCTTTCAGATAGCGGCCAAAAATCGTTTTATTCAGCAGGAAAGCAGCCAGCAGAGCCAAACCGAGCATGATTAAGAACGGCACAGGCAGCTTGAATCCTTCGATGAAGGGGAGATCGATTTTACCAGTCGCCAGATAGCGGAGTCCCGCATGAGCCGTACCGAAGCCCTGGGTTTGATCCTCGGTAATCCCCCGGGCGACACCCCGATAGATCAACAGGCCACACAGGGTCACGATAAAGGGTTGCAGTTTCAGTTTGGTAATCAGTAAACCATGTGCGAGGCCGATACAGATAGAGAGGACTCCGACGAGCAAGAAGGCGAGCGGAACGGGAACCCCTTTGGCCAGCAGGTATGGCAGCATGGTTCCAATCAGGCAGATCACCGAACCGATCGACAGATCAATGCCGCCGGAAATGATGACAAAGGCGACGCCAATACTGATAATTCCAAACAGGGATGTGAGTCGCGTCACATTCTGAATGTTATACGCAGACACAAAGTTCTGATTCGAGATGGCAGTCACGCCGCAGACAACAATCAGTAAGATTAAAATTCCCAGTATTTTTTTCATGATTCTGATTCTCAGGTATGATTTCAGCTTAGATGATCATTACGTCTGACTGTGGCTGAAAGTCTGGCCGGTCGCCAGTTGCATGATGGCCTCCTCGCTAAATTCATCGCGGGAGAGTTCGCCAGTCATTTGTCCCTCATGCATGACCAGCACACGGTCAGAGATACCGCGGATTTCTTCCAGATCGCTACTGACAAACAGGACCGCCATGCCTTGAGAGGCCAGTTGATTCATCAGTGTGTAGATTTCTTCTTTCGCACCAATATCAACGCCGCGGGTGGGTTCGTCGAGCAGCAATACGCGGGGATTCATGGCCAGCCATTTTCCCAGCACGACCTTCTGTTGATTTCCGCCAGATAAAAACTGCACGATCTGACTATCGCTGGGAGTTTTGATATTCATCACCGCGATCATCTCTTCGGAGATGTTGCGTTCCTGATTAAAATTAATTCTACCCAGTGATTTTCGATCGCGCGTCAGGCTGGCCAGACTCATGTTTTCGCGGACTGCCATCTCCAGCACCAGCCCCTGTAGTTTACGGTCTTCGGGTACCAGTGCCAGACCCGCTCGGATTGCATCCCGCGGTGAATTGATCTGTACTTCCTGTCCGGCAACAGAGATGGAACCACTGAGAGGAGAGTCGATGCCAAACAGCACCTGCAGCAGTTCTGTACGGCCTGCTCCGACCAGTCCTGAAATACCAACAATTTCATTCTGCCTGATCGAAAAGTTGATGAAGTGGGACGGATAGGCGGGGGTACGGAGCTGTTTGACTTCCAGAACGACCTGACCGGGCTCATGGGGCGTATGCGGAAAAAACTGGGAGACATTCCTGCCCACCATTAATTGCACCATCCGTTCATGGGAGATCGAGGCACGGTCCAGATCGCCTGCGTTTTCGCCATCGCGTAAGACGACGACACGATCGGCCAGGTCGTTGACCTCGCCCAGCCGATGGGAAATGTAAATCACACTGACCCCTCGCGCCTTCAGTTCCCGGATGACGGCAAACAGGGCCTCCGATTCGTGCAGAGAAAGGGATGAGGTGGGTTCATCCATAATCAGGATTCGGGCATTGATCGAAAGAGCCTTGGCAATTTCGACCATCTGTTGCTGCCCGACGGTCAGATCACCTACCAGGGTTTGCGGAGGAAGATTCAGCCCCACCTGCTTTAGCAGCTTTTCGGATTCGACGTAAGTCTGCTGCTGGTTAATCACATTCCAGGAAGCGGGCTCACGTCCCAGAAAAATATTGGCTGCGATGTCCAGATTTTCACAGAGGTTCAACTCCTGGTGAATCAGGGCGATCCCATGCTCCAACGCAGCCTCTACGTCGGAGATTGAGACTTCTGCTCCTTCAATCAGCAGTTTCCCCGAATCCGGAGGCTGGACACCCGCCAGGATTTTCATCAGCGTACTTTTACCGGCACCATTTTCACCAATGACAGCCAGTACTTCCCCATGGTTTAACGACAGGCTGACCTGGCTCAAGGCTTTAATGCCAGGAAACTGTTTGGAGATCTGAGCTACTTCGAGAAGTGGTGCCGGATGAGTCGTGGCAGGACTACTCATCCTTCTGCGGTTCTTTCTGCTGTTGTGGGTAACGGGGGTCTGGTGTTGCTCCCGGATCAGTTTTCATTGCAGATTTTATTGTCTCGTTTACGGTTTGCCCCGGATCCTTTTTCGCAGAATCGTCGAGCAGTGATTTCAGTTCGATCCAGAACTCCTCAACATTGTCCTTACGGATTTTGCGAGCCGGAATGTGCAGAATTTCGTTCTCCGGGATCACCGACTTGTCACCGTTGGCGAGTGCTTTCAAAACGCGTACCGATTCGTAGCCGTACTGGTAAGGGTTTTGAACGACAGTGCCTACGACCGTACCATCCATGATTCCCTGCAGGCTGGCTTCATTTTCGTCAAATGAGACAACCTTGATTTCTTTCAGTTTCCCGGCGTCACGAATCGCCTCCAGGCAGAGCGGGGGATTGTAAGCAAACAGACCGACCATGCATTTTAAATTGGGATGATTGGCAATCGCGTCTTCCGCATTCGCTTTGGCTTGCGGATGGTCGAAGTCGTCAGTACGGGTATCCAGAATAGAGTATTTGTCATTCTTGATGACCTCACCTGGTTTGTCGTAGCGTGAACCGTCGTGCGAGCGATCCATCAGTTCGTCAATCACACCCTGCCTGCGTTGACGGGCATTGGCCTGACCCAGACGCCCTACAAACAGCATGACCTCGCCTCCATCCGGCAGGGCTTCTTTGACCAGTTCTCCACACATGCGACCGGCGGTGTAGTTATCCATGCCGATATAGCACTGACGTGGGCTTTCCGGTGCGTCGGAATCTTGAGTGATCAGAATCGATCGCGCGGCGATTTCTTTTAACAGCTCATTTTGATTTTCCGGATCAATCGGGCTGATCGCAATTCCATCGACGTTTTGAGCCAGCAGTTCCTGAACCATTCGTTTCTGATCCGCCACACCCTGGGGGGGCATTCTCACTTCGACATTCACATCCAGGTCTTCACCCGCTTTTTCAGCACCTCTCTGGGCAATCACCCAGAACGGGTCGACTCCGTTTGTGACGAAGGCAACTGTTTTTTTACCGTTCCCTTTCTGCTGGTTACAGGCGGGTAACAGGAGTGAGATACTAAAGATTATTGCAAAAAGGCAGCAGTTCCGAATCAATTCGCGACAGGTCATCAAGTGAGGCTCCTTGTTTATATTGTGCGTACGATCAGCTCAAAGAATTGAGAAGAATTATGATGAATCACTCCCGTATATGATGCAATGATTTCGTACAAATTTCGAGTTCGCCTGCGGGAAATCAAAAAATAAAAATGGATACAGACGAGTTTTCAATGCATAATCCAGCTGTTATGATGAAGAAATCGCTCTATTTTAACAGCCGAAATCCGATATCTGAAACTTTTCCCTATTGTCAATCTGTTCAACAGCGATGCTGGCAGATTGCTTTCGATCCAGTTGACAATACCACATTTCCGTTCCACTGCAATTCTATTTCCAATTGATCACGAATCAGGGGCAGCTACATGATTCAAGTAATTCAATCGTTGTGTTTCGCCATCAGCTTGATGCTGCTTTCTCAAACCTTGATGGCCGCCGACGCTACTGAGGCTCCATCAACTCAGACATGGACTTTTGAGAATCAGGACCATGGCTGGACTGCTTACACAGATTGCCAGCTGTCGGTCAAAGATCATCTGCTGCAGGTCAACAGTACCGGCAAAGATCCCCACTTCGGTCGCGAGTTAAAATCAGCTGCCGGCTGGAAACAGGTCAAATTAAAACTGCGGGCCGACTTTCCACTGAAAGGCGAGGTCTATTGGAAAACAGAGAAAAATAACAGCTATGCGGACCAGCGTTCTGAACGATTCGATTTGAAGAAAAAGAACACCGACTGGCAGGAACTCTCATTTGTATTCTACGCCGATTCGGAAATGACCGGCCTGCGCATTGATCCGGCCAGTCAGACAGGATTGATCGAGATCGAATCGATCTCACTGGGAAATACCGAAGCGCCCCGCTCCGCAACAGCAACCCCAGCAGACCAGATCAAACTGCTCAAAGATTTCAAAGTGGAATTACTGTATTCAGTTCCCACTGAAGTCCAGGGTTCGTGGGTGAGTATGACCATTGATCCCAAAGGACGTCTGATTACTTCCGATCAGTACGGGGACCTGTATCGCATTACGCCAGCGAAAATTGGCTTTGAAGTAAATAACACTCAGGTGGAAAAACTGAAGGTCGATATGGGCATGGCGCACGGACTGCTGTATGCCTTCGACAGTCTGTATGCCGTTGTGAATGGTGGGAAGGAACGACCTTCGGGCCTGTATCGCCTCAAAGATACCAACGGCGATGATCAGTTTGACGAAGTAAAATTCCTGCGCGAAATTAAAGGAGGCGGAGAGCATGGACCGCATGCCATCATTCTTTCGCCCGATAAAAAATCGCTCTATATCGCTGCGGGAAATCATACCGACCTGCCCGATCCCGAAAAATCGCTGGTTCCCCGTAACTGGGGCGAGGATCTGCTGCTGCATCGGTTGTGGGATGCCCGCGGTCATGCTGCCGGTAAACTGGCGCCGGGTGGCTGGATCTGCCGTACCGATCCGGAAGGGAAAGAATTTGAAGTCATCAGTACTGGATTCCGGAACGAATATGACATCGCCTTTAATCCGGAAGGGGAACTGTTTACTTATGATGCCGACATGGAATGGGATGTGGGCTCTCCCTGGTATCGTCCAACCCGTGTTAACCACGTAACCAGCGGGAGTGAATTCGGCTGGCGATCGGGGACGGGGAAATGGCCCGACTATTATCCCGACAGTCTGCCGGCAGTGGTAAATATTGGTCAGGGATCACCGACGGGAATTATCTTTGGGACCGGGGCGAAGTTTCCTGCGAAATATCAGGAGGCGTTATTCATTTCAGACTGGAGTTACGGGATTATTTATGCCGTCCACCTGAAGCCTGAAGGATCATCCTATACCGCGACGTACGAAAAGTTTGCTTCCGCTACGCCTCTGCCTGTGACCGATCTGGTCGTCAGTCCTGTGGATGGTGCGTTTTACTTTACGATTGGCGGTCGACGCACGCAGTCCGGTTTATATCGTATTACTTATACAGGCGATGAATCGACGGCTCCTGCAGAACCAGATCCAGATGCGCTCGCCGGTTTGCGGGAATTACGCCGTGACCTGGAAGAACTGCATGGACAAAAGGATGAAACGATTGTCTATTCGGTCTGGCCTTACCTGGGACATGTAGATCGGCACATCCGCTTCGCTGCCCGGATTGCCCTTGAGCACCAGCCTGTCGAACAATGGCAGAACTGTGTGCTGCTGGAAAATGATCCGAGTACGCTCATCACAGCTGGAATCGCACTGGCACGCAATGGGAGCCCGGCATTCAAAACGCCGTTAGTGAATGTATTGAAAAAACTGGACTGGAAGAAACTCTCAGACACTCAGAAAATAGATCTGCTGCGGTTGTATCAGCTGGTGTTTATTCGGCTCGGAGCACCGACAGAAAAAGAACGTCTGGATGTGCTGGCGCAGATTAACAAGGCATATCCGGCTGACAATTCCTTTATGAATCGTGAGCTGAGCCGGGTACTGGTTTATCTAAATGCGCCCCAGGTCATTGAACGGACTCTGGAACTGCAGGACAAAGCGCTCACACAGGAAGAACAGATTCATTATGCGAAGGTGCTGATGAATCAGAGAACAGGCTGGAATGACAAACTGCGAAAGAAATATTTCGAGTGGTATCTCAAGTCAACCGCCCATAAAGGGGGGATGTCGTTCAATAAATTCCTGGTCAATATTCGGGCAGAAGCGATTAAAAACCTGTCTGATGCGGAAAAGGAAATGTTAAAACCTGTTCTGGAAGTGAACCTCGAAAAGGCAGAACCGATAGCAGAAGGGCCGCCGCGACCTTTCGTAAAGAAATGGACGGTGGATGAATTACTGAATGCGGAAGTCAGCGATGATTCACAAAGAAACTTCGAACAGGGACGCAGGATGTTTGCCGCTGCCACCTGTTTTAAATGTCATCGCTTTGCCGGAGAGGGAGGCACTATTGGCCCCGATCTGACCGGGGCAGGGGGCCGTTTCAATGCACAGAACCTGCTGGAGTCGATCATTGAGCCCTCGAAGGTCATCTCAGATCAGTATGCCTCGACCATGTTCATCCTGGATGATGGTCGCGTGGTCAATGGTCGTGTAATTAATCTCAATGGAAAAAACCTGATGGTGCTTACGGATATGGCCAATCCCAGTAATCTGACTTCGATTGACCGTGATACTGTCGAAGAAATGCTGCCTTCCAAATCATCCATGATGCCTACGGGACTCATCGATACACTCACGAAAGAAGAAGCACTCGACCTGCTCGCTTTCTTACGCTCCGGCGGAGATCCCCAGCATCCCCTGTTTCAGAAGAAGGAGTAATTCCAGGCAAAGTCCTTTTCAAGCCAGATGCAATAATGATCTGGTCAGAGGATGGATCAGAATCAAAGGGGATCAAGTTTCTATGTAAATAGAGCATACTGATATTTGAATCGATAACCTGCATCCGAAAAGGGCCAAAGTGAAACGATGAAGAATCCCAGAATGATGACTCGCAGAGACTGGCTGGCAGGGGTAGCCGCCTGTGGTGCCATGTCTCAGCGTGCGCTGGCGGCTTCTGCAAAGTCAGTCAAAATGAAGTCCGTTGCCGCGGTGGTATCCATCTACGAACCGATAACACATAGCGATGTGCTGATTGGGAAAATTCTGGAAGGTTGGAAGCAGGATGGTGCAACCGGGCCGGCTTTAAAGTTATCTTCTCTGTATGTGGATCAGGTTTCCGATCAGGATCTGTCCCGTAAAATGGCTGCGAAATATAATGTACCGATCTTTGATTCAATCGAAAAAGCAGTTACGGTTGGAACAGACCGGATTCCCGTTGATGGCGTGATCAGCATCGGCGAACATGGCGACTATCCCCTTAATGACAAAGGGCAACAGCTGTATCCACGTCGTCGTTTTTTCAAAGAGATCACCGATACCTTTCAGAAATACAACCGCGTTGTCCCTGTCTTTAATGACAAACATCCAGGCCCCGTCTGGGCTGATGCAAAATGGATGTATGATCGTGCTCAGGAAATGCAGGTTCCCTTCATGGCTGGCTCATCACTTCCCCTGACATATCGGAAACCCGAACTCGATATACCGCCGGGATCGGAAATCGAAGCTGCGGTGGGAATCGGCTATTCCGAACTCGACAGGTATGGCTTTCATGCACTCGAGTGTTTTCAATGCCTGGTCGAGAGACGACAGGGGGCAGAAAGTGGTGTGGAGTGGGTGCAATATTTAGAAGGGGACGCCATGTGGAAGGTTCTTGATGATGGCTTCGTATCCCGGGATGTCTTCGATGCCGCCCTGGCAGCAGTTCCCAAAGTAAGACAGGGGGATGTGCGAGATGATCCGGACGCCGGACTGTTTCTTTTCAAGTACAACGACGGGTTCGTGGGGGCCTTGTTCATGTTGCAGTCGGTGAATCGTACTTCGGTTGCGCTCACGCTCAAGGGGCAAGCGAAACCTGTCGCCACTCAGTTTGAAGAACGAACCGAACCGGCACATCCGCACTTTGCGTATCTGTTAAAGAGTATCGAACGCATGATCCACACGGGCCGTCCCAGCTATCCTGTCGAACGAACATTGTTAACCAGTGGTATTCTCGACCGGGCTCTGACCTCACGACTTCAGGACGGTCAAAAGCTGGAAACTCCCGAACTGGCGATTCGTTACCAACCCGTCGCTTATCCCCACGCACCCCTGCCGGATTTGAATGCTGACCCATCTCAGCAGTTAGCCAGATAGAGCGTTCAGGTATAGAATCACTTCACTCTCTCTGCTGGTCTCTGGTTCGAACTGGTAGCCAGTTTGTCTTTGTGTTTCACGTGCAGGAGTACCGGGATGGATGTCTGGTTGCCTTCCTGGTCGGCTCGCAGATGAAACAATCGCGTTGTTTCAGGGACCCACTTGGCGGCGGTCAGATAAAATGTCCGTTCATTCTGGTTGTCCAGAAGTAAAAGACCATTCAACCCGATGTTATCCACATAGACGCCGTGGGGCAGATTGCGACCTGCGTACTCACGACCGAAACCGACGACTCCCTGGTATCCATTTCGCAACAGCAGCACCCGGGCTGAAATTGTCTCGCCGGGATGGATAGTCAATTCAATGGGTTTGTCGGGGAATTCGGCAATGTTGTCTCCGGCGACATCCAGTTTGTTGGTGTCCATTGTCACCATACGAATAATCAGTTTTGGTTTTTCGAGCAGTCTGATCTGCCCCAGTGGATTCACGGGATGAGTGATATCTTTGCCGCCGATTTTTGCCGTTGCGGTAACCGAAACAGACTGATAGCGACTGTCATCGGGCTGCGGAGCGACCAGCGGGCCTGAAGTCTCGGGGACGGGATCCGCGGAAACGACGCCGTATGCCCGGTCGTGTCCTGCCTGGATAATCAGCGGGCTGGTGACATGAAAACCGGGGGGGACATCGGCAATATCGACTCGAATGGGGCCATCAAAGCCGTCGATGCGATCTGCGACGACTTCGATTTCTTTTCCACTGCCGGCGTTGACCTTGGGATTGGCTCCTTGAAGGGTCACTTTGAAGTCGGGCTGGCGGGGACGAACGGTCAGATCGTAATGAAAGTCTTTCCCCTGAAATCCTCGAACATCAGAGACGCGTACATAGTAGCTACCATCCCGGGGAGCTTTGAAAATCAGCCTTGAATCGTCACCCAGTTCCCGTCTGCCGTCATCATTATTTTCATAATAGACGGTAAAAACGGGGAGTCCGTTGGGGGGGAGTTCCGTGCCGACCGGATGGGGTTCCACGATGTAGCAGGGTTCATGCAGCGCGTGAGTAATTGGGCTGGTTCCAAAATAGGTGTAGCGTTTTCCGCCACTGCCGGGATAGACGTTAAATCCTGAATCGGGACCACGCGGGTAGAGCCAGAGTTTGACCACTTCACCGTTGCAGTACAGGTATTCATTCAATTCCATTTCCTGCCAGTTCTGAATACGGAAATCATTGACGATATTCGAATCCTTACCGCGAAAAGTGAAATAGGAATCGCGAACAGCTCGCAGCAGAACCCGGGGGATCTGCTTGCCTTCTGCATCGAGGACTTCAATTTTGGAATCGAGTTTGGATTTCTTGCGGGCCGCATTTGTTTCAATGAGCCATTCCTGGCCTGCCTTGGATTCGAAGCGATACAGATCCAGATCGGGCTGCTCTGGCTTTTCTGAGGAGATGACTCCACTGACCACGACCGCAGCTGCATCCAGTTTCGTGGCATCGACCGGCTGGTTATTGGGTTCCTGTTCTTTGAGCGAGACGGTTTTGACAGGCGGATCGGCCGGGATGCTTAACTTGCTGCTGGCTACCGCTGTTGTGTTTTGTGTTTCGGCTGCTGGAGAAGAGAGCTGTTCCGGTAACCGGATCGTCTCTAGCAGGCCGTTGCTGTAACCCACGAGAGTCTCTTTGGAATCAGGGGAAAACACGACCGAGGTCGGGAGGGCAGGCAGGTTTTCTTTGACGTTCAACAGCAGCAACTGGCCGGCATCCCAGATTTTCAGCGACTGATCATCAGAGATGGAGGCCAGCAGTTTGCCGTCTGGGGAGAGAGCTATTTGTGTGACCGGGCTCTCATGCGCAAAGCGGGCGTAGATTAAAGGGTTGATTTTTGCAGAGGTCCGGGAAATCAGTCGCCATTTGCGGATCCGGTTGTCAGCGCCCGCGGCGAGGATGAAATTGCCATCCGGACTGAAGGTGACCGAATACTGCTCCTTGAGGGGCTGGCTGAGGGTGTCCAGTCGCTGTCCCGAGGAAACCTGCCAGACTTTCACGGTGGCGTCAGCAGAAGCACTGGCCAGAGTGCTGCTGTCCGGACTGAAAGCCAAGTCGAAAATCGCACCGTTATGGCCGGTCAGAGCACGGACCTGTTTTCCCGTGGCGACGTCCCAGAGAAGAATGTTATGATCGTAACTGCCTGTCGCCAGCCATTTTTTATCTGGGCTGATTTGAGCCGCATACAGAACGTCTTTATGTCCTGAGAATTCCTGCAGCTTCTTACCGGTGGCGACATCCCAGATTGCGGCCTGACCAAATAAACCGGTGGTTCCCGAAGCCGTGATCATCCATTTGCCATCGGTGGTGAATTGCACAGAATTGACTTTACCGGGAAGCCCCTGCAATTTCTGACTCTGATTCGCGGATTTGCCTTGAAGTTGTACTTCTTCAAAACGCGCCACTGCCTTTAACTGATTCGCGTCGGACCAGGCGAGTGAGGTGATCGGCTTTTCTGCTGATTTCGCCGGAGCAATGTCAGGCACCATCAATTCCATCCGAGCGGGTTCTGCTCCCGAGGGGCCTTTGGCTCCCTGATTGACCCATTCCACCAACAGGGCTATTTCAGTGTCGGTCAGTTTTTCGCCACTGTCTTCCGGCGGCATGACTGGTTTGGCTTCCCCCTTGATCATGCGGATCAGTCGGCTGCTTCCGCTGTCGCCGGGTAAGACTGCCGGTCCATGCTTGCCCCCTTTGAGCAGTCCCTGATAGGAGTCGATAGCAAATTTCCCTTCGGGATCATCCACACTGTGACAGCCTTCACAGTATTTGCGGAACAGAGGCGCGATCTGTTTCGGGTAATCTACCTGTTTTTCTGCAGCACTCAGTGAGTCAGGCAGACTGACCAGCAGGCAGAGCGAACAGAGCAACATCAGTTTTTCAGGAACGTTTATCATCAGAGACCTCAAGTCGGCGCTTTAATAGAAAAATCTCGATCAGTATGAGAAGATCAGTATGAGAATGAGTTCAGCAGTCGATCAATGGTTGAACAGAAATTCGCGGCTGCTGAGGACGCCCCAGAACAGATCTTCCACTGCCTGGCGTTTCTCGGCGGGCGGAGTCTCCTGGAGGACTTGCAACAGCTTGTTTTGTTCTTCCGCTGTCGGCTGACGGGAAAGACAGAGCAGATAAATTTCTGCAATCAGTTCTTTATCTGATTTTTTCGCATCCAGCATTTTTGTGACGCGGCTGGCTTTGTCTTTGAGTTTGTTATTGATTGTATCCCCGTTAGTCAGATGCAGCACCTGAACCATGGTGGGTTCTTCCGTCCGCTCGCATTCACAGGTAATCATTCTTTCGTTACGACCAAACGTTTTCAGGAAGTACGAAATAACCGAGGAGTCGTACAGCTGAATCGCCCGGGTTCCCTTGGGATAGAAGTCGGTTTTCTGAGGGTTCGGCTCATAGTACATTGTGAATTCTGAGGGGACATCGGTCACCTGCGAAATCGCATCCAGCAGGACTTCCGCCATCATGCGACGGGGATAGTAACGGGAATAAAAGCGTTTCTCATCCTTATTCTCGGGGAGTGGTTGACTGCTGCGCTGATAAGCGGCGGACTGAAGAATGATTTTCATTAATGCTTTCAGATCAAAGTCATGATCCACCAGATAGTCGGAAGCAGCTGCTAAAAGTTCTTCATTGCTGGCCGGGTTGGATTCCCGCATATCATCGACTGCTTCCACCAGTCCTACACCGAAATAATTTGCCCAGACACGATTTGTAATCGCGCGGCTGAAAAAGTCGTTGTCTTTCGAAGTCAGCCACTCAGCCAGGTAAACGCGGCGGTCTTCGGGTGAATCGATGTCGATCGGCGTGCCGTCCAGCGGCGTTGGCGGTTGTGGTTTTCCCGTGAGGGGTTGGACCAGATCCCCTTCAGTGGCAACAAACAGGGTGCGTATGCCATCGCCGGCACTTTGCGCGCCCCCCCAGCCTTTCGCACGAACGCGGGAGAAGAAATTGGCCATCGCGTAGTACTGGTTGTTGGTCCATTTTTCGAGAGGATGATTGTGACATTTGGCGCAGCCAATCGACAGACCCAGAAATGCCTGGCTGACATTTTCTGTCATCGATTCCGGATCCTGGTGGATGGCATAAAAGTTGGTCGCCCCGTTTTCAATACTGCTGCCCTGGGAGGTGATCAGTTCACGCACCATTTTATCCCAGGGAGTATTCTGTTTCACGTGCTCGCGAATCCAGCCATGATAGGCTTTGACGGGCTCGGGTCTGATCAGGGCTCCATTCACCAGCAGCAGGTCAGACCATTTGTAAGTCCAGTAGTCGATAAAATCCGGACGGTCCAGCAGACGATTGATCAGCTGGTTTCGTTTATCCTGACTCTGATCCGTAACAAAAGCCTGAACTTCTTCCGGGGTGGGCAGTGTACCGATCGTATCGACATACGCGCGGCGGATGAAGTCGGCGTCATTCGACTGGGGGGAAGGGGGCAGGTTCAGGCGTTTCAACTGTTTGATGACCAGTTCATCAATAAAATTATTTCGGGGTGATTTTGCATAGGTTTCAGGAGCAATTTCCTGCGGATAGGGCGAGGTGATTTTTGAAATCGCGATTTTACTGGAATAATTACAGACGATGGCTCCTTCGCCGTATCCAGTGACCTGGATGGTGCCTGCTGCATCAACCGAAGCGACACTTTCATTCACTGAGGAAAAGCTGGTCCAGCGCGTCACATCACGGACAGACTGATCCGAGTAGTGTGCCTGAACGAGAATATGCTGTGTCTGTCCTTTCGTAAGAATCGAGCGACTGGGTAAGACTTCCAGGCGTTCAATTACAGGATCGACTTTTTCTGGTGCCGTTGCTCCCTGAGCGATCCATTCTGACAGAATACGGTATTCAGGCGAATCCGTTTCGAAACGCACGCCCCCTTTATGGGGAACGGCTCCGGTGGGCTTGATCAAAACCAGGCTGCGTGCCGGATCGGAAAGTTCAATCCGCCTGCCCCGCGACTGTTTAGCGATGGTGTAATAATCGCCGAGGACATCATAGGCTTTGAGCGAGAGGCGAAATCCCCCTTTTCCGGCAAGCGCACCGTGACAGGGGCCTGAATTGCAACCGGCCTTGGTCAGGATCGGTTGCACATCGTTCCGAAAACTCCACGCATGGGGAATTTCGATCCCCGAGACAGTGACGGTACTCTTCGCTTCCTGCTTACCTGAGCGTGCTGTAATCACTGCGGTTCCATTCCCGACCGGGACCAGTATGGAGTCGCTGATGATTACGACATCCGGATTACTCGAAGCCAGTGTCACTTTGTCTCTGACCGGACCGGAGATTTCACCATTGGTCATTTGCTGGATTAACAGACCATGCCGCGCTTCCCTGCTGTTGAGCTGAATCTGTTCTGGCAGCAGTACCATTCGATTGCTGGATTCTGCTGCCGAAATGGATTTCTGAACCAGACTGGAACTCAAGAAAACCAGCAGGCAGATCAGGAGACTAAATCGGTTTATTTGTTTCGGGTAAGACATCGAGCACTTCTCTTACTGAAATTTAATGGAAGTCGCGTGAGGAATCGAGGGATGTAAAACAAGTGGTCCAGGCAGACGACAGCGCCTGCTCTGGCTCACGATTCGTTTCATCGCATTATATATTTTGATCAGCAGGAGTGATCGGCTGATTCAAGGTCGTTTAAAACAGCTCACGGATTTCATGCTTGCCCACATCCACAATGGGGAAGGGACGGCCTGAAGGACCGGGCAGAACCGTATGCAGATCAAAGCCCAGGCTGTGATAAACGGTGGCTGCCAGATCACCGGGGGAGACAGGCTGATCAGCGGGAACACCGCCAATGGGATCGCTGCTGCCCACCACGCGTCCCCCCTGAACTCCACCGCCGGCAAAGTAACAGGTGAAACATTGAGGCCAGTGATCCCGGCCTCCTGCGGGATTGACTTTGGGTGTTCTTCCGAATTCAGCCACATTACAGACCAGGGTTTCATCCAGCATGCCTCGATCGTACAAATCTTCGATCAGGGCGCTGTAAGCCTGGTCATACATGGGGGCCACAATATTTTTCATACCTTCAATCGAGGTGAACGGCTTGGAACCGTGGATATCCCAGGTAACTTCATTAAAGACAGTCAGGAACGTATTGATGGTAACAAACCGCACGCCGGATTCGACCAGTCGCCGTGCCAGCAGGCAGCATTGCCCGAAGCGGTTCATACCGTATCGTTCGCGGACTTTTTTGGGTTCTTTCGAGAGTTCGAAGGCTTCGCGGGCTTCCTTACTGGTCATCAGCCGGTAGGCGGAATGGAAGTTTCCATTAAGGAGTTTCGCGTCTTCCGTTGATTCAAAATAATTGATTGTATCGTCCACGACTTCGCGGATTTTTTTACGTCGTTCCAGGCGGGCAGTGCCGATCTCTTTGGGAGGCAGCATGTCGGGAACTTTAAAATTGGGTTGAGAAGGATCCGCCATCAAAGCGAATGGGTCGTGTGCTTTTCCCAGGAATCCGCCAGCCTGTCCGTTAGGAAGATTTCCGCCGCCACGTCCCATGGTTTCGGGGAGTACGACATTCGCCGGCAGATCGGTTTTACGACCGCGGAGATAATCTACGACTGAACCGATGTGGGGAGTGTTAATACCGCCGGTAAACAGGCGGCCGGTCTGCATCATCTGCCAGCCAGCATCATGCACGGCAGCTGCATTATGGTAGCAGGAACGCACGAGCGAGAACTTGTCAGCAACTTTTGCGTGCAGAGGCAGAATCTCGGAGATGTCGATATCGGGGGAAGCGGTCTTGATCGGTTTGAAGGGCCCGCGTATTTCTGCCGGGGCCTCCGGTTTCATGTCAAAAGTATCTAACTGACTGGGGGCTCCCAGGTTGAAAATCATGATCGCGGAACGATTGTCGTTTTTTTTATCAACGAGCCCCTGTTCTTTGGCTTCGAGATATTGGGGCAGCGAGAGCCCCATGGCTCCCAGAGTTCCCACCTGTAGAAAGTCTCTGCGTGTGACGCCGCTACAGGTATGTGCCGTGCCTCGACCGGTAAACTTCAGCATAATGCACCCCAATCATAT
Source organism: Gimesia sp. (assembly GCA_002706765.1). GTDB lineage: Bacteria > Planctomycetota > Planctomycetia > Planctomycetales > Planctomycetaceae > Gimesia. Next base: position 111,993 of record PAJV01000068.1, read on the forward strand.
GGATTTCAACACAGAGTCGATTTGATTCCTGGATTATCAGCTCTGAATTGCGGTTCAGTTTCGAAACTGAAAATAGACGAACCACGAAAATCATTTAAAAAAACGCTGATTCGTTTATTTTCGCATATCGTAGACTCTCAGATCAATGTCGTCTTGTAGAAAACGCGCATAAATTTGTATTATTTACGCATGTTCAATTCTCAGAAATTCCGTGATGATTTTTTGAAACGGCTGGATAACAAGCTCCATCTGGAAGAGTTGTTTAATTACATCCCCGATGCCTACTTTTTCGCGAAGGATGCCCAGGGGCGTTTTATAAATATCAGTCACACCTGGATGGACATCCGCGCGATTCCCCGCGAAGAAGACATTATTGGTAAAACCGACTTTGACATTCATCCCAAGGATCTTGCAGAACAATATGTGGCTGAAGATCAACGGGTGATGGAGTCGGCCAGTCCGCTGCCCAATCAGGTCTGGTTGATTCCCGACCGTCACGGAAATCTCAAATGGTATCTATGCAGCAAAATTCCCCTCTTCGGCGATGGTGGTAAGGTCATCGGTGTCGCGGGTGTCCTGCGGGATATTAAAGTCGCCGGCACCGAGTTCCAGTCGTATCAGGAACTGGATAAAGTCATTGCGTATGTTCTGGAGCATTACCAGGAACGGATTCAGATTTCCGATCTGGCGAACTTGATGTATTTGTCAGTCAGTCAGTTTGATCGGAAGTTCAAAAAACTGTATCAGATCACCCCCCAGAAATATATTTTACGTGTGAGAATCAACGCCGCCTGTCAGTCATTGACACGAACCGAAAAACGGGTTTCAGAAATTGCGCTGGAGTCGGGCTTTTATGATCAGAGTTATTTCACTAAACAATTTGTGAACCTGATGGGCATTTCTCCTTCCGAGTATCGAAAAAAATTTAAGGCCACCGAATCGAGCTCTTAGTATCTGTTACGAATGAACTGCCTTACGCAATAATATCATTGATTACGTGGCCGCCTACATCCGTCAAACGGAATCGTCGTCCGCTGTAGAGATAAGTCAGTTTTTCATGATCCATGCCCAGCAGTCTCAAAATGGTGGCGTGCAGGTCATTCACGTGGACTTTATTCTCCGCCGCTTTGAAGCCGATCTCATCGGTGGCACCATAGCTGGTTCCCGCTTTGACTCCGCCCCCTGCCAGCCAGGTGGTGAAAGCGTGTGGATTGTGATCGCGGCCCGGCGTGGCGCCTTTCTGGGCGATGGGCAGTCGTCCAAATTCACCACCCCAGATCACCAGGGTTTCATTGAGCAGGCCCCGCGCTTCCAGGTCAGCCAGTAATGCTGCGATGGGCTGGTCGGTTTCTTCAGCGAATCCGCTGTGGTTGCCTTTGATATCTGAGTGGCCATCCCAGCTCCGCTGGTTTTCCATGCCGCCGGAATAGATCTGCACAAAGCGAGTGCCCCGTTCAACCATCCGCCGTGCAATCAGACACTGTTTGGCAAAGTGTTCACACTTCTTATTGCCAATCCCATACTGTTCCTGGAGATGTTTCGGTTCCTGGGCAATATCAAGGGCTTCGGGTGCGGCGCTCTGCATCCGGTAGGCCAGTTCGAAGCTTTCAATGCGTGCTGCCAGTTCCTGATCACCGTCATTTTGCTGCAGATGCTGACGATTGAGCGATTTCAGCAAATCCAGTTGAGAACGCTGTCGTCCTTTTTCGGTGAGGACAGCGGGAGGCTGCAGATTATCAATTGGTTCACCCGTCGGTCGCAAATAGGTTCCCTGGTAAACACTGGGCAGAAAACCGGCTCCCCAGTTCAGGCTCTGTCCTTTGGGTAACCCACGTCCCAGCGGGTCGGACATCACAACAAATGCGGGCAGGCTGTTACTTTCAGAACCGAGTCCATAAGTGACCCAGGAACCGACACAGGGGTAACCCATTTTGGGCAGTCCGCTATTCATCATAAACAGGGCAGGGCTGTGGTTATTCGATTCCGTATGACCTGAGTGAATGAAGGCCATTTTGTCGACGTGTTGTGCCATGTTCGGGAAAATCTCGGAGACCCACTTTCCCGATTCACCATACTGTTTGAACTTGAACGGGCTTTTCATGAGAGGCCCGACCGAATTCTGAAAGAAGCCGGTTTTGTTGTCGAAACCTTCCAGCGCGACTCCATCCCGTTTTTCCAGTTCGGGTTTATAATCCCAGGTATCGACCTGGCTGGGACCGCCGTTGATAAACAGCCAGATGACTGCCTTGGCTTTGGGCGGGAAGTGAGTCGACTTCGGCGCCAGTGGATTGGTGGCCTGCATCGAAGGAGCGGCTGCTGACTGTTCCAGCACTCCCTCCTGTTGCAGAAGGCTGAGCAGTCCGAGTGTCCCCAGACCGCTGCCCGCGCGTTTGAGCAACTGTCGGCGGGCCATTAACTGGTTCAGTGAAATTGTCGGTAATTCGCTGGATGAAGGTCTCATCTCAAAGCCTCTCAATATGAACTTCGTCTGGATAACGGTTTCGCAGGTGTCGTGTGTGTAACGGTTGCTTCAGTTCGGGTAGATGAATTCGTTGGTGCTGAGTAACGCATGAGTGAAATCCGTTAACGCCAGCAGTCTGGCATTTTCTTTTTTCTCTTTCTGGTAGGACGTCTCATGCTGACGAATAAACTCGAGCGAGATCGCGGTTTCGCTGTCTGTCGGATTTCTCCCTAAAGCGATCTGGTAGGCGTTCTGAATGTTTTTTTCGAGTGAATCCGGATGTTGTTTAAGAATCCGTTCTGCGAATGAACCGGCGCTCTTCCGGATGAAATCGGCGTTCATAAACAGCAATGCCTGCGGGGCAATGGTCGTGCTGGAACGTTGGCCGATACTGACGAGTGCCTCGGGGGCATCAAAGAGCTGCATCATCGGGATCAACTGGCTGCGTTTGATTTTGAAATAGATGCTGCGTCGCTGGTTGTCCTGCTGCAGTGATCCGGGGCCATACATGGTCGGGTCCAGTTGATTGCCCACATACAGAATCGCATCGCGGATCACTTCCCCTTCCAGTCGTTGCGGTGAGTGTCGCCAGTAACGTTTGTTCTCCGGATCGACTTTCGCTTTGGCTGGATCAAAATCCGTTGACTGCCGATAGGTGGCGCTCAGCATGATTTCTTTATGGAGTGGCTTTAACTGCCAGTCGTATTTGATAAGTTGATTTGCCAGGTATTCCAGCAACTCGGGATGCGTGGGGCGGTCTCCCTGTAATCCGAAGTCGTTGGGAGTGGCGACAATTCCCGTTCCGATATGATGTTGCCAGAGTCGATTAGCCATCACGCGTGCCAACAGCGCCCCTGCGCCCTGTTGGGTATCGGTCATCCAGTTCGCCAGCGAAGTGCGGCGGTAGGATGTGGTAGCGGATTCGGGAGGTGCTTCAATCCAGGACTCTTCCTGCTGAGGGGTACGCATGAGGACCTGCAGGAATCCCTGGCTGGCGACTTTGCCTTTCTGATCCGTGTCTCCCCGTGTGAGATGATAGGTTTCTTCGAAGAAGTCTTTTCCCTGGGTATGATGCCGGACAGGTTTAATATCCGGACCTTCACTGCAGATCATGACTTTCGTCAAAGCCGGTTGCGGCTCGGTTTTCAGATGCGTTTCGACTTTCTCTTTCAGAGTGATCCACTGGGGATCCTGTTGTTCAAACTGACGCTTCAAGATTTCTTTCTGAGCTGCGGACAGTTTTTCCGGTTTTCCTTCCTGGACAAATTGCAGTGCCTGCGAAAGTGCTTCGGGACTGCCATTGCCGGTTTTTATTTCGGAGACCGTGGTGTTGCTGACGGAAAAACGGGGACGACCGATACTGTGATTCACATTGTTTGTGAACGACATGCTGATGGTCAGTTCGGTTTCGCCAGCCTGGTCCAGTGGTTTTTCCAGATCGAAAATGACTGCCTGATCTTTGCCGATGCCACCCAGGTCGACGGCCCAGCCCGATCCGTATTGGCCGTCGATGGCGCTGGCAGCAGAAAGCGTGGTCTGATTCTGCTCATGCGTTGCACGGGCATTCGTGAGTTTGAGTTCTACAGCAGTCGCTTTTTTATCCTCAACGGATTTCGCGTTGACTTTGAAGGCAGTCAGGGAAAAGTTCCCGTTGACCGCACGACCCGGACCCTGTTTGGGCAGAGAGCGATGTGAGAGTGCTTCCAGTCGAATGGACCGGATGGGATTTACACTGGTACGTAACGTGAAAGTATAACTGTCCTGGTTGATATTCGGACCACTGACGAGGACCGAGCCATCGTCCAGTTTTTCAAAGCGGGCTTTGCCTTTTGAAGTATGGCCAATCACTTCGGGTACAATCCATTCATCAAGCTGAACTGTCGCCGCTTTGCCTGACTGCAGCCATTTTATGAATGCCGGTTCCACCGATGACGTTTCATACTCCTGCAATGCTTTGACCAGCGGCGCGTGTGCCTGATCGAATACTGCTTTATCTTTTTGGTATTGTTCGGGATCCAGGTCGAGTTCGATTTCCGTACGCACCGTGGTCGTAAATGTGGAAAGCATCCGGTAATAGTCGTTAGCGGGAATAGGATCAAATTTGTGATCATGGCAGCGCGCACAGCCGACGCTCAGCCCCAGCATGGCCAGGCTGGTTGTATTGAGCATATCGTCGAGCGCGTCATAGCGGGTGCGTTCAACTTCATTGGCCGTAATCTGAGTCGGGAAGACGCCAGCACCCAGAAAGCCGGTTGCCATTAGCGCCAGCGGGTTATCCGGGTCAATTTCATCACCGGCCAACTGCCATTTCACAAACTGATCGTAGGGCATATCCTGGTTTAGGGCTTTGATCACAAAGTCGCGGTAATGGTAAGCATAATTACGATCGTAATCGTGTTCGAAGCCGTGACTCTCTGCAAAGCGGGCGATGTCCAGCCAGTGGCGGGCCCAGCGTTCGCCGTAATGCGGGCTGTCCAGTAACCGGTCGATCAACTTTTCATAAGCATCGGGAGACTGGTCTGCCAGGAACTCTTCGATTTCTGCCGGTGTGGGGGGCAGGCCGATCAGATCAAAATAAGCGCGACGGATATAGACGCGTTTACTGACCTCGTCATTGGGGCTCAGTCCTTTTTCCTGTTGCTGTGCAAGAATGAACTGGTCGATATTATTATGAGCCCACTCATTCTGTTTCACCTGGGGAATAGCAGGCTGATGCAGCGGCTGGAACGACCAGAATTTCCGGTCATCACTGCTGACTTGCATTGCTCCATCATCAGCGGCTCCCGATGTCGCCAGCGCTTTATCGAAGGGAGCCCCGAGATCAATCCATTTTGACAGAGTGGCAATTTCTTTCTCAGAGAGTTTCGGTTCTTTGAGAGGCATATAGGGTTCTTCACGGTGTTCGACCAGCGCCATCAGGTAGCTGTCTTTCGCCGTCTTGTCGATCATGCCACTTTCCAGCAGTTTTTTGCGATTTGAGAGATCGAAATCTCCCTTTATCGATTTGCCTCCATGACATTTCAGGCATTTGGCAACGAGCAGGGGACGGACTTCTTTTTTGAAGAGCTCCAGTCCCTGCTGCATCCGGCGGGCATGGTCGGCTGGCAGATCGGTTTTCTTTTCTGCTGCCGGGAGAGAGTCTGTGAAAACTATTCCCGGTATCATTGTGAGCGCGATTAGAAGATTTCGCATCAATGCCTCGTTGTTAGGAAGTTCCAGCTGGTGAGAATTCAGGGAGTGACCATCGGATATCACCATGTCACAACAATTGGTAAATGAAATCAATCAGGAATTCGGTTTTCCCGACTGGTATAACTGCAATATTTCTTCAGCAGGTAACGCGCGACCGAACAGAGCAAATTCGTCCAGACGCCCGTTTAGACTGCGGATGGAGTGGGCCCCCGTATGTTCCTGCGGTCGCCAGTTACCGATCTCAGCAGGGCCGATGACCAGGGGGACCGGGTTTTCGATTTTATGGTGGCTGACCGCGACGCCGTCCAGGTAGTGTACGACTTCCCGTTTCTGATGATCATATACGGTCACCAGAAAGATCCAGCGTCCCAGGTCGGTCGGCTGCAGCACCACGGGAGAAAAATAGTTCTTGCCGGGCCCCGTTTTGACACCCAGGATCATTTCGCCTTTGTCGCTGAGTTGCCAGTGCGGGTTGCCGGGATTGTATCCGTCAGTCAGCATTAACGAACTGAGCCAGCGATCAAAGCCTTCGATACGGACCCAGGCCATAAAGGTCAGCGACTGGTATTCTCCGGGAATATGAGTGCGTACCCGGTCGCTGGTTCGCTTGAATTCCAGGCTGCGTTTTTGTGGCCAGCGTCCCGAAGTCCACTGACAGCCGACGATGGCTCCGTTTGTAGACGATGAGGGCTTCTGCTGGCTCTTGTTATTGAGGGTGCGGAGCCAGTTAGATGATTCTTCAAAATCATAATATGCGATGATGGAAGGGTCGGCCTTCAGCATGGTATTCTGTTCCTGCCAGCGTTTGAACTGCTGTGCCTGCTGCTGTTCGACCAGTTGTGACAGCTCTTCTGAATCGATGAAAGGTAACATTGCTTTCTGAAGTCGATCAATTGTACCCCGCTGATTGAACTGTACTCCTTCCCCGGTGGTCAAACTCTGAATGTTCGCTTGTGTTGACTGGCTGTCCGGAGAATGCAGTTCTACTTTACCGTCGATGACCTGCACCTGTCCGCTGCCGGACTGATCCAGTGAGAGAGTAAACTCGGTTCCCAGGTCAACGACGTTTAACCGGGATGTTTCCATCGTGAACCCGTGGGCCTGTTCGGGGACAGACGCGCGTACTTTTCCGTATTGGCAGAATGCTTTCAGCGGGGAGATCAGTTTTACCGCCGCCGGGCCTTCGATCAGAATTGAAGCACCGCTGATCAGTTCTACCTGGATGGTGCCCTGTTTCAGTTTCAGCCAGCCGGCAGAAAGCCCCGCACCAGCTTGCAGATTACGGCTGGTGTCCCACTCGACGCCGACGGCTTGGGTTAACAGAGCGATATGATCTGTTTGAGGCGTACTGATTTCATTGGATTGATTTTCCGGGGCAGTGTCCGCGATGGATGGCAGGTTGTCGGGTCTGGTGTTCCAGCCGGCATAATAAGCCAGCGAGAGCAGGAGTGTCGCCGCGATCAGTGAAGAACCCAGTATCAATAGAAAGCGGGTTGTGTTCAATGGGGAGGGAGGATTGTCCGTTGGGGGCTGAGGAATCCAGTCTTCCGATGCTGTTGTTTCGTTCGCCCAGGAAGCGAGTCCGTTATGCACGTGCATGTAGTCGATATAAAGTTGACGCTGTTCGGGATCCGCTGCAAGCAGTTGTTCCAACTGCTGCTGTTGCTCGTCGCTGATAGTGCCCTGCAGAAAAGCGTCGATCAGTCGTATCGTCTGGTTGTCAGGCGTTGTATTCTGGTTCATGATCCCATCTCCGCAGAGTGGAGTGTCTGTTGCATGCAGTCCATAAGCTTCAGACGCAGGCGAGAAAGTTTCTTATAGAGTGCCTCGCAGGAACGTCCTGTCTGTTCAGCCACTTCTTTGATGCTGTGGCTCCCTTGATAGCAGTCCTGGATGAGTTTCCGGCTCTCGACATCCAGCTTCTGAATACAGTTCTGCAATGCCCGTTGTCTGTGTTCGGCTTCCGGTAATGAAGTTGACTGTTGTGCTGCAATGAGTGACAGGATTTCATCCGAAAAATAATGTCGATCCCGGCTCTGGACCCGTTGAAAGTTTTTCACTTCATAAAAGGCAATCCCGCAGGCCCAGGAAGTAAAACTCTGTGTATCGTCAAACGTATCCCATTTCCTCCAGAGCACCAGGCAGGTTTGCTGGAATACATCGTCGGCGTCGGTCTGGTGAGGCAGCAGTGTGCCGATAAAGCCTCGGATCAGACTGTGATGTCGAGCCAGCAGCGAAACAAATTGTTCATGAGGGGGCTGATTCATGGTGGTGTCTGTATCGAATTGTGTTTCCTGAGACAGTTCCATACTGGTGATCGTACGCCCGAATCACAACTGGACGGAGAGAAACCTCACTTTTTGGAACTGGTTTCTGATGAGTTCGTATTAAAATCTGTAAGTTTGCCTGCGGAGTGACTTTATCGCATCTGATTTTAGAACGATTATTTTGAAAGTATCTCCGTTTTGTGAAGCGTCCTCTCCTCCATTCCACTATACAGAAATTATAGCAGAACTGACGCTGATTCTATTGCGAATCGCAAATCTGAATTGCTGCGCCACTTGCGAGTTTACAGTAGAACGGGTAATCTCCTTGGGTTAATATTTATCATATCCTCTGCCCGGCCTTTGCGGTCGAGTGGCTTATGAACCTTCATTGCTTTAATAAATCGATCAGAGTGGTATAAATCCATGCAGGCATCAATGGATGATCAAAGCAGAATCGTCATTACAGGGATCGGTTTAACCGCTCCGAATGGCAACAATCTGGATGAATTTCGGCAAAGTCTACTGGCAGGTCGTTCGGGAGTTGTGGACTACAACATCCGTTATATGGGAGATGTACTCGCCGGCGTCTGTAATTTTGATGAATTACGCTACCAGAAACGAAAAGAAGTCCGCCGCGGAACGCGTGCCGGTTCCATCGCCGTTTACTGTGCGAATGAAGCCGTCAACCAGTCCGGTCTGGACTGGGAGAACGTGGCCCGCGATCGTGTCGGCGTTTATCTGGGGATCACCGAGCATGGGAATGTCGAGACAGAAAACGAAGTCTACGAAATTTCCCAGTTCGATTATGACACCAAAGTCTGGTCACATCATCACAATCCGCGGACCGTCGCGAATAATCCAGCCGGAGAGGTCACGCTCAACCTGGGAATTACCGGACCGCATCTGACGCTGGGCGCTGCCTGTGCTGCAGGAAATGCGGGGTTCATTCAAGGTGTACAGATGCTGCGTCTGAATGAAGTCGATATGGCCTTGTGTGGCGGTGTTTCAGAGAGTATTCATACATTTGGTATTTTTGCCAGCTTCCAGAGCCAGGGAGCTTTGGCCGTGCATGAAGATCCGACTAAAGCCTGCCGACCCTTCGATGTGAAGCGGAACGGGATCGTGGTCGCCGAGGGGGGCGCCGTCTGTACGCTGGAGCGTCTGCCTGATGCATTGGCTCGCGGTGCCACTATTTATGCTGAAATTATCGGCTATGCAATGAATTCCGATGCCAGTGATTTCGTGCTCCCGAATGCAACGCGGCAGGCAGAGTGCATTCATCTGGCGCTCAAACGGGCTGGTTTAAAGCCGGAAGATATTGATATCGTCAGTAGTCATGCCACGGCAACTCACCAGGGGGATATCGAGGAAGCCAAGGCGCTCGCCAGTGTGTTTGGTGATTGTCCCAATCTGGCGATCAACAATACCAAGAGTTTTATCGGACACGCGATGGGCGCTGCCGGCGCACTGGAGATGCTGGGGAACCTGCCCGCCTTCGAAGACGGGATTGCTCACGCGACGTTGAATCTTGATGAAATCGATCCGGAGTGCAAATTGCCTCAACTGGTTCCTAACGAGCCACGTCAGATGGAACGAGTGGAATGTATTCTGAATAATTCATTTGGAATGCTGGGAATCAATTCGGTTCTGATCGTAAAAAAATATTCTGCCTGATCAGACTGTTCAACGGCAACCTGCGGCGCTATAACCGGGCAAGAGTCTTCTCCTTGAAGAACTGTGTTAACCCATCGTAAAACATGATTCTCTCTGGATTTTCTGAAAAACTCTGCTTTCTTCAGGCCTGAGTCGGTTTAAATCCAATATTAGATCGGGTTATAGTATTCCTGATGAGGGGCGGGTTTTTGGAACCCGGCTTCTAGCGGGGAGATTCTTTGTTTGTTATAAGGGGCTTCCCACGACCGGGTTTCCCCGTGATCTTTGTGAGCTTCGCTGCACGAAATCGACGTTATTGGATTTTTTTGAAAGTTTGGAGTTTCTGCATGGCGCCGGAACAAATCAGATCGGTAATCTTGGATATCTTGTCTCGTATTGCTCCCGATGAAGATCTTTCGGATCTGGACGACAGTGTTCCTTTCCGGGAGCAGATGGAACTGGACAGCATGGATTTTCTGGATATTGTCATGGAGTTACGCAAACTCTATCGTGTACAGATTCCCGAAGAAGACTATGGTGAACTGGTAACCATGGACAGCACTGTCACCTACCTGACACCACTCTTGAAGGATGCGGAAAGCACCGTCTGAATCCCGTAAAATCCCTCCGCCATGACCTACGATTCAATCATTATCGGTGCCGGCCTGTCTGGGCTGGCCGCTGGGATCCGGCTGGCTTATTATGGGAAGCGGGTCTGTATTCTGGAAAGGCACACCACCATTGGTGGCCTGAATTCCTTCTATCGACTGCGCGGGCGGAATCATGATGTCGGCCTGCATGCGATTACCAATTATTCTCCCCCCGGCGGAAAACGGGGGCCACTCAATAAGATTCTCAGGCAACTCCGCTTCAGCTGGGAAGACTTTGACCTCAGCCCCCAGTTCGGTTCTTCGGTGGTGTTCCCCGGACATACACTGCGATTTAATAACGAGTTTGCATATTTCGAAGCTGAGATTGCAGCGCAGTTTCCCAGCCAGATTGATGGCTTTCGCCGTCTGGTCGCGGAAATAGACTCCCATAACATCGGCGACCTGGGACAGACCTGGATTTCCGCCCGGGCGCGTATGGCAGAGCATATATCCGACCCACTGTTGATCAACATGCTGCTCTGTCCGCTGATGTTTTATGGCAGCCCGTCAGAGCATGATATGGATTTCAACCAGTTCGTGATCATGTTTCGCAGCATCTACCAGGAAGGTTTTGCCCGTCCTTACAAAGGTGTGCGGTTGATTCTGAAGAACCTGGTGAAAAAGTTTAAATCGCTGGGGGGCGAACTGAAATTACGAGCGGGAGTTCAGCAACTGGTCACAGACGGCAAGCACGTTTCAGGTGTCGTCCTGGATGATGGCCAGGTGCTTGAAGCGAAAAATGTGCTCTCTTCTGCAGGATCCGCGGAGACGCTGCAACTGTGTGGCGCAGATGTTCCTGTGGACGATCGTTTTACGCCCGGGGAAATTTCTTTCGTCGAAACCATTTCCGTACTCGATCAGCAACCAGCGGAATTCGGTCACGACGAAACCATCGTGTTCTATAACGATTCCGAAGACTTTTACTACGAGCAGTCGAAAAACCCGGTTGATGTTCGCAGTGGGATTATCTGCTCGCCGAATAATTTTCAATATGACCAGCCGCTGGAAGAGGGTTCCATCCGTATTACCGCACTGGCAAATCCGGGGTACTGGATGAACCTTCCGGAAGACGAATACATCGAAGCCAAAAAGTACTGGTACGATCAGATCCTGGAATCCTCGCTGCGATTTATTCCTGACTTCCGTCCGCATGTGATCGACGTCGATACGTTTACGCCCCGTACCATCAAAAAATTCACCGGGCATATCAATGGCTGTGTTTATGGGGCACCCCGGAAAATTCTGGATGGTACAACTCCCTTCGACAATTTATTCCTCTGTGGTACAGACCAGGGATTTCTGGGCATCATCGGTTCGATGCTGTCGGGAATCAGTATTGCCAACCTGCATTTACTGAACGCGAAGTAAACATTCCAGTCTGCGAGGTGCTGTACTCTTGCTTCGATGTAAGGCAAAACGACGCGATTATTTCCGTTCCTCCGTGGTGAATTGTCACACTTTTGTCACAGCATCCTGATTTACTGCCGTTTAGTAGACAAAGGCCTTGTTTTACGATAAACAGGAGATGCAAAACTTGCCATTCATGCAGGAACAGTGAACCGTTGCTGTCCCCTCTTTTTCTTCTGCTACACTCAATACAACGCTGAATCATTATGGCCAAAGATTTTCTGAAAGATACTCAAGACGAATATGATGTGATTGTGATCGGCAGTGGTCTGGCAGGCATGACTTCTGCCAACATCCTCGCCCGCCAGGGATATTCGGTACTGCTCCTTGAACATCATTACCAGCTGGGAGGCATGGCTACCTGGTTCAAGCGTCAGAATGGTCATATCTTTGATATTTCCCTGCATGGCTTCCCGTATGGAATGCTCAAGAGCTGTCGAAAATACTGGACCCAGGAAATCGCCGATTCCATCGTGCCTCTCCGTGGCGTCCGTTTTGAAAATCCACAGTTCTCACTCGAAACCACATTCACCCGCGAGGACTTCACGCGTCTGCTGATTGAAAAATTCAGTATTGAACCTGAGACCGTCAAAAGCTTTTTTGATACCGCCCGTAAGATGAACTTCTTCGATGACCAGGGGAAAACCACCCGCGAACTCTTCGAAGAATTCTTTCCCGGCCGCGATGACGTCGTTCGACTGTTGATGGAACCGATTTCCTATGCCAACGGTTCCACACTGGAAGACCCCGCGATTACCTACGGAATTGTCTTCTCCAACTTCATGCAGAAAGGCGTCTACACGTTCCGTGGTGGCACAGACCGCCTGGTGAAGCTGATTAAAGCCGAAATGGAAAAGAATGGCGTCGATGTGCGCATCCGCACCCAGGTCGAGAAAGTCGAAGTCAGTCCCGATCGTCGTGTGACGGGAGTTGTGGTCAACGGAAAGCGGATTGGCTGTAAAGCCATCATGTCGAATTCGAACATCAAAGGTACAATTCTTAATCTGGTCGGCGAAGAGCACTTCGATCCGGAATTCATCGAAGAGACCAAAGCCGTGCGTCTGAATAACAGCAGTACGCAGGTTTATATCGCTCTCAAGCCCGGTGATGAACTCAACTTCTGCGGTGATCTGCTGTTCCATTCCGAGCATAACGGCTTCGACATCAAAGCCATGCTCAGCAAAGAAGTCAGCAGTCGTACATTCTCGTTTTATTATCCGGAAACACGTCCGGGCAGCGATCGTTCTCTGATCGTCTCATCCACGAACGCGAACTTCAGTGACTGGGCCGACCTCCCCGAAGAACAGTATGAAGCCGACAAAAATCATCTGATCGAAACCACTCTCGATTGCCTCGAGCAGTATGTTCCCAACATTCGCGACCGGGTGGATCACCTCGAAGCTTCGACACCGCGAACGTTTCAGCGCTACACACAGCATCTGCAGGGCGCATCATTCGGCACCAAGTTTGAAGGTCTCAAAGTCAGTAAGGAACTGCCCGAACAGATCGAAGGTCTGTATCATGCCGGTTCGGTGGGAATTATCATGTCCGGCTGGCTGGGAGCCGTCAACTACGGCGTGATCGTCAGTAATGATGTGGATAAATATCTGACCCCCGCTGCCGCCCGCATTTAGTTCTTGCCGAATCTGAATATAAACAAATACGAAACGGAATGTTCTCGTGAATCTGGATGATATCAAAGCCTGTATACCTCACCGCGAACCATTTTTGTGGCTCGACGAAGTCGTATCGATCGAAGAAAACAGCATCCACGCCCGCAAGTTTGTCTCACCTGAAATCGATATCTTTCAGGGACACTATCCCGATCATCCGGTTCTGCCTGGCGTGATCCTCTGTGAAGCCGCCATGCAGGCTGCAGCCGTTTTTATTGCGAAAACCGATGCCCCCGAGGCAGGTAAAGTTCCCGTTGCCACTCGCTTGAACAACACCAAATTCCGCCGCATGGTCAAGCCGGGAGAAACGATCGAGATTCTGGTCTCGCTGACCGAAAAGCTGGGCGGTGCTTACTTTTTTACCGGTAAAATCTCGGTGGGAAAAGAGACGGCAGTGCGGCTCGAATTTGCAGTGACCGCGGCTGACGGCTGAATATCATTTCCGGGCTGACTGATCTTCAATCCGATACAGGAAATGCTCGGTTCTGAGAATCAGTGACTTGCCTGCCACCGCCAGTGAAGCGACACAGCCTTCCTCCAGTTTATTCGAAGCCAGTTCCTTGTATTCTTTTCCGGGGAGAAACACCCGCGTCACACCTTCGCGATCGGGGGCGTAGATCTTACCATCTGCATAAATGGGAGACGCGGAAAACGAACTGCGGTCCATACGTTCTTTCCAGACCTCATCTCCCGTCTCTGCATCCAGGCAGGTCGCGATTCCCTTGTCATCAATCATGTACAACAGGCCGTCAATCAGTAACTGTGATGGCTTTGAAGGGATACCTTTCTGTTCGATCCACTTCACATGCGAGTCCGTGACGTTTCCATTACCACCCGGGTTGACCGCGTACAGATGGGCTTTACCAAATCCGGTACCGACATAAATCTTTTCACCATCAAATAAGGGGCGATTGGCGGCGGAATGCTGTGGGTAATAAAACTTCCAGTACTCATCTCCCGTTAATGGATTGTAGGAGAGCGTCGCTTTGGCAGCGGGGCTGATCAGCTGCACGCGTCCTTCGTATTCAATCACCCGGGGGGTAGCGAATGCTTTTTTGAAGTCGCCATTTTTTGTGCCATAATCAATGTCCCGGTCTTTCTTCCAGACTTCTTTTCCCGTCTCTTTGTCCAGCGCGACAATGTACTGAAAATCGTAGCCATCATATTGCAGAATCAGCAGGTTCTGATAAATGATGGGAGACGAACCGGCACCCCGCCAGTGATTGCAGGGATAATCGCGTCGTTCCCATAATACTTTCGCGGTGTTCGTATCCAGGCAGGCAGTGCCATACGCGCCGTAGTGCACATAGATTCGACCTTCCTCAATAATCGGAGTACTGGAGGCATGAGAATTACTGGGATCGATATACTGAGGTTTCTCAACATCAAAAATCTTTTGATCGTGCAGAATTATGCCCGTATTGAAATCGACGCAGACGACACCCAGCTCTTTGCCATCTTTGGTTGAAGTCGTCACCCACACCTGATCTTTCCAGACAACAGGAGAGGACCAGGCCCGCCCATGCACTGAGGTTTTCCAGACGATGTTCTCTGTCTCGCTCCAGGTGGTGGGCAATCCGGTTGCCTGCGATGTGCCGTCGGCGTACGGACCTCGGAACTGATTCCAGTGGGGTTCTTCTGCAATCGCCCATGATGCTGACAGATTGATCACAGCCAGCAGACAGAGAGCAGAGAACAGACATCGCATGGGGAGCAGGGCCATAGGAGATTCCTGAATTGAATATAAAATAAGCGGGCAGGCAAGCAGGAGTTGATCGGTAGAGTCGGAACACCACAGTATCAGGGATAATAACTAAAGGAAGTTAACAGGCAGACACTGTTATCTGCTGTGTTCGATTATAAGAGCCGTCACCCCTGATGCAATTGTAAAGCCGATTATTCTGTTTCTGAAGAATCTTTACGGGTGAACTCCACATCGATGATCTCTTCCTCTGCGGGAGTGTGAGGGGAGCCCGTCGATTGCTGAAAATCCTGAAACTGGGTCCCACTGGTATAGAACGTATTCTGTGAGCGGACCTGCAGTAATGCCCGCTGTTTGAGCCATTCCCCCATCCGGATTTTCAGCATTTCACGTAAGGAAGGAATCAGTAAAGCAAAGCCAACCATGTCGGTCATGATGCCGGGCGTGATCAGAAAAGCGCCGGCGATCAGAATCATCAATCCATCCAGCACGACGCCCGTGGGAGGCTGTCCCTGCACCATGCTCTGCTGGATTTTTTTCCAGGCCTGCGAGCCCTGCTTCCGGGCCAGCCAGGCGCCCAGAATACCCGTCACTACTACCAGACCGAACGTGATCACCGGACTGGTCAGCGAACTGAACCAGAGCAGTAGCCACAGCTCGGCGAGCGGAATAATCGTGAACAGAAGAAACAGTCGTAACAGCACAGTCAGTCACCGAAAATAAAGAAAATGATGCGAGGCCTTGTGCTTTGTCAAGCGGGACATTGAGGGTTGGGTGTGTTGTTTATGTGCTCCGTTGTCGCACTCTCGTGATATTGATCAGCCCCAAATTTAAAAATGACATTCCACTAGTCCGATATTCTATACCAAACAGGCATGGCTGAACATCCCCACCTGCAGAATCGCCGACAGCAATCCGCGGGTGAATTCACGGTCACCTGATTATTGTCCCCTCCTTCCGATTCTTCATCACTGCCGGAATGACACTACACAGATCCGACTTGACCCCGTCCTGCCACGGAAGAAACTACGCTGTTATGCGTCGCGCGCGTCGCCCTGATTCTTCTATCTGATCAAAGATCAGCGGGAGTCAAAACCGCATGCTCAATATCGCTTGTCTGAATGGGATTTCCACTTTCTGCGACAACGGAAGTTCCGGATGAGCACCTGTTTTCGGACCTGTTTCAAACACTTAAAACGCACATCCACGCCTGTATTACAAAACTAACCACACGACACGCGACAATCCTGCGCCAACAGGGGAAGAGTCACTCTGGAACGATTTCTGAATCAAACCCGCCAACAGGAGAGGCAGAACGATGCCCATTCCTGGATCCGTTCTTAGTAACAGCCAGCGAGTCTCCGGCAGGTAGCACAGCAAGTTCCGGGAAATATACAGCAAGTGGCATCCCCTCTCGTTCGTTGCCTTATTTTATCAGAGAACGTGCTGAAGCCTGCAGCTGAATTTAAGATCATCGCCTGCAATTCCTTGACTGTCAGCATCTCAGTAGCGTTTCCAGCAATACACCCTGTACAGTCAAATCCAGCAAATCAATCTCCTTCATCTCAATTTTTTACCTGCATTTTATTGCGTTCTCAGGTGCAAGATGTTGCATTTTCAGGTGCAGAAAATTGCACTGACAGCGGCGTGGAGAACGAAGAGATCTGATTTTAATGTTCATGAAACGAAAGGGAAAATAATAATTTCTGAAAGATTTACCCTGTGATTCAGGGCATAAACAGGTTTGCACATCTTGTTTACCGGAATTCTCATTTCGCTGGTATGTCGATTGCGTATCTGTTCAGAGTTCATTTTATTTTTATTGTCCCTGGTTAATGCTCCTGTACAGGACATGGGAAACAACTGCGAGTAAAACATGATGAAACACTCACCACTTTCTATTCTCAGTCTGCTGCTTATTTCACTTTTTTTGCAGGCTTGCTCCAAGCTGGAGGGACATAGCAACACAGAGCAGCATACAGAGCACCCTCGACACAAAATTATTGTGACCAGCCCGATGAAGAAGGACGTGATCAGTACACAGCAGTATGTCTGCCAGATCCACTCTTATCGACATATTGAGGTCCGGGCTCTGGAGGGCGGATATCTTGAAGAGATCCCCGTCAAAGAAGGACAGATGGTAAAGCAGGGGAGCACGATGTTCAGGATTTTACCGACTCTGTACGAGGCAAAACTGAACGCAGAAAAGGCGGAAGTCCAGCTGGCTCAGATTGAATACAACAATACGGAGAGGTTATACAATCAGAAAGTGGTCGCGAAACCAGAAGTCGCACTTGCCGAGGCAAAGCTGGCAAAAGTGAAGGCCAAGATGCAACTGACACAGGCTGAACTGGACTTTGCGACGATTAAGGCACCCTTTGAGGGCATTATAGATAAACAGCATCATCAGCAGGGGAGCCTGATTTCAGAGGGTGACATTCTCACCACTTTGTCTGACAACAGCGTCATGTGGGTTTACTTTAACGTACCTGAAGCACGTTATCTGGAGTATAAAGCCGACCCTCACAGAGATGATATTAAGGTAGAACTCCAACTGGCGGATGGCTCAAAGTTCCCGCAGATTGGCAAAATTGGGGCGATAGAAGCCGATTTTAATAACGAGACCGGGAACATTTCTTTCCGTGCCGATTTCCCCAACCCGGATGGCCTGTTGCGACATGGTCAGACCGGAAACATTTTGCTCAGTCGCGTTCTCAAGGACGCTATCGTTATCCCTCAGCGGGCAACGTATGAGATTCTTGCCAGGAAGTATGCTTATGTTGTTGGTAAGGATGATCTAAAGGATTCCATGGAGCACACTGAGAATCATGCAGTGAAGGGACAGGGAGAGCAGGGAAAAAAACATGCTGAACACTCTGACGGAAAGCATGAGGAGCAATTCACTGAAAAAAATACAGAACAGCATTCAGATGCACATGTCGGACATCATGAGAGCGAACACGCGGAAGAACGTGGCATCGTGCATCAGCGTGAAATTATCATCTTAAAAGAGCTGGACGACATATTTCTTATCAAAACAGGACTCGACGTGAACGATAAGATCGTACTTGAGGGGATCCAACAGGTTCGCGATGGAGAGCAGGTGGAATACGAGTACCTGGCTCCCGAAAGGGCACTTGAGAACCTGAAATACCACGCAGAATAGGAACCCCCGCCATGTTTGTGAAATTTCTTCACAGGCCTGCCCTGGCCATTGTCATCTCTCTGCTGATCCTGTTCATGGGTGGGCTGGCGATCGGCACACTGCCGATTTCGCAGTTTCCCTCGGTCGCGCCACCCAGCGTACGGGTCTCGGTTTCTTATCCTGGTGCCAGCGCCAAGATCTTAATCGACTCGACGATGGTGATCCTGGAGCAAGCCATCAATGGTGTCCCGAATATGCGTTACATGATGGGCGATGCTACCAGTGCCGGGGAAGGAACAATTCAGATCGTCTTTGAACCAGGCACGGACGCAAATGTGGCAGTCATGAACGTTAACAACCGGGTCAATATGGTCAAGAACCAACTCCCTCCCATCGTGGAGCGAGAGGGCATCATCGTCATGCAGAACATGACAAGCATGTTGATGTATGTGAATATTTTCAGTAAGGACCCCAACGTTGACCAAAACTTTCTTTACAACTACGCCACGGTTAACGTACTGAATGAGATCAAGCGGATTCCAGGCGTCGGTCGAGCTACGATTCTCGGTAATCGCTCGTATGCCATGCGCGTCGAACTGAAACTTGATCGCATGCGGGCCTACAAGCTCGATGCCGAAGCAGTGATGGAGGCACTTAACGAACAGAGCATGATTGGTTCACCAGGCCGACTGGGCCAGGCGACGGGCCAGACGTCTCAAAGCCTTGAGTACGTACTCACCTGGGTGGGACGCTATAAAACGCCAGAGGAATATGAGCAGATCATTTTGAAGTCGAATCCCGAGGGCGAGATCTTGCGTCTGGGAGATGTTGCCAACGTCTCGCTGGGCTCTTCTTTCTACGACCTTTATTCGGACATCGACGGCTTACCTTCGGCGGCCATCGTGCTTAAGCAAACCCCTGGCTCCAACGCGGCCCAGGTCATCAAAAAAGTCAAGGCGAAGGTGGCGGAGATCAAGCAGGAATCGTTCCCGCCGGGTATGGACTATGCAGTGACCTACGACGTTTCTCACTTCCTGGACGCATCCATCGAAAAGGTGCTGCATACCTTATTCGAGGCCTTCATCCTTGTTTCGCTGGTGGTCTATCTGTTCCTGGGAGACTTCCGCAGCACCTTGATCCCGACTCTGGCGGTTCCCGTATCGTTGATCGGCACATTCTTTTTCATGTTGATGTTCGGGATGTCGATCAACCTGATCACGCTGTTTGCCCTGGTGCTGGCGATCGGGGTCGTGGTGGACGATGCGATTGTGGTGGTCGAAGCGGTGCATGAAAAAATGCATACCAAACACCTCGGCCCCTATCAGGCAACCCGGGAGGTCGTGCATGAGATCAGTGGCGCAATTATCGCCATTACACTTGTGATGACCGCGGTGTTCATTCCGGTCACCTTTATGACTGGCCCGGTGGGTGTCTTTTACCGTCAGTTTGCCCTCACGATGGCCATGTCCATCGTGATCTCTGGTGTGGTTGCCTTATCGCTCACGCCAGTACTCTGCGCTATGATTCTCAAACCCCTCTCCGGCAACGAACAACGTGGCCTGATGGGTTTGGTTAACCGTAGTATCTTGAAGGTCGCCGGACGTTATGCTCCCGTTTTGCGCGGCTTGCTGAGCGTCCTGCTCGGGCTCGCTGTGGGGGCCGGGGTCTACTTTCTGCTGCACAATGAGTTAATCCACGAGGTGATATCCGAGCAGGTCGCATTGAACGGGACGAGGGTGCAGATCATCGCCAGTATCGTGGCGGTGTTGGCTATTTTATCGTTCCGAGCTGCGTTTTCGGGGAGCGACGGGAGTCAGAAGAAGCGGAGCCCGCTGGGTATCTTTTTGCATCTGTTCGACCGGGGGGTTGAAAAAGTGACGGGTGGTTACGCCGCCATCCTGGGGTTGATCATCACACGACGCGTGCTGACCATCGTCGTCATTGGAGCCTTCGGTTATGGTATTATGGTCGTGAACCAGGTGCTGCCCACGGGCTTTATTCCCCTGGAAGATCAGGGCATGATCTACGGCATCGTTCAAACGCCTCCAGGTTCGACGCTTGAGTACACGAACTCAAAGTGCCACGAACTGCAGGCGGTCTGCGAAGAAATGGACGAAATTACTTCGGTCTCCTCAATTGCGGGTTACGAAGTTCTGACCGAAGGTCGCGGCTCCAATGCAGGAACTTGCATTATCAACTTGAAGCCATGGGCGGAGCGCGAGCTGACCTCGAAGGAGATCATCGAGGAACTGGAGAAAAAAGGAACAAAGATCGCCAACATAAAATTGGAGTTTTTTGAGCCACCTGCCGTACCGGGCTTTGGTGCCGCCGGGGGCTTCTCGGTGAACCTGCTCGATAAGACCAATAGTGGCAACTACGAGGCGCTTGGAAAAGTGACCGACACCTTCATGGCGGCTTTATCCAAACGCAAGGAACTCAAGGGATTGTTCACGTTCTTTGCCGCCAACTATCCGCAGTATGAGATCGTGATCGACAATGACGTGGCCATGCAAAAAGGGGTGTCGATCCGTGATGCCATGGACAATCTCTCCATCGTCGTCGGCAGTACCTGGGAACAAGGTTTTGTGCGCTTCGGTCAATTCTACAAGGTGTACGTGCAGGCTGCGCCGGAGTTTCGACGTTACCCCGAAGATTTGGCCAACATGTTTGTAAAAAACGACCGTGGCGAAATGGTTCCCTACTCCTCGTTTATGCAGATCAAGAAAAAACAGGGGCTGAACGAAATCAGTCGTTATAACTTGTATCCAACCGCACCGATTCAAGGCGCTCCGGCAAAGGGTTACAGCAGCGGCGAGGCGATCGCGGCCATTCAGGAAGTTGCCGCCGAGACGCTGCCGCACGGCTTCGATATCGGTTGGCGTGGTCTTGCTTATGACGAGGCCAGCGCGGGGAATACGGCGATCTATATCTTATTAATCGTAGTCGTCTTCGTGTACATGGTTCTGGTGGGACAATACGAAAGTTTTATTCTGCCACTGGCAGTCATCGTCTCTTTACCCGTGGGTCTGTTCGGATCGTTTCTGTTCCTGAAGTCGATGGGGCTGGCGAACGATGTTTACTGCCAGATTGGTCTCGTCATGCTGGTAGGATTGCTGGGTAAGAATGCGATTCTGATTATCGAGTTCGCCGTCCAGCGCCGCCACGAAGGATTGAGCATCAAGGACTCTGGCATCGAGGGAGGGCGACTGCGCTTCCGGCCGATTCTGATGACGTCATTTGCTTTTATTGCCGGTCTGATACCGCTGGTTCGCGCGACCGGTCCCGGGGCAATTGGTAACCGCACGATTGGTTCGACGGCTGTCGGCGGGATGCTCATGGGGACAATCATCGGGGTCCTGGTGATCCCCGGTCTCTACTATCTGTTCGGCAAAATGGCTGACGGGAAAAAACTGATTAGAGACGAGCACGACGAACCACTCAGCGAATTATTCGAACGCGATACATAACTGGTTCTGTATAGGGAGTCTGTATCCGATCGCACAGAATTCCATCTTCGTGAATCCCTTCATATATTAAGCAAAAAATGCCAGAGAAGGAGAGCCTCTCCCCTGTTCTCCTCGTTAACTCAGTGTTGTCTGGTAGACTATTCTGCTGGGATTCTCTAATCACAGTAGAATTCTGGCTTGAAATGAAAACACATGAAGTTGATTCCTGTCTCAGGTCGAAGTAAGAACTAAATGTGATTGTCTCGACATGCATCTGAATCTGCCGCCAAAACAAGGACATGAACTGACAATCCACGCATAAAATCCACAAGGAAGTGGTTGTAAACCAGCAATTTAAAGCTCTGGTCAGGGTGTCAAGGATTAGGCAGATGAATCTATCAGTTCGATATTCTATCTCAAATATTAAGAAGATCGCTTTTTGGCCGACGATTATTTCGTCTCTTATGCTTTTGCTCACGTCGTGCAAAATTCCTTGTCTGCAACAGGCGGATGAAGGACCGGGAATGCCGGATACCTTCAATGGAAGTTACGACGAAACCAACTCAGCTGAGCTCGACTTCCATGCTCTGTTCGATGATCCGATGCTTTCAGGTCTGATTGATCAGGCGATGGTTGATAACCAGGAGTTAAAAATCCTGGCTCAGGACATCGATATCGCCAACAATGAAGCGTATTCCTGGACAGGTTCCTATCTGCCGTTCCTCAATTTGAGAGCGGGTGCCGGCATTGATAAACCCGGACGTTATACGCGTGATGGCGCTGTGGAAGACCAATTGCAGATTGCCCCCGGTAAAGCCTTTCCTGAGCCTCTCCCCAACTTCCTGCTCGCAGCCGATATCTCCTGGGAGATCGACATCTGGCGAAAGTTGCGGAACTCCCGGGACGCGGCTTCCTTACGCTATCTGGCTACTGAAGAGGGGCGGAACTACATTACCACTCGTCTGGTCGCCGAGATTGCCGA
Organism: Gimesia sp.; assembly: GCA_002706765.1. Classification (GTDB taxonomy): domain Bacteria; phylum Planctomycetota; class Planctomycetia; order Planctomycetales; family Planctomycetaceae; genus Gimesia. The sequence continues at coordinate 134,571 of PAJV01000068.1, forward strand.
AAATTATTATGAACTTCTGGCACTCGACAAACGCATGGAGACGTTAGATATCACCATCGGACTTCAGGAACGAAGCCTCGAGGTTGCCAAAGCGAATAAAGAAGCAGCGCGGGGAACAGAACTGGCCATTCAGCGTTTCCAGGCTGAAGTTCGTAAGAACCAGAGTGAAAAGCTGATCATCCAGCAGGAACTGATTGAAACGGAAAACCGGATTAATTTCCTTGCTGGTCGTTATCCACAGCCTGTTGAGCGCAAACTCGTGGACTTCTTCGAACTCAATATGCACACGCTTAACATTGGTGTGCCATCTCAGATGCTGAATAACCGAGCCGATATTCGCCAGGCAGAACGCGAACTGCAGGCAGCAGGGCTCGAAATACAGGTTGCGAAGGCCCGCTTCTATCCTTCTCTGGTACTAAATGCCGGCGTGGGGTATTCGGCGTTCAACCCCAGGTATTTGTTTATTACACCGGAATCCCTGGTTTACAATGCCGTCGGTGAACTCGTCGCTCCCGTGATCAACAGAAGAGCCATCAAGGCTGATTACATGAGCGCGAATGCCAGACAGTTGCAGGCCGTTTATAAATATCAGCGTACCGTTCTGAACGCCTTCACCGAAGTTGTGAACCGCATCAACAAGGTAGAGAACTACGGCAAGAGCGTTGAAATCAAAATGCAGCAGTTGGCCGCACTTGAAGAATCGGTCGATGTTGCCACAAAGTTATTCCAGAACGCCCGCGCCGAATACGTGGAGGTCCTGCTGGCCCAGCGTGACCTGCAGGATGCGAAAGTGGTACTGATTGAAACCAAGCAGCAGCAACTGGCTGCCATCGTGAATACCTACCAGGCACTGGGGGGCGGCGGCGTGATCCCGACATATGATTATGGCCGGGTCACGATTTCAGACGAACAATATGTGCCGCCGATGATCGAAGAGAATGTGCCACCCATGCTGGATGAGAGTGTTCCTCCGAAGCCGGAAGAAAAGTGAAGAAAAAACTGTTCAGCATTATGCGACTATGCTGCGAAATGATTCCCCCCGCGTGCCAGGAAGACTTGTGGCCGATCTCATTATAGTCACTGTAGATGAGATTCCTGTGGTGAATTAAATGCCACCTGGCGAAATTGAAAACGCACTGATACCGTTCCTGCTTCAGAGGAAAACATCCGTTTTAAGGGTGCAGACATTTTAATATGTTCCATTCTGAATTTGTGAAACAGATTTATACACATTCAGATTCCTACATGCGCAATTTTGAATTTCAAAACCAGACTCATCTTTTCATCCTGATAAAATGAATTAAAGTAAAGGTGAGGTTCAACGGATTCAGAAAATGCAATTCTGAAGTGAGATACTCTTCATCTCGGGCCTGAAACGATGAACTGATTCAAACAACGGAATTCAAACGGGGTGCCCTGATGCAGATCAGAGTCGTCCAGATGAATTCGTGCAGGTGACGGAAAATTCGGTTTTCCCCACGACCTCTTAGAGCGTCTTGAGCATTCAGCTCAGGTTAAGAACAGCGACTCATTTCGCATGCTGTCAGTCTACGAACTCTAAAGGATCAACGACATGTCAAACTGGCCTGTAACCGTCGGCGATGTACGCATCGATCTGGATTTTGTCACCCGGCTCTCAGAAGGCTCTGTCTTTTTGAAAGATGGAACGATCATCAATTTACCTTCGGATGAGTTCACCGCCCTGTGTGAATTCTGGGATATGAACAGCGACAGCGTGCGCGTCGCCTCCACGCATCATGAAACCGATGTCCAACCCGTCTTCGGTTCATCGACTGCCCGGCGATCATAGTACACTCCGCTTTGCACCGTATCCCGGGTAAGTTCGCCTGCTGGAATCAGTGCAGCGAACGGAATCCGAATACTCCCTCTTCGGAGGACAGTTCAAGCCACTGACGGTCGACTGATTCAGCCAGAAACATCGTTTTGCAGGATAACCAGGCAAAATGATACTGATCTGGTTTCATTTATTACTGTCAGTCCCTGATTTCGTCATCTGCATCTGGAAAATAAAATCTTCAGCTTGCAGTGTCTGCAGATTCTGGTGCATTCCTTCAATCTGTTCTGCAGCTTACAGTTCTTAGCCAGTCATCGTCCCTGTTTTTTGTGATTCATCTGCATTGTTCGATTGGGGACAATCAACTGCATTTCCCCCGTTGCTGGTGTGTAGGAATTGACAATGAATTCGAGTTCTCTCTCTTGCTCAGAGCGATACCTGGGGTCATTATCATTTAAGTGTAATCCCAATGAAACGATGCGATTATTTACTGTTGAAAAACTCACCACTAAATATCCACTGATAACGGGCCAGCCGGTTAATTGTTCTGATTTATTACCAGCAACTATTGCCAACCCTAAGCCTTCTGGAATTCCTGATTGAGCCATGATCTTACTGGCTTCGTTACGATCCAGGCCCGCTTTGATCGGCTGCCTCCTGCTTTGCTGTGGATTATTCTGCAGCGTTTTATGAGGCACCGTCATCTGTATTTCACCGGTTTCAGGTACATAGGAACTGACTTTAAAGATGAGGTCCTTTGTATGCTCAGTGCGCGTTTTGGGATCCTTGTCTTCGAAATATAACCACAGGGAGAGAATGCGATTGTTGACCGTTGAATAGACCGCCACAAGATGTCCGTTGATCACCGGCCATCCGGTCAATCTCTGTGTTTTTTCACGCGGAGAAATCGCCAGCGGCAATTTGTCGTACTCTCCTGTCTCGGACATGACTTTGATTGCTGTGTTAATATCCTGACCGATGAAGATCTTCGACGCAGAAACGGCTTGCACCTGCTTCTGGCTGCCATACAGTGAAAGCGCCATCATAAAGACCAGAATAAAGGTTACAGACAGGACTGATGTTGATTTCATGATACCGACCCCCAAATGTTCATTTTATTCAGCATTCTTCTGGTACAAGAGCGCGTAATTGTATTCGAAGGGATTTTCTACCACCGTGGAAAACCACGTTAACGGCACATTATACTGCTCCGGAAGGAAAATCTTCAGCTGCTCGAAGGCGGTGTGCTTTTCTAAAATCTCGAAACAGCCCTCGGGAGTGGTAAACTGCAGTGCCACTTCATCGTACGAGAAAAAATCCAGTTTACAGACTTCAATTATCGTGACTTCAGACCAGCAGAAAACCTGGGTCTCAATGTCATCGTTTATTTTACGTACGATACCAGCTTGATTGATCAGATAGTCCGTGACGTTATTCTGACGTGAAAACAGCTTGACGAATTTCTGATAGAGTCGTTGTTTCATGTAATTGCTGAATTTATTTTATGGGAGCAGGCTGACATCAGGCAAAGGAGTTAATTCTACTGATTACTGTCTGCTTCCTTTTTCTGATGATTATTGTTTCCTCGATTACGTTTCTTCATCAAGACCTCCGGAGGGATGTTCAGCCTGGTAAAGACATCTTCGGGCAGTTGTGGGTTCAGTTCGATGCTTTCCACTTCATAGTCGTTGCGCCATGAGGTGACCTGGATTAATTCACGTCTGAGAATGTTCGAATCGTAACGCTCGATGAATGTCTTCCTGGGGAACCAGACTCCTTCCCGGACTTCCTGCCAGGTTTCGACGCGGGATTCTGAGCAGGGAAGTTCCTTTGACTGGCGGTAGGAATAATGCAGTTTGCGTATTGGAATCAGGTTGCGGTCTTGTGCCAGCCAGAGGTCGTTTCGAGAGCGGGGCTTTCCGTTCGCGTCGAACGTTTCGATGCGGACAGTTGTGCAATCCAACCCCTGTAACCTCTCCCTGCCGGTAATCTGAATTCGGGTTGTGAACCGAAAATTGGATTTCGACTCTCCGGTGTATTCACGAATGGCCTCTCTGCCTGCGAGATAAACTGAGAGGGGAACACGGGGACCGGCTGGCTCAAATAAAAACATATGCGGACGGGCCAGATCGGTCAGTCCGGGAGATTGATCGGAGATCATTCCATCTTGTTCGAGACGCGGCGGTTCTGTTGCGCCCTGGTTGCGCAACTTATCTTCCATAAAGTACTGGTAAGACGTTCCGTCGAAAACAGAAGTGATTGTTCTCGTGCCGGTGCGAATCTGAAACGGCCGTGTTTCCTCTTTGACTGTTCTAGAAGCGGAGTCACGAAAGCCTTCTTTAAGCCAGCCTAAACCACCGGTAAGGTGTTTTACAAAATCTCCGCTGGTCTGTGTACGCTCAGCGAACTTTTCACCCTGTACTGTCAGTGCGATCGTGGACTGGCGTTTCACTTTAATGGAATCGTCATGTAGAAACCAGCCGGCATGAGCGACTTCAGAACAGGTCAGTTGGAGCCGCAGATTCTGGTATAGAGTCTCATTTTGTGCTACTGCCCGTATCAGCTTCTGCAACTCAGCAGAGCATGCGTCTTGTTTCTGTTCGCCTTGCGCAGAGACAGGGATCAAAGCAATAACCAGCAACAAGGTCATAAACCGTAAAGAGTAAGAGAATTGGCTCAGCAAAGTATTTGTCAGCAGCATGCAAATGCTCCGTTTCTGACTGGCTATCCGAAAAAATGTAAGTGACTTCCCTGAGTACTATACTAATGGATAATCTGATGCTGTGGAAATATAAAATGCGGAATCACTCAAGATCGACAGAATGAAAATTCCTGTTCAGAGAGTCTCAGTTCTCACCGTATTTCATTCGTCCTCTTCGATGACCAGCAGCTCAAGAAATGCCTGAAAGTGTTCTGCCACGAAATATTCTTCGCTAGAACCATCTATTCCCAACTCTTCCAGCTGGATCTGGTAGTCCTGATTTACAACAATCGCAGGCGTATCGCATTCCACATCATACGCCACTATCCAGCGTTTGCCGACTTTGAAGGGGCGGCCGAAAAACTGAAATGATTCGACGGGGGCAAACAGAGGCTCGAAATCCAGCAGCAGAGGCGCGGGAAGTTTGATGCCGAAGCTGTTATAAGAGTTTTTGTCCGGAAACTGTGTTGCGTAAAACTGCTGAGCGGCATTGCTGCTGAGCGGACCAAAGACCTCTTCAAAGTCCAGCGGTTTGCGTTTGAACCAGTTCCAGAAAACCATGGCAGTAGTCTCACTCACTTGTGATCAGTTTTAGAAGGGCTTCTGCAGAGTTTGCAGGTCTGAAGTCAATTCGAACTGGTTCCAGGCTCTTTCTCATCGTCTTCAATTTGATTCCTGCTCTGCAGCCAGCGGGCGATGCTCCAGCAGAGAAGAGCCCAGCTGAGTCCCGCGATCCAGCCGGCGATGACGTCGGTCGGGTAATGCACGCCCAGGTAGATGCGACTCAGGCCGACCAGAATCGTCAGCAGAATCGCCACACTCAGCACGTAAACTTTCAATATGGTTCGGGGAATGACTGATGCCAATAGTGCCCCCAGGGTGAGATAAATGACTGCCGACAGCATCGAGTGGCCGCTGGGGAAACTGCTGGTGTAGACGTGGGACAGATGAGGTACGACATCGGGCCGCGGTCGGCTGATAAAATGCTTGAGCAGCGTACTGAGCAGCAATCCTCCCAGGGCAGCTGCCAGCAAAAGTGCGATCACGCGCGGCTTCTTTTCAATCCAGAGATACCCCGCCACGATCACAGTAAAAAACACCAGTGCCGCCACACCGCCAAAAGCGGTCAGGTCGCGACCCATTTCCTGTACCCAGGCCGATCCGAGCGGAGTTGCCGGGTCATCTGCTTGGCGCAGCGACCGGATGACCCACTTGTCAAAGGCCTGCGTTTCCTGCTCGAGTACTTCATCGGCGATTTCGATAAAGGCCCAGGTGGATACGGCAAAACCCAGGCAGACCACCAGCAGCAGGGGTTCTCGACTTTTTAACCAGGTCCATGTTCGTCGGAGGAATTCCAGAATTTGTCGTTGCATTGTTCTGACTTCAATAGTGGAATGTCATTTTAAAATTTGGGTTGATCAATATCACGAGAGTGCGACAACGGAGCACGTGAACAACACACCCAACCTTCAATTTCCAGCTTGACAAAGCCTGGAGGATTGCAGGCTGGAGCCCGTATGGTTCACTCGACTTACCGTGAATGGTTATCTTACAGGAAATCGATTAAACTATGAACAATGAAACCGGAAAAGCATCATCCCAACGACGTTGAACGACCTCCGTCCCGAATCCTGCGCGACCTGCACTGGGCCATTACCAGCCCCGCGCTCATTTTCTCCTCCCCTCAAGTCCTCAGCCTGGTTGAGGAACTGGATCTCTCGTTGATCGATGTGGAAGAACTGCAGGAATTCATAACGCCGTATTCCCGTTATCGTGTGGGAGAGTACTTTGAAGGACTGGTCTTATACTGGCTGGAGCGGATTCGCAAATTAAAAATCATCGCGCAACATCAACAGTTGTTTGTTGAAAACCAGACCGTTGGGGAAATCGATTTTCTGTTTGAAGATGCAGCAGGCGAGCTCAATCACTGGGAGACCGCGGTCAAGTTTTATCTGTATTATCCGCATGAGAATCAAACCGGCAGTTCTTTCATCGGGCCGAATGCCAAAGACACCTTTGAAAGGAAGCGACGGCGGCTGTTCGAACATCAGCTGCCATTGAGCAAAACCCACTTTCCTGATGTGGCGCATCGTGTCGCGTTTGTCAAAGGCATCATTTTTTATCCTCCCCACCACACGCCGCCATCACAACTCCCGGGAAAACTTTCATCAACTCACCTGACAGGCCTCTGGCTGTATCATTCTGAATTAGACTGGCTCGAACAGCATTCTGGCGCGACTGTTTACCAGATCCGGGAAAAACCGGACTGGCTCTCCCCTGCAGTCTGCGAGCCAGGTGCGGAGAAGTTATTGACCTTCTCTGAGTTGAAGCAAACTCTGGCTGCCCATTTCCAGGAAGGCGACCGACCGCTGATGATCAGTGCCCTGAAGCGGGACGAGACGGATTGTCAGGAGATCAAGCGTCTATTCGTCGTAGCTGAGAACTGGCCTGAGTGAGTGTCTTTCAGACAGGCGCCATGAAACGAAAGGGTTCTGCCGGCTGGAACTGGTCGGTCTGATCGCCGCTGAGATCGTAGTTGCCAACCAGTGTCAGTTTTCGTGTGCCTGAATCGGGACTGAAATCGATCTGTTTGAGATCAACCCAGACCAGACCCGGGCTGGCGGTGTCTTCATAGAAATAGATTTTGTGTTTCTGGTCACTGACCGTACGCCAGATGGTGGAAGAGATATTCGGCTGATCGGGAGTACTGATTCCGCGGGGCACACTCACATTTCGCATCACGCTGAACACACTGGCGGCCGCCTCACGGGGATTGGCTGACTGCGCACAGGCATTGATATAAAAAGAGGCCCGGGCAAAGCGATCTGCGGCCCGGTTGGTGCCCGGCAACATCACCGTGCCCCCAATCTGCTGCCAGTACTTGTTCAAAGCGATCTGTTCATCGAAAACGGGTGAGTTCGTCATGACCTGGTACTGACGACCATGATGGATCTTTAACTCTCCCCCCACATATTCAAAAATGGCCGAGTCACCTGAGGGGTCAGAAAGCGAAAGATGGACCGTTCCCGCGGCGCCATTGGGAGCCACCACCGTCACAATCCGGAAGGTTTCTTTGCGCAGTTCAGTGACGGCTTCTTCGACCGTTGCAAACTGGTCGAGCACATACTGCGCCCAGGCGGAAATCACGATCGCGGGCCGCGGATCATCGTCGGCGGGATATTCTGATTCCACCAGGTAGAGCAGATTGGCCACCAGACCGGCTTCATTCATGCCATCCGCAGTTCCTCCTTCGTAAAGAGAAGCGACCACGGAGCCATATTGACTGGTCCAACTCAGCGAGGCATCTCCCAACCCCCCGTCGCGGGACATCCCCCGCGGAAAAATCCAGAGATTGCTCTGCAGATCTTCTTTCCAGTCCATGGTTCGACCAGTCACAGTCTCCCCTTCTGGTCCCAGGTAAACCGCCCGTGTGCACATAATCTGCTTCCTTTTCTGAGGCTGGTTCCCTTACTGGAATACCAGCTGAATTATAACAATTGTCGCAAGAAGTAACTTGCTGTATTAACAAGCTGTATCTCAACATTATAGCTTCTTCACATGCTGTTGTCAGATCTGGAACGAACTTGGTTCAGGTTGCTTAAGCTTCTTCCGTGAAAAATATTTAATCAAGAATCTCTGAAGGTACGTTAAATACTGACAGGAGTTCGAATAGATAATGCAGTGAAGCTGATCGAGTATCCTTGGGAATTCTGTCTGCTTTTTCTGTTTCAGGAGCGAACAAAACCTCAGTCCCGACTAAAATGAGTGTTCCCCGACAAAACTCGTTTAGGATATTTCTATAACAGGATTTAAATAAAGGTACTCATGATGTCATTTCAACGTTCTTTCTTTTCGCTGCTTTGTCTGCTTGCTCCCCTCTCAGTTTTCGCAGGAGCACCAGTAGCCATTCCCGCTGATTACTTTCAGCAGACGCTGTTCAAGGACGATTTCTCAGAGACAGAGCTGGGCAAACAGTGGACGCTTTATAAAAGCTCGTCATTGATTAAGGATGGCGTGCTGCAGGGAGTGGAACTCAAGGATGGCGGTCACGCCGCCGTGCATCAGTTGAAGACGGAACCTTACAGCGATGTGGAGTTGACCGTCGATCTCAAGTTTGCCGGCTCTCCTTCCACCAATCTCACATTCAACCAGCACAAGTTCAAAGGCTCGCACGCGGGGCACCTCTGTCGCGTGGTGGTTTCGCCAACGAAGATCATCCTGCGTGACGGCAAGACCGGCGTCTTCAATAATGAGATCTGCAAAAAACGCCAGTCCAAAGAAAAGTTGACACCGGAAGAACAGGCGATCCTGAAAAAGACGCAGGCCGTATTTCCGGTCAAACTGGAAAAAAACAAATGGTATACGGTCACCGTGCGTATCAAGGGAGATCTGATGCAGGCCTTCATCGATGGCAGGCTGATCGGTTCGCTGCAGTCGCCCGGCATCGCGCATGCGACCAAAGACAAGATAGGTCTGGTCACGCCGAAAGAGTCAATTCATTATGATAATGTGATTGTCAAAGTGCCTTGATTTCTACAGAATGTCGAGCGATGAATGCAACCCGTCTCTTCGGTATTCTGGCGATCCTGTATGGACTCTGCATGTCAGTCTTTGCTTATGCAGGGACTCTTTCCTGGTTTCAGTTTACCCATGCTGTATCAACACTGTTCACCTCCTTGCTCGGGGCATTTTTCTTTGTCTATCCATTTATGAGTACCTGGCAGGAATTTGGTTTGAACTATGTAGACAAAGACGAAGACCCTTTTTCTCCCAGTGGTGACTACCATCGGCGACTTATGAATGCGTGTCGTATGTATCCCGCCTGCTGGTATCTTCCCGTGATATTTATGTTTGGCACGTTCATCGCTTTTTTTGTGATTTCAGATCAGATCCAACCCATTTATTCGGTCATCGCTGCAATGGCTTTTCTCAGTGGTCTCTGGTTTGTTTTCGTTTATCCGACGGCCAGAAAGCTGTTCGGCTGAATTATCATTGAGAACTGAATCGCAGTTTTATTACCGGGGCTTTTGCTTTCCTCTTATCTGCACCGCAGGCAGTGGGGGGGCTCCTGAATTGCGGGGCAGCGAACTGCACGGTTGAGCTGAGTTATGGTTTACTTTTCAGATCAAACTTAAGTTCATTGCTGTCATTCGCGCTGATTTCAGCTTCCAGTGTGGTCTGTGTGTTATATTGCGCGGGAATATATTGTTCCAGCGCCGGGACGGGAGGACCGCCACTGGGGCCAGGTTCCATTTTTGTTTTTGATTCCCGCGTCGCCGTAATTTCTACTTTTTTCTTACCGGGTGTCATGACGGTAGAGAAACTGCCGTCTTCAACCCGGGTGCCATAGCTCTTACCGACTCCCTCTGCGTCGAGAAAAACCATGGCTCCTTCTGAGACCGGTTCTCCGTCTAAAGTCACTGTTCCGTTTACTTCGTACGTGACCGGTGCATCCCCGGCCGGACTTCCACAACCGTCTGCCAGCATCATTACGCAACATACAAAACAGAGTTTACTCAGGTATTTCATCGTTCACATTTTCTTGAACAGGGAATCATCTGCATCTTGTTGATGTCAGACTCTTTGATTGATGACAGGTGGAACAGGTTATTACTCTGAATCGGGCATCCTTAAAACTCACCCAGCACATTTCCGTCTGCAATACTGCCTAGATTGCGAAATGTGGGGGTATCGATATTTTCCGAGATAAAACGGACTGCTCCGTCTCCCAGCACAACGTGGACGCCCCCCACGTGATAACTGCGGGCGAAATTATATTGCTGACCTGCCGTGGTATTATTTGTGCAGGGGGCATTCGCCAATGTTGTTGTTTTGCAACTGTAATTCACATCAGCCACAGTCGTATTCGGAGGTTCCACTGCAGTAAATCCACAAGAGCCCCAGTAGCAGGCGCCCCAGTAGCCACCAATTTCACCATATTTGGTTGTCGTCGTATTTGGACGTACGATTCCTTCACTGGCCAGTATGGAATTGGACGAACCGTCTAAAATATCCCGGAGTTTTGTTTTCGAATTGTAGTAGAACATGCCGTCTGTAACGTTGAGAGTGATGCCGGTACGCTGGGTTCCGCTATAGCAGACGCCGTAGCTGCCTTGAAAGGAACCGACGGCTCCGCCGACACTGCGGCCGGGAACACCCGGATTAGAAGGACACATCATTGTCGGTACAACCGCCGTATAAATGGCTGCAAAGCCGGGCCGACTGATATATTCGTTGGCCGAGGTATCCGGAACCGCAACGAATTTGTTATAGAGTGAGGCCTGATCCACAAAGGGCAGGATCATGTGAAACCAGCTGGTCCGTTTCTTGTTATTTCCAAGGCGGTAAGCGAAAGGAAACACTTGATGCGTATCATGATAATTATGCATCGCCAGACCGATCTGCTTCAAATTGTTTTTGCAGGTACTCCGTCGGGCTGCTTCACGTGCCTGCTGGACAGCCGGCAATAATAAGGCGATCAAAATCGCGATAATCGCAATGACGACCAATAATTCAATCAGAGTAAATCCTGCTTTGCGGCTCGACAGTTTCATTGTCTCTCCTTTCGATCAATCCTGTTTACTGTGTCATGATTGAAGCTGCTTTTCACAATAGTAAAATTTATTATTTCAAACGATATACTTTCGTCAGTTTAAAAATGATTTCAGTCCTGAAGCAGTTTTTGATCGTAATAACGCAGCGTAATATCGCGGCCAATGCGCAGATGATTACTGAGAGACTGTCGGCTCTGTTCCGGATCCCGGTTTTTAATTGCCGCCAGAATTTCTTCGTGCTCATCACAGATGCGATGCACTACTTTAGCGGAATAAGTACGGACACTGATATCCCAGACCTGCTCAAGCACCCGATTGCTCTGCATCAGATCCAGTAACAGTTTGTTCCCAGTCGCCCGCATGATTGTCAGATGAAACTGAGAATCGGCTTCGCTGAGTCGGGGAAATGATGTCCCACGTTCCAGACACGCATCTGCTTCCTCCAGATCTTTCGCCATGCTGCGAATGGTGGCACAGGACTCTTCCATGAGCTGCAATGATTGCAGGTCGAGTTGGCTGACGACGGTTTCCAAAGCACCAATTTCAAGCCACTCACGAACCTGGTACAGATTTTCAATTTCTTCTCGCGTCGGCCGTGGTACGAACACCCCTAATCCGGCTTTTTGCACCAGCAACCGTTCCGAAATAAGGCGGTTCATCGCTTCGCGGATGGGGGCGCGGCTGATTCCCAGAGTCTTCGACAAGACAAAATCAGAAATCCGCGTTCCCTGTGGGTCAACGCCGGTGAGCAGACGTTCGCGAATCGCCCGATAGGCCTTGGCTTGCAGAGTTTCGTGCATCTGGACAATCACTTTCAGGACGAACTATGAGTTTGATTACAGACTGTCGACACTGTCGACAATATCGAAGTAAAGGCATAAGTCAATAATATTTATGGGAATATGGATATCTCGATTCTCAGGAAACCGGCTTGAGACCTCGGATGAGGCTGCGGTAAAACGTTATTAAGTGAGGTGTACGCATGAATTTAGGGCTCCACTCAACGGGCTTTTGCCTGGGGCCGAATTGAACTGAAAAACTGCTGTAAAAATAATTCGTTTTGTGTCGATCGGCCAGAGCTTGAATCGACTACAGGGTAGAACACACAGTTTATATCCTGTCGTTAAGGAACATCTGATGAAATACGACGATGCCTGTTCCTGCCAGAATGCTCACCTGCCGTCTTTGGATAAAGCTTCTGCGGCAAAGCACCCGAGACACGAATCGTGGTATCGCCAGGGGCTAGCTTCGCTGCTGTCGACCCTGGTTCTGATCCTGATGCCGAAATGCCCGGTATGTGTGGCTGCCTGGGTGACGTTCTTTACGGGAGTCGGACTCTCACTGACCGTCGCGGCGTGGCTCAGACTGTTCCTGATGGCGATAAGCTGTGTGGTGCTGACGTTGTTTGTGATCGTGCGGCTGAAGCATGTTCTCTCTGCGCGATCTCTGACTGGCAGAGTAACTTTCCCTTACCGAAAAAATTCATAACCCAGGAGAAACGAAAATGAGTATCGAAAACGCTGTCGCCCATCCCGAGATCGTGACACAGGAACAGTGGCTGAGCGAACGACTCGATCTGTTAACCACCGAAAAGAAACTGACGCAGCAACTCGATCGTGTGAATGCGCTGCGGCGTAAGCTGCCGATGGTCAAGCTGACGAAAGATTATCAGTTCGACGGACCCGACGGCAGACAGAGTCTGCTGGACCTGTTCGAGGGACGTCGCCAGCTGATAATCTATCACTTCATGTTTGATCCCGCATGGGAAAAAGGCTGTTCAGGCTGTACGGGGCTGATCAATGCGATGGGGGACCTGTCGATGCTCAACGCGCGCGATACGATCTTCGCGATGATCTCACGGGCACCGCTGGCAAAACTGTTGAAGATGAAAGCCGATCAAGGCTGGGAGCGGACCTGGGTTTCGTCCTTCGACAGTGATTTCAACTATGACTTTCATGTCACCCTCGATGAAAAGGTCACGCCGCCTCAGTACAATTTTCGTTCCAAAGCGGAACTGCAGCAGCGCAAAAACGACGAACCTTATTTCCTGTCGGGCGAAATGCACGGCATGAGTGTATTCTTCAGGTTGGGTGATGAAATCTATCACACCTATTCCACCTATGCCCGGGGCTGTGAAGGCCTGACGAATGCCTACAGCCTGCTGGATATCACGCCCTTCGGTCGCCAGGAAGACTTCGAAGAATCCCCCGTCGGCTGGCCACAGAAACCGACGTATGGTTAACGGAGGGTCATGTTGCAGACCAGGAATGTGAGCGAGCCGGTCAGACTTCAGTCGCAGGACGAGTCGCCGGCTTCCCATTCCTGCACTGACTGCTTCGCATCCTCCAGGTCTTTCTGGTGGTCTCTCCGGTACATCAGAAAAAGTCTCCAGTAGAAGCCGGAGGTCCAGATAAAGACGATTGTCCAGCCAACACTGATTCCGGCGGGAGCAGGTAGCAGTTCAAATCTGAAGGGAAGATAAATGATGACCCATACTACTGACCAGAGTCCAAAGAAATAAAATGTCTCATTGAAGTATTTGTTTTCACTTACCGAAACAGGAATGCCTTCCTCAGGAATTGTGTAACGGACAAACCAGCCACACAGTGGCAGAACCGGTAACAGTAAATATTTCATTTGTTGTAGATGCCAGGCTGTCAGTACACTGATCAGAGCTGTAATGGTGGTAAAGACGATGGTTAATTTGTCCCAGCGCTTCCGGGTATGTAGGAAATCATCAGGTCGAGGTGTTCGTGGTTTATTTGTGTCCCGGTTTCTCAGTGGCAGCGCGATCTGATGGCAGAACAGGGGCCAGTTCTCCTGCCTGCATTCCGGGAAATGGTCTCGGAAATATTGAATCAGCCAGAGTCGCTCTTTATTTTCAAAATAGTACAAGTTAATAGAACCGGTTTGGGCGGGGGTCTGGACTTTGATCAGTCCATGGGAATACAGGCTCCATTGGATCGTTTCAATCTCGGACAGTTTTAGTTCGCGACTGGAAAAAACGCCCTGCAGTAGCAGATTACCACCGTGAAAGGTGACTGAGACATATTTCGAGACCAGAATATCCCAGAGGATGATGCTCAGTAGTAACCCCCAAAGCGAACCAATAAAGAGGAGGGTATAGATTCGATTTTCAACCGGAGCGATAAGCCACATTAGGTAAATAAAACCCAAGCCGATTATGCCAAAAACGATCAGTGAGATCATGGCACCGTTTTGCTCCTTTGTTCCCCGGCGAAAGACTCTTACGGTATTTTCCGGTTCTGAATTCACTGTTGAAACAGCTGGAGATCCATGCATGATGATTCGTGACTCTGTTCAAGTAAGCAGACAAGGGGAGCTTCAATAAAGCAAACGGATCAAGGGGAGACAGGATCAATCAAATTTGCTGAAAGGAAGCGTTTCCTGGTAATAATGATCCCCGTACCTGCCGGGGTCATTTCACATTCCAGCCCCCGGCAAACAGGAGGATCAGCACGTAGCCCCAGATGGGAGCCGAGACCAGGACCACGCCACTGACGAGGATGAGTGAGACCGCAATTTTCATCGAGCGATGCCTGCGATAAGCCCAGAAGATTCCGATTCCCCAGATGACAATGAACAGCAGAGGCAGCAGCCGAAACAGGTTTCCCATGAAGCGGCCCTGGGGAAACAGAGGCATCAGCAGATAAGGGAGAACAAATATCACGAACGCCCCGCAGGCAAGTGTTGCCAGTAGTAATATCACTGACCAGGCTGCTACAATCTGCCAGGGAAACGCGGTGCCGTTGATTGAGGTTTCACTCCGACCTGTCTGTTCTGATTCATTCATCGAGAGCCCTTTGCGAATGTGTTAAGGGATTATAACAGAAAGTTCAAAGGCACAAGACCAGAAAATGGTGTTTGAAATTGAAGGGATTGATGGCATGTTTCTGCTTCAGCAGCCGACGGCAAAACAGATTGACGAATTCATCGCGATACAGGCACAGCAGGAGTTGAGCTACGCATCGCGCGGAGCGACGCACACGCAAACGCCTCCCGACGGCTTTCAGGTCGATCACAACCGGATCTGCCTGGGGCAGGGCAGGGTACTTTATGAGCAGGCGAAGCGGGCGCTTCAGGACTGGCAGCACTTTCGTCTGAACTGGGTCAGCCTGCATCGTCAAGCGGCGGTACCCGAGTCGGGACAGACCGTGGCGATCCTCGCGCACGCGCTGGGTTTGTGGATTCTCAATGCGTGTCAGGTGGTGTATGTGCTGGAAGAAACCGAACCCGTTCAACGGTATGCCTTCGCCTACGGTACACTGCCCGAGCATGCGGAGTGTGGTGAAGAACGCTTTCAGGTGGAATGGCAGGCCGACGATGATTCGGTCTGGTACGATCTCTATGCTTTCTCACGACCACAGCAACTGTTATCGAAAATTACCTACCCTTACGTGCGTCACAAACAGAAACAGTTTGCCCGTGACTCACTGCAGGCGATGCAGAGAGCCGTTGCAATACATGAGAAATAACTCCTCGTCTGTTCGAAATTTCGTGTGTACTTGAGAGTGTACTCGATAATAAGCCACCCGGGCTGGCAGACGTCGCCGGTGATCTTGAGAATCTCCTCCATTGAAGTATCAATACAGGATTGCAGTTTAAGAAAAGTGCCGGGAATCAATATCAGACAGGCTAAGCAGACTGCTGTTCTCGATCTCGGAATTCGAGGAGACAGTCGCCCCAAGGAGTGACACCATTTAAAGTCTTAATCGATTCCCGGCACAGCGATGAGGACCATCAGCACACGTTTATGATGTGGGTTCTTTCGTGCGAGTCGCTGTCGGGTTCAGTCTGCCTTTGATCTTAAACAGGGCCGCCTTCTGCTCGTCGCTATCGATGATCCCGTCTCGGTTGGTATCGAGTGTGCGGAACAGTCGCTGCAGAGAACGGGGCACTTCGTCTGGACTGACAAAGCTGTCCAGATTGGTATCCAGGCGTTCGAAGATCTCCTCATTGAGACCCAGTCCATTGACATCGGCACGGCCGCTGAGCATTTTGGTGCGATCGATGACCGCCAGTTGTTCCATGCGGTTTAAGACGCCGTCTCCATTCGCATCGGCGTCTTTCACGCGTGACCGCATTTTCGCAGGGATTTCACTGCCGCCAATCATGCCATCCCGGTTCAGGTCCATACTCAGCATCATCTGGGTAACCAGGTCGGTTGTGTCTGTGTTATCTGTCTGCGTGCCTCCCATTCCGCCGCCACGCCTCATACCGCCACCTCCCTGCATGCCACCCATCTGTGTTCCCCCACCTCCCTGCTGACACTGACCGCCTCCGCCACCCTGCGGACCCATCTGTTGGCCTCCGCCTCCTCCACCACCACGTGGTCCACCTCCGCCGCCACCGCGGCCTCCACCCCCGCCGCGCTGGGCAAAAGCATCCGTGGCAAACATCGAAATCGCCAGAATTGTGAGCAACATGCTGAAGTTTCGCATACGTAAAATCCCCCTATCGGACAACAAGTGTCAAACTAAAAAATACAGTTGGCCCGATACTGCAGTCGATTGCTCGCTTGATAGTGTCAGCTGCTGGAAACTGAGGTTTCCAAAAACGAATGTTCTTAAGACAGGATACAATTTAAGGGTTCGTGATCTGACTTGTATGTCATGGTATAATCGCACTTGAGGAGAGTGAATTCTGAAACGGAATATCAGGACTTCCTCTCCCACTCTTTAAAACGAAAATCGGAGCCGGGTTGCTACCAGTGATTTGCAAAAAAAGTAAAACAAAAGCAGTGATCACCTGATGAATTCCATTCTGACGGCTCATTTTACGGTGGATGTGTTATAATGGACGCAAAGCAGAAATGATCAGTTGCATGAAGAAACGTTAATATGATTGTCCTGAGAAACAGAAACTGGAATCGTGACTACCGGGAGATCGTCATCGACAGTATTTTTGATTCGTTTCCCCCGGACACTCATTTTGCAGACTGTGATGGCGACCAGTTAGTGCAGGCCCGGGGAGATAATTATGACGAAATCATACGTGACTTTTCCGGAAAAAGCTGGGATCAACTGGACCACGGTCTGATTTCATTTCACCATGAAGCGCCCCTGTTTATGTCCTCTTTCGGTTTCCTGAAATTTCTCCCGGCGTTCCTGGTTGATCTGTTTGAAGAACCAACGCAAGTCGTGAATTCCGTCTGGAACCGACTGCTGGAACTGGAACACGAGGATACCGTCAACCCACAAAACAACGAGTTAAACAACATACAGAGAGTCTGCTGCATCCTGGCATTTGTCAGGGTCACTGATTTTCCCCTCGACACCCGGATGCCCGAACGCACGCCGGCTGAATATTATTACGATCCCCGGGCGGAGTCGGTATTTAACGTGGTGACCCTGGGGCTGAATCCCGAACGGGTTCTCGCCATCCGATCACAAATCGAAGAGATTAATGACGCTTTTATCGGGTATCGCTGGGACAGCGGATAGGTTTCGTTTCGCGCGTTCTCAGAGCGCGAGTGTTACCTGAAAGGAATCGCTTCTTCTGCTTCACAGACCGGTTCACTTCACGCGGACCGTCACCTGCAGTTTCTTTTGCACAGGACTCAGGCAGCGGAATTCATCGCAGGCCTGGTATTGTACCTGACAGCTTACGTCATATTCACCGGGAGTGACTTCCGGGGCGACCTGAATTATTTGTCGGAATTCGACCTGACCTGAATACACAGGATGACTGTCTGCACCCAGCGACCGTCCCGTGGGAGGCGCCTGCCAGTCAGCCTCTTGTTGAAATCCATCAGGCAGTTCCAGTTTGATTTGAGTGGCGACATTTGCGGGCTGTGCATTCAGATCACGGATTTCCCACAAGGGGGCAATGACGAATTTCACCGTCAGCGGGAAGCTCATTCCTGGTTTCACTTCTTCGGCGGGAAGCTCCAGCAGGACCGAGACCTGCTCTCCCTCGGCCCGATCGACTGCTTTCAACGCGGTCTCCTGCCGGCTCTCTGCGGGAAAACCGGTTTCCACTTCGGGTTGATGTGCTGTGCTGCTGTTTTCAGGAATCGTTTCCCGGTCTGCTGTCTGTTCACAGCCTGAAACTGACAACAGAGCGCATGACAGGCAAAGCTGCCACAAAATGCGCCTGTTGCAGGCAGACGGGTATTGTTTCAAAGACAGATTGCTCATTATTTCCTGAAATACAACCAGACGTAACCATGCGATTTTGCCAGGTCGAAACTGCGGTCTCCCTTGCCGCGCGTACTTGCCAGGAAGGGGCGCATCTGTTTTGCGAATTCCGCGTCGTGTTTCTCGAACGCTTTGGCTTCGGGACTCTCTTTGAGGGCTTTGTAGGCTTCTGACCATTCTTTATTTGCTTTCTCGCTAAAGATTTCATCACCCGGATAGCGTTTTTTGAAATCTTCCCGCAGGGCAGTCATTTTATCGCCATACGCTTTGCCAAGTTTTTCTGATTCTGACAGCAAGGTTTCAACCTGTTGTTTCTCCTGCTTTGTCAGGTCGTCACGAAAATCGTAAGTCGTGTTGAAATCGCCGAGAATGAGATCCAGCTTACCATCCTGATTATAGTCGACCACATCGATCTGGGAACGAATGCCGGGAACCATGGTATCTTCATCCCAGATCACCTGCTTATAGCCGTTTCCTTCATGTTTGGGGATGAGAACCACTCCCTCAGAAAATTGAGGTGCGGTTTTCGAGCCGGTATTCCGGAACCAGGTGACGCTCCCCTCATCACTGCCCGCCAGGATGTCCCACAGTCCGTCCTGGTCCCAGTCAGCGATTACCGGGCAGCAGTGTTTTTCCACTTCCAGGGGTTTTCCGCCGGCGTCGACGGTCTGATTCTCATCCGCAAAGGCATACTTCTTTGCGTCCCCTTCATTGATCCGCAGTTTCAGGTGGCCATCAAAGCAGCCAATTAATAGGTCGAAATCGCCATCCGCGTCCCAGTCCACCGGAGTATAAAAACTGCCAAATGACTGGTAGTTCTGCTGTTGTTTGACACTGCTGCGGACGGGGACGCCCGCTTTGTCTTTGAGTTCGATGGGAGCGGCGAATTTGTGATCGGGCAGCCCGCGAAAATAGAAGCAGGTACCTGGATCATAAGAACTGCTGATGAAATCCCGGATGCCATCTCCGTCCAGATCGACGAACCGGGGTTGTCCACCCACGCAACAGTAAATGTTGACTTTCGCATCCTTGCCATCCGCCTGAACTTTGCCGATATCCATATAAACCGGGGCATCACTGCGGCCCACATTCTTATAGAACTGAAACGTGCCGCTGAAATCGCCAACGATCAAATCAGCCAGATCATCGCCGTCCAGATCTTCAATGCAGGGACTGCTGTGTCCCCATGCGGCGCCGGTATCAATGATTTTTCCCTCCGCCTGGAGTCGAACCGGTTTTTCGAACAGTTCATCTGCCAGGGTGGGATCAGCAGTGAACAGGTAGAAACAGAAGGCACACAACGAAAGCAGGCGGTGGAAAGTCATCGAAAATCCTCGCAGATGGTTTAGATGAAATTTCGGTTGTTCAGAATCCTCTCACAAAAAAAGAGAGAGCGTGTGCCTGCCGTTTTGTCTGGATATTTTTAAAAAATCATTTCGATTAGAAAAAATGGTTTGAATCAGCTGCTTTCAAGGCTACTGCAGTTGATTCACCAGATCAACGGCGATTCAGGAATTCTATCTAATTATATTCAATGGGCGAAACGCCGATTCTGGTTTCATGTCACCGCGCGAATTCCGTTCTGAGTTCCCACTGCGATGCAGGAAGAGTATGATAGATAAGCTTTTGCGTATCATGTGGATTCTAAATCGGATTCTCGATCGAATGTGTCCCTTTATATCACTTCCAGGGAAGGGCCTGCTGTCATGATGAAACGAACTTCGCAGTGGTTTGTCCTGTTGTTATCCTGCCTGCTGGTGACCCAAGTCGCGTCTGCGGAACGACTGGTGCTGGTGAGCGCTTCCTATCAGAAAGACATCCTGGCGATCTGCGATGCGGATGGCAAAGTGCTCTGGTCTTATAAAACAGCAGGACCGAAGCAGGGGCACGCCGGCCATCACGATGTGCAGCTGCTGCCCAACGGAAATATTCTGTTTCACGACAGCTGGACCGGGCTCAAAGAGGTTACCCTCGATAAAAAAATCGTCTGGACTTACGATTCGGCGACTATGAACGGCAATACCGGTCAGCGCGTCGACGTGCATGCGTTTTCCCGACTTCCCAACGGAAACACCGTGATCGTGGAAAGTGGGGTGGGACGCATTATTGAAGTCGATCCCAACGGCAAGCTGGTGCATCAGTTCCCTCTCAAGAAGGGGGGGACGCAATCGACCCGCCTGATGCGGATGACACCTGCCGGCACATACCTGGTCTGTTCCGAACAGCCTGGCGTCGTGACCGAATACAATCGGAACGGCAAAGTGATCTGGGAATACCTGATCAAGACCCGCGTTTACGGTGCCATTCGACTTAAGAACGGCAACACACTCATCGCTTCCGGCAGTGGAAACAGTATTCGCGAGGTGAATCCCGAGAAAAAGACGGTCTGGGAGATTCAGGGCAAAGTGCCGGGCACGGAGATCGAGCTCAAATGGACCACCTGTCTGCAGCAACTCGACAATGGGAACATCGTGATCGGCAACTGTCACGCCGGCCCGGAAAATCCACAGATCATCGAACTGGATGACAACCGGAACGTCGTCTGGCAGTTTGACGAATTCAAGCTGGTCGGCAACGGCCTGGCCTGCTGGCAGATTCTGGATGAGACGCAATCCTCCCTGGTCCGTAAACTTCTGGAAGCATCAAAACCATGAGTATTCCCACCTACAACTCAATCCTGTTTGCTCTGCAGATTGGTGCGTTTGTCGCGATCTGTGTGATGATCGTCTCGTTTTTCGGGATGATCATTCAATGGACGACACCCCGCCGGGGCCGACATGTTCTGCGACTGCTGCTCTCACTGGGCATCATTGCCGGCTGCATCGTTGTGCAACAGAGCATATTCTGGGGGATGTTCATGCCGACGCTGCGAGAGCAGCAACTGGCAGAGCAGGCAGCGGGGCGTGAAAAACAACTTGATGAATCGTCAGTCCTGAAGGTGGGGGACCCGGCTCCTGAATTTACCCTGACAATGACGGACGACAAAGAGTTTTCGATGTCTGAAGCGCGCGGTGATGTGGTACTCATCAATTTCTTCGCAACCTGGTGTGGTCCCTGTCGCATGGAACTCCCACATATTCAACAGATCTGGGAAGAGCGAAAAGACAATCCCCGTTTTCGTCTGCTGGTCATCGGCCGAGAAGAAACGATGGAAACGGTAAAGCAGTTCTGTGAAGAGAACGGTTTCACCTTCCCCGCGGCCCCCGACCCGGACCGCGTGGTCTTTTCGATGTTTGCCCACGATTTGATTCCGCGGACGCTGGTCATTTCTCCGGAAGGAACCATCATCTTTTCCCAGGTCGGCTTTTCTGAACCCGATGTGGAGAAGCTCGAGGCACTGCTGGATGAGCAGCTTGCTGGTTTGCCTGTCCCAAAAGACCAGCCGATTGCAGAGTGAGTTGAACAGATCGCAATTTGAACTACTTAGATTTCTGCGCCGCGAGTGCTCTGTCGATTTGTTCGCTGATGATGTATTCCATAATCCGCAGGCTGACACGGCCCCCTCTTTCGGGGCACGAATTTCTCCACGCAGCCAGTGATGAAGTCTGTTCTAATAAGTCCCTGGTCAACCATTTTATTTACCATCAGCTCATTTACATTTCCCGGGTGCAGGAAGTCCGGAGTTGATGTCCGACTGATAGAAACTAAAAAATAAAAAATTTACAGATTTCGATTGACTCTCATGCAAAATGCATTAAGGTCTAATGCAGATTGAATGAAAGAGTGAGTTTATGCATATCTCGAAAATCAACAGGAGCGGAAAATGCCTGAAATTGATATTGATGTGACTGACACGGAATTGTCCGTACTGGAAATACTCTGGGCGCATCCGGAGGGAATTGCTGTGCGGGAGATCGTGCTGAAACTGTATGGTCGTCATGAACATTCCCTGCATGGCGGGGTGAAGAGTTTTCTCGATCGTCTGCTGGAGAAAGGCCTGGTGGCCGTTGATAAGAGTGGTTTTGCCCATCGCTTTTCCGCTGTTCTGGATCGACAGGAGTTCGTGGGACTGCAGTTAAAGAAGATGGCGGAAAGTCACTTTGGTGGTTCTCTCGCACCGATGCTGCTCTCACTGGTAGATCAGGTCAAACTGAGTGAAAAACAGCGTGCTTCGATCGAGAAAATCATCAAAAACATCAAAGATTAGTGAGGGTACCCATGAGTTATCTGATGTATTGTCTGCTCTGGAATCTGATGTTCGTAACCGTGGCGTCCGTGTTGATCTATCTGCTGGGATTCACTCGCGGTCTGCATGAACGACCGGCATTACGACATGCGCTCTGGCTGCTGGTATTATTAAAGTTCGTGACGCCACCGCTGTTAGCGGTTCCACTGCTCCCGGCTGTGCAGGCTGAACAGCCAATGCCGCACGTTGTACCTCAGGTGGCAGTAACAGATCGCGGGACAGAAACACCGATCCCTCCTTTTTCGGATCAATCTGCCGAGTTCTCAGTTCATCAAAGTACACGCACCAGAGACAGGAGTCTTACCGCTTCGGTGATTTCACAGATACTCGTTGGCCTGAGCTTGAGTGTGACGTTCATTATGGGAGGGCTGGCGGTGTTGCAATGGTCTCGTTTGAAAAAACTGTCAGCCCATTTTATTGAGCCAGAACATCGCCTCGCAGAAATGCTGAAACGCGTCTGCCAATCGTGCCATCTCTCGAAAACGCCAGAACTGGTTGTGGTCAACACGATCTGTTCTCCCATGTTGTGGGTGGGGTTCCATCGTACGACGATTATTCTGCCACAGGCATTTGCAGAAACTTTAAGTGAGGAACAGCTGCAACAGATTCTGGCGCATGAAATTGCACATCTGGTGCGTAAGGACTATCTCTCCAGTCTGCTGGCCTTTGGCGTGATCAGTCTGTTCTGGTGGAATCCGCTGGCCTGGCTCGCACGTCGAGAAATGTTTCTGGCAGCTGAAACCTGCTGTGATGCGTTTGCAATCGCCAGGACAACAGGCTCGCGCCAGTCATATGCCCGCACACTGCTGACCGCCGTTGACTTTACTGTTCGTGATCAGTCTGTGTTGCCCGTCTGGGGGACACAGTTTGTGGAATCCCGTACTTTGGAGAGGAGAATATCGATGATTGCCAGTTCACAAATCAAAACCGATTTAACACGTTCGCATCTGGGGGCAGTGGTCTGTCTTGGCCTGCTGGCTTTGCTGTTGGTCCCGGTTCAGGCCGATCAGGAGCCGCTACCTCTGAAGCAGGCACCAGCTGAACGGACCCAGATCGAGAAGCTGCAGGCAAACAGACAACAACAGAAAAATGAAGCCGTTCCCCTCAATACCCGATCAGATAATCAACCGACCATTCCAGATGTCAAGCTGATTTCATGGTCGGGTGCCGAAACATCCAGCAGAGCTTATTTCTTTCAAACAGCCCAGGCTGCAGTAGCATTTGCCGGACTGGTTGAAACATTTCAGCTGGCAGAGCAGTTCCAGGTGGAAATCTCGGATACAAAACCAATGCTGGCCGATCAGGATAAAAATTTATTTATCATGCCGGCAAACTATGCTAAACAACTGGGACTCGAAGGTGACACCTACGTATTGTTGCAAGGCACCCGCGCAGCGCACTTACAGCTGGAAGCAGTCAAGAGTGCACTACAGACGAAATGATAAACAGGCTGCCAGTGTGGGGCCTGATAGAGTTCAGCTTACGTCATACAGGGGAGATGAAAGATGGTTGTTCAAGATAGAGTCAGGTATCACCGGTTTCGACTAATGCACTTCGTTCTGGCCGTGGGGGGAACAGTTCTGCTGACAGGTCATCTGCAAGCCCAGGCGGACCGGGAATTAACAGCGGAAGAGAGTGCGAAGCCCGGGACGAGCGCTTACCACAAACCCGACATCTCAGATGCGAAACTTGTCGCCTGGGCAGTCGATAATTCAATCAGGGCTTATTACTTTGAGTCAGGTCAGCAGGCTGAGTCATTTACTGAAACGATCAAGGTGTTTCAGATTGCGACACCCTTTAAGCTGGTTTTTAGTGATATGGAACAGATGCTGGCCGACTATGACGCAAAGAAAATTGTGATGCCAACAAATTTCGCTGACCAGCTGGCGCGTAAAAATCAGGTCTTCGTATTACTGGATGGGACACGTAGACAACACGCTCAACTCGAATCGGTAATGCGAGCAGTGGGACGCCATTGAGGCACCTTTCACCAGACGCAGGAATCCAGTCACTGGAAAGCCGAATGCGGGAGCGTCGAGCAGACGGCTTTTCAGTTTTAGATGCCGTCACGGAATTCTAAGGTCAGTTCAGAACGACTCCCGAAGCATGCTGTCAATCTGACTCACCGTATTCCAGTTTCTGGCAGTGACGGGAACGCCCAGGCAGGCTTCTACTTTGGCTGCCAGTTTCGAGCGACCGATGCCGTCCGGCGCATGCAGGTAGAAGACTTTGTCCTGCAGATGAAACTGTTCCGATCTGGTTTGCAGTGCGTGCAGCTTTTCCAGATCCGGTTTGCGGGGAACAGTGTCCAGGAAGAAAAAATGCAACGCCTTGCCGTTTTTCACCGGGAAGGGATTTTTCTCCATTGCTGACTGTAATTCCTCAGTGCCAAGTAAAATGACATGGGGCTCGAATCCGTGCGTTTCTCCGATGCGGACGCTGATTTCTTTTGCCATTTTGCCGATCTGTTTTTTTCGTGATTGAAAAATGACATTACCGCTCTGGATATAGGTCCGAATCGACTGGTATCCCAGTTCTTCCAGCAGCGCAGTCAGTTCTTTCATCGGCAGGCGATTTTTCCCGCCGACGTTGATGCCACGAAAGAACGCAATAAACGTATTCACGGAGTTTCCTGTCTTTGATGGATGTCAGTTTCTGAAATTCGGGGAGTCAGGATTTTGACTTTTTGAGTTTTTCAGAAGGTCCGATCGTAAGTTTATATTCATCCTCCATGATGATTGCTTCGGAGAACCATCGTATTTCACTTAGCCATTTGATCACATAAGGTTCAACTTTTTGATGAGACACTTTAAAAAGAGCACCGATGATTAAACCGATAAAAGAACAGAAAGTTAACACGGCTGCAAAAATAGGATCCATCAAAAAAACAAAAATCAGAAGTGCGATGAACAGTATCGTGACACTGATGGCAACAATCCGTTTTTTGAAACGGGAATTATTGCGATCTGATTCAAATGCATGATAACAATCAGTGCATAATAACAGCGGGAATGCGTGATTTTCCCAGAACTCGGTTGCAGCGGCTATTTCAAGTACGATGCCTCCCGTGATTGACGGGCGAATACCACCATCATGGTCCATCTCCCGTTTGACCAGAACATTAAAATCGACGGGGGTCCCATAAGCCGCGTTAACTTCATCACAGTGATGACAGACTCCGTCAAAAGGCGGCTCTTTGTTCTGCAGAGTGCGGTTGATCTTTTCGATGGGGCGTATTAGCGGATAGGGATCCCCCGAAGATTCCTGCAGGGTGATCGTGTCCGGTATTCTGACGCTACGGTGGCACGAGTGACAGGCCTTATCGGTCCCCGCCTCATGCAGGGCTACACGAACCTGAGTACCACACGCACATTCCACAAAATATTTTTCTGCCATGTTTCATTTCCCTGATTTGGTTCAGATGATCTCGGGTTGAAATGCGGTGACGGTGGCTACTCCCGATTCTACTGTAAGAATCGATGATTCGGGCACTTCTTTCCAGTGGTGCGTTAAATCGTCCAGTGGCTCTGAGACGACGATAACCGCCTCATCGGGGAGAGATGCATACGTGCCATCCAGGTCATGCAGTGCGCGCAGGTGGCTGCTGTGATACAGAGTGCGGGACTGGGAATGACTCGAATAGCGGACTGCCCAGATCCGTTCTCCATCCGAGACGCAGGCACTGAAGTAGATGGCGCCTTCAATCCCGGCTGCCTGGCGGGCCTGTTCGACATGACCGATTGTTCTGGCAAGTGCCTGGGGAGCATCATCTTTTAACCCGAACGTCAGCGCCAGGTAGAACAAAAGTTCCGAATCGGTAGAACCTTCAATCGCCAGGAACAGACCGGGATCGACGTCAAACAGCAGCTGACGTTTGAGTGAATGAAATTCGGGGATCGAGCCATTATGTTGAAACAGCCAGTTCTGGTAATTGAAGGGATGGCAGTTGGTGTTCTGAACCGGCGTGCCTGTTGAGGCCCGGACATGAGAGAGGAACAGGCCCGAGTGAATGTGTTCTGCCAGATGCAGAAAGTTCGTATCATTCCAGGCCGGATGCGTGTCGCGATAGACGCCAGGCGTCGGATCATCTCCATACCAGCCCACGCCGAATCCATCGCCGTTGAGACTTTCCACGTTCTGCGTGGCATGACGACTCTGATCGATCAGCGAATGATTGGGGCGGGTCAATACATCACTCAGTCGGAGTGAAGGACCGGAATAAGCGAGCCAGCGGCACATGCGAAAATCTTTCCCTGATTCGAATAAAATATAGATGAAGCAAATCTGATTTATGGTGATGAATTTGTCAATGATCAGGGAGATGCTGCCTTCACCTCGACGTATCGTACCATCTTCTCAGCCTCTTCGGTCCCGAAGATTAAGACCACCTGCTCAAACAGGTTATGCCGGGTGATTGCATTGGGGACAGTACCAACCAGGTAGACCTGGGCTGCTGAGGAATATTCTGTCCGGAGCTCAGGATATTTACCGGCGGCAAGCAGACCTTCGAGTTTTTCTATTTTTTGGGTTGTTAGTCGGCGTGTCGATTGCAGTTCTTCCGTAATGGCTCCGATTACGAATGCAATAACACTGCAGAAAATCGTCAAAATGAGGGTGGCTGAAATCCAGCTCACGATCGGGATCCAGGATCGTCTGGCAGGTAGCGCTGTTAGTTGTTTTTCTGGAGTCGTTTCCGCTGTGGTCTGCTTGTGCTCATGTATTGCTGACCAGGCAAGTGCTCCGAGAGCAATGAGCAGCCCGACCCCGGTTCCCTGGGTGACCCCTAATCGAATGCCGCCGATAAAAGGATTAATTCGAGTAGCCTGCCCGGAGTAGAATACGGAATCATAATAGTTCGGAAAGAATATACTGATCATCAGACCGGCGAGACCACCCAGAAAGGCAAAGGTAACACAGCTGAGTAAGACGGTCCAGAAAGATTCTTTCGCTGTCATGTTTCTGGTATCCCCACAGTGAAGGGCCGAGTCCGTAAGACAATTCTAATGAAACTAAATTAACGGAGCAACTAAATACTTGCGGGATCAGCGAGATCATTAGACAGCAGCATCCAGAGACTGGTATATTGGAAGTCTCAAACCATCACCGGTTTCTGTTCCCCTTCGGAGACTCCTGTTTTAGAAAGATCATCACACCATGAGTTCGCATTTTATCCGCTCGCTGCGACTGGCTGTTGTTTTCTGCCTCGCGCTGGTTCTCAGTGCCGACCGTTTACAGGCTGCCAACTTGCAAAACCAGCCGGTCAAGCCTCCGAATATTGTCGTTTTTCTCGTGGATGATATGGGGGTGATGGATACTTCAGTTCCCTTTTTGACTGACGCCGCGGGAAAACCCAAACGCTATCCGTTGAACGATTATTATATTACCCCCAGCATGGAACGACTGGCGAAGCAGGGAATCCGCTTCAATCATTTTTACGCGATGAGTGTCTGCTCGCCCACGCGCATTTCGATTATGTCGGGTCAGAATGCCGCCCGGCATCATGCGACTAACTGGATCAACCCTCGAAAAAATAATGCCGGCCCCCAGGGGCCACCTGACTGGAACTGGGAAGGTCTGAAGAAGGATGATGTCACCTTACCGCGTCTGCTGGCGAAAGGCGGTTACCGTACGATTCATGTGGGAAAAGGGCACTTCGGGGCAGACGGTTTTCCCGGGGCTGAACCACTCAACATTGGCTTTGATGTCAATATTGCGGGTTCCTCATTTGGGGCACCGGGCAGTTACTATGGCATGAAGAAATTTGGCCTGGGAACCAGGCGGTCCCATCATGCGGTGCCGCATCTGGAGAAATATCACGATACTGACATCTTCCTGACCGAAGCATTAACGCTCGAAGCCAATGTCACTCTGGCGGAAACGATCAAAACCGATCAGCCTT
Source organism: Gimesia sp. (assembly GCA_002706765.1). Classification (GTDB taxonomy): domain Bacteria; phylum Planctomycetota; class Planctomycetia; order Planctomycetales; family Planctomycetaceae; genus Gimesia. The sequence goes on from PAJV01000068.1 coordinate 162,866, forward strand.
TCTTTCTTTATATGGCGCACTACGCGGTGCATGCGCCCTTTGACAGCGATCCGCGGTTTGCCGCCCATTATCAGGATTCCGGTAAACCAGCGCCGGCGCAGGCGTTTGCCACTCTGATTGAAGGGATGGACAAATCGCTGGGCGATATTCTGAATCAACTGAATGAACTGGGAGTGGCTGAAAACACGTTGATCTTTTTCCTCGGAGATAACGGCTCCGATGCACCGCTCGGACATCAGCATGACGTCGCGTGTGCCGCTCCGCTGCGAGGCAAGAAAGGGGCGCATTATGAAGGGGGAATGCGCGTGCCTTTCATCGCTGCCTGGGCCAAACCGGACCCGTCGAATCCCAATCAGAAACTGCTGCCCATCCCGCAGGATGCACTGCAGACCCAGATCGCTGCCGTGCATGATCTGTTCCCGACGATACTGAAAGTGACCGATGTCAAACCGCCCCAGGGTTATATCGTGGATGGACAACCACTCAATAAATTGCTCATCGGCAAGTCAGATGAAGCACATCGCGACACGTTTCTGATGCATTATCCTCATTCGCCGCACCGCAGTAATTACTTTACGGTCTACCGCGACGGCGACTGGAAAATCATCTATCACTACGTTCCCTCACCAGATTCTGAAGACTCGCATTATCAACTGTACAATCTCGCGAAAGATCCTTTCGAACAGCATAATCTGGCTGAATCAGAACCGAAACAGCTCAAGCAGATGATGCAGGCGCTGATTGACAGTATGGAACAGCATGCAGCGCTCTACCCCGTGACCAAAGAGGGTAACAAGCCGATGAAGCCGAAAATGCCCTGAGAATCGCGTCTGAACTGCCTGGGTTTACCGACTGCCGGGGGGCTGATTATCTGGCTCATTTGCTGGTGCTTCAGTCAGTTGAGTAAACAGGGAAGGAGACCCGTTTGCTTCAAACTGCAGCGGCGGTAATGTGATTTTTTCCGGGATGCGTTGAAAGGCGTCTGTCGGGTTCGTTGTTTTGAAAAAGTCAGTCAGGTATTCCAGGAACCGGGGATCGAAACTCGCAGCATGGTGAAGGGCCGCGTGAGTTCCCCCCTGGACCGTAATCAGGTGACCGCGGGGGAAATAGATCAGCAATTCCTGCGCATTTTCTATGGGGGTTGAGCGATCGAGCGTGCCGTGTATTAACAATACAGGGGTCTCGTACTCTTTGAACTGTCGAAACGCATCACTGACCGTTGGCGTCGGGGTGACAGCTTGTGTCGCTGTATAAAGCAGATTCACATCACCCAGCCAGCGGTGGGCTTCTTCTTTCTCAAGCAGTTTCAGACGTTGGTCGGTAATTCCCAGGCTGTTGTCAACCAGGGTCAGCAGTAGAGGATGCTGCGTCAAATCAGGACGATCGTCGATGATTTTCGCTGCCAGGTACTGATAATCTTCCTGATAGAGTTCCAGCACCATCTTGGGCCATAATTCGAGCAGTCGACGGGAATGGACCGACGAATTTAAAATGGGACGCCGCAGGTAATAACGAACGTCATCTGCCCCGATGACAATCTCTGCTGCGCCTCCTCGACGAGGATGCCGACCGCGCACGCGTACTGGTTCTTTCTCCAGTTTTGTTATTACAGCCTTCAGTGCGCCCAGCAGCCCGACTTCGGGTAACTTGATACTTGTGGAATCCCGGGCTTGTGCTTCAACTTTCTCAAAGACATTCCAGATTCCGTTGGGACTGTCATAAGTATGATTGAGCGGTTCTACACCGGAAAGCAGCATTCGCTCTACATGTTGCGGGTACTGATTCAGATAGGCCAGAGCCCATTGTGAGCCGAAGCTGCCTCCGCGAAAGGCAATCTGTTCATAACCATGCGCCAGCCGAATCGCTTCCACATCATCGACAAGATGTTGAATATCATAACCTTTCAGATCGAACTGCAGATCCTGGCAGATGCGGATCGTTTTTTGAAATCCCTTGGACATTCGCTGCGCTGTTTTGTCGAAGGACATGGGCTCCAGCCGTTTCCCCGGCTGAGCGAACCACATCTCAGGCAACTGCTGAACTCCCGGTACATGACTGTTACCGCGCTGGTTTACAATGACAACATCACGAAACTGGTTGTAGGCACGCATTTCAGCATATTTGTTATAACGTTTCTGCTTTAATCCTTCTGTAATCTGTTCCACAGTCACCGCTTCACCCGGGCCGCCTGGCAGGAAGAAAACAGGCGGCTGTCCGGAAGGCTCGCGGGCGGGGAACCGAATATAATGGACGGTGATGTGACGACTGCTGGCAGCGGTCCGGTTTTCAGGGACCACAATCAAGGCTACTTCTCCCCGTAACTGCGCACCAATCTGGCAAGGCTGAGTAAGAATGCTACCCACAGCAGGCGCACTCTGCGCATGCACATTGGTTACAGGGGAGTGGAAACCAATCCAGGCAATCAACAGAAGTAAAGAGAACCTCGCTCTAAGTTCAAACATTCAAGCAATCCTGAAATCAAGATAGAATTCGCAGATTCATCTTAACGCAGATTCTGCCTTGGTGCCAGAATTATCTTTACGGGGCAGGGGGGACGACAATAGAGCGGTTTCGACTTTTTTGTATATGTTCAGTTTGGTAACCGGTAACAGCAGAAATCGACAATTGAGTGTAGTGATAGAAGTTTCATCCAGTCTGATTTTACGAATCCTGTAGAGCAATCTCTCGCAGATGGGTACAGTCGGGATCACCTTCTACACGCTTGAAGCCCAAGACGCGATAAAAAGCATCGGCTTTCGGCGTATGAGTGCGGAGCCGCAGTTGATTGAACACACCAGGGCAGAGGTTTTGAATCTCGGTGACCAGCAGGCGTCCGACACCGTGGCGTCGACTGTCTTGAGAAACATATAACCGTCTGACCCGGCCCACGCGGTCATTGTGGCTATACGGATCGCGGTTCAAACCACATACTCCCACCACCTGACGCTTCTGCAGCGCCAGCAATAACGTTTCGCCGGACTGGTCGAAACGATTGGTTCCCGCGCGCCATTCCTGTTGCAGGCGATCAACGATGTGAAATCCTTCTGCCCGGGCTGCGCAGGCCAGTAAATCTAACTGATCGGGATGTTTCAGTTCCTGCAGTGAGATCAACATTAATCAGTTCCTGAATGATTCCCTGTCAATTGTCACAAGATACAAACACTTCTCAAATTAAGGACGCTGATGTATTGGTTTTGACCTTCGATAATTGAATGGTTCCGTCACTGTTCTGCCCGCCAGTTGGCAAAGGAATCAAGATAGGACCAGCGAAAATTCTTCTGTTTGCGGTATTTCATATCGCGGTGGTCGAGTTGTTCTTTGACGAATGCTTCGAGATTCACAGGGTCGAGAAAGGGGTCGCGTGTCTGTTGCTGCAGTTCCGTCAGGGCATTGATCAGCCTGGCTTTTGTCGCTGCATAGTCAGCATCTTCCGCGAGGTTGTTCCATTCATAAGGATCTTGCTGCAGGTCATACAGTTCATAGCGTGGCGGACGGGACCAGCGTGCCAGCGCCTGTTTCACCTGGGGAGAAATGGTTTTCTGGTCGGCGGCAGTTGCTCCGGAGATCACAAAATGGGGATGTGATTCATCCAGGTAACTGTCGGCAATCAGATTATCGGTGCCCGGTCTCGGATTGGAAATCAGTTTATAACGTGTATCGCGGAGTGAATGCTGGATATAACAGTTTCGCGGAAATGAACCGGTGGTGAAGCCGAAGATGTAGTCACGCCAGTTGGTCACAGGTGCATTTGTGAGTAACGGTTCCAGATTTCGTCCCGGCAGATCTTCAGGTATCTCGCAGCCCGCAGCCGCAAGTGCCGTGGGCAACAGGTCGAGGGTGGATGCCAGTTCTTTCCGTACCAGTCCCGACTGTGTTTTGCCTGGCCAGGAGACGATCAACGGGACGCGAAGGCCTCCCTCGTACACACTTCCCTTGCCGCGGGGAAACTGGGCGCCGTGATCACCGATATAGAAGATGAGTGTGTTTCCGGTTTCTCCCGCTTGATCGAGTTCGTTCAGCAGCAGGCCCACGCCCACATCCAGCCGGGCCATGCAGTTGTAGTAGTTGGCTACCTGCTCCCGCAGTCGTGGCGTATCGACGCCCACCCAGGGCATCGGTTTCACATCGTCGGCAGACAGAGGGTGTTCTGGTTGTCCATTGACTTGTCTGATGAAAGGCAGATGCGCATCGGGAAAGTTGACGGACAGGAACCAGGGCTGTTCCTGCGACTGCTTGAAGAATTCCGCTGCTTTGCTGGCATAGGCGGTCACCGGTTCCTGACGCTTGAAATTCGCCGAAGGGATGGCACGAAAATCAAAGGGGAACGCGTCTTCAGGATTTACATGCAGTTTTCCAATCAGCCCCGTGCGATAACCCTGTTGCTTCAGCAGCGTGACAAAATTGGGAGTCTGTTTCTGGTACAACGCAAATTTGTGTGTTGCCAGGCCGATCTGACCATTCTGATGCGGATACTTGCCCGTCAGAAAACAGGCCCGCGAAGGCGAACAGACCGAATAAGGCACAAACGCATTTTCAAAGCGGACACCTGTTTGCGCCAGCTGATCCAGGTGCGGCGTCTGAGCATAAGGATCGCCATAACAGCCCAGTTCCGGACCATTGTCTTCAGAAACAATCAGCAGAATATTGGGGGGAGCGTCCGCAAGAGCAGGGCTCGAAATCAAGACCATGAGCAATCCCAGAAACCCGGAAATACTGGTTAATCGTTTTTTCCACTGCTGCATCTTCTGTACTCCGGTTCAAAGAAATCTCAATTTGTTATCGGTTGAGCATCACAGTCGTGCAAAAGTCGACAAAGGCCTCCATCAGACTCGACCTGTCATACCAGTCCTTTCCCTAAAGCTTAAGTAAACATGGTTTGAACAATAAAACGATGCTAGAGTTGAGCACGCTGATGTCATCTACTGTAATCGCCTGCGCACTTCGTGACCAGTTAATTCTCAGATCGTGCAGGATTCAAGACCGTTCGGACTGACTCAGGTGAGACCGATTTCCTGTCTTCGGATACGAGAAATAAAGAAATCTGAAAACAGAAGCTTGACGTCACTACAAATGTAGTGTAATAATTGCAGGTGTAGAACAGGAGGTCCCTTATGGCGAAAAAATCAAAATCTGAGCAATCATCAACGACGATGACCGACGTGGAGTGGGTCATCATGAATGTGGTCTGGGAGCAGGAACCCTGCGCTGCGGGTACGGTGCAGGAAGCGTTAGACGAATCGCATGGCTGGGCATATAGCACGGTTAAAACCACCATGGACCGGATGGTGACCAAGGGGTTGTTGACCAGGAAAGCCATTCGCAATCTGAATCTCTTCAGTTCTGCCATCAGTCCCGACAAGGCCAGGCGGAGCGAATTGAAACGCTTGTTACGCCGTGCATTTAATGGAGCCTTGACGCCTATGCTGCAGTTCCTCGTAGAGGAAGAAGAACTGGGCCCCGAGGAAATTCAACAACTTCGCGCACTGATCAGGCAGGCGGATCGAAAGTCTGGGTAAGCAGAACATCTTTAATATTGAAAGTCAGATCATGACAGCATCCGGGAATGACTTTATCACGCTGCTCAATGGATATGGCGAAATCTTCTGGAAATTCAGCACACTGATGTTGTTGCAGGTGAGCGTGCTGGTCGTCATTCTCCTGCTGGTTGACCTGGTTCTCCGCCGACATTCCCGAGCCGTGGCCCGGTACTGGCTCTGGTCGCTGGTGTTACTCAAACTCGTTCTGCCTGTGGGCCTCTCCTCTCCGGTCAGTGTCGCCTCCTGGCTGGCTGACTGGGTTCCTGCTGCAGAAAGCGTTGAAATTGTTTCCTCGACGGCAACTGTCAAATCTCCTGTTACGCTTCCCACGACAACCGTTGCAGCTCCTCCCCGGTTATCAGAGCAGATGTTCGTTCCAGAGTCCCTGCCTGATACCAGTCCCTTGCCTGCGCCGTTGCCCGCTCCACCTTCCGATGATGTCTCTGTTGCACAGCTTCAAATCTCGGAAACTCAGCAGGCAAAAACGGTAACCCGGTCACAACTGAAACCGCCGGCGATCGTATTGCTCATCTGGCTAGCGGTTATTGTCGGGTTGTTTTGCCTGGTAATGTGGCGGACTGTGCGAGTTCGGCGACTGGCACGACAGGCAGAAACGGCACCTATGAAACTGATCTGGCAGTTGTACGACTGCTGCCAGTTGATGCGGCTCAAACAGGACCCTGTCAAACTGAAAATCTCGGATGTGGTCGGAAGTCCGGCGATTTGCGGGTTCTGGAAACCAACTATCATTTTACCCCGTCATCTGCTGGAAAAACTCACCCCGGAACAGTTCCGCCAGATTTTCATTCACGAACTGGCGCACTGGAAACGGTTCGATCTGCAGGTGAACTGTCTGCAGACCCTGCTGCTGATCCTGTATTTTTATAATCCGATGGTCTGGCTCGCACATGTCATGCTCAAACGCTTGCGGGAACAGGCCGTCGACGAAACGGTTCTGGTCACGCTCAAAGGCCAGTCAACACAATATTCAGAAACGCTGCTCGACATCGCATCGCTGACATCGGTTCCAGACAAAGCCAGTCTGCAACTGCTGGGCATTCTCGAACCTCGTAAGCCCCTGGCCCAGAGGATCCGACGTATTCTCTCACAGCCAATCCCCCGGTCCGCCAGTCTGGGACTGGTCAGTTTTAGTCTGATTGTGCTCACCGGCGCACTCTTACTGCCGATGTCCAGAATGGATCGGACCCATGCGGCTGCGGACAAGGGAGTCAAGCTGGAGAAAACAGCCGCATCTGAAGCAGCCCAAACAGATCCCGATAAAAAAGTGTCCGGGAACCAGTCAGACAAACAAGAGAAACAACCGGCAGATCAGAAATTGCCTCAGCTGAAAACGGCTGCACCAGAATATGTTTTGAGTGGACGCATTACAGACCCGGATGGTGCGCCTGTCACCGATGCGCAAGTTCTTTTGATACACACGAGAGGGGGGGGACGTGTCTTGAGAACGTGGACGGACAAAGAGGGGAACTACCATTTCTCCGAAATCAGTAAACCCGGACAGCACGGCATCATGGTCATGTCGCAGCGCTGGGTAGGCATTGAACGTTCTTCGGATCGTCCCCGTGTCGACCTGGCGGCAGATGAACGGCAGGTGAAAAATATCAGGCTCGAACGCGCCTGTCAGTTACGCATCCAAACCGTCGATGAACAAGGCAAACCTGTTCCCGGGGCCTTCGTATACCGTAAATTGATGACCGATACGCGAGGGTTCACTCCTCGGGCTGTTTCAACCGATCAATCGGGACAGGTGACACTCGGTCTGAAGCCTTCCCGGGAAAAATATCTGATTGGAATCGCTTCACCTGATTACGCTTTGGAGAAACTGATGATTCAAGTGGACGATCCGGATCAAATCGTCACACGAAAGATTGTGCTCAGGGAGGGAGAAGCAGTTGATGGCAAAATAGTCTATGCGGACGGGAAAATTCCGGTCGGATTAAAAATCAATGCGCTGCCCCGGTGGTGGGAATTCAGCGGACATCCCCCCGGTTATCGAATCAGTGAAACGGGAAAATTCACATTCCCCCATATCGTAGCCGGCGTTTATAACGTAATGGTCGAGATTCCCGGAGTGGGGGGGAAACCTGTCCTCACCGGTACTTATCTGCTCAATCAGGAACAGCCACTTGATCTGAAACTGAATATCCCTTCTCCCGCTTCGATGGTCACACTCTCAGGAAAGATCAGCTATACCGGCGATCTGAAAAAGGCTTCCAGGCCCTTCCTGCTCATTGCATATTCCACTGATGGGTACAACGAAGCTTATGCCGAGATCCAACCTGGTCAGACAGAGTTTAAGTTCGATCCCATTCAGCGAGGAAAATATCAGATAAGTATGCATTCAACCGAGTATGAACTAAAAGGCGAGCATACGGTATTTGCCCCTGCCGATAATCTTCAGCTGAATGTCGTCGTGACCGGCAAACCCCAGATCAGTGGTACGGTTCTGGCCGACGATACAAATCAGCCGATCAGCACATTCCAGGTACGGGCCATTAAACTGGAGACCCTCCGCGGTCCCAATTTTGTGCAGGAAACACGCTGGCAGGATGTGGATCAGGGAAGCGGGAAATTTGAAGTCGCTGTCAACGGTCCGGGTATCTACCGGATCGAAGTTTCTGCCTCCGGCTATGCCCGTGCGCTCAGTGAATCTGTCAATACCGATCAAAATCAGGGAAAGCCGATTCAGATCACACTGACAAAGGGAGTCACGCTGACCGGAACCGTTGTCAATACACAGGGACAGCCCATCGATGGGGCGACTGTAATTCCGCTGTCTCTGTCCCGGGGCGTGATGCCGATGACACTGGATCAATTCACAACAGACATTGATGCAGTCAAGACCGTAGACGGGACGTTTTCGATCCCGCATCTGGCTCCGGGGAAGGAATCGCTGAAAGTGACTCATCCGGACTACGACTTTGCGATTATGAAAGACATCGATCTGGCAGCCAGTCCGATCCCGAAAGTGGAAGTCACGCTCACCCCAGGCGGGACCGTGCAGGGGTTCGTCACAGACGAAAACGGCAAACCACAACCGAATGTCACTCTCTTCTTCCAAGGTCGTTACGCTTATAACGGCGATACAGCCCGCAAAGCCGGGCTACTGGCCACCGTGATTACTGATGAAGAAGGCCGCTATTCGGTTTCTCATCTTCCCAGCCAGATCTGTTATGTCGTTAGAAAAGATGAATGGAGCTCTCTGGGCGTCGTGCGTCAGGCCGTTCTGCCTCAAAATGGCAAAACCAGCACACTCAACCTGGGGGGAAGACCCGAATTGACGGGCCGACTGATAGTCAACGGAAAACCTTTAGCGAATACACGCATCCTCCTGGCTGGTGAGAATCCGAATTTTGGAATCTTTCGGGCCTATACCAACACCGACAGCGAAGGGATGTTTCACTTCTTCGGCGCGGGACCTGGCCAGCGAACTCTGTATTATGAAGTACCCAATGTGAATAATAATTGGGTGCCGGTCAGATCGTTAGAATTAATTTCAGACGATCAGGATCTGGGGACTCTGGAGACGCAGGTTGGTCAACTGACAGTGAATTGTCAGCCAGAAACACTGGATGACATGCGACTGGGGCTGTTTAATTATCATCCTGTGTGGACCGCAAGCTTGAGGGCAGGTAATCTGGTGCCGCGGACCAGCAGCAGCGCGCCTTTTGTTTTCAATCAGGTCACAACGCGAGAATATGTCATCGTCGCATCTCGTTCCGGGTACCCCTCTGTTTACCAGAAGGTGCATGTCACGAAGGAGAATCTGAATAGTCAGCTCACGCTGCCCATTCCCGAGGGGACGGCGACAATTCATTTCAAGCTGGATCAGGAACTGATGCAGGCCAATGAACCGATGCGGCTCAAACTGTGGAGCAAAGACAAGCGGTTGCTGACAAAGATCTACTCCTTTGAAAAAGGAGATTATGTCGCCAGGCACCTGCCTGCGGGAGACTACTATCTGACGCGGGTCGACATTCGCGAATCGAAAAAACTGTTGCAGTTCACTCTCAAGCAGAACGAACAAAAAACCGTGACTCTGACTTCCAAACTATTCAAAAAATCAGAGTCAGATCTCGGGTTTCGCACCATCAATGTCTTTACGCAGGCAGGAGTCCCGTTACCCGGTTGTCAGATCCAACTGAAAAGTAGCTCAGGTACGATCTCTCGCCACATCCAACAGTTTGAACGCCAGAGTTTTGTGGGAGACCCGGGCACATATGACCTCACCGTTTCTTACCCGGGATTTCAGACACTGCACGGGAAAGTGAAACTGATTCCCCCGGACAAATCCTGGATATACCCGGACAACCTGACCGTCAATCTGCGTCTGAAACTGGAAGCTGATTAGTACTGGAGGCCGGTTTAATCCGGGATCCCTTCCTGCAATCCCTTAATCTCAGTTCCGCAGCACACGGTTCCGTTTGACAGAGTTGTCTGACATTTCAGAATCTCCCGACTTAGATTGGTTGAGAAACGAAGCACCGCTGCCTCGTTGTATCAGGTAGCCGAACAAGGAGCACCTGTTTCGACTACGTCTGACAAAAAAAGCGAAATCTGTTATTGATCATCCGCCTGAACTTTTTTGAGGATCTTTGAAAGCCGTTCGACGACTTCCGGGTGTTCGTTCCAGACATTCTTTGTCTCCGAAGGATCCTGTTGGAGGTTGTAAAGCTGTCCCGTTGGTTCTCCTGGTTTCGGTTCGACTTCACGGGCGCGGGTAAAGCCGCCGGAACCTCGTTTGGGGATCATCTTCCACGGCCCCTGTCGAACGGAGAAGTGGCCCCACAGAGAATGATGGATGGCGTACTCGCGGAGTGGCTTGTCACTTTTCTCGCCGCGGAGGGCCGGCAGAATATTGACGCTGTCTTCTCCGGCTCCGGCAGGCAGCTTTGTATCCGTAATTGCGGCGCAGGTCGCCAGCAGGTCGGTGAGTTCTACCAGTTCATCACTGGTGGAATCGGCGGGAGTCTGTCCGGGCCAGCGGACGATGAAAGGGACCCGATGACCGCCTTCCCAGATGTCGGCTTTGGTCCCTCGCAGGTGTGCGTTCCCCTGATGGCCGCGATCTTTGACATACTGACCGCGGTGATTGGGTTTGTAATGTTTGAGATCATCGGTCTCCTGTGGCGTCCACCAGTGATAGAGTCCACCGTTATCCGACGTGAAAATGAACAGGGTGTTATCCGACTTGCCGGTTCGCTGGAGGGCTTCCATGATCGCGCCGACAGTGGCGTCCACCTCGAGCACAAAATCGCCATATTCGCCAGCAGCGCTTTTGCCTTTGAATTCGTCGTTGGGCACCAGCGGCAGGTGGGGTGCGGTGAGCGGGAAGTACAGAAAGAAGGGCCGTTCAGGGGATTGCTTCGCCTGTCGCTCGATAAACTGCACTGCTTCGCCAGTCAGGGTGGGCATCACACTGCGGATTGTGAAATCGGGTGAGCGCATGCCCTGGTCAACGGAAAGGAATTCGGTCTGTATCCGTTCCGAAGGAATGGTGGGAAGAATCACCGGTCGATCATTTCTGATGAAACAGAAAGGAGACATATTCAGCGAAGCCGAGATGCCGAAGTAATAGTCGAAGCCGTTGGCCAGGGGGCCGCCGATAATCGGTTTTGTAAAATCGACGTCATCTCCCACGCGGGGTCGCTGACGGCGGTCGATGGGAACCGCAGGGACCGGCTCTCCCTTTTCATCGGTCCACTGCATCCCCAGGTGCCATTTTCCCACACAGGCGGTCTCGTAACCTGCTTTTTTCAGCAGCGAAGGGACGGTCGTCTGATCCTGTTCAATGAGTGGCGGGTCGAAGCCGTCCAGCACGCGGTACTTTAATCGCGTTCGCCAGCAGTAACGACCGGTCAGAATCCCATACCGCGTCGGCGTACAGACGGCAGACGGCGTATGCGCGTCAGTAAACTTCATGCCCTCCACCGCCAGTCGATCAATGTGCGGCGTCTTGATTTTCGATTCCGGGTTGTAACAACTCACATCACCATAACCGAGGTCGTCCGCCAGAATATAGACGATGTTCGGCTGCTGATCTGCAGCCTCAGCAACTGGCATGAACACACTCAGGAGCAGTATCGGCAACAGAAACTGTGGACGGAAGAGGAGTGATACGAGGTTCATGAGGTGAGACCTTCACAAGTGGAAACAGGTAGTGAATGATCTCTTTACTATACGGGGCACGCCAGCAAGAACGCAACCGAGACTGAATTGGGATGCTGATTTGGTATTTAAACAATGCTTAGTTTAAATGAATTCTGATAAACATCTTTAATCTCGAAGTCATTTACTCCGAAGGATCAATTTTCTCAATAACTCTCCCTACCTGTTCATAGTCAGGTTTCGGCGGTTCTTTGATATTGATTTTAAGAAGATTACTCGTGACTGTAACATTTCCTAAATTTCGTTTCAGAGAGATATGATATTCTCCAGGAAGCGACATATCATAGAGTCTGTTGATGGGAATCTTGTTAAAGTACCAGGTGAGCATATGATTGGGATGAATATCAGTTCCACTGAAGCTGCTGATATAATTCCCAAATTTACCTTGTCCATATTTGGTCAAGGGAATGAGTGTATTCCATTTTGGAGTGTTTTTATCGCGAAAATGAACGATATCCATCTTTAAACAATAGGACTGGTAGCGGTCATAAGTAATGTCAACAATATTCTGAGAGCGGTTTTTCACTCGATATGTCAACAAGATTGGCTCCCCGATGAGATAACTCTTTTTATCTGCGGACAGAGAAGCCTGCACTCCATTTACGTCTGGCCCCCATTCAATCTTGATTTCAGCTTCAACTGGATCAGCTGCTGGTAGTAATGAACTGAAAAAGCAACTCAGAATCAAAAACGACAGGCTCTGTAAGGCAACTGAAGCAGCCTCCCTGGCATGCATTGCTGGCTCCTTCTCTGTGATTAATTACTAAATTTCGGGTGTATTCAACTCAACCGGAATCAAAACTTCTTCCTCATTATACATGAACATCACCCCGCCGGTGGCAAAGTTGGAGACATCGGCGATGGTCGCCTGGCCTTCGGGGCTTTCGAGAACCGCCTGCAGCGCGGTTGCCGATTCTGCATACAGGCTGACGATCAGGTAATAAGGGGGCGGGCTGCCTGCTTCAGCAGAGAGGCATTTGCCAATGGTCCAGCCGGTTAAGCCTTTCATTTGTTTCGCCAGCGGAATATGTACTTCGCGATAATAGCGATCAAATTCAGCAGGATCTTCGGGGTGTCCATACAGCACAGTTAAGCGATACATGAGGGTTCCTGTTTTCAGGTCAGAGAAAAGGAAAGAGTCAGTCATCAGGTTTGCGATAAACGCAAGTCTCCAAACTGCCGCACCTGATCCGTTACGGCAATTTCGGTGGGAAGACGTTCCATGGAACTGGCGCCGTAAAATCCATCAATGCCCGGCACCCGGTCGAAAATGTACCGGGCGTCCTCAGGCATCGCGATCGGGCCGCCATGGCATAGCAGCAGCACATTGTCCCGCTCACTTTTCGCGGCATCGATCATTTCTCGAATCAGCTCCACGGAATCATCGAGTGTCCTGCCTGTCTCTGCACCGATGGAACCGCCACTCGTCAGCCCCATATGAGCGACCACAATATCGGCACCGGCGGCCGTCAGCAGCCGCGCCTGTTCTGCGTCGAACGCATACGGCGTGGTGAGTAGATTAAGATCGTGGGCGGCACGGATGCAGTCGATTTCCAGATCAAAGCCCATACCGGTCTCTTCCAGGTTGGCTCGGAACTGGCCGTCAATCAGTCCCACGGTCGGGAAATTCTGAATGCCGGTAAAGCCCATTGCCTGCAGTTCCTGCAGGAACAGGTCACGCAGCATGAACGGATCAGTGCCACACACTCCTGCCAGGACGGGCGTCTGTTTGACGACGGGCAGCACTTCACGCCCCAGTTCTTTGACGATTTCATTCGCGTTGCCGTAAGGCATCAGTCCCGCGAGTGAACCGCGACCGGCCATGCGGTACCGGCCCGAATTGTAGATCACGATCAGGTCGATGCCGCCGGCCTCTTCGCATTTGGCACTGAGTCCGGTTCCTGCACCGCCGCCGATAATCGGTTTTCCCGCTGCGACTTTCGCCTGCAGTCGTTTGAGAATGTCTTGTCTGGCTTCCGGCATGAACTGTTTCCTCGCCTCTGGTCTCTCTATGGGAACTGATTTCCGCACACTCGTTCAAATGCCGCGAGCAGTGCTTCTGCAAACGCAGTATCATTGATGTGACACGCATGACGGGTAACACGTCGCTCGTCAGTCTGAACGACTTCCTGTTCCAGTGTCTCGAACAGGCACCGGTCTGCCTCTGGATCATAGAAGGCTGCTCCCGCTTTATCCAGCATGGAAACTCCCTGCTCGGGAATCAGGATTTCGAGGGGCGCCGTTGACCGGTTGATTTTGGCGGTGATCCATTTCGCAAACTGCTGATTCTCTTCTGCGGTCGTCCGCATCAAAGTCACCTGTGGATTGTGAACCAGGAACTGTCGCTCGGCGAACCGTTCCGGCACGGTCTCGCGGGCTCCGAAGTTGACCATGTCGAGGGCTCCCAGGCTCAGCACATACGGGATGCCGCGTTCGATGATCGTATCGAATCGACGGGGACCGCCGGGCATGATGCCTCCCACGACTTCGTCGGCGACTTCGGTAGTCGTGATATCAAGTACGCCGCGAATCAAACCATCGGCGACGAGTTTCTCCATCGCCTGTCCGCCGGTACCTGTCGCGTGGAAGACCAGAGGATCGAAGCCCTTTGATGCCAGCTGCTCGCGAACCAGATCGACACAGGGAGTCGTGACGCCGAACATCGTCATGCCGAGGGCCGGTCTGACGTCGGGTACGTCAGATGTGTGAGCCACCATGCCGGCGATCGCGTGGGCGGCGTTGCTCAGAACCCGCCGCGAGACCGAGTTGAGCCCTGCTACATCGACGACGGAGTACATCATGGTGATATCACTGTGACCCACGTAAGGCTGTGTGTTTCCGCTGGCCACGGTCGAGACAATCAACTTGGGGAATCCGATGGGAAGTGCCTGGAACGCGGGTGCGACCAGCGCAGTTCCCCCGCTCCCGCCAATCGCGATCACACCTGCCACCTGGTTATCATGGATTTGAGCGGGCAACCAGACACGCAGCGCCGCTGCCATCTCTGTCACCGCCTGCCCGCGATCAGTTTGTTTCTGCACGACGTCGGGACCGTCGGGATGAGAGGCTGCAACTGTCTCTGCTGTTTTGTCGGTTTGCTCCGCAGAGCCACGGGTGCTCAAGTCGACCAGCACGACATCGTGACCCGTGTTGCGAATGGCGTCCGCTACAAAGCAGAGTTCGTCGGCTTTGGTGTCCATCGTGGCGAGCGCGTAAATAATTTTCCGCATACGGGTTCCTTCCTGTGACAGTTCTCTCTCTCAGCCGGTTTTTCGCTCAACTGATAGTTCATAGTGGGGAGGCGGGTCTGAATTTGTCAAGCCACGCCTGAATTTGCTGAATCAGAGCGAGCAGGTCCGGCTGTAGTGTCTGTGATCTTCATTCAGGCTCGGGATTTGAGATATTTACTGATATTCTGTGACTGTTTACTACGCGACCTCCTGCTGTGAGGTAGAGTTCCCCATGATTGCATAACCGAAATACTTTGATGCGCTGGTACACATAAGGAAACACAAAGATGATCAGAATGAAATTTCAACCGCTGCTGGCCTGTTGTCTGTTGGGAATCCTGCTGTCGGGCTGTGCACAAAATCAACCGGCAGTCGCCGAAGCTGCGGAGAATAAAACCGACGAAGCCAGTTCCGAAAACCTGGCGGATATCAAACCGCTGGTGAATCGTGTTCTCAGCCAGGAAGAGCAGGCGAAACTGACGCCGGACGACGTTCTGACATTATTGAAAGAGGGCAACCAGCGTTTCGTGGCAGGAACACTGACGGCTCGCGACCATTCCAAACTGGTCCGTGAAGCAGCACTGGGACAGTATCCCAAAGCAGTCATTCTCTCGTGCCTGGATTCGCGCGTTCCCGTAGAAGATGTGTTTGACCGCGGCATCGGCGATATCTTCGTGGCCCGAGTCGCCGGTAACTTTGAAAACACCGATATCCTGGGAAGCATGGAATTTGCCTGTAAAGTCGCCGGTTCGAAGCTGGTGTTCGTGCTGGGCCACGAAAGCTGTGGAGCCGTGAACGGTGCCATTGATGGCGTCGAACTGGGCAACATCACCGCCATGCTGGCGAACATCCAACCGGCCGTCAATCACTTCAAAGATTACAAAGGCGACAAAACGAGTAAGAACCCGGAGTTCGTCAAAATGGTTATCGCACAGAACGTCCTGGGGACTGTCGACCGCATTCGCCAGAAAAGCCCGATCCTCAAAGAGATGGAAAAGCAGGGCGAGATCAAAATCGTAGGCGGCATCTACAATATGCAAACCGGCGAAGTTGATTTGCTGGAGCAGTAACAGGTGTAGCGAGGTTTGTCCCTGTCACATACACTCTCAGGAAATCTGCTACTTGAGTTCCTGGGCCAGGCCGATGAGAATTCCTTCGGGGCCCCGGATGTAGCAGAGCCGATACATGTTTTCGTACTGGACCACTTTGTCGACGAGCTCCGCGCCCCGTTTTATGAGCCGGGCGAGGGTATCGTCGATGTCTTCCACGGTGAACATGACGCGCAGGTAACCGAGTGCGTTTACCGGCGCGCTGCGGTGATCGGCGACGACAGGCGGCGCGAGAAAGCGGGAGAGCTCAAGTCGGCTGTGACCGTCGGGCGTACGCAGCATGGCAATCTCGACGCGCATTTCGTGTAATCCCGTGACGCCATCTGCCCAGTCTCCTTCAATGGGGGCGCGTCCTTCGAGTTCGAGCCCCAGTTCGGTGAAGAATTCAATCGCGGCGTCGAGATCTTCGACCACGATGCCGACGTTGTCCATCCGTTTGACCGTCATGATATCTCCCTGGCAAACAGTTCATTTCGTGATTGGTTATTCGGTCCGTAATATTTTTTCCATCTTCCGCCCTTTTGCCAGTTCGTCGACCAGCTTGTCGAGGTACCTGACCTGTTGTGTTAATGGCTTCTCAATCTCTTCGATCCGATAGCCGCAAATCATCCCTGTAATCAGGTGTGCGTTAGGATTGAGCGTTGCCTGCTGAAAGAATTCTTCAAACGTGGTCTTGTCTCTGATGTGTTTCTGCAAGGCCTTTTCGTTGAAACCCGTCAGCCAGGTGATGACCTGATGCAATTCTTTTTTGGTCCGGTCTTTTTTTTCGACCTTTGTCACATAGTGTGGATACACTTCCGCAAACGTCATTTTCGCCATACGTTCATCGTGTTTGGCTGTGCTTTTCACCTGGCATTACTCCTGTTTAATGGTTGTGTTTTAGCTTTGAATTCGTGCTTGCTGGCTAACGACCGGATTCATCTGAGCGTGGCGAAGATGATTATGAATCAGAAGCTGCCTCGGTCAGAATATGGATTAACACAGTTGTTATTCTCCGGATTCTTCTGCTTGCGCATGAATCGCCAGATGGTAGCGGGTCGCCAGCACTTCGATGTTGCTGGAATCCTGTAAGCAGTTTAGCAGATTCTTTGGGATCGCATCAATTCCGTGCCTCGCTCCGGCCAGTGCACCGACAATTGCACCCAGGGTATCGACATCGCCGCCAAGGCGTACGGCGAGAGTGACTGCTCCGATCCACGAATCCGGGCAAATAAGGATGCTGTATATAGAGGCCAATACCGTTGGGATCACGAATGGCGTTATGATTGGTTTATCGAATTCCGGTATGCGTTGCCCGGCGTGGGCGATGAAATCTAACACACTTGCATCATTGAGATAATCAGGTAACTGCTGGAGCAGTTCAGCCATCTCGGAATTGATGTCACGGCATGCGTCCGCCAGTACCCTGCAGAAGGAGTGGGGATTAATATCGCTGGCTGACGACATTTGATTTGCCGCCATTGCGATTGCGACACCCCCGGCAACGCTTCGCGAATCCTGATGTGTGATGCGCGAGATGTCAGCAACCAGCGGAATCAGAGACTCTTTATTTTTAAACCAAAGACCCAGTGCGGCGGTTCGCATTGCGGTCCCATTTCCGGCCTGACCAACTGGCGCACCCATGTTGCGATGGTCATCGGTGGTAAGGTACCGCTCAGCTGCCTGGGTACAGGCACCGCCGGGGCCGATGACAGAATGATGTCGCCATAACTCAGCGATCTGCCGGGCAATATCAGCAACAATGATGTCGTCTTGTTCGACGATCGACTTGATTGTGGCAAGAGTCAGTTGTGTGTCATCAGTGTATTGGCCATTCGGATAGCCATGATACTCATGGAAGGCTGCCGCCAAAGAGTCAGCAGATGGAATCGAGTCGGCCCACAGTCCCTCGAACGGCGCCCCCATCGCGTCGCCAACGGCACCACCAAGAAGCGTTCCGAGTACGACAGATTTAGTTGGAATGTTCATCGGCATGACTGAGGTAAATAACTAAGGAACAGGCTGAATCTTTTTCTGTCTCAATCTACCAGTGTATCAGTAGATAATCAATTGGCACTCTTTAATTCAGTTTGCGCGTTTTGGGTCATCATGAACAACCGGGCTGCGAATTATAAGGTTACTCAATTGATTCTTGCATTTTCATTGTGAAAGCAATCAATGTGGGAGGCAGTCCCCTGGGGCGAATTATTAGAAAAAAAATTCCTCGCAGGAATTTTACTCTCTGCAGCGAAAAGCAACTGCTTTCTTAGTGCCATGTTTTAATAAAGAATGTTACAATATCGCCAAGATGGGTACTTGTAAATTATTGAATTCCAGCACCCAGACTAAAACCGTCCGCAACACGACCAGACATCAAGGGGTACATCATGCTCACATCGGATTCACTTTCTCGTCGTCATTTTATGCTGTTAGCGGCTGCCGCTGCTGCATCTTCTCCGTTTGTTGCCCAGGGAGCAGCGAGTCAGGAAGGCTATCTCAAGGGGCGTCTGTATAAGACCCTGAAGATCGGGATGGTCAAAGCCGGGAAGACACTGGAAGAAAAATTCGCGCTCGCGAAGCAAGCCGGTTTTGACGGCATCGAATTGAATACTCCGGGGATCGACGTTGACGAAGTGCGTGCTGCCATCAAAGCGACGGGACTGCCCGTTGACGGATCAGTCAATTCCAGCCACTGGAATGTGCGTCACACCGATCCCGATCCCGCAGTGCGTGCGAAAGCCCTGGAGAGTCTGAAAGAAGCGTTGCGTCAGACGCATGCGGTCGGCGGGAACACGGTTCTGCTGGTGGTGGGCAAGGGGAGCGACGGCCCCGAAGAAGAGATCTGGAAACGATCGATTGAGAATATCTCAAAGGCGATCCCACTGGCAGCTGAGCTGGGCGTGCCCATCGCGGTTGAAAATGTATGGAACCAGTTCTGCTACGACCACGAAGGCGATCACAATCAGACCGCGGACAAGTTTGTGAAGTACATCGACGAATTCAATTCCCCCTGGGTCGGCATGCAGTTTGATATTGGCAACCACTGGAAGTACGGCAGCATGGGCGACTGGATTCGTCAGCTCAACAAACGGATCATCAAACTGGACCTGAAAGGCTTCTCACGCGAAATGAGCAAGTTCACCAAGATCGGCGAAGGCGATCTGGACTGGGCCGACGTCCGCAAGGCACTGGCCGAAATCAAGTACGCCGGCTGGGCCGCAGCCGAAGTCGCCGGCGGCGATCTGGAACGCCTGAAAGAAGTCTCCGCCAACATGGACCGCGTATTTGGTTTGACGACGCAATCTTAATAGACGTGATACAGACGCTTTGTGGTGCAGGATACACTGTGCCGCAAAGCGCTAAATTTTACTTCGGTCTTTTATTCAGACGTGCGAGTGGGAGACTCTGCATTGCCGCTAGAGTTATTCTAGCTTCTGCGTGTTAGAGTTAGTACCAGTTGCGTTCGGGATTGTCGACCGGACGAGCACAATGTGAAAATTCACCGGGCGCGGTGTATCACCTGGCGAAGCTATGATCTAGTGTAATGCCTTGTTGGGTCTCTTTTGACGCTTTCTGATTTCGCTTGCGAGTAGCCACAGCCTTCTTTGCAGCCGCACTACGCTTGCGTGTGAGCGCAGCCTTTTGGCCGGCATTATTCATTCGAAATCAAATCAAGGTCCAGTATCTTGTGACAGTTCGGACAGAGGATTACGAGGTTGCCGATATCGTTGTTCGCGCGCTGACCATCAATGTGCGCAACTTCAAGTACATCAGGGATACCGAAACCGCAGTGCGCATAGCGGAGCGTATGCCTCGAATGCGAGTTTTCGGTAGTTGATACGCTTGTCATCTCGGATACTTTTATCAAGCCCAACGGTTGAGCTCACTTGAAAAAACTGAATTATTTCAGGATAACTCATTAACGGTCGTGTCAATGTTTGGTTTCAGAAACAGAGGATTTGATAGCTTTTGCTCCAGTATTAACTCAACTGGATAGAGCACCAGTCTTCGGAACCGAGGGGCAGAAAACGCTCCAAAACAAGATAACTAACTAGAATTCACTGAAATATCCAAAGAGTGCCTCTTTCGTATTCCGTCTTCAATCCTGGGTAGCACTCGTTTCTGATTCTTCCGGGATCTCTAACGGCGGACAATTTGAACGATGTCGAAGCCAGTTGATGCTGCGTATTGCAGGTTTTTGTGAAATGACCCATCTTTCAAGTTTAAACTTACCTGGAAAGTCAAGAAGCATGATTCCAATGATGACCGTCAGGAGCCCTTGACCAGGTAGAGCGAGTAATACTATTCCGACTACCACAAAGATGAAGCCGAGGAGATTTTTACCTATTAGTAGAATCCCTCGAATGACAGGATGTTGCGAAGCCCATGGCAAAGTCTTTCGTCCTGTACGATTGAAATAGTCAACTGGAATTCGGACGACCAATATTGGAATTATGATAAGTGTTCCAATGAACGTGAGTAGCGAAGCTACGGCCAACCATCGCAACAATTCGGGAGACGGATGCATTCTTTCCTCTAGTCTGTAGAACGCGCACCATAATACGTGTAATCAACTATCAGCTTGAGCCTACTATACCATAAATGAAGATTAACGCATCCTTATAAATAATGTTCGTTTTATCGAACTGCGTTAGAATGATTCGACACTCAGTCCGGGTTAGTTTGGATGAATCCGAATTTCTCATACTCGAAATCATAATCCCCGTTTTCTGTTAAAGCTACCCTATTACTGATGGCGCTTCGCGTGACTGTGAGGCGAAGAATGAAATCAACCTGACATCAACCCCCCTCACTCAAACACCAACCCCAGTGTATCGATCATCGCACTGTGGCAGCCGTGGATGCCGATCGCTTTTTGCCGGCTCCGTCTACCGTTAGTGCCTCTTTTTCGGAGGCGTGCCGATCCGTTCGCTGGGGGGGATCTGGGGATGTGGTTATCACGTCGTCTCTGAAGATACCTTTGATCTCAAACGCCGAGAGACGAAAAAAACAGACGTTCGTAGCGATTACAAATCGCGACGAACGTCCGTTGCTGCAGTCGTGAGTGCTTCGTGTTTATTTTGAGTCACTCTGTTCCAGTGTCTGGGAAATGCTTTTGGCGACTTGAGATCCCAGCAGCTCATATCCCTGTTCGTTGAAGTGCACATCTTTGGGGTTTTGTGCCTCTGCCTGATGTGGGGTGATAAAAGTAAATAAATCGTCGATGGCGACTCCCTGTTTTTTCATCACACGTTCGGCGATTTGATTCCGTTCTTCGATGGCGGTTTTGATGCTGGGACCCTCTTTCCAATCGCTGGGAACCGGTGTGGTGCTGGCCCAGATCAATTTCGCTCCCGTTTTCTGCAAACGTTTGACAAGGGTTTCCAGACGCGCAGCATAATCGGCCGTTGGGGTGCGGCGGTCGTGAATACCGAAATTGAAATGGATTACATCCCAGTTTCCGTCGCCCAGCCAGACATCGAGTTGCTTCAGCGCTGTGGCCGTCGGTCCGCAATTGGCAGGAGCACGATGCACGTTCGCTTTGCCTGCCAGCGCATTTCGCGTTGCCAAGGTATAACCCCGAGAAACGGAATCGCCGATGAGGAGCACCCTCGGCAGTTTCGGATCATCAGTTACATAATCCCAGGCGGTGATCGTTCCTTGCAGCTTGGCCTTCTGATAATGGGGGAGATAGAACCCGCCCAGGTTTTCTTCCAGCACTGTTTCCCAGGCCTGTTGCTCAGGGGACAACGTGGCTTTCCAGGCAGCGAACTTCTGATTCAGTTCGGCTGCCTGTTTTGCTTTTTTGGCAGCCGCTTCACTGGCATTGGTCGGCTCTGTTTTTTGATCTTCGCCTCGGGACGGCACTGCGACCAACGTGATAAATGCGAAGAGAACGAAACAGGATCGTACATCATATGCGGAACGGAACATGATTTTCTTTCTGATTGCGAGACGCTGATTAAGAAAACGGGACAGGGGCATGCTATCTGGTTTTGGTTTTCGGTTTTGATTTCAATTCCAGATTGATGACGTTATCCCCTTCGGTGACCTTAGCTGTCAGTTTACTGAGTGATTGATCGAATTGTTTGTAAGTAATGATACTCACATCATGGTCATCCACTTTGGCACCGTAGGTATTCCTGTTGAACAACAGCGTGTATTCACCGTTTTCATCAGACATGCCGGTGGAAGCGCGACCCGATGAAGGCTGGAACAGAATTTCCGCTTCGGGTAGGGGTTGACCATCCAGGGTTACGACGCCGGTGACCGGTGCAATTTTCGGCATGTCGTCAGGCTGGTAAGAACAGCCTGCCAGAAACAGCCCGAACAGGCTGACCCATTTCAGCGTGTGTGGTGAGTGAAGCTTGAGCATAGCGCACCTCTTGAGAAATAATTAAAAATTGATGCAGATTTATTGATCGTTCGCGTTTCACTGGCACGAACACCTCAACGCCGGAGCTCAAGTTGAGGCACCCGGTGTGTGGGTAGTGTGAACGCCCAGGAATCAGAATTCTCCAATAATTTCGCCGCCGCCGATCGAAGTTAAGGCATTTAAAACGGAAAATTGATCGACATTTTCACTCAAGAAGCGGACCGACCCGTCTGCCAGTAAGACATGCGCGCCCCCTTCATGCTCACTACCCGCTCCGTTACGGTTCACGCCTGGGAATGAAGGATCGGCATAGATTCGGTTAATGCCGCGACCGGGGATATTAATCCAATACACATAGGTGTAAGCGTTCCAGTAGGGGCCATTCCAGTCTTCAGCTTTTTTCTTGCGTAACGGTGTTTCGACCATGCACATGACGTTACTGGTTCCATCGGTTAAATCTCTGATCCGGGGCGAACCGTTTGGTCCCCACATCCCTTTATTCGGGTCAGAGGTACCTGCCCAGGTGGTCGTCCAGTTCCCATCGTAGCGGTCTGTCACCAGTCCATAGCTGGTGCGCTGGGCGCCATTCCCCTGTGAAAAGGCATAGTTTTCGTCACCTTTTGTCGGTCCGGGATCGGAAGGGCAGAGGAATACCGATACGGGAGAAGTGACTACCGCGAGCTGATCAGTCGTAGGAGTCGTACCCGTACAACCCGAGCCCGCATAGTTTGATTTTCCACTCGGTAAACTGAAATTGTAACTGTTGTATAAGGCTGTCTGTTCGAGGTAAGGCAAGATCATCTGGTATGCCGTATGATTCAGGATTCTGCCTGGTGCAGGCCCGGTAACGGCATCGCAGCTTGCCCCCGGTGCAATGGCCCCTGGTGGAAACAGGCTGTGGGTAGAGTGATAGTTGTGCATCGCCAGGCCAATCTGTTTCAGATTGTTTTTGCAGGTACTGCGTCGCGCCGCTTCCCGCGCCTGCTGTACGGCTGGAAGTAACAGGGCAATCAGGATGGCAATGATGGCGATCACCACCAGCAGCTCGATCAGCGTGAAACCCTTTCTCCTGTGATTCTGTTGTTCAGAGCACATAATCAACTCCTCTTTCTATAAAACGAATGAAACATGGTTACCTTGAATAGGGTGATAAATAGCAAATGAAATAATCTACGGGTCTCTCAATATTGTATTGACGGTTGATCAAAGTCAGGCAGGCATGCGGACATTTCAGCCAACGTGGCATGCCAGGTCTGATAAGACACTACTCTGAGTTACGGATAAAATAAGTTCCTTCAAGCGTGTATTCCCCCGGATTCGCTTCACCCTGGAACCGGTCCGGGATGATCTGAATATCTCCTGACTGATATCCGGATGTGATACCATGAATGTTTTCCTGTGTTCCGGCAAAATAAGTGAATTCTTTGGTAATCGAATTTTTATCGGGCCCCCTTGAATCGATCCGGGCAAGTAACAGATCGGTCGCGTCAGGGGTAAAGGAAATTAATCCCGTGTTATCCGGAAACTTCCATTCAGTGGATGTTTCATCAAAGTACACGACAGAAAAATGTTGAGAGAGTTTCGACGGACCTGAAATATTCGGGATACGATCGAGCAATGATGTAGCAGAATACATCAGATAAGCTTTACCAATGTATTCATCGGCTCCAAACATGTTTTGAACCTCATCTGGAAGGAGAATGATATTCGGTGTAAGCGCCTGTTTATTTTCCTGAATCACGGAGTAGAACTTCCGTGAAAGGCGAGGTTCAGGCAGCCACTGGTCCTTGCCAGCAGCGCAGCGCATTGTATTTCCCTCTGTCAGTTTTACTGTTTCTCCACGAGAATCAGCGAGTACCACCTCACCTTGGAAGACCTGCACGCCGGATGTGCCTGCGTTGTCGATCTCGACACCAAACAGTGTTCCTAAATCACGGATCGGTCCGCCAGGCGTTCTGACGGTGAATCCTTTTCCTTTGGAAGTGGTGACTTTCGCCATCAGGATGCCGGCGGAAAGATTGAGTTCATTTTCCCCTGTGATCGCAAACGTGGCAGGCGCTGTAATCGACGCTTTCACTCCCGTGATAAAAAGCAGTTCCAACTGGCCGCTGTCCAGTTTGTAAATCTTGTCACCTTCCAGGTGGTCGCCGATCCCCAACGGCTCCTGATTGAAAAATCTCACTTCATGGGTATCAGCAACGGTCACACGATAGTCGACAATTTTCGGGACCACCGCCTGGATCTCTACAGGTTTTTCGACAGGCGGATCGGGAATCTGACTGGTAATCCAGACGCAGATTACCACGAGTAATGCGGCCGGTAGCGTCATCATCGCGAACGAGGGCATTCTCGAAGGAGTCTGCGGCCTGCGAATGAGTGTATTCAGACTCTCGCTGTGAACGACTGGCCCTTTATGAATTTGTTCAAGCTGTGAATGGATTGAAATTAACTCAACATAAAAATCCCGGGCAGATTCATCGATGACCAGCGTGCGCTGTAATTGAGACAATTGCTCTTTCGAAAGCTTACCGTCCAGGTGTAATGAGATCATTTTCCCCAACGCATCTCTCCCCAAGGGTGGATTTTCCGGCTGTGAATCGGTCATGTTCCCTCCTCCAGCTGGAGCGACTTGTCCACACAATCAATCAATGCCAGTCGCAGTCGATATAATAGTGACGAAATTCCGTTGTAGGTTCGTCCCCACAGGTCGGCAATTTCTTCCAGCGACTTTTCTTCTTCATAACGCTGCTTTAACAGCTGTTGATGATCGTCGGGCAGTTGCTGGATGCATTGAAAAAGAGAGCCAAGCCGTCTGTCGTACTGACCGTTTTTCGTCAACGTTTTCTCGGAGATCTCTTGTAAGATCTCAACGTTAAATAGCAGAGTTTCTCTCTGTGCATCTCGATGGTAGGCAAGCACTTTGTAGTAAGCGATTTTCGAAGCCCAGGCAGGAAAAGAAGTTCCCGGTGTGAAATCAGCAGCTTTCTCGAGAATACTTTTATTCGTTTCCTGCAAAATATCGTGTGCGTCGTTTTTGTTGCCGGTCAAGGACAATACATAACTGTAAAGTTTTGCCTGGCATTCTATAAGATTCAATACAAACTCTTCTGTAACCATCATTTGTGACGCGATCATCTAGATTGAAAGTCTGTTGGGAAACATGCTTGCCTACATTAATATTCCAAAAAGATTTGTATTTTGTCGAAGTATATGCGAATTATTTTAAAAGTAGCATGAATTGTGAACGCATTCCTGTTCACCATAAGATCTCTCGTTTCATGGGATACAATCCAATTGGCCCTGAAGAAGTGAGAGTAAGCCAGGATACAGGCAAGACAGGACATTTGTAACGTTGTGAGTGGTCACGACATGCATTCCCGAACAGGCGCAATTTTAACCTGCCCTGCGTTCTACCATCACTTAAACACCAGATCCAGAGAAGTGATTATCGCGCCGCGGAGGCCGAGAGCTTTTTCCTCTACTGTCCCCATCATGTTTCCGGAGGGCTTACTGATCCATTCGCTGGTGTCTGCGTCAGTGGGGGCGAGTCGGCCGTCGATACGAACTTCGTCAGTCCACGTAACGCTCTAATCCTGATCGGTGCGCAGGACGGAGACGAAGGCTTTCTGGGGGATATTGACGCTGCCGAACTGCTTCATTTTTGCTTTGCCCTTTTTCTGCTTTTCCAGCAGTTTTTTCTTGCGCGTCACATCGCCGCCGTAGAGTTTTTCGGTCACGTCTTTGCGGAACGGTGCGATGGTCGTGCGGGCAATGACTTCGCCTCCGATGGCACCCTGGATGGGGATCTTGAACTGATGCCGGGGGATTTCTTTGGCCAGTTGTTCGCAGTAGTGCAGCGCCCGCGGGCGGGCTTTCTCTCGATGAACCAGGTAAGACAGCGTGTCGACCGGTTCCTTGTTGACGAGAATATCGACCTTCACGATATCGGTGGTTCGATACTCGATTGGCTCGTAATCGAATGATCCGTAGCCGCGCGTGATCATCTTCAGCTTGCCGTAGAAGTCGAAGAGGACCTCTCCCAGTGGCATCACGCTGGTGACTTCGATTCGACTGGCGGACAGGTAGTTCATCGTCTGGCTTTCCGAGCGATGTTCCCTGCAGAGTTCCATGACCGGGCCGACATACGACTCGGGAGTCAGAATGGAAGCTTTGATGTAGGGCTCGCTGGCCGACTCGATCATCGTGGGATCGGGCCAGTAAGAGGGGTTATCGACTTCGATGGTGGAGCCGTCTCTCAAAGACAGATGGTACTTGACCGACGGGGCGGAGATTACCAGGCCGATGTCAAATTCGCGCTGGATACGCTCTTGAATCACATCCAGGTGCAGCAGTCCGAGAAAGCCACAGCGAAAGCCAAAGCCCAGCGCGGCGGAACTGTCTTTTTCAAACGTGAGGGCCGCATCGTTGATCGCGAGTTTCTCCAGGGCCTTGGTCAACTCCTGGTAATCCCCCGTGTCCATGGGATAGATGGAAGAAAAGACGACCTGCCTGGCTGGCTGGTAGCCGGGGATCGGCTCTGCGGCCTGTCGATTCAGCAGGGTAATCGTATCGCCGATCTCAATGTCCTGCACACTTTTGACTCCCGCGACAACGTAACCGACTTCCCCCGCACTGAGCTGAGGTTTGGGATTGAGTTTCATCTGGTTATAGCCGACTTCATCCACCGTAAAGTCGCGACCGGCGTGCATGAAGTGGATCGTATCGCGGGGCTTGAGCGTTCCTTCCATGATGCGGCACTGCAGAATAACCCCCCGAAACTTGTCATAGATCGCGTCAAATACAAGTGCTTTCAAAGGGGCAGTCGGATCGCCTTCAGGGGGAGGCAGTTTCTCGACGATGCCCTGCAACACGTCTTCAATGCCAATCCCGTTTTTGGCGGAAATCGGGATCGCTTCGAAGGGGTCGAGCCCCAGTTCTTCGTCGATGGCCTCCTGCGCCCGTTCGATGTCGGCGGCGGGAAGATCGATCTTGTTGATTACCGGCAGCAGCGTCAGATTGTGTTCCAGTGCCAGATAGAGGTTCGCGACCGTCTGGGCTTCGACTCCCTGAGAGGCATCAACCACAATCAAGGCGCCCTCACAGGCCATCAGCGAACGCCTGACTTCATGCGAAAAGTCGACGTGGCCCGGCGTATCGATCAGGTTCAACAGATAGTCTTCACCAGCCGGAGTCCGGTAGTTGAGGGTGATCGAATTACTCTTGATGGTAATGCCCCGTTCGCGCTCGATTTCCATCGAGTCGAGCATTTGTTCATGCAGTTCACGGAGCGTCACGCCCCCACAGGTCTGAATGAGCCGATCGGCGAGGGTGGACTTGCCATGGTCAATATGGGCGATGATGCAGAAGTTTCGTATATGTTTCATCGCGTAGTTTTAGCAGAAAGCAGAGGAAAAAAACAACTGAGAAGGCAGTCGATGTGGAGGGGGCGACTGTAACGGCGTCTGACTCCGTGGCTGACCTGGTGAAGGGCATTCTAGCTTGCCTGCGTCCAGGTTAGTTATATTTCTCACATACGTGATCTACCCAGTTCGCAAATCGACATTTTCCATTGGCTTCGAGCGTAATGAATTCAGAACCATTCGTGGGAATACTGGTGCTGAACTGACTTTTGACCCAGTTTTGAAAATTTAAGTTCGGTTCACTTCCTGCAGGTGGTTTCGATAAATCTTCAAAACCGAGTTCGCCATATCCAATGGCAAGCAGTCGCAGGAAATCTTTAAAACTGGGAGCGAGAACTTTGATGCCGTCCCCTTCAGAACCTAAATGCACAACCGGGAAAGTCTGATCGCCGGCATCCCAGATGCAATAGAGTGATCCATCCGCACCAGCGCCGAATTGAACGAGTTGATCATCGACATGCCTGAATCCAAACCAGTAGAACATGGTGTCTCTGTCACCAGCACGCAGCTCAAAGTAACCGCTGATGGGATAACCATTTTGATTGGCCCAGTCGATTAATTGCTCGAGTTCGTTGGGAAATGGGATATTGGGGGGAAAGCTTTGTTTCATTTTTTCACAATTCATCAGCTTTATATCTCATTCTACATTGATGGCAAATTTGAGTCGGCTGTGATGGGATTTCAAAATGAAGACCTGAAATCGTGTGAACCCTCAATTGAAAGCAGCATTCCGATTCGATAGCGGGATCTACATCAAGCAACGTAAATCTTCTGGCGGTATAGTCAAAACGAAATGCAGACAGACGCTCTTCAGTGGCGTGATTATAACTCAGATTGACTCAAATCGACCAGTTCAAATAGAATTCGCTGCAAAGGAGGCAAAGGATGTTTATACGCTCTACGATTATTTTCGCGTTGTCGTTGTCTCTGACGACGATCAGTCTCAGTGCCGAACCGGAAGAGTGTCCTGCGCCACAGAAACTTCCAGAATCGGTTCATGAAGCGAACCACAAGTTGTCGGCCCTGGATCATCTCCGCGTTGCGAGGGAGCAACTGGAAGCAGCGGGACTGGCTGAAGAAGCAATAAAGCTGCAAGAGCTGGCAGAGCAACTTAACCGGCGCATCAGCCGAGAGCGAGCGGAATTAGCACGGCAGATAACAGAGCTGCAACAACAAACCGAACAACTGCGACAGCTGACGGGAAGGCCGGACCAGATTCTCTGCCGCTGTTGCTTTCTGGAACTATCGAGCGAAGCAGCAGCAGAATTTGCAGCGTCAGCAGAGCCGGTGAAACCTGCAAGCGGCCCGCGTAGTCATTCCAATCGCGCTGTCACCGTTTACAGGAATGCAGAAGCAGCCATCGCGCAACTGAAAAAAGCGGGCAGGGTGATTGTGGTGCATGGAAGTCCGCAAATTGTCACCGCTCCCGGTCAACCAGCAACGTCAGTGAGCGGCGGTGAATTTCCGATCCTGATCCCGGCCGGAGTTAATCAAACCTCCGTCGAGTGGAAGCAGTTCGGCGTGATTTGCAAGGTCGTGCCACGTTTGCTCGATACAGGGAGAATCCAACTCGAATTCAGCCCGGAGCTCTCACACCGCGACTTCGCGAACGCGGTCAAAGTGAATGGGCTGACGGTTCCCGGTCTGACGGTACGTCGCGTCAACACACAGGTGGAAATGAACCTCGGGGAAACGCTTGTGGTCAGAACCATTTCGCATACGGGAACCCCAGGTAAGGTGGTGAATGCGAAGTCAGAGACCCCTGCGGAAGAGACCGTAACGCTGTTTATGGTGACCCCGGTTGACATGGATTAACGGGCCGCATTGCTTTGAGCATTGTGTTCTGTGCATTATGTATTGTGCAGCGTAATGGATTGCCGGGGCCTTTCCAAAATGAGCTGTTTCGGAAAACGTATGTTTTTGCGAATTACTATGAAATCACTCGACACTCATTATCAGATAGTCGGCGTGAGTACAAACTTTGTCGTCTGTGAAATCATAATTAGGATTTCACGTTAATTGAGTCGATCACAGGATTCACTGGTAAGCTTTTGAAGCAATCGGTTCAATTTTCTGACGTCAGGATTTTGGTGAGCCGTTGATACAGTCCGGAAATCGGGTTGCCTTCTGAACTGGCGTCGATGGAGCGGGTGCACCAGAGGGCGATGGTGATGTCTTTGGCCGGGTGATAGCCGGCTGTGCCGAAGAGACCGGCGAAGCTGGGGGCCTGGGTGAGCCAGCCTTTGTTGACGACGATACCCTGGGCGTAGTACATGTCTTTCGTCCAGAACTTCATGCCGGGCGTCTGGGGAGCGAGCATGGCCTGGAAGGTTGCCGGTTTCAGACGCTGTCCCTGTCCGACGGCACGAAAGCCGGCGAGGGTGTCGCCGATGGTCGTATATTGAACCGCACCGCGGGCCAGCGACCAGGAAGGATTCCAGAAGGTAGCGTCTTCATAGTAGCCGCGTTCATCAGTATAGGAATGCAGGACGGGCTCTGGAATGTAAGGAGTGCCTGGCGCGGCTGTCTCCTGCATGCCAAAAGGAGTAAGGACTCGCTCCTGCATCAGTTCGCCGAAAGGTTTGCCGGCTGCCTTTTCCAGGGCGAGACCCAGAATGACGAAGTTGGTGTGGGCGTAGTTCCAGTCGCTGCCCGGTTTGAATTTCGGTTTCTCGGTGAAAGCCAGTTTGATCAGTTCCTGTGGCGTCCACTGATGGAACGGGTTAGCGTAGAGTTTTTTCTGAAACAGATCCATGGGCATGAAATCGGGGTAGCCGGCGGTGCCGTTGATAAGCATTTCGAGTGTGACCGTCTGCGACTCAGGCAGGTCGGGCAGCCATTTCCCTACCGGATCGTCGGCTTTCACGATGCCGTCATCCACGAGTTGATAGAACAGATTGCCCATATAAGCCACTGCGACGTTCCCATTGCGAAAATGCATGTCAGCCGTAGCGGGTACACCCGTCATCGTCTCTCCTTCTGCGAGGATCAGGAGTTCTTTCCCTTCGACACTCACCCCCAGCAGCACCGCTTGCAATTTATCTTTTGCCATGGTTTCCGTAATCAGCTTGCGAATGGCGGGGAGTTTCTGCTGATAGTCTGTTGGATTCGCAGCAGCCAGCGGGAAAACTGTGAGGAACAACGCGAAGCTCACTGCCAGAAAACAGGAACACAGAGTGACTGGACGTGCAGAATTGTTGGAGGTCTTCATGTTTCTTCCCGACAGGCAGGTTTCAGTGACATTGTCAGTGGCATTGGATGAGACGAATTCAGAACGGTTTCTTTCGCTTCCCAAACTTATCACATCAGATCAAGACCTCCAGAAAATGTGAGGTCAGAGCAGAGGGGTTCTGAAAAGAGGAAATGATTCAGCCGGATAGACGGATTTTTCAGAAAATTCCATGTTGACATAGATCAACGTGCGCAGAAATTGAAGGATATCGGTACGATGCCAGTGCCACTGCAATTGAAAAGACGCTGTATCTGTGGGGAACAGTGACCGACGGCTGGTCTGATTTATTCTGGTATCAAAGAGACTGACGATGACGTTCTGGCTTGGGATTCTGCTTGCTGTATATGTCCTGTTGATGGTGGGGCTGGGGCTGTATGCCGGCAGCAGGGTCAACAATGAAGAAGATTATCTCGTCGCGGGACGACGGCTGCCGTTGTGGCTGGCGTGGGGAACACTGCTGGCGACCTGGTTCGGGGCGGCGACGGTGCTGGGGGCGAGCGAAGCTGCGCGTGCGGAAGGAGTCAGGGGAACGATTCTGGATCCGTTTGCATCGGGGCTGGCGCTGATTGTCGCCGGTCTCTTCTTTGCCCGACGTGTCTGGGAGATGCAGTTGCTGACGGTAGGCGATCTGTTCTCGCAGAAATACGGCCGAAAAACCGAACTGGTTTCCAGCGTGGTGCAGGCACTGGGATATCTTCCCTGGATCGCTGCACAGTATCTGGCTCTGGCTGCGGTGCTGACACATTTCTTTCAGATTGATCATACGACGGCAATTTTCGGAGCCGCGCTGTTCGTGACATTTCTGACAATGATTGGCGGTATGTGGTCGGTGACGTTGACCGATACGGTACAGATCTGCGTGGTTCTGGTGAGTCTTGTTCTGCTGGGAGTCAAGTTT
The DNA here is from genome assembly GCA_002706765.1 of Gimesia sp. Classification (GTDB taxonomy): domain Bacteria; phylum Planctomycetota; class Planctomycetia; order Planctomycetales; family Planctomycetaceae; genus Gimesia. Next base: position 194,836 of record PAJV01000068.1, read on the forward strand.
GCATCGACAGTGGGTGAGGGATCGGTGGCTGGTGGGATCACTATGACATGGGAACAGACGCCGCTCGAACTGCGGACGCTGCTGCCTGAAGCCGGTCTGGTGGCGCTGCTGGGCTGGTCGACCACCTGGCTGAATGGCGTCTTTGGTAATATACCGGGACAGGATCTGATGCAGCGAATTTTCGCAAGCCGCAGCGGCTCTGTGGCGTCACGGGCCTGTCTCCTGGCGGGCTGTGTGTATATTCTGTTCGGACTGCTGCCGGTAGGAATGGGTCTGGCATCGCGACAACTCTGGCCGGACGAACTGCCACAGGGAAGTGATGGGCATGTCATTCTGGCGCTCGCGGAGCTCTTTCTTTCCCCTCCGGGGATCTGCCTGCTCGTCGTGACGGTAATGGCGATCGTGGTTTCTACGTGTACGAGTGCGATGCTCTCGCCGGCGGCGCTGCTGTCGCATAATCTGCTGAATCGAATCGCCTGGTTCCACGAGCGAAATCTGCTGACCAATCGTCTGAGTGTCGGTTTTGTCGCGATCACCAGCTTGCCGCTGGCGCTGATGACCGAAGAAATTCTGGAACTGCTGGAGAGCGCGCTGGCCGTCGGACTTGTAGCGCTGCTCGTGCCGTTTGTCGCCGGCGTCTTTCTACGTCCGCGGGGAGAATTACCGGGTCTGCTTTCGATCGGTTGTGGCAGCCTGTTCTGGATGGGCCAGCAGATCGCGGTCTCCCTGCTGTCTTCAGAGACAGTCCCGACCGGAACACTGAAGACAATTCTGACAACCGTGCCGCCGGAACTGACCGGCTTACTCGCCAGCATCGCGGGATACCTGATCGGACAATGGATCAGCCCACGGGTCGATATGCCTCGTGTTGTGTAAGATATTCATAGATCCAGCGTGAAACTCTGAACCAGGGTTGGGAGCAGTATGTTAAAATCGCTCATTTCGAGCGACTTTCGACAGAAATTCATAGAATACTGATTTGACTGTCAGATACGGGTTACTGACGTGTATAACAGGGTAAAGAAGGTTCACGATCATGAATACCACTCCCGATACACGAGCCAGTTTGCTGGTCCGCGTCCGCGATCCTGCGGATCAGGCGGCGTGGCATGAGTTCGTGGAAATATACCGCCCTGTGATCTTGCGAATGGCGAGTCAAAAAGGAATGCAGGCCGCAGATGCAGAAGATGTGGCACAACTGGTTCTGGTAGCGATTTCCAAAGCGGTCGAGCAGCGTCCCCATGATCCCGGGCGAGCAAAGTTTCGTACCTGGCTGCACCGAGTGGCGCACAATGCCATTCTCAATGCGTTGATGCGCGGCAAGCCTGATCGTGGTTCGGGTAAATCGGAATTGCAGGCCTTGCTGAATGAACATGTTTCGCAAAACGGACCGGATTCGAGCCTGTTACGGTTAGAGTATCGGCGTGAAGTCTTTCGCTGGGCTGCCCGGCATGTGCGACAGGAATTCCAGCCCGCTACCTGGGACCTGTTCTGGTTGACTGCGGTTGAGGGACGTGAAATTGAAGAAGTCGCGCAGGAATATGGGAAAAATCGAGGCGCCATTTATGCAGCCCGCAGCCGCGTGATGCGGAGAATTCAGGAGAAAGCTGCGGAGTATGAACATGATAGATAACACGTCACCTGTCAGAAACTGCAGGAGTGTGCGTATCCGTTGTCAGGAGTTAACAGAATGAAGAATAAAACAACGATGTGTCATCCGGAAGCAATTGAGCTGTTCCTGCAGCAGAAAATGAGTGACAACGAACAGACCGAGTTTGAGATCCACCTGGATCAATGCTGCGATTGCCGCCAACAACTGGAAGCGGCGGCTGCCAGTGGCGATATCTGGGCGTCGGTCCGGGATTCGCTTCAAGACGAAACGCTCACACTGGAATATCCGGGTGAGGATGATTCTGCCCTGGATGTGGGCACAGGAAATGAAGCATCATTCTCTCACAGCTCTGTCTTAAATCTGCTGGCACCCTCGGATGACGAGCGGATGCTGGGACGCCTGGGCACATATGAAATTGTAGGGGTCATCGGTGCGGGAGGGATGGGAGTGGTATTGAAAGCCCTTGATCCCGCACTAAATCGTTATGTAGCCATCAAGATTCTGGCACCTCATCTGGGCAGTAGTGGGGCGGCGCGCAAACGGTTTTCGCGAGAAGCGCAAGCCGCCGCTGCTGTCGTGCATGACAGTGTGATTGAAATTCATGGTGTGGCGGAAACGAAGGGGCTGCCTTATCTCGTCATGTCTTATGTGCGAGGCCCCTCGTTACAACGTCGACTGGATGATACAGGACCATTGGCCCTGGTGGAGATACTGCGGATTGGTATGCAGGCTGCCAATGGTCTGGCGGCAGCTCATGCGCAGGGACTGGTACACCGTGATGTCAAACCGGCTAATATTCTGTTGTCGGATGGCGTCGAACGTGTCAAGTTGACCGATTTTGGACTGGCACGTGCGGCCGATGATGCCAGTCTGACGCGGACCGGCATCATCGCGGGAACGCCTCAATATATGTCTCCCGAACAGGCACGCGGTGAAGCAGTCGATCAGTCCAGTGACCTGTTCAGCCTGGGTAGCGTACTCTATACGATGTGTACCGGTCGGCCTCCGTTCCGTTCAGAAACCAGTTATGGCGTGTTGCGGCGGATTACCGATGAAGAACCGCGACCCATTCGTGAAATCAATGCCGAGATCCCGGAATGGCTCTGCCAGATCGTCAACAAACTGATGGCGAAAGAGCCCGCCGCTCGTTTCGCGACCGCCAGTGAAGTCTCTGTGTTACTGGAAGATTGTCTGGCTCATGTACAGCAACCGACGGAAGTTCCTTTGCCGCCTTCTCTCGAAAGTCAGACGAAAACCGGTGGTTTCTTTTCGAACTTTCGTCGTAAGCGGGGACTGCTAACGCTGAGCGGCGGTCTGGCTGCGATTGTACTGGGAATGTGTTTCTGGCAGGCAACCGAACCGCCCGACATCGCCGGTGAATGGCGCAGTGAAGGGTGGGGGACTGTCACATTGAACCGCGAGGATGTAGGACTTTACGCGGGAACCTACAAACAGCCTGACAATGCTGCCTCGGGCAGCGTCGATTTAAAATGGTCGCGCATCGAACGTCGCTTTAATGGTACCTGGCGTGAAGGTGAAGACCGTTTCGGTAAACTTTCCATTCGACTCGCCGATGAAGAAATTCGTGGTGCCTGGACCACCAGTCGCCAGTCACGCGTAAATCCGGGGACTCCAGAACTGGCGGACCTGTTGTGGGTGCGTGGGTCTGAAGGCAATGCCGATACAAACAGAATATTCATAAAGGGGCAGGTGATCTCTGTGGCTGATGGAGAAGCTGTGCTCTCGGTAGGAAAGAAAGACGGTATCAAAGTCGGAATGGAACTGATTGCCCTTGATCAGGGTCTTGTGAGAGGTCAGATTGACATCATCAAAGTAGAAGAGAATCAATCGATCGGACGCATTCATGAGAATCCGCATGACTCGCCGGTCGAGGTAGGTAATCTGGTGGAAAGCCCGAGACCGGACACTCTGTCTGCAGTGAATTCCTATTTGAAAAGTCGTCCTGCTCCACCTTCAGAGAGTGCTTCCAAAAAAAAACGTCAGCTCCGCATGGATGATATAGTAAGTATGGATGAATCGATCAAGGTCCGGCCGAAAAGTGACGCGGAAAAGGCCATTGCCCGACTGGTGCTGGTCTACTTTCGGGATCAGTCCCGCCGCGCGATACCTGGAATTCTGGTCGATGCCGGCTCTGAAACATGCGTGGTCACAGCCGGGACAGCAGGGATTATTCCCGTGGGGGCTCCCCATGCCGTCGATCGGACGTTTCTTGAAATTCCGAATCGTCCGCCAATCGATGCGGTCTATCTGCCGCAGAGTACGAAAGAACTGTTTGTCTATCGGACACAGCAGAAGCTGACCGACTATAAACCTTCAGAATATGTTCTACTGGCGGTGGGCGATGAACTCGCGGCCATTTATCCCGGGAGTTCCCCGCAATTGTCTCTGACTCCGCAGGCAGCACGCATCGTGTCTTTTGACAATCAAGCGGAACTGGCATTGCCTCCTTTAAAGAATAAACATCGATTTGAAGGTCTGATTCAACTTGATCGCAGTTTGCCCGAAGGGACTCCTCTGTTCAAGGAGGGGCAACTGGCGGGACTGACATTGCTGGGAACCCGTTTTCTGGGAGAGAAAGCGAACAAATCCTATATGGTTCCGGTAGAGCGGATAGCGGCGTTCTGTCGTGAGTTGAAAATCGTTCCGGAAGGCAGCTAAAATCCTGTGTGTGACTTTGAAGTGCTAAGGGTCTGCGATCAGAACCTTGCGTCGGTAGTGAATCAGTAGGGTCAGGAACAGGCAGACGATGCAGATTGACAGCGGGAAGAGTACTGTTGTCAGGCTATAGGATTCGAGGGCCAGCAGGGCGAAGGTGTTCCTGATGAAGAATAAGAAGATAAACAGAATGCTTTCTTCAAATGGATGGTCGTAGGCTTTGCGGATGGTGGGGCCGAAGCCTAACAGATCGATGACCGTCAGCAGGATCACCGCCCACATCGGGTTGGAAGTGAAATACCAGCAGGGGATGGAGAACAGGGCGGCACTGAAAAACAGTCTGTCGAGATGTGTGATCGAGATGTCGCTGCGCTTCACATAAGACAGAAAGGCGATGTAGACCGTGATCACGCCTGAAATGCCAATCGGCCAGGCGCCGATTCCACCGTTCGCTTCGAGTTGGGCAAAGAACACGATCAGTGTGGTGATGCCCCAGATGAGCCAGGAAAACAGGTGAGGTCTGGTACGTCCCGCCAGAATTCCCCGGATATACGGAATAAAGGCAGTGAAAGTAATCACGATAGCCAGTCCACTGAAGAGCAGCTTGAAACGGGAATCCATGGATGATACCTGATGATTAACAGACGACTTTTTCACACAGATCAGGTGGTGGGGCGATAGCGATACACGGCTGTGCCAGTTTAAGAAGGTTATCAATAGATGTTTTGTGGGAAGATGTCAATCCAGCACGGTTTCCTGTCAGTGAAATGAGACTCGACAGTGGAGTCGGGGCGGCGTACACTCATAAAAAGACAAGCTGTAGTGAGCTGTTCCTGTAACAGTCAACAATTTGAAAACTCTCTGGAGTCACCCGCATGAATCTGCCTCGCCGTTTCGATCTTTTGATTCTCACAATCAGCTTTCTGATACTGACAGCTGAGTTTACTGCTGCAGCAGACAAAATCGAGTTTGAACCCGCGGCAATTCAGCTCCAGTTGCCGGAAGGTCTGACGCTCGGACCCTGTTCGGCGGTGGATTTTGACAGCCAGGGGCGGATGTATCTGTTTCATCGGGGCCCGCAGCCGATTCTCTGTTTTGATTCGAGCGGCAAATTTGTGCGCTCGTGGGGCGACAAGCTGATCGGGCAGGCGCACGGCTTGCGCGTTGACCCACAGGACAATGTCTGGGTGACCGATATCGGTAATCACATGGTGTTTCAGTTCAGCCAGGAAGGAAAACTGCTGCTGGCGCTGGGGCAGGCGGGTAAAGCGGGTGACAGTCAGGATCGGTTCAATAAGCCGACCGATATCGCGTTCGGGCCACAGGGTGAGATCTTCATTTCAGACGGTTATGGGAACAGTCGTGTCATGAAGTTTGCGGCGAACGGAAAATATCTGGGGCAGTGGGGTACACCGGGCACAGGAACAGGCGAATTCAATCTGCCGCATTCGATTGTGGTTGATAAGCAAGGCCGCGTACTGGTGGGCGACCGGGAGAACGATCGCGTGCAGATCTTCGATCTGGAAGGGAACCTGCTGGAAACCTGGACCGGCTTTGCCCCGTATGGCATGGAATTCGATTCCCGGGGAACGCTATTTGTGGCCGACGGTCGTGCGAACAAAGTGCTGCAACTGAACGCAAGCGGCAAGGTCGAAAACTCCTGGGGCAAAAAAGGGAAGGGGCCTGGGGAATTTGATCTGCCTCACATGCTGGCTGTCGATACTGCAGGCAATCTGTTCGTGACCGAAATTGGTGGTCGACGACTACAGAAACTGCAGCGGAAACAGTGACAGCAATGACTGCCTCCCTTATTTGTGGGGCGAACCGCTTTCCAGGAACGCGAGCAGGTCTTTGATCTCGCGGTCGGTCAGGGTATGGACCAGTCCGGAGGGCATGAAGGAGATCGGGGATTCCACCATGGTGTCGACATCGTTGCGGTCAAAGGTCCGGTTTTGACCGTTGGCATCGCGGATGGTTTCTTTGACATAGGAACGCAGTCGAATTCCCGTGAAGGTGCGGCCGTCATTGAGAATGATGGTACGAGGCTGGTACTCGGGAGCCATCTCCCGACTGGGTTCGAGGATGGACCTGAGCAGCCATGTACGGTCCTGTTTATCACCCAGGCTGCTTAAGTCGGGGCCGACCACATTTCCACGACCGCCGTGACGATGACAGTGGGCACAATTCGCCACTCGTCCATGATGAAAAATACGACGACCACTTTCCGGGTCTGCGGGAGCCTGTACCGCTTTCAGTGCCTGTGCCCAGGCATCTGTGTCGGTCAGGGCAGGGCGCCCGACGCTGAGCCTTTTGGGATTCACCGCGGCTGCAAACAGGTCTGCTGATTCCGGATGCTGAGCGGCCAGACTTTTCAGGGACTGCTGTTGTGGAGGCGTGAGCGGGATCGAGCGGAGCGCACGTAAAGCCTCTTCGCGGACAATACGTTCCTCTGCGCCTGCCAGTTGTAATAACAGGACTGTATTCTGTTCTGCGACGTTCGCCAGTCCCGCGATTGCTTCTGCACGCAGTTTCGCGTCTTGCTGAGAGTCAGCAGCGATGTCTGCCAGGATTTTCTGTGCAGCGATGGGATTTCCAGTCAGCGTGCGGACGACTTCCAGAGACAGTGTTTCATCGTTCACGGCCAGAAGTTGCTGAAGAATTTCCAGTGTCAGTCCTTTGGGAAAGTTTTTCACAGGCAGCTTTCCCTCTTTCGGAGCGGAGAGCGACTGTGTGGGCAGCAACCGGAGTGCAAAAGCCCGGGTGCGTGGGGCACTGTTCGCATCCTGGACTCTGGCCAGGAGTAATGCCGGATTACGGATACCCGCTTCGGGTTTTCCCTGCAACGTGTTCAACGTGGCGATGGCGGCTTCGAATCGGCGATAGTCGAGATCGCTTTCCGCCAGTTTCTGTTCTACCAGCGGCAGAAAGGCTTTCAACCCGTAGTCAGAAATCCAGCGGAGCGTTTCGAACTGGACCTCTGGATCTTTGTCCGTCAGCAAAACAGGGATCCATTGCTGTGGATCCGCCTGGGCCAGTTTCAACGCCAGTACGGCTTGAATCCGGTCTGCAGCAGGCCAACCGGCGACCTTGTCCGGTGTCCAGGTTGAGGCATACTGCGACAGCGCCTGCAGCGCAGACAACGCGAGGAACGGGTCCTGGTCGTGGGAAAACTTCAATAATTCTTTCTGGCTGTGCGTTGATTTACCACTGCGCAAAAGCGCCGCGAGTTTTGCATTTTCCGTGGGTGGTTCCAGTTCCAGTTCACCGACCCAGTCTGCCTGATCGAGATCGATTTCCAGCTTCCACAGGCGACCGAAACCGTGTGCCTGATAACGACCGTCGACCCAGTCGCACAGATACCAGGTTCGTTTTTGTGAATTTGCATGGGGATCTTCTGCAATACAACTGGGACGGAAGTAACGGCTCCCCTTCACTAAGGTGATGGGTTTGGATGTGTAAGAGGCTCCCTGAGGAGTGAGTGGAAAAAAGTCAATGCGATGATCGCTCCAGGAGGGAACCAGTAATCCACGTCCGAGCGGTTGAATGCCACAGGGGGCTTCTCCCGAGGGATGTATCATCGGCAGTGTGCCCCGCAGTTCGCCATTCCAGCCGACGAAAGGGTGATGTGCCTCGGAACCATAACTGCGTTCATAACCGTAGTCACCCCCTTCGACGATGTGCAGCACTCGACAGGGAGGACGTTCGCCGGGATCGTTTTCGGCAGCAAAGATTTGACCGTCCGCGCGAACACAGATGCCGAACGGATTCCAGAATCCTTCCGCGATGCGTCGCAGTTGCGAACCATCAGCGCTGCAGCGGAAGATGCCTCCTTCGCCGGCACCTTCGACAACTACGCCATCAGTTCCCGTCAGAGACCAGGGCTTAGCGAAGTTCTCGCCGAGGGCAAAGACCAGGTCGCCATTCGGATTCCACGCCAGTCCTTCCAGGCCATTGTGAGGATAGTCGGCTTCACTTTTCAGGACTGCGATATTCTCTTCGACATCCGCCTTGCCGTCGCCGTTGGTATCCTTGATGCGGAGAATCCGGTCCCGTTCGGCGAGGTACACCCAGCCATCCGGTCCCAGTTCGAGGTCCATGGTGGCATCGGTGGCATTATAGAAGACCTGTCGTTTTTGGGCACGGCCTTCACTGTTCGGATCAGAAAAGACGAGGATTTCATCATGCTCCGGGCCGACATAATCGTCGGGTCGAAAATGCGTATGTGTGGCGACGACCCAGATGCGCCCCTGTTCGTCCACATCAACGCCGGTCGGGGTCGCCAGTTCGGGATGCTCGGCGACGAGAGTCAGTTTCACGCCGGGTTGCAACGATTTCACCTGAGGTTCCCGCTCGGCAGCGGAGAGGGAACTGACAGAGAAAATCAAACTCATCACCAGGGAGCAAACTGTCAAATGATTCATGGGTGTTTCTCTTTTGTTCGTTAACGTATTTGCTCTCAAGCAATTTCGATTATTTTTAGATGAATCATGATGCGATTCAGTGCCAGGTCATGACGTAAAATAGTCTATAACACAGCTTTGATAAGAACAATGAATAAGCGTGTGTTAATGTGATGCGGTCCCGTTTATGAATACCATGGGGGACCAGCGGATGCTCAGGCAGTGTGCTTATCCCCATTCACGTTTGAGGGCCGCACGATACATCAGCACGTTGAGGCAGAGGGCACCGGCAATGGCCATCAATGTGGAAACGAACATCGTTTGCAGGTCTGGGATAAAATTTGATCCAGGCTGGTACTGCCAGGCGATTATGCTGATGACCAACGTGCCTGCCAGGGTATACAGGGCAAACATGCTGCCCACAATGATCCAGGTGCGTTTGAAGACCAGGACGGTCGCGTTCGTTCCGAGGATCCATAACGGAGCAGCAATGCTAACCAGCAGCATCAGATTGAACAATTCGAGTGTGCCGGCAGAGACATCCATTATGCGGAACGGGAGTAGCACGAGGAAACCGATCATAAGCAAGCTGTGGTCGATCGCCAATGACAGGTACAACTGTTTTACCAGCGATTGGCGACTGACCGGTCGTAATGATTCGATCTGCAGAGCCTTGCGTCTTTGTCTCCAGGCAATCGCAGGCAAGAATGCCCCGGTACTGAAAAGGCACGAATAGAGAACTGGGATCAAGGGGCTGTTTTGCGTGAAGAATGGATCTCCGGACATCAGTCTGTAGAGCCCTTGAGACAGGATCAGGAAAAAAACGAAGCCTCCCAGTACCCCGAGTGTGCTGCCGAGACTGAATGCATTCCCGTGTCGCCACAAACAGGCCATCTGCCAGGTGGACCTCTCTGTATAATGCAATTTTTTCAAACCACGATCCAGGACCCAGATGAAGGGTTTTCCAGGTTTTAACCCTTGGGATTGCTGGTCTCGATCTTTTTCCCAGGGGGAGAAGGCAGGTGTGGTCATGAATGTCTCGTTCACCTTCTCAGTGATGGCAGGCAACCTGAGCAGGATCCAGAAAACAGAGAGGACTTCCAGCGCGATGATGGTGCATGCCATACCGGGTAGATGACCTTGTAAATACCAGATTGTCTCGATAGCGATGATCTTAAAGGTCGAATCAAAGAAGAGCGGAATGTACATGAAGAAAAACGGCAGCAGTGGCAGTATCAACCAGTGTCGGAAAGGGTTGTTGGAAAGCTGCATGACAGAAAACATACTCAACATGGCAGGGAGCAGGAGAACGAGACTGAGCGCCGGCAGCATACCAATATCATAACGCAATAATGTAAGGGGAAGTATCAACGATCCTGTCGACAGAATTAGTACTGCGATACGTCGATGCGGTGCGAGATAATTGGGAGTCAGACTGGCCGCGGGAGTGACGAAGTGTGCCCACAGCTGCAGATAGAGAATGGCAAACAACAGGGCACCGGAAAACACCGATCGTTGGATGGCACCCAGCTTCGACTTTGAATAGGTTATCGGCAACGCACGCACCGGAAGCAGTGTACTCTCGTTAAAATGTCGTAAATGCTTCATTAAGAACCAGTTTGCATAGACTTCTTTCAGCGTCGGAGAATTGCGCAGCTGTTCAATTTGTTCCTGGGACAGGTCAATTGCATTCCAGGTCTGTTGTGTTTCCGGTTGTTTGTGACTCGGGTCATAGTTGAGTGAAGCAATGAGTGTGAGTTGCTGTAGAGCGGGGATTTGTGTGACATGGGTCAGCAGTTCAGGCGATGTATCATCATAGTGTAAAGCCAGTAAGTGCACGCTGGTCATGTTGGGGCATTCATGAGAGTGGGCTTCCAGTGTCGAAGCGAGCACTTCCAGCTGAGTCACTTTCTCACCGAATCTTTGTAAGGCGCCGGCAGGAAGTTGAGTGCCCAGAAATACCAGCGCATCCAGTTTGGGAAGTTGGCAGATCTGTTCGACATGGGCTGCCGTCAGATCGAAATCGTTCAGTTCCAGGTAAACCAGATTTCGAAACGGACTCAGGTCGGGTAAGGAATCTTCCATGCTCACTCTGGTCAGGCTGAGTGATTGAATCTCAGCAGGGGCAACCTGTTCCACTAGTTCGGGGAGCGTTTGGAAATTCGGTGAATTCTCTGTGTTGGAGAAGGCATCAGCGGTATAAACTCTTTCTATCTGCCCTGGCGCTTGCGGTCGTGCCCCGACCTGCATGACATTGCCGCCCGTCGGACCCAGGGCCAGAGATAAGAAAAGAATCAAATAAATGGCTGTCAATAACAGGATGAGCGGACGCTGCCAGTAGGTCTTGAGGATCTGCCGGTATAGATTGTGATGCCCTTTCATTGAATGGCCTCCGCTTCTGTCCGTGAGGAGACTCCCGAGAGTTCCAGAAAGATTTCTTCCAGATTCAGGTCTTCCACAGTCGTTGTTGCCTGTAATTCGTTTGAGAGACTCTCCAGTAAAACGGCATCAAACTCTTTCACCGCTATTAGTGCATGTTTGCCGTCGATTTCTGAACGCAGTGTGCCTGGCAGATTCAGGTTCTGTGGCAGGTCGTGTTCGGCTGTGATGCGGATGCGTTTCACATGATGGATCAGTGAGTCCAGTTCGCCGAAGAAGCCGAGTTTTCCGTTATCCAGAAATGCCACGTGGGAAGTGACGCGTTCCAGGTCAGATGTGATATGAGTCGAAAACAGAATGGTATTCTCTTCCTGTTCTGTGAACTCAATCAAAGACTGTAGAAACTGGCGGCGGGCCACGGGATCGAGACTGGCAACCGGCTCATCCAGGATCAGCAGTTCCGGGTGATGCCCCAACGCTAAGATTACGGACAGCTTCTGACGCTGCCCGGTCGAAAGTGCTCCCACGCGTTGCGTCTCGTTCAGTTTCCATTCCTTGAGCAGTGTATTGACGTATTTCTGATCCCAGCGGGCGTAAAAGGCGCCCGTATATTCTGTCAGGGCTTTAACCGTCATCCAGGGGAGCAACACACAATCTTGTGAGACGTAACCTAAACGGGATTTGGCGGACGCATCCAGGTCCCAGGAATTCTGACCAAAAACAGAACTCATGCCGGAAGTCGCTCTGATTAATCCCAGCAAACACTTGATGAGCGTCGTTTTTCCAGATCCGTTTGTACCCAGTAAACCGACGACTTGTCCCGCGTTGATTTGAAGATCCAGGCCCGTCAGAACCGGGGTATCTTGAAACTGCTTGTGCAGATCCACGGTTTGAATGATTGCATTGCTCATGGTTTGTATTCCCGTAACAGCTTGTTGACGACTGCCAGAATCTGCTCATCGCTGAGCCCGAGTTGACGTCCATGTACAATGGCCTGCTCCATCAGTGGCTTGAGGTCCTGCATACGCTCTTTCGCGCTTCCCGCGGGAACCGACTTTCGTACCAGCATTCCCTTGCCCCGCACCCGCTCTACGACTTGGTCCGCTTCCAGTTTGGAATAGGCTTTCGAAATCGTCATCGTATTCACGCCGAGTGTCGTCGCCATTTGACGCACGCTGGGGAGCATATCTCCTGCGTTCAAATGCCCGCCCGCAATCATCGCATTAATCTGGCTGATGATCTGCAGGTAGATCGGCACCCCGGCAGAGGGATGCACTTCAAATTGTGTGGCTTTGATTGTCATTGACTAAACCTCATGTGTATTACTACACTAATACACATAGTCGGGGGCGTCAATCTAAAATCAGCCAAAATGTAAAAATTCCCAGGCTGGTGTATTACTGAGGGAGCGATTACGCAGTCGTCGCTACGGGATGACGATCAGAAGACGGGCGCGGATGGCAGTTGGGCACTGTCCTGCCTGCATGTTTTAAGAGCACAAAATCTGTGCGATTAGCGGCAAGCGGCTGCGGCAATTATTCGAGACTATTGACGGCTAGCGCAGAGCGACTGCCCATCCGGCTACCCAAACAGTTCCATGATCGGTTTGCCCGTGGTCAGGGTGCGCAGGATGCCGGTCGGGTCCTTGGGATCGTTGATCGGAATGTCGAGCGCATGGTAGATCGTCGCGGCCAGTTCTTCGGGGCGAACGGGATTGTCGGTCGGGTATTGGCCGTACTTGTTCGATTTGCCGTAGACCTGGCCTCCGGCGATACCCGCGCCGGCGAGGATGGAGGAGAAACAACGCGGCCAGTGCTGGCGACCGGGGGGATCCTGTTTGAGCACATTCGGTGTGCGGCCGAATTCACCGGTCACCACGACCAGTGTATTATCCAGCATGCCACGCTCTTTGAGATCCGATAGCAGCGCCGCCAGCGCCTGATCCAGACGAGGCAGGCAGAAGCCCATGCCGTAGGAACCGTTCCCGAAGGCATTGCCCATCCCCATATTGCCGCCGTGCATGTCCCAGCTGCTGCTGGGCGGGCCCTGTTTGTCATGATCTGCCTGGCCGGTCCAGCCGTTGACAGTGACAAAGCGAACCCCCGATTCCACCATGCGGCGAGCGAGCAGCAGATTCTGTCCGAGCGGATGCATGCCGTATCGCTGGCGGACCTGATCCGGTTCTTCGTCCATGTTGAATGCCTTGCGGCCTTCAGCGCGGGTCAGTGCTTCGTAAGTTTTCTCGCGCAGATCTGACCAGTCTTTGACGGTCTGGTCCCGGTCGAGCCGATCGGACTCCAGTTTACTCAGGACTTCCTTTCGCTTTTCGAAACGCGGTTCGTCGTAGGGGGCGTAAATTTCAGGTGGCTTGAAGTCTTTCATCGCAGGATGATTATCAGCCGAACCGACAAAGACCGGGGCATACGCGGAACCCAGATAACCGCCGATCCCGATATTGGGCGCGCAGAAGACAGGCGGCCCCACGCATTTGATGAGCCAGGCGTTGGAGACGAAATTACGTTTACTCGGTTTGTGTCGGGCGACGTGCGATCCGAGATAAGGTTGTTCGTTCGACATGCCCTGCTGCACGCGTTTGTCCGACTGCCCGCTGAGCAGGTTGTGCATCGCATCGAAGTGATTGCTGATCGAACCCGGATGCGACATGGAATTAATCAGCGTGAACTCGTCCGTCAGTTTAGCCAGTTCCGTGTGCATCTCATTGATCCGCATGCCCGGCACTTTGGTGTCGATGGGCATGTAAGGACCGCGGTATTCCAGCGGGGCCTCGGGTTTCATATCCCAGGTGTCGAGGTGACTCGGCCCGCCACACAGCAGGATGAAGATACAGGACTTCTCCGCCGCGACCGCTTTGCCCGACGCGTCGATCTTGTCACTCCCCAGCACCATGCCCGGCATACCGAGACTGAGCGTTCCCAGGCCACTCGCAATCAGGGCCTGCCTGCGGTTCATCTGGAATTCGTCCATCCTCAACCTCGCTGTGATTCGCATAAACTGGAGTTGATGTGTGGATTATATCATTTTCTACCGGGATGCAAGAAAAATTCAGAGAGAATTGTTGCTGTCAACAATGTTGTTTCGGCATTTCCGAAAACGGGCCGCAATTGGGAATTTCATATAACCGTTTAAACAAATCTGGTATACTGCAGTTTCCATAGAAGTGAACCTGTCTTTTTATCCCCGGTTCCGGGGTTTTATATTTTTTCATTTCTTGATGAGAGGAGGCTGTCATGTCTGCTTCTGCTTCTCACCGCTCGGTCCTGCATTACCTTTACAACCACAATCCGTTCTATGTGATCAGTGCGGTATTGATGTTGTTCGCCGTGCGGTCTGCTTACGGAACCATTGAGATCGGTTCCATCAACTGCTGGATCATGATGGGAGTGCTTGCCGGCTATACCCTGTTGCTGGCGGGGATTGGTGTGCTGATTGTCCGCTGGGGCAAGGTCTGGGAAGATGCCCGCTCGATTCTGCTGCTGTTGCTGCTGCTGTTTCTTGGGGTCTCGGTCAGTATGGATGATCTGTTTTCGCGGATTACACCCGATCAGGGAATGATGTTGATGATCGGCGGCTTTCTGTTTTCGGCGCTGGTTTCCGAAGCCGTCTTGTGGGGAACCGGCATTCGCCTGGGGGCCCGCTATCGGATTCCGTATCACCTGTTCCTGGCGCTGTTTTATTTCGCTCCCTGGTGGTGTTCTCCCGAGATGCATCCGCGACCGGCTGCCGAACTCGAATGGACGCTGTTTCTGTTTCCGGTGGTCGGCTCGATTCTGTTTTTGTTTCTGCTGCCTGCCGTCCGCGGAGGCGTCTCGTATGTCAAAGGGAACGGCACTCCCTGGGGCTGGCCGTGGTTTCCCTGGATCGCGTTTGGCATGTTCGCCGCCTGTGTCAGTCTGCGCTCGTTTGCGCTCTGTCTCACGTTCGGACCGGCGGGACCCATGTGGATTACCTCGGGAAGCGGGCCCCGACTCATTTCCTTTGATACATTATGGGGCTTCTATTTTTTGATTCCGCTTGGCTTTGTCCTGCTTCTGTTGTTGCTGGAAGGCAGCCTGGTGACGAAGAATAAAACCTTTCAGGCAGGCGTGATCCGCTTTTCGCCCTTATTACTGTTGCTGGCGATGCCCGCGACGACGGGGCCGGTTCACACCGGGTTTCTTTTCAAAGTGACAGACGTCATCGGCGGACCGATCTGGTTGACCGTCTGGCTGCTGATCGGCTTTTATCTGCTGGCAGCGTTGCGACGTGTGCCGGGCGCGATGGCAGCCGGCCTGGGAGCCGTGGCGCTGCTCTCGATCGTCGGACCACAGACACTGGGTTCGCGGACATTGATCGAGCCGACGCCCTGGCCGTTGCTGCTGGATGGCGGATTGCTGTTGATGCTGGGGCTTCGCCAGCGTTCCTCCGGAATCTGTGCGGCAGGCGTGCTGGCGGCGACAGCCGGAATCTGGCTGGTGATTCCGGACACGGTGCTGTTCCAGTACCGGTTCACCACCTGTTTCCATCTGATATGGATTTCGTTCCTGGTAATGGGGCTGACGTTTCAAGATGCCTTCAGTCGTGTGCTGCAATGTGTCTGTGCGCTGCTGGTCCCGCTGGTCGCGGTCGTCGTGATTCTGAATGAGCGAGCGGCAGAGATCCCGCTGGCCTGGCGACTGACGTATGTGGCCACGTGGGCCGCGGGCTGTCTGCTGATTGCCCGGCTCTGGTCGAACCGCTGGTTTACGTATTCGTTCGCCGCGACGTTGAGTATTCTGCTCTACACCAGCGCGACCTACGGATTTCGGCTGGCAACGCGCACGCTGGATCAATCGGCGGTGATTGCATTCCTCTGGTCGGTGGGCGCGTTATTGCTCGCCTTCCTGATCAGTGCCCACAAAGCCCGCTGGCTGCCCGAATATGCCTGGTTGATCCCCCGGAAAGAAACCCCGCCGGAGGAAGAGTTGGTGCTGCCTTTACCGGATGAATCTCCTGTTGATGAGGAATGATTTTTAGCTGGAAGGAGATGCAATGACATATCATTATGTGATAGAGTTGCAGCAACATCGTGGCTAGTATGTGAATCAAAAACGAGTGGAACGACTCCGTACGCAGGGAAGGCAGGTATAATGCCAAAACCATCAAGTTTAATTATACTGTTGGCCATTATTGTGCCGATATTGGCTTTCGTTTTATTTACAAGACACGGTCTGCTGGCATTAGCTCTTAGTACTGGTGTGCTGATAGGAGTAGTCAAAGGAATTGAAGAAATATTTCAGTTAAGTATTTCCGAAGTATTAAGAAAATTTGCTATAGTTAATCCTCGAAATCAAACTCTGTTATATTATTGTTGGATGTATTATTCGATATGGATAATCTTCATTTCTTTGTATCTAGTTTCGTTGTTGGCTGAAATTGATTCGATCATGATTTGGTCAATAAAGCCGATTTCACTTTCTCTTACAACAGCAGTTACTATTGTGACATTTTGTGAGTGGCCACTCATAATGTCTCATATGTGGTTCAATAATCAAATCTCTAATTCCAGTATCGCTTCTGCTATTAAACTGAGTGTATACAATATCGTTTTTATTTGTTTCCTCATATTTTTACTAAGTGCATTTGATAACTGGGCAGTTGGTGCATCATTTACAAGTGCTTTTTTGAGTAGAGTTGACTATATAATCAATCTCGTTTTTGGATCTTTTCCGCTCTTGGTACTGCATACAAGTAACGTCAAACAAAAAGGGGGTCTGGACTCAATTAAAAAGAGTCCTGACCTGCTCTGTAGAAAAGCTCCCTTTGATTGCTATTTTCGAAATTAATAAGTCATGATATACCACATTGCATGACACAGACAACGAAATCTCCAC
>PAJV01000069.1 GCA_002706765.1 Gimesia sp.
CGGCGGATAGCTTCAGATTGTGGTTTTGATGAAATTCCTGATTCGCATACTTTGAAGTTTATCTGGTTACTGGCTTATGCTCGCTGGTGGCAGAGAGTAACTCGCCTGAGGGGAGCTATACCCCAGCGAATCGAGGACAGAGACAATGAAGATGAATTCTACGCTCCCACAGATGGTTTATGCGTGGATGCTGCCTGGAATGATAAAAAAAAGCTCATGGAGTATCGGGGGGTGTGGCTGGATGATGGAAGCGAAGCCTTTAGAGTCGATCCAATCAGTACCGGAAGTAACAATATCGGTGAATTCCTGGCTATAGTACGTGGACTACAGTTGCTGAAACGGAAGGAGATTGACTGTCCTGTCTACAGCGACAGCCAGACGGCCATCAGTTGGCTGGAGAATTTAAGTATTAACTCAAAAAGTGCCAGAGGTCAAAAGATATCTCCCGCGGTATATCAGCGAATCACAAGGGCAGTCCTCTGGTTAACACGGCAAACCGACCTGAATCCAGTCCTGAAGTGGAATACAGATGACTGGGATGAAATCCCGGCCGATTATGGACGGAAGTTTTGAAGAGCATCGAATACATCTAAGGTGGGTTAGAACACTAAATGTTGTTATAAGTTTTGGTATCTGAGAGGCAGTTATTCGCTGCAGCTTTTCAATGCCCAGATCGCGTGCTGTCTGGTATAGAGCTGTAATTGATCTGTCACGGTCTCGCTTTCTGGCTCCGGTTGTGAAGCCAGATAGCGCAGCCGTTCGATCACATCTGTCTGGCCCAGCAATCCGAGACCGATGGCTGCAGAATCCCGTACGCTTTCTGACGGATGCTGCAGAAGTGCACGCAGTGGTGTCTGGAATGCGGCATTTTCGGAAAATCCTGCCAGTCGACAGGCCAGCGCGATTGCAGCGGGGGAATCGCTTTGTTCGTCAGATAAAATCTGTTGCAGTGCGTCCCGGTAATCGCTCAATTCTCTGTGGAGCCTCTGGCTGTGTCCCTCACGACGGAATTGTCGATCGATGTCTCGCGCGTGTTTAAGGTAGACGCTCTGCAGGCCAATCTGTCTGATTTCTGCGAAACGGCTGGAAAGTAGATCCTGGGGTGGGAAATCATGGAAATGAAATCCCATAAATTGCACCCAGGTACTGCCTGCAGGAGCACTGGTCACGACGGAACGGTGTCCCAGCAGCAGCGAAGTGCCTGTCTGACGGTCGGAATTCTGCAATAGAATCCGAGACTGCTGTGAGCTGAAGGGAGTCTGGTAGGTGCGAAATGAATCTGAATCGGTGCCGGAAGCCACCACGACCCCATCGCGTAGCAGCACGCCGGTGACACGGACTGTCTGCCCCGTATAATAAGAGGTACTCAGGATCTCTGGTGTGATGACCGCACGTTGTTGCTGATCATGGTGTATTGAAAACGACCTCACCCGCGTCTCTGAAGATGCCGATCCTCCAAAAGTCCCGCGTCTGCTTATTGGATGAACATCGAAGATTGGCGTGGGCACAAGAATCGTCTGATTGAGTTTAAAAGGAGCGACCGCGACTTCGCACTGGTCTGGTTTGACCAAAGTCTCTGCACAAATCAGAGGCTCAGCTATTTCCCCGGCAAATCGTGTCAACGTCCAGTAGCGGGCAATCCCGAGTGGGGGATACGAACGCAGGCTGCAGCGCATCAACTGCGTCGCATCAGGTGCAGACTCCACGCGAATATCCCCGAGGGTGGTCCATGAGGGATGGGTCCAGGGTTTCGTATACGCGGCTATCGAAGCGGAAAGCCGGTCTCCGGCCTGCTCCGGCTCTCTTGATGTCAGTTCGTCCCAGGGAAACCAGAGAAGGCCTCCCGTCGAATCGGGGGCCTTGGATTGCATCACCTGCTGAGGGGCTTTGCCATCGATCAGAATGTCGCCGACGGAAACTTCTGCCTGGTTCTTCTGGTTTGCTTCCCGATCAAAGAGCCACAGTTTTCCGTCGAGAACCTGAAAACGCAGGTCCAAATCGGGACCTGCTGTCTTACAGAGAATTTGTAAAGGTACAAACTGTCCCGGGGTCACTTCCACGTATTCGAGGAACTGAATTTCCATGTCAGCAGACCGTTCCACCAGGGGAAAACCAGTTTCAGCATCAACGACTAACACCAGATCTTTGCTAGTTGTTTTGATATACCCTCCTCGATAGGAAGAACGGCCGGACTGATAGGGGAGACCTGAACCGAACTCGTGCACAAAGTGGGGGCCATTCAATCCCAGAACACGTACAGAGCGACCATTCCAACTGGCGGAAAACTGGATCGGCATTTTCCAGAGTTCTGGGTTTCGATGAATGCTGTCCAGCGCGAGGGTCAGTGTGATGCCGCGCTCGATCTTCGGGTTGTCACTGGGGAGTTCCCGTGGTCCCTGTTCGTCTTTGTAGCGAAACTGGTATGTTGTCTTGGGCAAAGGCGTCTCTTTCTTGCGCAGCCACAGTTGCTGCCGATCCAGAATGGATTCCAATACCTGGCCTGCTGGTCGGTTGCTGGCAGTCACGGCTGCTTCTGGAACCGTCGTTGAATACAAGGGCAGGCGATCTTCGTCATACAGCACCAGCATTAAGTTGGTATCACTGTCGAGCGTATTGTGGTTCAGAGCAGGAAATCTGAGTTCCGCGGTCGGGGCAGTCACGGCCCCCGTCCATTCACCAGGTTTGCTGAGCGACTTGTTCACAGGTATCCATTTTAACGACACGGGACGGAATTGACTGTTCTCAGTCTCCGGCGTTCCTTGAAAAGCATAAGTTGCCCCCAGTTCGAGTGGGGTCAGACCTCGCAGCGCGACTTTGTTCCTGGATTCAGCCATGACAGCCATTTCCTGGTGACGAATTCGTATCTGTTGCACGGCTTCCTGCAACGATTTAGAGCTGGCGTTAATTTTCAGGTCAACGATTTCTTCCTTCTGGGCGGGGTGACCTGCAAATTGTGAAGAGCCGCTTGTTAAGATCCAGAGCCCTTCTGGTGTGACCTGAAACTTTTGCTCAACATGAAAGTCTTTCTCGGGAAATCTGATGTCAATGTGCCGGGGGGCCTGTTGCCCTGAATCTGTGGTATCCCAGTCCGCTAAGTTTATTTCTGCAATCAGTTTCTCATCATTGTAGGCGACTTCGCGAACGATGCGATTGTTTTCATCAATGGTCAACAGCGACCGATTCACAACAACGTCATGCATATAAGCCCAGGAGGTCGTCTCAAACATGGCGCCGGCATTTAACTTCACACGACGGCTGGCCTGTGGAGACGGGCGCAGTTCGATCAGCCGGGTGTTCCCGTCCTGATGATAATCGACGACGATAAAATCGTTTGGATTTCTTCCCCAGTCGATCGAAGCAAAATTCAAACGGGTGCCGGAGAGATGCCTCAGCGTTTCACGCCGTAGAAGTTCCCGGGCAGTGATCTGGTTTGAACGCTGATCTTTAGTGATATCGTCTGCTGTGCGATGCCGCGGATATGCCTCGGGGTTCGCAACTGTGAACGATGAACCATCGGGCAGTCTGATCACCGACCAGCCAGTCCCATAAACATCGGAACCAGCCTCCCGGTCGACGACTTCCACACGGAATGTCCCCGCCTGATCCCACTGAAATCGTTCATCGAGTCGATGAGGGGACATACGATGGGTGAAGTCAATTGACTTGAACCTACCCAGATCCGGGTTTTGCCAGAGACGGTTGGCTTTAAGGACTAGCTCTACATTAAAATCAGCGGCTCTTTGGGATGCGGCTGCCTGCTCCTTCAGCACTTTTTGAAAATCAAAGGGCAGAGTAGGCCAGTTTTTAACGGAAGTACTGTCGGACTCCTGAAGAGTGAACTGCTGATCCGTTTTCTCATCTCTCAGAACCAGGCGGTTAGGCAACCAGGACGCAGCTTGCGAGTTTTCAAAAACTCGCTGTAACGAAGATCCATCAATACGAGCAGCCCAAATCTCGGTCTTCCATTTGTGATCATTGCCGGGCAGAGTATCATACGTAGATTGAGTCCAGGCAATCCATTCTCCGTTGTCTGACCAGCTGGGATTAACGCCTCCGGTTATGAAATGGTATCGCAAATCACGATCGGGCTGGTTGATTCCGGGCAGACTGACATAGTTCATCTCGCGTTTCACAGTATCCCAGATTCCAATACGACCGTCGGCTGGGATTCCCCCGCGCCAGGCGCTCCCCTTGGCAAACTGCGTTGAGACAGCAATATACCGGCCGTTGGGGGACCAGGCTGCTCCTGCACCTTGCACTCCGGTTTCGTCAATCTGACCTGACTGCACATCAATGATAACCAACGGAAAGCGAATACTTTTGCCGGGAGAATTACCAATGGCAAGTTTTTTCGAATCCGGAGACCAGGCGGCCCTCGTATTCAGCCGATTCTCGATGAGGCAACGAGTATTTCTGGTTGTTCTGTCGTAACAGAACAGTCCGTATTTTGTCGTTCCAGCCTGACTCGTATATCTGCCTGTAAAGGCAATTTGTAGGCCATCTGGTGAAAGTACTGCATAAACATTGTAGCTGGGCCGGCATTCCGGCGGTAAAGCGGAGTGGGGTGACTTGCGCAGCTCCGGAGTGACTGGTGGGACTGATTTCGTTGATGAACTGGAGTCCGCAGTAGTCGACTGTGGGGATGGTGTGTCAGGTTTCGTGTTCGGTTCTTGCCCCGGAGCGCTTTGGTTGGATTTCGCGACACGGGGTGGCTTTACAGTCTGACTGACGGTACTGCCCACCAGTAGGAGTGGGCAAGTCAGAGCTGCCACTACCAGGACCAGCGACGTTCTGGCGAAAGCTGAATGCGAACGCAGACGCTGAGATTCAATCAGCTTCAAGCGGGATTTCAGCTGACGAATGGAACCCGTACCACCGGTCGCCAACTGTGGCTGAACCTGTGCATGGGCTACAAAGTCAGTCGTTTCAACAATTGCCCTGGCGTATTCCTCAGCAACGTCAGGCCAGAGCGTGAGCACCTGGGCATCGCAGGCAGCCTCTTCGGCGGCGCGGAGACGGGAACGGGTCAACCAGACCAGCGGACACCACCACCAGATCACAGTCACAGCCAACTCCAACCATCTTGTCAGATAATCACGTCTCCGAATATGAGCAAACTCGTGAGTCAGAAGCAGATTGCGGGTTGTTGGCTCATGCATGGCCGAAAGATCAGCAGGTAGAATGACCAGGATCTGCCTGATTCCCGACCAGACCAGAGGCGGGACCGTGGCTTGCAGCGTTCTGACAGTGGGTACTTTTCGCAGACCTGTTCGAACAGCAATCTCCTCGACAACAGACTGGACTTCCGGGGTGACAGGCTCTGAAAGCGGGAGCAGCCTTGTAAAGGCTCGGATGGATTGCATGGCTCTGAACAGTACGACCAGAGAACCAACAGCCCAGAGGGTGCATAAGCTCCAGCCAATGTATGCAGCATTCAATAGAGAACCATCTTTGGAGAGCTCTGAATTCTGGACTGCAGCTGTATGAAAGCGGTCAGAGGGAGCAGAAGAAGAATGCGTTACCGGAGTATTCGAAGCTGGGGGCAGTGTCTGCGGATTCACAAGCAGGTTCTGAGTCTGCGCCCCCCTGGTTGATGCGACCGCAGAGGGTGAAGCTGGCAGGTTGTTTTCCGCAGTGATATCAGGGAAACGCTGTGTTTCTTCCAGATTTTGAATACCAGCTTGACTGGGGCTCACTTCGAGCTGGCTGTCAGATGGGTGAGAGACTGAAGCTGAAAAACTTAGGGCAGATGGTTGAGGCATTGTTGCTTTCGCAGAGGGAAAACCAGGAATCCCCAGTGGCAGAAAAGGAGGGATGATCAGCTTGAGCAGGACGACTATCCAGAGTGCATGTTCGATGACAGGCCAGCGTTGACGAGTCACACAGCTGAATAATTCTGAGACAAAGCAGAGTACTGCAGCAACAGTCAGAATGCCCAGGACAACATGGGAAGTTGATTCGAACCACATCAGATGACTCCTAAATACAAACTCCATGTGATAAGTTGTGCTGAAAGGCGATCTAGTCTTTGGGGAGCTTCTTGGGGGGGACTTCTTTGAGCAGTTCTTTCAACTGTTTCTGCTCTGAGGCTGTCCAGCGCCGCATCTGGATCAGACCGGTTAGCATGGGAATCACAGCACCGCCACACAAAGTATCTGATAGCCCCCGCAAGCGTTCCTGGATCAATGTTTCGCGATCAATGGCTGCTGAAAAAACATGGACTCGCTGTCTACGGTCGCGTATCACACAATTCCGCTTTTCAAGTCGCTCCAGTAATTTCTGAACTGTGTAATATTGCGAAGTCGAACCTTCCGGATAAATTGCATCACACACTTCACGCGTCGTAGCCTGCCCACGATCCCACAGAACCTGCAAGACCAAGAGCTCGGTATCCGTCACATGATATTGCTTAGACTGCATTTCACTCCTCCTGAAATCGAAAAAGACGTAGTGTCTTTGTGCTGATTTGATCGGCCTGCTTGCAAAAAGTCAAGATGTCTTTGATGGGGTTTCCTGAGATCGTTCAATTCTGGGTTGAGGCAGCTACCCTCTTTCAACCTGTAGTACCTCTAGATTTTCCCGAAATATCTATTAATCCGCACCACTCCCTGCATGTAATTGCCGGAAGGAATTGATTATTCCGTGAAGCGAGAACTCGCGCTAAAATGTCGTCTATCTCGTGACAAACAGCACGGCAGATACTCCAATAATTGTATCAAATTTGGTCATAAGCTATACCGTTATACCATCGTTGCTGAACGTCGTGGCGGTGCTGTAACGACGTTCAAAGATGCTCCGGTTTTTGTCACCACTGACGGGAATAAGTGATTTTGATTTCGAACACGACTATAATGAATTCACCTTGTGCAGATTACGATGAGTTCTGAGTAATTTAGTAGACTTTCGCGAAAACGAACGTTTTCTCGGGATGGCCAGTGAACTGCAGTGTTTATGCTATTAGATCTTGATATATTTAGAGGTAATTAAATTTTATCTATAGTGATCCCGTCAGGTTTTGTCCGCCCAGTACGAATAGAGTTCTTATGCAATTTACCGTCGCAATGACAACCGATGATGTCTCCGACATCGCGAAAAAAACGGTCGACACTGAAACCGATCTTCATTTACGTACTGTTCTCTCGTGCGAAAGATGGATTCTTGCCGGAGGTGGAATAAAGAGTGATCCAAACATTGGTGAGCTTGTTGGAATGACGATAATTTATTCAGACAATTCGTCTGCGATTTTGCAATTCGAGATTAAATCACAAATTCAGGTCGAGTTGTTATTGCTCTCTGGTGTAGACGCCGGTCTCGATACGACAGCCGCACAACGATTCCGAGAACATTGTACAGAAATCAATGCGTCGATTGCCCACGATGCTTTCCAATTGTTAGCCCCACTTGAGTATGTCGTCTGCAATCCACTACGCAAGGATCTCCCTGAAAATATGATTGGCGAAATGATTACGCTTTGCGATCACTTTGCTGCTGCACTTCTAAACCTTCGCGGGTGTCCGGTATGATAGTAGTTACAATGTCCAGACAAATAACAATCACGCTATAAGAAAAATGTTGCACCTAAGTCGCGGCTCGCGCGGTTTGGTAAAATCAATGGGGTTCGTCGCGGCCCGGTGAACTGTGACGTCATGCTTCAAGGGGCTCCGAATGCTACAACAGGTCTTAACCAATTTGCTGTCTGATATCGCGATTGTGCAACGTTACCTCGAAGTCAGCCAAGACGCTGGCTTTGCGGATATGACGCGTCTCCTCGAAAGCCTCGCGATTCACCTTTTTAAAGCGTCACATGGTCTCGATCTAACCAACAAAAATCTGTTCGCCCCAAACTTTCCCGCCATCGATCTTGCAGATGAGGCAAAACGAGTCGCTATTCAAGTTACAGTCAATGCTGATGCGAAAAAAATCCGCCACACGCTTGCCAAATTTGACGAATACAATCTCGCGAAAGACTATGATTCTCTAATCATTCACGGATTCTTGAACTGCTCGCGAATCGAAGTCCCTGATCATTGCACCGTAATTAACATTGGGACAATCGTCTCAACTGTAGCGGACAAAAACGATGAAGAACTCGCCCAACATCTAGTCGATGCTCTTGAGCAGCACACCGATTTCTCACGAATTCATCCTTACGATGATCGCAACTGCCTCGAAATCGTCCTTCGTTGCATTGATCGAAATGCGCTAAAGCATCGGATGGTCTGTGAAGGTTCTTATAGAGACATGGTAAAAGGACTGAATGAAATCACGGAATTGATTAGTAAAGGGACGATTAACCGTAAAAAGAAGAATAAAAGCGTTGATGACTTTAACGATTCCGAGATTCAAATCTTCTTGACCACCGTACGAAACGAAATCGGACGTATTGTTGCGATAGTAAATGAGTCCCGGCAGGGGGGGCTGAATTTGTTGCGATTCCCATGCATCAGATTCAGCAAATCGACAGAGTAAAGTATCGTATCTTGGAGTTAGCGAATGAAGTCGCAAAGAAGGTCGGTATCGATATTCACCTGCAAATGATTTGATATTTAGCAAAAGATGAACCAGAGTTGTGGACCGTGCAAACTCTGAATTCAATATCACTTTCTCCAGTCCGGTGAACTCAATCGTTAGTACCTGGTTTCATTAATCTGTTGAAAAACCGCGGCTTCGCGGACAGCTCAGCAAACCACCCAATTCGCGGACTGGTTCACCAGCTCTCTGAGTTGTTAGGCCGCGTTGTTTTTTTTCCCACGATGTGATTCAGCCAAGTCCAGACCCAAGAGGTGACATGCCTCTTACCCGTATTCTATTACAATCGCAAGCCTTAGATCGTGCTGCCGGGAAGTCATCGGGTAAAGGCCTGAAAGAACTTGAGAAGAAGAATGATCTGCGTTTCCTTGCCAAAAGAATTTGACTATCCCCAGACGCGAGAACTCGCGCAAAAATGTCTGGAATGTCGTGACAAACAGCATGGCTGGATATTCTATGAGATATGGTGTCTTTCATCTGCGATCAGCTAATCATAACGGGAATCGTGCTGGTTCTCCACATGACCTACCGTCCCTTGCAAAACCAACTCCATAACGACTTGCCAGCGGGCTGACTCTGGGAGTTTCGAAGCCAAAAGCAACTTATAAAAGTTCGGTACCTCTAATGTAACTCACACTACTATTCGTTACGGCATACAGACAGCAAGGTTTTAAGCACTGGCTTTTAGCACCAACTGCTGTTGCAAGTAATCTGAGACCGACAACACTGAAATTAGGACCAACTGTTTCAGAGACTAATTCCAGCCAACCAGCATAGGAATTGGGACCATCTGTTGTTGTCAGTAAGTGGAGCCAAGCACCACCAAAAGGATACAAACAAAATCGCACCAAAAAGGATACAACACAGACAAAAGAATTAAAGCCATAACTCGTTGTAAATTATGGCCTTATAAGTACGCCCGAGTGGATTCGAACCACTGACCTACGGATTAGAAGTCCGTTGCTCTATCCAGCTGAGCTACGGGCGCTTGTGTTTCCTGATAGACGCTGTTTTTGCGAATCAAGTTCGCGAAGGCTCGTCTTCAGGAGGGAGCTGGATTTTAACGGGAAAGTGCTTTGATTCTCAATACTTACAACAGTGAATGCAGTACGCGAATTCAAAAAAATCAGGGGCAGCAGGCCATTCCCGCCGAAAATGGCATTAATCTTCGTGTCGGAAGCACTGGCGCGTTCGATTTTGAGAATCCATTCCCCCCAGACATGAAGTCTTCTAATGGGAAACGAAGCAGGGGACCGCAGCAGAGACACCGCGGGCAGGAGGATTTCGGTCTGCTGGAAATCACTCCGTCGACTCAGCCGTGCTGATGCACTCTGATTCTTGCATCAGAGACTCTGACATATTGAACCGAGAAGGAGAGAAACCCTGGAACAAAACAAAGCCCGTTGATGGAATGCGGTCGCGCCAGAAACACACATATATCAACGGGCTTTGTTCTGATTAAGAACCGGCGGCAAGCCTGTTTTGTCTGTTTATTTTGTGATTTTCTACCATGAATTTCTGATTAGATATCTCAGACAGATATTGCGTTTCTGTCTTTGAATTTCTATCAATTAGACTGTGCCCTGTTTTTACAGAAACGTCTCGAGGGCCATTTGGACCGGGTATAATCGATTGAGTAACGCCATGGTGAAATGTGTTGCGCTCCGGTATTCGCAGGTTTTGTAGTGGAAATTCATTTCGCAAACCAGTATCTTAATTTTCAAATGGAATCATCATTCTTAACGAACCTGTAGACTACAGACTGGTTCGCTAACAGGAGAGATCACAGATGCCCGGAGTAACAGTAACCTGTCCGCATTGTCAGAATAAGCTGAAGCTCAAGAGCCCTGATCTGCTTGGCAAAAAAGTCAAATGCAAATCGTGTGAGAACCCGTTTGTGTTGAAAGCCGACGGAAAAAAGAAATCAAAACCTGCTCCTGATGAATTTGAAGACGACTTTGGTGATTTCGATGATTCTGCAATGGATCGTGTCCGCCGCGCACGTAAACGCAAAGGGACATCGGGAAACCAGAAAAGTGCAACGGCGGCAAGCAGCAAACCTGATAAAGCGAAAAAGAAATCGGAAGCCAGTATTCCGCTCCCGCTGTTAATAGGCGGGTGTGTGCTGGGCGTGCTGCTCACAGGGGGACTGGGATACTTTATGTTTTCCATGGGCAGTTCATTGAATGCCGGCCAGGCAGCCGCCAGTAAAGTGGAAGTCCCCCAGAAATTCGCCAAATTCTCACCCGAGGTCGGCGACATTGGCGCGGAATACCCCGAAGGATGGAAGGTGGAAAACGGAGGCGGCCAGGGGGGCGTACAAAGCTGGGCCAAATTTATTTCTCCGGATGAAGGGACCAGTATTTCGATTCGTGGCAATATGACCGGTTCGGCCCTGGGAAGTGCCGGTCTGGCGATGAACCAGGGTGCCGACGCTGAAGAGATCGAGCCCCCTGTGGTCGACATTCATCGATTGATGAAACGGAAGTTTGAGGACGACTATTCCAACTATGAAGAACTGGGGGACTACACCTTACTCAAAACCAAAATGGGGGATGCCTGTCAGTCGATCTTTACCACGAAAAGTCTGCTGGGGGGCAAGCAGAAAGGCTATCGTGTGACACTGCTGACGGGCCGCGTGCAGTTTAATCTGGTCTGTCTGTGTGATGACGCAGTGTTTGATAAAATGCGACCGGCTTTCGATCATGTCGTCAATACGGTTCACGAAAAATAATTCGCAGTAACTGGCGGTTAACCCCAATGCCAGGCGAAGCGCGTTTTGAAGTGATGATAATACAGGCCGATCATCCTCAACGCGACGATTTCAAAATAGAGGATGATCGCGATCATGATGATGATGCCCACCACGCCCAGTTTTAATGCCATAAAAACGGTAAAGAAGTAAACCACCGACGTCAGGAACATGGCACCCGCGGTGAAGAAATAAGCTCCCATCGATTTGACGATGGTGAGCAGCATGAGGTCGATCCGGAAGACGGTTTCGAAGCCTCCCACCGCCACACACAGTGCCAGGATCGGCCAGAAAAACAGGCCTGCACAATAGAGAAACACGAAAACTCCGAGGTGGTACAGAGGCAGGAAGTCCACGACATCCTGAGGCAGAAAGCCGGGGCCTCCCGCTTCGCCCGCATTTTGAATCGCCAGGTAGAGTACAATTCCCAGGTACAAATACGCCGGCAAATGCACGAGCAGCCAGGTTGCCGCCCATTTCACTACGGGGATGAAGTACCCATCTTCAGGAGTCAGTTCGGGTAGTTCTTTCCTTCCCGATGTCGCTTCATAAATGACATTAAAGCGGTAATTGCTGTACCAGCCTAAAATAATCAGGGTTGCCAGGAAGCCCAGGCGAATGCCTGCGAAGGGCAGGATCAGTTCTTTCATGCAGAGCAGAATCCAGATACAGACAAATGTAAACAGGTTGGCCGGGTCGAGCGGAAACAGAATGGTCTGTATGAGATCCTGTGTGTAATTATTTTCTTTTTTACGAGTCACCGGGCCATCTTCATCGCCCTTATACTTTTCCGCTTTGACCATCGGCTTGCGTACGGGACGTCGAATGGTTTTGGCTTTCGCCTCTTCTTCGACGGCGTCATCGAGCAGTTTCGAGAAATCATCGCCGTCACCGAATTCTGCTTCCGGCTCGGGAATTCTGATAACTTCGCCACACTCTTTACAGCGGAGTTTTTTTCCGGCAGCAGCATCCTGAACTTTGTAGTTCTTACCGCAGATTCCGCAACTGATTTTAATCGTCATCCTGGTATCTCGTCAGTCAGAGCGCAAGGGGTGGTCAGCTGTTTTTCATAACGCAATTTTGAAGCGGCTGGATCAAATCCTTCTCCAATATTTTGTCCACTGACTCTATTGGCATCCTACCTGTTCGGGTGATGACCTGCAGCATCATATTTCAGTATTCTGCAATCTTCATCAAAAATTTTCGGACTGTGATTCGAAGCCTTCTATCTTTCCCCACGCATTCTTCTCGAACTATTCACACTTTGACCATCAGATATTTAAACAAGCATGATAAATATTCGCCAAAAGAAACGTCCTCTGTTTTACCTTCCGGATCCACTTGAGCATAAGAAATGGATTTCCCCGCCACAGCTTCGCTGAATATTGATCGAAGTCATTCTTACCCACTGAATAAAACTCTCTGTTTCAACCCGACCGCTGTTTTTTCTCCAAGGAGATTGTCACGTGCTGCAACGTCAACGAAGAACTAAAGGATTTACCCTGATCGAACTGCTGGTGGTAATCGCCATCATCGCCATTTTGATCGCATTACTGCTCCCGGCAGTACAACAGGCACGGGAAGCCGCGCGCCGCAGTTCCTGTAAGAACAACATCAAACAGATCGGCATTGCGATGCACAACTACCATGATGTGCACAACACTCTGCCTCCCGGTTACCTCGATGACGATCCCACCGCCAATGTCACCAATCATAACCTGCTGGGCTGGGGCACATTCATTCTGCCTTACATCGAGCAGTCTGCACTTTACGATTCCATCGGTTCGGCAGGTGGTTTTAACAACGACTGGACCACCATTCCCGAGATCACCACTGGTACCGCCAGTGTTCCTGTTCCTTATTCCAAAATCAAACTCAGCGCCTACATCTGTCCCTCCGATCCGATGGGCGGCAACAATACCGATTTAAGCGACTACGGAAAATCCAACTACACGGGCGTCGCCGGAAACACCTATCGAAGCTCTGGTTCGACGAAGCCGACCGGATCGTTTTATGACAATTCCAATGTTGCTTTCCGAGATATCCGTGATGGTTTAAGCAACACCATGCTCATTGGCGAGCGGGGAACAGAAGGGGCCAAGAACGGCACCATCTGGATCGGTAATTACTCCGATGCCGCCTACTATACACAGAACGCGATCACGTCTCCCAGCAGTGCCTATTACGGCATCAACGGAACCGCCGGTTCCTGGAACTTCACCAGTTCGCACACCGGAGGCTGTCACTTCCTGTTTGGTGATGGAGCAGTTCGCTTTCTCAGTGAAAATATCGACCTCGCCACTTATGGCAACATGGGCTACATCGCTGACGGCAAAGTCATCAATCTACCTTAAGTTCATCGTCAGACTTTCACTTTGGCTGGAGTGCGTCGTCCAGCGTGGACGGCGCACCATCCGCTTTTTCCTACTCCCTTTTGCAAGAGACCGCAGGCACTATGAAATATTTTGCAATCCTTTTTTTGACCCTCACCCTGATTGGCTGTGAAAGCAGTTCCACCGCGGCCCCCGAAGTCAGCCCCGGCCTGTCACAGAACCAACTGGTTCCCACCCTCCAGAAAATCGCAGAGACCGGTGAATACTCGGCTGTCCTGCAGGACCTGACCGTCGGCCTGGAAAACGCCGGCTACATGGAACAGGCTGTCACCGTACAGAGTTTTAACGATCTCTCTGATCCGGAAGACGTGAAGAAACTGGCAGCAAAACTGGTGGAGACGATGAAGAAGTAAAGAAGGATTTGATGAGAAGCAGGCTGAGCTATCCAGCCTGCTTTCGTATCTATTCGGTCCAGTCTTCACGAGTTACACCCAAAACTCTCTCCGCCTCATCTTGTGCTGCATCCAGTGATTCATGCCAGGTGTCAGCAACAAAGAATCCCTCAGGGCTGACGATCAAAAAGTATCGACTTTCATCATCCCCCTCAATTATCAACTGGATATTGCATTTCTGAAATGTCTCACCAGCCCGCGCCTGATTAGAAAATCGCCAGGCATCGGAAGTCCCGTAAACACGTGCGTG
Organism: Gimesia sp.; assembly: GCA_002706765.1. Taxonomy (GTDB): domain Bacteria; phylum Planctomycetota; class Planctomycetia; order Planctomycetales; family Planctomycetaceae; genus Gimesia. Next base: position 14,317 of record PAJV01000069.1, read on the forward strand.
TGTTGTGGCAAATAGCGATTTCATTGAAATCCTGTTCGTTAAAAATACTCACAATCGTTCGTGGTATAAAAACCATCGGGACGTTCGTAGAGCATGTTCAGAAATTCTTTGAAAGAATCTGCGACCTTGATTGTATATTTGGGCTCTGCCCAGGACATTTCAAAACTCCAGGTGACAACGGCAGGTTCTCCTTCATTTCCATAATTGAGACAAAGCAAATCCATTTCACCCATTTCCCGCGCATTAAAACCACCTGCTGTGTCGATCGCCGCTATGGGTACCAACGTACTTTTAGATTCCCCTAATCTGCCACAATAGGAGTCTGCATCCAGGAATAATCGAATACTGTATTCATATCTCGCATCAGAGCCGCCCCGCCAGCTAGGTTGTGCGGGAGGAAGTAGATCTTCTTCTCTGAGAATATTACAAAAGCGACAGATCATTCGTTGTGTACCGTCAGGCTCATTGAAACACTGTTTTCCAGGAATGCCACCATGAAAGTTAAGTAATTGATCAATGAACTCCTCGGGAAACTGGATCGGTTTTTCGAAATAGAATGTCAACCATTCTCCCAGTGAAGCTACTGCTTCCTTAGAAGTCGGTGGGACCAGGCTGTTCATATCGTAGTTCAAATCCGTTTTGCCTTGCATGACTGGACTCCTGAATTCGTCTTAAACGGGGCTCGTCTGTTTTTACGATACTTCTAATCTACCTTGACGCAAAACGAATTTCATATCATTTCGAATCATTTCTCTTTATGATTGATGGAAAAAATCAGCTCTCAGCCAGCAACGCTTACCATAATAGCTTCACTCCACAGGAGCCCACCAGATGCCTCCCGCCGAATTCAAACAAAAACTGTTAGCAGGCCTGGGTGGTGACTGGCCTGAGCCTCCGGCATTGAATGCCAAGCTCCGCGAAACGATCCAGAAGGACGGTTACCGGATTGAATCGCTGACCTACGAAGCCGAGCCCGGAGATGCGATTCCCGCCCTGTTGCTGATTCCCGATATGGTCTCTCCCGCGCATCCCGCTCCTGCCGTGGCGGTCTGGCATCAGCATGCCGGGCAGTACCATCTGGGGAAAAGCGAACCGGCGGGCCTGGCTGGTAACCAGATGCATCATACCGGAGCCGCACTCGCGAAAGAGGGCTTTGTCGTACTCTGTCCTGATGCCCTCTGTTTTGAAGAGCGACAGGATCCGACGGGCAAACTCAAAACAGGAAATTTTGAACGCTTCGAATTCCTGCGGTATGTGGTTGCCGGGAAATGTATGGCCTGGAAAAATATTCTGGACATGAAACGGGCCATCGATTTTCTGCAGAGCCGTCCGGAAGTGATCGACGAAAAAATCGGCTGCTACGGCCACTCCATGGGTTCCACACATACCTGGCTCGTCGGTCCCTGGGAACCACGCATTAAATGCCTGGTGGGCAACTGTTGCCTGCCGACGTACAAAGGCATTCATCGCGAACACATGCTGCACTGTTTTCCGAATTTCATCCCCGGAATATACGAATACGGGGACACTCCCGACATCGCCGCCCTGATCGCACCCCGGCCGCTGCATCTGAATTTCGGCGAACTCGACGGAGGCAGTCCCATCGACGAAGTTCGACGCGGTGTCAAAATAATTGCAAACAACTATGCTGCCATGAATGCAGAAACGAACTTTACTTATTATATTGAAGAAGGATCCGGGCACGTGCTCTCTCCCGCCATGTGGGAGAAAACACTGGCTCAGTTTCAGCGTCACCTCAAGACTTAACAATATCATAGCGTGGAAATATTCATGGATGCATTGAACTATACCAGAGAACTCGTGGCTTTCGAATCCACCAGCTGTTTTTCGAACCTGGCAGTCAGCGATTACGTGGAAGCCGTCCTGAAAAATCTGGGGTTTGCCATTGAGCGGCTGGAATACAACGACGCGAAGGGAATTCGCAAAGCCAACATCATTGGTCGCCGCGGATCAGGGCAGGGAGGCATGGCCTATTTTGCTCATACCGATGTTGTTCCCGCTGATCCCTGGTTCACGGATGAGTTCAGTCCCTTCACTCCCACACAGATCGATGACAAGCTCTACGGTCGTGGCAGTTGTGACATGAAAGGTTCCATCGCCTGTATGCTGGCTGCCGCGAAACAGTATGTTGAGCGCGATCTGAAACATCCGCTCTACATCACCTGTACCGCCGATGAAGAAGTGGGCTACCACGGTGCCCGCAATGTTGCGGAAAAGTCGACCATGTACCAGGAAATGGTGGCGGGGGAAACACATGGGATTATTGGTGAGCCTACGCGTCTGGAAGTGGTTTATGCTCACAAAGGGACTTATGGGTTTCAGGCAATCTCACACGGTCGCGCTGCCCACTCCAGCCTGAGTACCGGCGTGAATGCGAACCTGGCGATGATTCCGTTTCTCGTCGAGATGAAAAAACTGTACGAGGAATGCATGACCGATCCCCGCTGGCAGAATGAGGAATTCGATCCTCCCACCAACGGCTGGAATATCGGCATCAACGACAAGACGGCTGCTGTGAATATCACGCCACCTCAAAGTATCTGTACGGTTTATTTCCGTCCCATGCCTGGACAGGAACCCGACGAACTGGTCGAGCGGGCCCGCAGTGCCGCGGAAAAATGTGGACTCGAATTTCAGTTCAAATGCGGCGGTACTCCCGTTTATACAGACCCGAATTCTCCTTTCGTCAACGAAGTCCTGCAGATCGCCGGAAAAGACAAAGCAAAAACGGTTTCCTATGGCACAGATGGCAGCCTGTTTCCGGAGATGAAAAACATGGTCGTTTTCGGGCCAGGGGACATCGGCCAGGCACATACGCACGACGAATTCATCGAGCTGGAACAACTGGAACTGGGCACACAAAAGTTTGCCAGTCTCATTGAGCACTGGTGCTGCTGATCGCCAATGGAAGATGTCACTCAGGAACAGCAGCGTTGTTGAACTGCTCCGGGTCAAACGGATCAGCGGGCTTCTCTTTGACCAGCTCGTTGATTTCCTGATCGGAGAGTTTTTTCGGTTCGAAGCCGGAGATCAGGGAGATGTCTCCTTTCAACCGGGCCGGCTCCACTTCCGCTTCCATGTCGGCCTGCTGGACTTCGTTCGTCGTCATAATCCCATCCGCCTGTTTCAGCAGATTTTCCCGGGCCTGTCCGGTACGTCGGTTTGCCCGCTTGGTGAGGCGCTCTACACGTAACTGGTCCTGTTTGAGACGATCAGCTACGACAGCGGCCACCCATTCCTGAATGACCTGCTGCTGCTTTCGGCCTGCGTAACCAGTGTAAACCACGATTCCCTGCTGTGGATGATCCTGCTCTGATTTGGTCAACAACTGGCTTCGCAACGGGTCTTCGAGATCAATCCACTTCAATACTTCTGCCAGGTTTTTCTCAGCATAAATCCGATGATTTCCATACCTGCGGGTTACCTGGGTGAGACGAAATTCTGATTTCGCAGCATTGCCATGACAATTGGCATTTCCGCATTTATTCAACATGATCGGCTGAATCTTTCGCACAAATAAAGCCGACTGCTCACGCGAGATTCCGGTCAGCGATGTTGCCTCGTCTGAACTTTCCAGTTGTTTCCTGATGAGTGTTTCCTGGATCTTCTCCTGGACCGTCGGCTGATTTTCCGCCGAGACGCCCATCAGTCGCCGCAGCATCAACTGCGGTTCCGATCGTTTCGGTTCCAGACGGATCGCATCCCGCAATTCACTTTTTGCTTCTTCGTACAGTTCATTCGTTATACACCAGCGCGCCAGATCCAGATGTGAATTGGCCGTCGGGTACTTCATGGAGGCCCGCTGTTTCAGATAGATTTCATGCAGATCTTTCGCTTCAAACAGTACGCTCTCAAACGGAACAACCATGCTGCCCGTCGGATTTTTCACAAGATAGCCACCCGCACTTTCGCTGATTTCACCAGAAACCATTCGGCCGCTTTTCATCAGTAACAGTGAAGTCTCGGATTGGGCAACTGAAGGCAGAGGTTCCTGCGTGAAGGCCAAATCTACACAGGACAGACCCAGCCAGAACAGGCAGGCGCACGTGAATACTGACGAGATCGATTGAGAGCGGGAATTATTCATAATGAATCGTTTCACGAATGTGAGACTGAAAGAAATGAAATCCAGCTGCCGGGCTGCATGGTGCCTAAACAGTTGATATCATGTAACTTGGAATAATAATTACTGTGAGGAAAGCTGTCTGAAGAGGAGAGAGGATTCTGACTGTCCTCTCTTATTGTATTTTGCCGATCTGGTCAACCCGGGATTGACCGTGACCTGTGCGTGGAACGTTCCACGGCAGAAATCTTAATGACCGCCTGTGCTCTCCTGGTTGATTTCAACGAAAATCCGGTCAGAATGGAGACTCAGATAAAAGTACCGTCTGCTGAGGTCTGCTCAGCATCTCAAGAAGGACAGAACATAAGATGAGTGAGGATTCTCAGTACCTTGAACAGCTGACTGGAAAGACCGTTGTCGTCGATCTATCCAGCCTGTACGTGATTGCGGGAACTTTGATCGGCCAGGATCAGCACTATCTGTTTCTGGAAAATGCCGATGTGCATGATCTGCGCGATACCACCACGACACGAGAAACGTACGTCCATAAAATTGGTCTGCACGGAATAGCCGCAAATCGAGAACGGGCTCTCGTCTCCCGCAGGGAAGTCGTTTCACTTTCAGCGCTGGAAGATATCGTTCACTGAGCTGTATCACAAAATATTAAAAGCCCCGCGGAACCAAAGTCCCACGGGGCTTTTTTTATCTAATCGAGGTCCCCGGTTTAGAGCGACCAGCCATCACGGTAATCACGGCTCAGGAATTGATTGGCTTCCGGAGCGTTGGTGAATTCCATTTTCTTTGCATCCCATTCCAGCTTCTTACCGGCACGAATGGCGGCATTCCCCAGCAGCGTCGTCTCTGTCAGACGGCTGGCGTAGTTGAAGTTGGACATCGCGGGATCGCCTCCCTTGCAGGCCACGACAAATTCTTCAAAGTGACCAGGAGAACGAGGCAGGCTCTGTTCTGGCTTTTTAAAGTCTTTGAACTTGTCTTTCGGCAGCAGAATGTATTCTGCACCGTAGTCATCGGGCGTATAAAAGTTGCCTTCATCTCCCACCAGAACCACACCGCTGGATTTCATTTTCTCACCCATCAGCAGTTCTTCCGGCGGTAAATTACCACCATCGTACCAGGTCAGCTTCAGCGGGCAGAGTTTGTTACCTTTGCCGCGCTCACCAAACTGATAGGTGATCTTCGTGGATTTGGGATAGGTTTCGTTTTCGATCATTCCTTCCTGTTCTGCGACAATCGACTGGGGATCGTACAGATCCAATGCCATCACATGCATGTTCATGGTGTGACAGGCCATATCGCCTAGAGCCCCGGTTCCGAAATCCAGCCAGCCACGCCATTCAAACGGATGGTACAGTGTGCTGAATTCGCGGTAGGGTGCAGGGCCCAGGAACAGATCCCAGTGAATGTGCTTGGGAGCTGGTTCGCCTTCTGGTGGACGCTCAACGCTTTTACCCCAGACAGGACGGTTGGTCCAGACATGCGCTTCACGCACATTACCCAGGACGCCGGACCGAATCACTTCGACGGCTTCGCGGAACCCGTCCTTGGCAGTTCCCTGGTTCCCCATCTGAGTGGCCACACCATGCTCGTTCGCAACCTCCCGCATGACACGGGCTTCGTGAACTGACCACGTTAACGGTTTCTGGGTAAAACAGTGCTTGCCTTTTTTCATCGCCATTACACTGGCTGGAGCATGAGAATGATCGGGAGTACTGACGGTAACCGCATCAATCTGGCCTTCCATTTCGGTCAGCATTTCCCGGTAATCATTAAATTTTTTCGCTTTGGGATAGCGGACTGCTGCTTTGGCCAGGTGTTTGTCATCTATATCGCAGATGGCGATCAGGTTCCCGTTTTCGTAAGCAGATTTTGAATCGCCGGAACCTTTGCCGCCGACACCAATGGCTGCGAAATTCAGTTTTTCCAGTGGTGATTTTTCAACTGCCAGCAGATTCTGTCCGCCCACCCAGAACGCGGCGCCTAACGCCGAAGACTGTTTAATGAACTCGCGGCGAGTAGTACGTTGACTCATGAAGTGCTCCTGTTTGAAAGTCTGATGTTATCGTCATACGTCATTTTACTTTAGTCGGTTAAAACGTTTCTGAACTTTCAGGATTCTCATATCAGAAAAGTTCTATTTATTGTAGTTATCGCCCAGACGAAAGAAAACAGAATTACATCCAAAACCGGCAGGATCTTCAAACAGCAGATTCCCGGATGAGACTTGAGAGCTGCTGATTATTTTGAAATATTTTCCAGCGAGCCTTTTCTCGGAACCGAAAAAATGTCAAAGTAAACTGAAGATTCAGCGTTCCCCCCAGATCACCCCCACAAGATGAAACAGACGGAATCAATGAACACCCACGAATCCGCCGGAGAGACCCCGGTATTTGACGTCCTGATCTCTGGCGGTACTGTCATTGATGGTACCGGCGCTCCTCGCTACCAGGCAAACGTGGGCATTAAAGGGGATACCATCGTCGCGATCGGCGATCTGCCTGAAAATTCGGGGGCAACCGTCATTGACGCCACGAATAAAGTCGTCGCGCCCGGTTTTGTCGATGTACATAATCACTCCGACAGCTGGCTGCTCAATACTCCCAACTTCCTCTCCAAAACCTCACAAGGCTTCACTACCGAAGTCATCATGGCGGATGGGATTTCGTATGCGCCAGTGGATCGCTGCACTGCTGCAGACTGGGTCTATTACCTGCAGTCCCTGGACGGACTTTATCCTCACGAATATACCGGCTGGGAATCATTGGAGGACTATATGAACCTGATCGATGGCAAAAACGTGCAGAATGTGATGACACACATTCCCTATGCGAATCTGCGGTCGATGGCCTGCGGGTTTGGTCGCCAGCGGGTGGATGACTTTCAGATGAAACAGATCTGCGCCGAGGTCCGCAAAGGAATGGAAGCAGGCGCGGTCGGCCTGTCAACGGGCCTTGATTATGTCGCGCAATGTTTCTCCACCACCGATGAACTGGTCGAAGCCTGTCAGGCGATGGCTGAATACGATGGGCTGTATGTTTCACATATCCGCTACAAAAAAACGCTGATGCCGGCCATTGAAGAACTCGTGGAGATTGGCAAAAGGGCAGGGGTCAAGGTGCATATTTCTCACATGAAAGGTCAGTATGCCGGACAGGCGGAAGAAGCCCTTGAATACATCGATAAGGTTGCCCGCCACGAAGTTGATATTTCGTTCGACGTGTATCCCTATCAACCCGGCTCGACCATGCTGCATTTCCTGCTGCCTTATGAAGTCTTCGAGGACGGCCCGAAAAAAGCAATCGAAAAACTGAAGCTGCCTGAAATGCGGCTGCGGTTCAAATATGGACTCGAAAATTACCTGCTGGATATCTCGGCGATTCAGATTGCCTGGGTTCTGACGGAAAAGAACAAACAGCATCAGGGGAAATCATTGAGTCGGTATGTGGAAGAATCAGGGCTCCCCAAAGAAGAAGCATTGATCAACCTGCTGATTGAAGAAGAGATGGCCGTGCTGCTGGTCTTTAATATGGGTGATGATCGTCTTGTTGATCCGGTTTTAAAACACGATCTGTACATGATGGGAACCGACGGCATTTTTATGGAAGGGGGCATGATCCACCCCCGGCAGTTCGGTTCCGCGCCGCGCCTGATCGGCCCCTGTGTGCGGGACCACAAGCTTTTTTCACTGGAAGATGCTGTCTACAAGTTATCGGGTTCTGCAGCGAAACGGTTTGGGATGAAGAACCGGGGCTTTATCAAAGAACAACATTTCGCGGATCTCGTGATTTTTGATCCGGAAACCGTGCAGGACCATGCCACCTACGACAATCCGCAGCAGCTCCCCAGTGGCATTGATTATGTCTTTACCAACGGTATTCCCATCGTACATGATAACCAGCCACTGGAGATAAGCTCAGAAAGATTACCGGGTCGATATCTCCGCTATCAGCCCAAGTAGGGCTTTAAGCGTGCCGCTGTCTGTGGATCCCGATATTGATCTTTACCAATACCATATACGGCACCCACTTCTACAGCCTGCTCCTGGTACTCGGGGTAATTGGAAACCAGCATCAGCGGACTGGGTTTGATTTCCGAGGTCGCTCTGATCTTCTGGATGAGTTCAATGCCATCACTGTAGTCTGCATCCAGTTTGCGATTAATCAGCACCAGGTCATATTCCGATGCTTTTAATTTCTCCAGGGTATCGGTCTCCACGTCCGACTGATCAATCTCCACATCGAAGTGGCTGGTCAGAAAGCGCATTAATGAACTGGTATCAGGCACGCATTGTCCGACACTTAAAACTCGTTTCACCATCGTTGTTATTCCTCACTCGTAGATAAATTTTTCTCAATGCATTTCATTAAATGCTGTCTTCAAATTGAAACGATCAGCCACACAGGCGGGAAAGTTCCTGAATTGCCTCCAGGGCATCTTCGACATCCGGAACGGCAACCCCAGGTTCGCGACCGTTATGATCACACTCTTCCAGTAACAGCAGATCTTCATAACTTTCGTTCGCCATCAACCGCCGCCGAGCGCGTGCCCCCAGCGTTCCTGCCCGGATTGCATGCGCATCCATATGATGCTGAATCAACCAGGCAGTCCGTTCGGTAATCAATCCTTCCAGCGCCTGCAATCCGGCTTCGACATGATCATGCGGATCAATGGCTTTTCCCACATCATGCAGTAACGCCGCCAGTTGAAACTCTTCATCATAAGGCAGTTCATCACACGCCAGATCATAAACCTGCAGACTGTGATACAGTGCATCTCCTTCCGGATGATATTTTTTAGACTGCTTGACTCCCGCTAAAGGCAGCAGAAGCAGTCGATACATCTGAAATCGGTCGATACTCTCTTCGACTTCTGCGAGCCGCTGATCCAGGTCGATTCCCGGATATTCGTTTTCCAGCAACTGTTCAAACTCAGGCAGTGTTGCCCGCTCAATTCGTTTGCCGGTGATCGAACATTTGAATCCATAGCTCGACCGCTCGGTGGGATATAACGTGAGTTCAACGGGAAATTCATCCTGAATATGAATGTGCGTAAAAATTCTTTCCTCACCATGTTTTTTCACGGTTTTGTGTTCGACACGATAGGAAATCCCTTCTTCGTCCAGCTGTGCCGTCACTGCTTCGCAACTGTGTGAAAAGACATGAATATCGATGTCCGAGCCCTGGCGAATATGCCCGGTCAGGGTACTGCCGATCAGTTTGGGATGGAACGGCTTGAACAGTCGCAGAAAGCGCAACGCCTGCAGTCGCATCCCCAGCAGATTTTCGGTACGGGACTCGCCTTCAAACGTGCAGGCGAATCGCTGGATTTCATCACGAATTTCGCGATTACTGGGGAGCTCAGAGGTTTTCACCCAGCCCTGGCAGACTTTGCGGGCCGCTTTCATCTTCGCCCGATAATACTCAGTCTCTTGTCGCGAATACATCAGTCGTGCCGCTTCAAATATAATCTGGCGGCGCAGTTTACTCGAATTCATTCATAAATCGGTGAACGTTCTCACCGTCGAATCGTTGACAGAGTGAATTGACATTGATGAACAGCCATCAATGTCAGTCAGCAGAGAATTCTAACGTTTCATGAGAGAAAAGCAAATCGCATTCTGCTCGAATCCGGTTTACTTTGCTGTCGCCAGCTGTTTCTGCTTCCATTCATTGTACAGAATACTGCTGCGAAAGCGGCTGAATCCAGGTCCGGCACCAACACTGGCTGGTTTGGCTCCAAACTCCAGTCCGCGGGCCAGCAGCGGCGAAGTCTCCGAAACTTCCCAGTCCTCAGGCTTATAACGATGATTAAAAGAATTATTGGGTCGACGAAATGTAAAGGCGAGAGTATCTCCCACAGAAGTCTCATCGGTTTTTCCCCAGAACTGGCTCCAGCTTTTTACATCGGTCACGCCAGTCTCAGCCTTGCCGCTCAGCCCCAGCCAGTCATTCACATCATAGACATTCAAATCTCCTGCAAAGGAACGATTCTCTTTTGATCCCCTGGCAGACAACATGGAAAGCCCCAGGTTCTCCACTTTAAAAGCACAGTGGTCGCTCTTCACATGAATATTTTTAACGAAACGTTCAAACACAAAACCCTCTGCGCCCTGAACCGTGCAATAAGACAGGTTCAGATTAATATCTCCCCCCGCAGTCGCACCGGTGCTCTTCAGGACAGAGAATATTTTTCGTGAGAAGATAATCGAATCATCCACTGAAATAGTCTGTTTACCGGTCCCTTCGATTTCAAAGGCTGCCCGTCCTCCTACGAAAAAACAGTTGGAAATTGTAGAATCAGTCGGTTTTAAAACCTGGACTGCAGCCATGCCTTTATCGTTCTGTTCTGAGATCGTACAGTTCAGCATTTTTAAATTGCCGCCATTCACGACAATCGCTGCCCAGGGCACATCCTTACCCACTTCAGGAGGATCAAATTCAAAGGCGATGCCTTCCAGTGCCAGCGTCCCTTTTGAGACCCGCAGGATATGACGTACATTCGGATCACGCTCCGGCCTCGATCGCAAGCCCAGACTGTTCTTCCCCCGTTCATACTGAAAGATTGGTGCATAGCCAAAGCCGGCCTCGATACTCAGATCTTTATCAATTTCCAGGTGGGGGACTCCAAAAGGGCCGTCCCCGTTTACCCGAATCAAATCACCCGCTTTGGCAGCAGCGACCGCGGCCTGCAGTGTTTCGAACTCCGGTTTTTTCTCCTGCGAATAGATCTGGAACTTCTTTTCAGGTTCCCCGTTCAACATCCGCGAGATATCACTTCCCAGATTGGCTTTGCGCAGGAACAGAATCGCAAATGCTGTCTCAGCCAGTTTGCCTCGTGAATCTTCCCAGCTGCCATCTTCTTTCTGAGTTTGAATCAGGGCGGAGGCCCCTTTGGAAAACCAGTCAGTATTTCCCAGCGTTTCCAGCCCCAGTAACACGCCTACGCGCTCCGTCGACCAGAGAAAATAGCGGGCCGAAGAGGCACTGATTCCGGCGGCATAGGTTCCCGCCATTTCCAGCCCTTTGGCAAAAATCGGATCGGAGATCAACGTGTCTCCCTCTTTCTGCGTTTCGGAGGAGTCGCCCGCTTCCTTGAGAACATCCTGACTCATCGATCGAATTTTTGTCGCACGGGCCACCGTCAGACAGAACAGGCCTGCCAGCGTCATCGAGTTTCGTGAAGGTTCTTTCATATCTTCAGTGGGCAGTTTATATGACCAGCCACCGTCTTCGTTCTGCGTCTCGACAAAGCGTCGCGCCACGCCGATCATTGAATCGTCGATATTGATATTTGAGCGGGAGGCGGTCCACAAACCAAGCACTGCAAACTGAGTGCAACTGTTATCGCCGGGTGAGGTTCCCAGTTTGAGACGAGACCGTGGATTATTTAAACTACTGGCAGTCGCCAGCGGACAGGTGTAGCTCCAGCCACCTGTCGTGGTCTGACCGGCGATTAATCGCGCTGCAAACCGGCGGATATCGGCTTTGTCTTCGCGATTTCCAATGCGGGATAATAACAGAATGGCCAGAGACAGGTCATACGTCGATTTCAGTTTCTCTGATTCTTTCAGGACAAACTGTCTGCCTTTCTGAATCAGTGGGTCGTTGACGGGAATTCCATTTTCCAACAGTGCCATGGTACAGAGCGCAGTAATCCCCACCGGATGACCTTCATATTCCCAACTGCCATCTTCCAACTGTTGAGACTTGAGAAATTCAACCCCCTTGAGCCGGGAAGCCGTTACTTCCTGCTCGGTCTGTGCCTGCAAAGGGGAAGACACAACACTTGAGCATAAGACCAGAGCAAATCCAAAACACACAAACTTGAACAGTTGACGGCGCATCACTGTTTACTCCTGGCAGGAATGAATAGAACCTTAAAGATAATCATGTCTTCAACAAAGATTAACGTATTCTAAATCAACCGCCTGGAAAAGCGAAATGGTATTTCTAAAATCCTTGCAATTCGGACAAAAGTAAAATAAGGTCACGACCAAAATTGCGACTACTTCTGCAGGGTGGAGTTTCGAGCCTGCGCAGTAAGGTCCTTGATTGTGGAAACCACCCTTTGTTCCACTGATTCTGCAAAGGGACCGGGATAGGAAGTATAAATCATCGCTCTATTCCCCTCGTAACCGCCCTCTTTCAGGACGCGCAGACTGGGAAGATATCCAAAGACATTATTTGAGTAGCCGGCGACCCAGACGACGGGCTCTTTATTCCCGGTCCCGGTATTCCCGACTCCCGTTTTCAGTTCCCGCTGCAGCCTGAGGGAATAATCGACCACCGTTTCACCACAGATCGCCGCTAAAGTCAGGTCATTCCCCAACTGAATGACCTGCAGGGGAAAGGCATAGCTGGTCTGAATACCTCCGCGTTCTTCGAGTTGCTCCAGCAGACGCACAGCGTGACTTTGTTCATATTTATTGCCTGTTTCCTTGCGTTTGAGCAGTTCTTCCCGGGCAGGAGGTGTGGCAAATTCCAGCTCGACCTCATCCATTGCGATTCCCAGGCGACCATGGATTTCGCGAGGCTGCTTGACCGACAAAGCCACTTCGACCGCGTTGGAAAGCGCACGCCCATGCTGTTTTGCCAGATCCAGCGATCGTCGCGGGTAGGGATTCTGATCTCCACCGCAGCCCATCATAAACAGAGCCACCATCCCCGGATGGGCTTCTTCCAGATATTCCTGGGCATAACCGGCGTAGTCACCACAAAACTGATAAAAGCTGAGCGTTGTATTATGACAGGCATAGCCAAACATCGCTGCTACTAACGAACTGTCCGGTCGTTCTACGATCAACACCGGCACCCGTTGATCGACGGGGCCTTCCGGATTGGGACTGTTGATGACCCCCTGGGGAGTCGGCAGACGACGGTTCATCGCAAACCCTGCCCGCGCGGAAGCATATTTCAGCTCAACAGGTTCCAGTCGAGGCAGCGTTTCTGCGAGGGCTTTGAGCAGTTTCTCGACCAGTTGCTTCGTATACAGCCGGGCTTCTGCACCGCGATCTCCCCCCAGTCCGCGGCGGGTCGCTTTGTCTTCCCGTAATTCCGGCCCGCAGTGGGTATGCGAGGCATTCATCAATAAAGCCGCTGAAGGAATCTTAAACTCGGATTCCAGCCGCGCAGCGATCGGATCGCGTAACGCAGGTGTAATGCCAATCAGGTCCGTTGTGATGATCACAACTTTTTCGCCCCTGTTATCTTCCAGAATCAACAGTTTGGCGTACAGATCATGCACTTTCCCTTGAGAGGGTTTGGTACGGGAGGCGTACCCTGACATCCACATGGGCTTGTCAGGTGTGATCACAACAGACGCAGCAGCACCGCGCCATTCTGGCCTGGTGTCCGTTTCGGCAGCCGCAACCTGGGTCAGCACGACAGGCGTTGTCCAGTTAAACAGAACAGTGACCATCAACAATGGAAGGAAGAATGATTTCATAACGATACCTCACAGGTTTGATACTTATTTTAAAATGATGCTTCAGGCTCCACAGACAGCACAGTCTTTTCGACGCAGGATCCGGTTTCTTTGAAATGTCATGTCCCGCAAATCGAACATCAGCAGTTGATTGGCCAGCGTCTCACCCAGGCCACTGAGGACCTTGATTGCTTCCATGGCCGCCATACAGCCCACCGTACCCGAGACGGCTCCAAATACGGGAAACTCCCGCTTCCAGGCGGGAGGATCATGGGGATAGAGACAGGCCAGACAGCCGGTCTGTCCGGGAATGAACGTAGTCAGTTGTGCTTCCAGATCATACATGGCACATTCGACAAGCGGCTTCTTCTGCAGGACAGACTGACGATTCATGGCATAGCGTTCCGGGAAGAGCGGGGCACAATCGACGATCAGATCGACCTGCTTCACAAGCTGCTCTGCGTTCACTTCACTCAGATTTTCCGGAACCGCCACAATTTCCAATCGGGGATTCAATTCTTTCAAACGTCGCTCAGCAGATTCGACACGAGGCTTACCCAGCCAGTCATGTGTCATTAACAGTTGACGATTCAGGTCACTCGGTTTGACATTTCCGGCATGCGCGATCACCAGTTTCCCGATACCCGCCGCCGCCAGTTCGTAGGCTACCACGCTCCCCAGGCCGCCACACCGCGAAATCAGAACAGAGGCATTTTTCAGTTTCTCCTGGCCGGCTTCCCCAAATTCGGGCACCCAGATCTGCCACTCATAAACTGCTCGTTCTTCATCGGTCAGGGGAGCGAAACCGGACATCATGACTCCTGTATAGTGAGGCGGGATTTCTGTTTGAGAATGATATATGGTGTGTTGCTCATCCGCCGGAAATCGGGGAGAGTATCGTCACGACCTGGTGAGGTTCCAGCGTCAGTGGCTCTTCCCATAATACCTGTTCGTTCGAAACAAACAACAGGATGGAGGGATGCAGGGCTTCTGTATCCGGAAAGAGCAGAGGCTTCAGAGCAGTCGAGTGAGTTTCCGCTACCTGCCTCACCAGATCCTGGAGTGTACTTCCGGGTGAAATCTCGTATTCTTCAGCACCAGTACCGGCTGCTTTTTTGACCTGGGCCGTATATTCCACCTTAATCTTCATGCTATTGCGCTTTCATTCTTTCTGATGTGTCTGTCTTCGTTTCGGCAGCCTGTCTGTCGTCAGGAGTCACTCCCGGAATTTCCGTTGACTTCCCAGACAGACTGTGGACCGCGCCCTCAACGATGACCAGTTTGATGTCCCCCAGCCTTTCTGATTCGGAAGCATTGTGTGTGATATGTAAGGTTGTGACTCCGGTCACGCGCTGCACTTCTTCCAAGAGGGCACACATCTCGCCGCGGGTGTCTTCATCCAGGGCACTTAAAGGTTCATCCAGGCAGAGAATGGAAGGTTTCGCTGCCAGGGCACGTCCCAGGGAGACCCGTTGTGTTTCCCCACCACTCAAACCAAAAGGGGTGCGATTTAACAGGGCACTGATTCCCAGCAATTCAGCCAGCTCTTCCACACGGCTGTTGATTTCCCGCTGATTCCATTTCCTGAGTTCTAAAGCGAATGAAAGATTATCACGCACCGTCATCGTATGAAACAGCACGCCATCCTGGGGAACGTATCCAATTTCGCGCTCTGCCGGGCTGGCATGCGTCATCGGTCTGCCATTGAGGGAAACCGTTCCCGACTGGATTTTCTTTAATCCACAGATCGTTTCCAGAATGGTTGTTTTTCCGCTGCCGGTCTTACCCATCAGGACGGCATAATGCCCGCCGGGAACTTCAAAGCTGACGTCTTTCAATCTGAATTCGCCAACCTGGACACAAAGGTTTTTTACTGAAATCATAACTTGTCAAATCAGGTAGATGAGATCTCCGGCTGAGCCGGGTTCAAACAGGTCACGTTTATATTGCAGCGCCGCGGGTCAGCCCGAACATACGGGCAATGACCAGCACAATCAAGGCAGACACGACCATAATCAGCGAGGCGGCAACCGCACCTTCGATATTACCGACAGTCAGTTCCAGGAATACGGTCGTTGGCAGTACTTCCGTCTTCATGCGTGTAGCCCCGGAAAAGACCAGGATCGGTCCAAACTCACCCAGGGAGCGCGCCCAGGCCAGTGTGCCTGCTGCCAGCAGTCCCCGGTATGCCTGTGGAAAGACCACACGCCAGAACGCCTGCCCCCGGTTACAGCCCAGCGTTAAAGCCACCTGCTCATAGCGGGGGCCAATCTGATCAAAGGTCACCCGCATCGTCCTGACCGCGAAGGCACAGGCCACCATGAACTGGGCCAGAATCACACTCGGTATTTCATAAGTCACGCCGATTGATTTCCCGAAAGTTACTTTGGTCACCTTGCGAATCACGTCATCAACTGATTGTGTTTGCGACACCAATGTGGCTGGCACATATTCGACTCCAGACTTTTCTGCAACCATTCTGTTGAGCCATTCGATTTGTGGAACTTCCACCTGAAACAGAATCAACAGACACAGGCCTATCACCAGGGGAGGCAGGACAATCGGGATATCCAGAATGGCATCAATCAGCGTCTTACCGGGAAATTCGTGACGCGACATCAGATAGCCAATGGGAACCGAAACCCAGAGCGAGAGGACCGTTGTGATCGCGCAGGAAACCAGACTCAACCAGATGGCATAGCGGATTTCCGGCTTGGAAAATGCATTCCAGATGTGATCGGGCGTGGTATAAGTTGTCTCGGCGGACAGCATCGCCACAATCAGAAATACGTAAATCGCACTGATGGAAATAAAGATGGTATAGAATGGCAGATCAGAGCGTGGCTTGAAACCCCCGGTTTTCTGTTCGTTCACAGTCGGCTCGATCATAGCGACTCCGAAGCAACGCGCCAGCGAAAACCATTGGATTCAAAAATTGCCCGCGAGGGTGAATCTGTCAAAGTATCCACCAGACGCTGCAGCAAATGCGGATACTTTGTCGATTTCAGGATCGCGATGGGCTGTTCCGCCAGGGGACGACCTTCTTTGATCTCAACGACATCTAACTTATCTGCCACTTTCGAAATATTGGCGCGATACACAATTGCCGCATCCAGTGATCCGGTTCTCAACTGGTTGACCAGCAGATCCGCAGTCGGCGTGTTGGTTTTCACATTTGGCTGAACTGCGTTGTACAGGCTTTGTTCGTTATGCACCAGCGGTTCCAGTAATTTTTTAGTCAAAGCACCCAGTGCGCTCTGTTCATGGTGCGCCAGTCCCACCTTGATTTCTTTTCCCGCGAGATCGAATACCGTTTTGATCTGCTGGGGGTTCCCCTTCTCAACAATGATGACCATATCGGTTTCAGCTACCGTCAGGGGCAGGGTAAACTTAGGCTGGACCTGCACCATGTAGGAAGAATCACAGGCAAAATAAGCATCAGGCCGCTGACCACTGTTGATCTGACCGACCAGAATGCCACACCCGTTATATACAGTATTGACGGTTACTCCTTCACGCTGCTCAAACTCTTTCAACGTATCCTGAATCGCCAGTCGATTCACTCCGCCACTGAAGAGCAGGATGGTCGGATGAGGATCCCAGGCATCACCTTCGACTGTCTCATATCCCATCTCTGAAAACAGTTTCTGTCCTTTTTCCGGAGCCTGCAGATAACGGGCAAACAGCAGTGCCTGTTGGGGTTTTTCAGAAGACTTTAAGATACCAACGGTGACATTTTTGATGGTTCCTGAAAGTTCTGGCACATCGACCATGTCTGCTTTTTCAGGATGCTGATTGACGGTGGCGTCCCACACGATCGCAGCATCGACGGCTCCCAGCATGACATCAGTGGCAATTTCTGAAACCGTTGGTTTGAAAACACGAGCCGACTTCGAAACCGCTTCCCATTTACCGGCTTCGGTCAGTTGTTTTTTTGTCAGCTTTCCTATCGATGCTGCATCCGGGTTAGCCAGAGCAAATGTCACATCAGATTTCAACAGATCATCAATCGATTGAATCTTTTTCGGATTCCCTTTTTTGACCATTATCACAGGATGCATTCGGGCCACAGAAATGGCTTCCTCAACCAGACCTTTCTCACGGGCGATTTCGATATAGCTGGTGTCAGCCGCCAGGTACAGATCCCCTTTCTTCGCCACCTGCAGGTTACTGAGCAGGGTTCCGGAACCACCATACTGCAGATGAACGGGAACGCCAAATTCTTCCTCAGCAAATTGTGCGGCGGCGGCAGCGACCGGTGGTTTGATCCCGGCTGCACAATACATTACCAGTGCATCGTCCTGGTTTTCATTTGAAGCAGACTCGGGGGCAGTTTTATTTGCCGTCGTTGTCTGATTGCTGTCGGGGTCTGTGGGAGGAGAATAAACCAGTAATATCAACATCACCGCCAGAAACAGGATTGAGCCTCCGGCGAGTGCCAGTCCACTGTTAATTTTTCCTGTCCGGCAGGGAGACGGTTCAGACAGTTTCCCATTCTGGCCACGGAGATATTTCATATTTTCCACCTGAACTTAAAGCTGTTACGATTTGATTCAAGAGTTAATTAATGCTTCTTTTTCACTACGGGGCAGTAAACGTCCTGCATCAATTCCCAGGACGCGCTGTGCTGACTGGACTGCCTGATCATCATGCGAGACCATCAAAACGCAGCCGCCGTTCCCGGCAAACTCACTCAAAACATTTAAAACGATTTCCGAATTTTCAGCATCCAGATTACCCGTAGGCTCATCTGCCAGCAGAATTTTGGGGGAATGAAATAAAGCCCGTGCTAACGCCACGCGCTGCTTTTCACCGGTACTGAGCTCTGCCGGTGTGTGCTGCAGCCGCTGCTCCAGTCCAAACTTCTCGATCAGATCTTCAGCACGTCTGCGCGACTCAGGTAAGCGGGTTGCCAGGGCCGGAGCCAGCACGTTGTCCAGTACGCTCAGATAGGGAACGAGATGGAACTGCTGAAATACAAACCCCAGATGCGTGGAACGGAAGCGGGCCCGCTTGTCATTTGATAATACATAAGGGTCCGTATCTTCGATCAGCACCTGACCGGCATCGGGACGCAGCAAGCCTCCGACGATCAGCAGCAGCGTCGATTTACCACATCCGCTGGGTCCCTGGATCGCCACAAATTCGCCGGCATCGACCGACAGACTGATCCCGTCTACCGCCTGAACACGGTGCGAACCAGATTTAAAGGATTTGGTAATTGCTTTCAGTTCCAGTAACATATTCGGTTAATCATCCTTCCTGAAGTATCGTGGCAGGATCCTGTCGCGCTGCCATCAAAGCGGGAATCCAGCTGGCTAAACTCGCCAGCAGGGGGGCAAACACCAGGCTCAACAGGAGCCAGCGACCTGAGAACAGTACTTCCTGCGGATGAATTGCTTCAGGTAATTTGCCCCAGGCCACACCAATTCCATATCCCAGGAAATAACCGAGCAGGGCACCGATTAAACCGATCAGCACTGCTTTGATAATAAAGATTCCAAAGACCTGGGAGGAACGCAGTCCGATCGCTCGCAGGATGCCGATTTCCGTTGCGCGGCGTCGCACATTCTCGAGTGACAGAAAACCGATCCAGGCACCACAGCCCAGTACGACCAGTGGTACGAGCACGGCTGCAAAATCGGCGTGTCGCTCGATCAGTTGAATCCGGTTGGCCTTCTCCTGTTCCAGTGAAGCGACAGCCGTCGCATGTGCTTTATTGCGGGCTTCGGCTCGCGCCAGAGCTGGGGGGCCACGTTCAATGATCTGCGTGCCCGGCAGGATTTCGCCGACATCTTTGCGGATCTCAGCCACGCGGTCTTCGGTTGCACAATTGCATTCGAGCGCCAGGATTGCATTCACCAGATTCTGCATACCCAGCAGTTCCTGGGCCTGTTTCAAATTGATCCAGACCGTGCTGTCATCTGCATTTCCCCGTTCCGGATAAGTCAGCGTCACCTTGAAAGGCTTGCCCATCAGCTTGACTTCATCACCGGATTTGAGTCCCAGTTTTTTCTGAATCTGATACCCGAGCACCATCGTGCCTTCCGGTACCTGCTGCTGGAGCGGTTTTTTCAATGCCCGATGTAACTGGGGAACTTCTCCCCGGGTCCCGGTCAGAATGACTTCACAGTCTTTTTCAGGCCAGGTGACTTTTTTCGCCACCATGGGTAACAGGTGATTGACCGTCACGATTTTTGACTCGGCCAGTTTTTTCACATTCTCTTCAGGCATGGACTTCTCGACGATTCCCGTCAGATGAAATTCGCTCAGATCTTCATCCGCCGGTAAAATTAAAATATTGAAGCCCAGGCCTTTGGTGATTTTGCGCATCGCATCTTCCAGTTGTGCGCCCGCCTGTTTGACTTCTTCCGATTTTTTCTCGAGGATCAACTCTGTCTGGATTTCATCAGCCTGCAATAAGGTCAAAGCCGCTATCAGGCAGGCCACTGCGACGACAACCGATAACAGGCCCAGCAGAAAATTCAGCTTGCGATGCTGCATTTCCTGAATGATCAAGTGAAATAACGACATTGAGGTGCGTCCTTCTGAACGAGCCGCTGAGATGTTTTGGATTTTAGATTACTGTTTTCGTACTAACAGCAAATAGCTTCCGGCCAGTATGATAACGATTACAGATGCAGCCAGAGTAATCAGTGTATAATCCGGTTTGAATTTCAAAGAACGAGATCCGGAGTCTTCTGCTGGTATCGTGGCTGCCTCACTGGGTTGTGTGGAAACAGACTCTGCCACCTCAACACTCTGACCTGCTTCCTTTGCAGTTTGTTTCTCTGCAGTCGCATTGTCAGGGTTTGTTTTTTGATCCGCTAACGGTGCCATGGAAGCGGGGTCATTTTTTGCTGCTTCACTATTGGAAAAGCTGGTCAACCCCGTCAGTGGTGGCAGTTCTTTTTCATCCTGTGTCGCAGGTGTCACCAGTTTTTCCCAGGGAACTGACATTAACAGATCCGTACCCGGATTCTGATCCTTGACCTGACAGGTGCAGGGGCCAGTCAGATCGCGACAGGCCTGCTCGATCGTACCCGGATTGATTCCTTTACCTATTAATGCATACAGAACCCGTCCCCGTCCGAATACGGGTAACGCCATCGGTTCTGAATCAAAGTCTTTCAGATCATTCTCGGTTGACAACAGCATCTGTGTCAGATATTGCTCTGCAGAATCATCGCGAGAGCAGGTCACGATACTGAATTTCATCTTCAAGCTGTCCGGCGCAACGCTGACCAGTCCCTGTTCAATATCAGCCTGTTCAATCTCGGGCAGCTTCAGAGTTTTCTCCATCCGCTTGAGTTCCTGGGCCAGCAACTCACGAGCCGCCTTGTCTTTCTCTGCGTCACCACTTTCCAGAAAGACCCAGACTGCCGTCTGACCATTGACCAACTGTTTTGCGATATTCTGACGCAGAGGAGAGTCTATCAGACGCGCGATGTTTTCTTCACTCAGTTCCCCTGACCAGAATCCCACGGGAACCGGGGCCGGCAGGGGAGTCCGCATGACCAGCAGAGGCAGCGTATCAGATTCTTGAGCTTTCCAGAGTTCCAGATCTTCCCGAGCCGGCTCAGCATCCAGGTCGATCAGTTTCAGTTCCACATTGGCTGACTTCTGGCCGACCGTGCCTTCCTGATCGAAGTGGGAAACCAGCTTCTGCTGTTCCGGTGTTAAGTCTCCCCGGTGGAATACGACTGCGCTGTACTTGTCCGCAGGCCAGCGTTCCAGTGCATATCGAAATACAGGAACCGAGCAGGCCCAGATTACTGTGGTTGTAAACAGGAATCCAAAAACAGCCAGTGATATTATACACCGTCTCATGTAATCACCTTTCAGGAGGGTCTGGGCGGGCGGGTCGCTTGGGTTATTGAAATCGGCAGTCTCTTCGCAAGTCGAGATCTCATAAACCGGGTTCAATACATACTATGATGACAAAGTGTGAGGTAAATGTGAAGAAAAGATGATTTCAACACGAAACTTTTATCAGAACTGATGAAAGGGGCCGTTTTGAATACAAAACCGTCGATTCGACTGTGAATGAATGCCGATCCGGCAATTTCCGGCAGTCTGACATTACGCGTGTGCGTAAGAGCGAAGCCTGACCTGTAAAGAGAGACAGTCGTGGGAAAGTTTACTGAATCCAGACAAGTAACAGGAGCACAACCAGCGAAGAGGCAACCAGCAGCATTGAGGCACACCCTGATTTCATCTGGATGTCATACTTCTCGATCAGAGCTTCAATGGCTTCTTTTGATTCTTTCAGACCTGCCCCCGTAGATTCCCGGTAATATTTGATGGCCTGAATTTTATTGCCCTGTCGAAGTGACTCCAGAAGCTGTTGGGCCAACTCAGACTGACTGTCGGCGGCATCATCCTGATCTGATGAACTCGACTGGTTCTCATCATGCACGGTGGTATTTCTCCGGGAGAGGGTACGGGTAACAGAGAGTTCGTCGACAGGCTTCCACCTGCCAGAATTGACTGCCTGATTCAGAACCCGGCAGGGTGCCTCACTGTTCTACCACCGTATGGATTTGTGATTCAAGTATTATTTCAAAGCCGTTCCCTGAATTACATAGAATAATTCAGGGAACGGCCTATGTTAAGATGCAACGACGCAGTCTGAGATCCGGCGGCTGCGTTTCTGTGAATCGACACGTGCCTGATGGCTGTAAGCGCGTGTCAGCAGCATTTTCATCTCTGACAGTGAGACTTCCTGTAGATCGATATTCAACTCGAGCAGACGGTCAATTACTGCATTCGCCAGATCAGTTCGATCTGTCGCAGGTGATAACCCATTCCACAACTCTTCCATGACCTGTTCTGACATGATCCTGTTCTCCTGATTTATCATTGCAACACTTTGTCTTAAAAAACTCGAATTCACAGTCTCAAGCCCGACGGCTCAAGAAGCTGAAGCTCTTCACCCCTGGAAAAGCCTGACGAGTAAGAGAATCGCAAGGACTGTACCAAACCGCCCGAAAAATCGCCCGGACCCGACAAACCTGCTTAAATGCCTGCTGTGATTGAAGCTTCCACATCAGCGGTGATAGTAAATTTCACAATCCCGGTTTTCACAGGAAAAGAACTGTCGTCAATTTGCGACAATCTTACATCAACATGATAATTCTTACGAAATTGCCTTTCCGGGCAGGATTTTCCTCAAGTTTCCCGAAAAGCTTTCCCATAAGCACTTCATGCCAGTATGACAACACAAATCGGTAATAAGTTCGCCTGTTCCCGCTCCAGGATTTGAATCTGCAGAGCGTGGATTTCAACGATGCTCGACTGAAGCTTGAGGGCTGGCTGCAGGTGAGGTGCCCCGTTTCTGGTCCCACCGGCGAATCGCAGTTTCGCGCTCTTCGACTGTCTCTTCCAGCAGTGAAACCAGTAACAGACGCTGACCGGCAGTCAGTGACAGGCCTCGACGACGCATGGAGGCATCTGCCAGCTCAAACAGATCAGCAATATCGATCTGACTGTCGATGCGTCCCAGCCAGAAACGTGAAAACGAGGGGATGTGTTTTGGCAGTAACTCACCTGTCGGGAGCACCATCGACATGACGCCGACCGAGGAGCCGGTATTGAACAGGCTGTTAAGTGCGGTCTTCGTATGGTCGCCGATAAAGCATCCGATTTTCACGGAATGGGTATCAATGGGAACCCCCGCCAGAGGGACTCTGACCTGAGAGTAATCGTTTTTCAGATCACTGTTACTGGTCTGCGCACCCAGATTGACCCAGGGGCAGATATAGGAATGGCCCAGAAACCCATCGTGATATTTATTGGCAAAACCATGTATGATCGATTCTTCAATTTCTCCACCCAGTCGGCAGTAGGGACCTGCACTCGTACCCGCTTTTACATTGGCCCGAAACAGCTGTGTTCCCGGTCCGATATAAGCAGGGCCTTCAACGCGTGTGAATGCCTGAATCCGGGCATCCCGGTCAATCACAATCGGTCCCTGCCGGGTATCGAATACCACAAAGGGATCTATTTCCGCACTCTCATCGACTCTGAGCAGTTCTGCCGGCCCGACAACCGTCAGATTGCGGACTTTGTCTCTCGAAGCTTGCGTGGACGGAGCTAACGCGAAGTCATCCACAAGCTGTTGCCGGTTCTGATTCACCAGATCCCAGGGATAATGGAGTTCTGTTCCCTCCACTGCAACGGGTTTTCTGGTCGATGCAATCTTCTGGATCGCATCATCCCAGGCTTCCGCCGTGAGCAACACCGCTTCTTCCGGTTCCAGTAACAGATAAGCAACGGTGTTCCCGATCATCCCGACCGTGTCAGATGTGACATTCGCGAGGTGAGAAATTTCCTGACGGGCAGGCAGCCAGCGCCCATTGACAAGCAGAGTTGGTGCTTCGCTGAGCCAGACAGCGTCATTGATTCGCGCCTCCGGAAATTCCTCTGCATAAACTTCCGTCAGAGCGGGGCGGATTAACCCCCCCCATTCCCTGGCAGGCACTGATTTGAGTATTCGTTCCCGCGCGGTAAACTGGCCACACAGCAGTTCGAATACCGGTCTCATTAATGCGACGGGGGTAAACTGCAGCGCAGAACGGTCTTCAAATAATGCAAGTCGATTCACTTTGCACTTCCCTGTGCGAAATCGATAAAAAGAGTATCGTTGAGATCAATGATGCCAGACAAGAGACTGTCTTTCGGAAAAGTCATAACAGATTTACATGATTGAGGAAAGTCCGTTTTTAATGTCCGCAGAAAGACACTATTCATACGCGTAAAATAATAACTTTCGCACGTTTTTTCGTTCTTTCGCACTCTGAATAGACAGCAACCCGGTAAGACAATCCGGACTCGTATTGACTACCGGGTTCTGAATATTAAGTCTAATTTTCTCCACGGAGACACATTGTCGCGCCAGAAGTGCCTGGTATCAGGCGATTGAATTTGCCACAGATTTACCGGCTAACTGGTAAATCGCTGATTGACATCCCGCCTGTTTGGTGTATTTGTCGGAGATCCCGAGTACCGTTTCAGCCGCTCCCAGCAACAGGGTGCCTGAGGAACTTAACTGGCCGCTGATGCGGTTCAGAATGTCTTTTTTCATGTCCGGTTTGAAATAAATCAGAACATTGCGACAGAAGACAATATCAAACGTCCCCAGATGCCTGAAATCTTCCAGCAGATTCAAATGCTTCCACTGAATGCCGGCTCCCAGCTCCGGCTTGATCTTCCAGCCCTGCTCGCATTGTTCAAAATATTTCATCAGCAACTGGACGGGCAGACCACGCTGGACCTCAAACTGGGAGTAAACTCCTTCGCGGGCACGATCCAGGGCTTTGGTACACAAGTCCGTCGAGATGATTTGAATATTCCAGTTATTGAGTTCCGGAAAACTCTCGCGCAGCAGCATCATGATACTGTATGGTTCCTGACCGTGAGAGCAGGCCGAACACCAGATTCGCAGTTTCTGCGTCATTTTACGCTCGGCAATGATATCTGGCAGGATATGTGCTTTCAGTTCATCGAACGGACGACGGTCACGGAAGAACGACGATTCATTGGTCGTCATGGCTTCCATGATTTCTTTTTCCAGACTTCGATCCATTTTTGACTTCAAACTCAAAACGAGATCCTGAATCCCGTTCATGCCGTGAGATTGTGCCAGAGGTATCAGCCGGGCTTCCAGCAGATACTCTTTATTCTCACCGAGAGAAAGACCTGTGGTTTCCAATAAAAAACGGGTTATGTAATTATAATCTTCTGGAGACACGAGATCACCACTTTCTATAAAGAACAGAGTCGGGCCAGTTCAGGAGCAATATTCCTGAGAGGTAGAACCTGGCTGGCCAGTCCTGCCTTGGCAATTGCGCCAGGCATTCCCCAGACAACACTACTCTGCTCGTCTTGTGCGATAATATAACCTTTACGCTCACTGATTGATTCCGCGCCCTCAATGCCATCATCGCCCATACCGGTCAGCATGACTGCCAGTACTGAGCTGCCATACCATTTGGCAGCAGATGCATATAATGGATTAACGGAAGGCCGGCAAAAATGCTCCGGTTCATCCTGATTCAGGCGGATTATCATCCGGTCGTTGTGTTTATCAATGACCATATGAAAGTCACCAGGGGCAATATAAATATGGCCTCGTTCAATCAACGCCCCGTCCCTGGCCTCAGAGGTAGGACGTTTTGTTTCCCGTTCGATATGCTCAGCCAGGGTCCTCGTAAACAGAGGTGGCATGTGCTGGGCAATCAGAATCGGTATCGAAAATTTCTCGGGCAGGGCTGTCAGCATCGCCTTGAGTGCATTTGGCCCCCCCGTACTCGCACCAACCACCATCACCATCGGTGTTTTGGCAGGTCGTTGCGCTGCGGTTGCCGGAAAACGTGAGTAATCCGACTTGTCAGTATCATGTTGAGTGACGAGTGCTTTGATCAGAGGCAACAGATCTCGGGCAACCTGCTCGATCGCTGCTGTCGCATTTGTCGCAACCGGTTTTGGAATGCACCCGGCTGCCCCCAGATCCAGCGCCTGGAGAGTAATCTCTGCTCCTGCACGTGTCAGAGAACTGGCC
Organism: Gimesia sp.; assembly: GCA_002706765.1. Taxonomy (GTDB): domain Bacteria; phylum Planctomycetota; class Planctomycetia; order Planctomycetales; family Planctomycetaceae; genus Gimesia. Next base: position 40,404 of record PAJV01000069.1, read on the forward strand.
ATGATGACCGGAAGTTCCGGGTAAAGCTGCCTCAACTGTTTCAGACATGTGATCCCGTCCATTACAGGCATCTCCACATCCAGAACCACGACATCAGCCTGATTTTTCTGCAGCCAGGTGAGCGCAGTCTGACCATGCATCGCAGAGCCAACCACTTTCACTTTCGCATCCAGATTAATCGCCTGTGTCATCAAGCCCCGTATCACAGCTGAGTCATCGACCAGCAGCACCTTGATGATCGAATGGTTCACAGAACACCTGTTTCTTCCAGTTTGTCCCGAACAATGTCTTCGGTGAAAGGTTTCATGATGTACTCATTCGCGCCGGCCTGCATGGCCTGTACGATTTGAGGCATATCATTTTCCGTTGTGCACATCACAACAATCGGCTGCTTTTCGCGGGCATCAGCCCGTAAAGCCGTCAGGAATTCCATCCCATCCATAATGGGCATGTTCCAGTCCAGAAGAACCGCATCCAGTTCCGGATTCGCACGAGCAACTTCCAGCGCCTGTTCTCCATCTTCGGCTTCCAGAACATTCAGTCCGAACGTTCCCATGATACGTCGTCCCACCAGTCTGACTGCGCGGGAATCGTCTACAAGTAATATTGTCTTCATTTTCACCGGTCTCCCAGTCTGTTAAGAATAGCTCTATGTTATTAAATTCGTGTCAGACTCAGAGCAGGAATACAGAACTCATGCTGCCTTCTGACGTTAAATCAAACTGTCTGCAGGAAGTCTAGGACACGTTTAATGATGTGAGGCAAACAATGCTTGAAATCACGAAAATTCCGGTACATTGAGAGATTCACCTCAGCTTTCCAGGTCTCCCAACAAAAACCGCCAGGCTAAACCCATGTTTTGAAACACATGTCTACCCTGGCGGTAATGACGATTTTTCACATTGCAGCACCTGAGATGTCAGGTATTGCGGATCAGCGGATTACATGGCTCGCATCCGTTTCAGGAAGGCGGCAGCAGCTTCATCCAGTTTCACAGATTCCTGAGTCAGTCCCTGTGCAGCTGCCAGCATGTCATTGGCGGCTGTTCCACTGTCGGAAGCTGCCTGAGAAACACCGGAGATGTTATTGGTCACCTCAGCGGTCCCACGAGCGGCTTCTGCCACATTACGGGAAATTTCGTTGGTGGCAGCAGTCTGTTCTTCGACGGCGCTGGCAATGGTCGTTGAAATTTCATCGATCTTGCGGATACTTTCACCGATCGAGCCGATGGCGGACACAGCTATATTCGTTGATCCCTGGATGGCACCAATCTTTTCGCTGATCTCTTCTGTTGCACGTGCAGTCTGGCGGGCCAGTTCTTTCACTTCATTCGCGACCACGGCAAATCCTTTTCCGGCTTCACCGGCACGGGCTGCTTCGATCGTCGCATTCAAAGCCAGCAGGTTTGTCTGCTGTGCGATGGAAGTAATCACTTTCACAACCTGACCGATTTCGCTACTGGCATCTCCCAGCTGTTTAATCGTGTGATTGGTACGATCTGCTTCTCCCACAGCCTGAGACGTCATGTGTGACTGCTCTTGAACGTGGCGTGAGATTTCGCTGATGGAAGCACTCAATTCTTCTGCAGCAGAAGATACGGTTTCCACATTTCGGGTGGCTTCTTCACTGGCAGCAGCAACCACCTGGGACTGGCGAGCTGTTTCATCCGACATATCGGACAGACTCTTGGAACTGGCCTGCATTTCGGTAGCCGATGAAGTCACAACGCTGACGATCCCCTGGATCTCATTCTCAAAGTCATTAGCCAGCTTGATCTGTTCTGTCACTACCGACCAGGAAACCATGGGACCAATATAATTGCCTTTTCGGTCCACGATTGCTGTTGCCAGCAGGTCCAGAGTTTCGTCACCCACTTTAATTTTGGCACGGTGCGGCAGATTCGAAGGATCTGCCAGCATGCGCCGCTGCACTTCGGGATTCTTGTGAAAGATATCGATACTCTGACCAATCAGCTGATCGACCGGTTTGGGCAGCAGGTGCTCCAGTTGCTTCAACTGTTTGTAAGATGCCGGATTCATGTAGACCATTTCGAAGTCTTTGTTCGCGAGCAGAACATTGATGGGAATATTGTCCATCATGTTCTGAACACGGACCATATCTTCTTCAGCCAGTTTTTTTGTTGTAATGTCGGATGCATATTTGACAACCTTAAACAGCTTGCCAGCTTTATTGCGGATGGGATTATAGGAAGCGGAAATCCAGATTTCTTTGCCTCCCTTTCCAATCCGTTTGTATTCAGCAACCTGGTTCAGGCCTGCATTCAGCTTTTCCCAGAATTCTTTGTATTCATTGCTGACCTGGAATTCAGGTTCGACAAACATTCTATGATGTTTCCCCTGAATTTCTTCCAGGGTATAACCAAGTGTGGCACAGAAATTATGATTGGCCGTAATGATTGTACCATCCAGATTAAATTCAATGACTGCCTGGGCATCGCTGATGGCGCCCAGCTGTCCTGAATAATCACAGAGTTCTTCTTCCAGTTTGATCTGCTGCGTTACGTCTTCCCAGGTCAGGATGGTTCCTGCTGAAGCAAGCTGATTCAGGCTGATTTTAAGCGAGCGAGTTCCCAGCTGAGTCGTGATGGACTTCTCACCAGACAACCCCGTCAGGGCGGACTTCAGTTCGGGCAGTTTTGCAAACAACTGACTGATCGAACCACCTACCAGCTGCTGAGGACTCACTCCCAGATCGGTACTCAGTTCTCCCAGGGTCTCCTGACCTTTACGATTGAGATAGGTGACTGTGCCTTCCGTGTTAAGGAACAGAATGGCCTGGGGACTGTGTTCCACAATCCCATAAAACTGGTCTGTATCCTGCGACCGTTCAGTAGCCGCGCTCTGTTTCGTATTCTGTACTGAATCAATCGACATTTCACTCTTCTCCTTCGGATGGTTGATCTGTGCTTCAGATCGTAAAGGTAGTTCTGAATTGGTTTGGTCATAGTTCTCTGAAGTCGGCTGGTCTTCCACCAGGGAATCCACCTCTTCAAAGCCGGCTCCCACTGAGCCTGTTACTGCCGTTGATTGAAGCTGTTTTGCGCGACTTGAGTTTTTGGCACCTTCAATCATCATTGTCGAAACTGCTGTGAGAGCCTGACGCCAGGCTTCTTCCAGTTCATCACTCCATTGATCACCAGCATACTCTGCCAGCACACTGAGCAGAGTTTCTGTTACCGGCGGATAGTCATCCTTCTGGATGCCCATGTCGCCATGTTCTTTTCCCAGTTGGTGTAAGACTTTGGTCAGAGCAGGGGGGTTCTCCAGGGATTTCATTACGAGAACCAGTGCCTGAATCAGTTTCCCCCGCTGTTCTGAAAAATCGGTATGCGTGAAATAGCGCAGCAGATCGGGGTAATCCTCGAACAGCTTTTCATAGAACCGTTCTGCCAGCTGGTCTGCACGCGGTGCAACCAGTTCAAACGATTCTCGTAATGCAGTTACATTGAGATCCACAAGCAGGGCCCTTATTCAGTCAGCTGAAAGTATTTGAATAGATCAGTCAAAATTTAAAATCGTTTCCACATCCAGAATGACAAATAAGCCTTCATCCAGTTGAAACACACCGATGGTCACTGACCGCCAGTGGGGATCCAGGGTGCGCGGCACCGGTTCCATGGAACGGCCTGATACATTGATGACATCGCCCACTTCATCTACCAGCAGACTGAAAGACTCTTCTCCCACCCGGGTCACGACATTCATAGAACGATCATCTTCCAGATCAGGCAGGCCGAGTCGTTTACGGAGACTGACGGCTGTCACGATCTGACCACGCAGATTCAGCAGACCTTTGATCTCAGCCCGGGCCAGTGGAGTTGGTGATATCACCTGTTCGGTTAATACTTCCTGGACCATATTGACTGGCATTCCCAGCAACTGCCCATCCACGCGAAACGAGACATACTGACTCGAATAGTCTAACTGTGACTCCATCCCACTTCCTGAATCTGTAATCGCAATACTCATGCTTTGACTCCTGTTTTGTATTTCAACCGGGCAAAAGACTCATCCAGGCAGGAAATCAACTCATGCGAATTAAATTTGACCAGAAACTCATCAAAACCGGCTTCGCGGGCTTTGGCCTGATCTGTTGCACTGTTCGCTGATGTCAAAGCTATGACGCTCAACTCCTGAGTGTCTTCCTGTTCTTTCAACCATTCGCAGAACTCAAATCCATCCATCATCGGCAAATCCAGATCTGTAATGACGGCATTGAACCTGGAATCTTTTTCCAGGAGTTCCACAGCAGCGACACAACTGTCCCTGGTTACTACCGAAAAGCCTTCGGTTTCCAGCGCAGTTGCCACCAGTTGTCTGAAGAACATTGAATCATCGACTACTAAAACTCGAAACGATTTTTTATCTTCGACTTTTTCAAACCAGTTTGGTGTCGAGCGTGTCACATAATATTGAGTATCGATGACATCAATCGCATTTTTGCCGATGATGGCAGTTCCCAGCACGCCTGGCCGATCAGACTGCATCCGGATCACAAGCTGTTCATCAATGATGTCTTTGATCTCGTTAACCATCAGCCCCATCGAACGATTATTTTCGGAAAAGACGATGACAGGTTGGGGATCGACGGGTTCTCCTCCGCCGTATCCAGCACCTTCGATCGAAAGCAGTGGCAACAGATTTTCGCGATACTGAACCACCTTACGATCACCATTCAGCTCGATACTATCCAAGGGAAATTCTTCGAGTCGGGCGACCAGTGACAGAGGCACCGCCATGGTCACATTTTCTTTCACACCAAACAGCAGCATACTGATGGTATCCCGGTCAGTACTGCTGGGTGTTTCTTCCGCGACCGATTGAGAATGAGCGGAACTTCCACCGCATTGATTGAAGATTCCTCCCACATCGAGAATCATCACCACGCGACCATCTCCCAGAATGGTCGTTCCCTGATAGAGTCCGATATTCTTTAAGAGTCGGCCCACCGGCTTGACCACAATTTCCTCGGTATCAAAGATCCGGGAAACTATCAGCCCGAACTGATCTTCACCCACCTGAACAACCACGATATTGGTATCCTGCAGATCATCTTCATCTGGAATCGTCTCTTCCAGCTTCAGAACTTCATTCAGATGCACAAGAGGCAGCAGGCGGTCTCGCAGTCGAAATACTTTTTTGTTGTGAATGGTTTCAATTTTTTTGCAGTCTTCTGCAGAAAGCCGGACCAGTTCCACCACGCCCAGTTGCGGGATTGCAAAAGGCTGTGAGCCGCTCTCCAGCACCAGCGCAGATATAATTGCCAGGGTTAGCGGTATTTTAATTCTGACGGTGGTCCCTTTTCCCATTTTGGATGCCAGATCGACGGTCCCGCCGATTTTTTCAATCTGGGTCCGGACCACGTCCATACCTACGCCACGTCCGGAGATGGAACTGACCTGTTCCGCAGTCGAAAATCCAGCCTGAAAAATCATGGAAAACACATGACTGTCCGTCACGTGGGGAGCATCGACCTCTTTGATCAGCCCCTGGGAAATCGCCTTTTTCAAAACTCGTTCACGACTGATTCCCGCACCATCATCCTGAATCTCGATGATGACGTGCCCTCCTTCGTGGTAGGCATTCAGATGAATCGTTCCTGCTTCAGGTTTGCCGGCTGCTTTACGGACGCCGGGCATCTCAATACCATGATCGGCCGAGTTTCTCACCATGTGTGTCAGGGGATCTTTGATGGCATCCAGTACGGTCCGGTCCAGTTCCGTTTCGGCGCCTGTCATTACCAGTTCAATATGTTTGTTGGTCACCTGAGATAAATCGCGTACGAGCCGGGGTAGCTTGTTCCAGGCATTCCCGATCGGCTGCATGCGTGTTTTCATCACGCCTTCCTGCAGATCTGTGGTGACGCGATTCAGATGAGTGATGGGCGCAGCGTATTTGGATTCCTCATCTCCCCGCGCCAGCTGCAACAGTTGATTGCGGGTCAGCACCAGTTCCCCCACCAGGTTCATCAGACTGTCGACCACATTGACATTCACGCGAATTGACAGATCCGCCACACTCACCTTGGAAGAGCGGGATGCCACTTCTTCAGTACCAGTGGCAGGAACCAGCGGGTCCACAACTTCCGGGTGAAATTCTTCACCGGCCGCCGGATTACCATCAGGGACAGCAGCGATTTCAGTCTGGCTTTGTTCGTTGAGTGGTCTCTGGTCTAGCTGAGGTTCAGCAGGGCTTTTTTCCGCGGGAGTAACAGAAGCAGCCTGCTGAGTGGATTCAACAGGCGCGGTTGCCAGATTTGCGAGCTCGTCCAGCATCAGTGTTAAAGTCGAATGATCGGTTTTCGGTTCCTCGCCGGTTGCTTCCAGGCCCTGCAGCAGTTCTTTGATGCGGTCGATGGCTTCCAGAACCAGTGAAATCGCTCCCGGGGAGACTTCGAGCATTCGCTCACGCATCTTTCCCAGAACATTTTCTGCAGAATGTGCGACTGCTCCCAGATTGGTGAGACCCAGAAAACCACAGGTCCCTTTGATTGTGTGGATCGTGCGAAAGATGCTGGCAATCAGCTCAGCATTCTGGGGATCTTTCTCAAGCTCTACAATTTCTGAGTCTAATTGACCTAAATTCTCCCAGCTTTCTGCCAAAAACTCCTGCAGAATATCGTCCATCAGCCCGTCCTGGTGATTAGGGAATGTAATTGAAGCGTAAATAAGACTTAGAAGTGGAGAGCTAAATCTATTACCAGAAAGATCTTATCAACATGCTTTTATGCAAGCATTGTTTATACAATCCCCCCAACAGTAAGTGGTCTCCCCTTAAGCACTATCGTCATTTCTGCTTAAGCCCCTTGACCTCCTGTGATCCTCAGGAGCAGAACTGAGGGGAATTCCCTATTTAATTTTGAAGTCGACCATCACACACGCACAGTAATCGCACCGGTCACTGATTGAATCTGGAATGGTCTGAAGTAGAAAAACTGATCGATCCCGGAATACTTAACCTTGTTGAATTATTAAGAAATCAAAGCGGAGTCTGCGTTCGGTTGTGTGGTCGTCCTGAGGCGATTACAATCCAACGCGATTGAAAGTTACCCGACAGCGGGCAGAGGAGTTTATTGGGATCGTTCTCCAGTCTCTCTGCCGTCAAATATACACATCTAATGGTTCATTAAACGAAGGAGTAAGTCCTGTGGCTGCGGTAAAGGTTGGTATCAATGGTTTTGGGCGTATTGGGCGTATCACATTTCGAGCTCTCGCCGCTCGTCCTGAAGAATTCGAAGTGGTTGCCATCAACGACCTCGGAGATCCTAAAAAACTGGCATGGTTATTGAAATATGACAGTGTGCAGGGCCGTTTTCCTGGAACAGTCGAAGTGGATGGAAACGATCTGATCGTCAATGGAAAAAAAGTCCGCGTCTGTGCGGAACGTGATCCCCGTGAACTTCCCTGGAAGGAACTGGGAGTCGAAGTCGCTCTGGAATCGACCGGGTTCTTCACAAACCGTGAAGCAGACGGAAAACCAGGTTACGACAGCCACCTGACGGCTGGCGCCCGGAAAGTTGTGATTTCTGCACCGGCAAAAGATACACCAGACATGACTGTGGTATTTGGTGTCAATGACGACCAGCTGACTTCTGAGCACCTCTGTGTTTCCAATGCCAGCTGCACAACAAACTGCCTGGCTCCCATGGCTAAAGTCCTTCATGAAAACTTTGGAATTGAACACGGTTTGATGACCACCGTGCACGCTTACACCAATGACCAGCGTGTTTCAGACCAGCTGCACTCTGACCCTCTGCGGGCACGAGCTGCTGCTCTGAATATTATTCCCACAACGACCGGTGCTGCGAAAGCAGTAGGCCTGGTCCTGCCGGAACTGAATGGCAAATTAACCGGTCTCAGTCTCCGCGTTCCTGTTCCCGTAGGCAGTATTACCGACCTGGTAGTAACTTTAAGCAAAGACGTGACGGTAGATGAAGTTAACGCCGCCATGAAAGCTGCTGCAGACGGCCCAATGAAAGGCATTCTTGAGTACAACACAGACCCCATCGTTTCCAGCGATATTATCGGCAATACTCACAGCTCCATCTTTGATGCCGGCTGGACCACCGTTATTGGCGGAAACATGCTCAAAGTCTTGAGCTGGTATGATAATGAATATGGTTATTCAAACCGGACTGCGGACATGATCGCCCGTCTGGCACAACTATAAGCTGTATCAGAGCTTGCTGAATATAAGCTTTGATTCAGTTCGGAAAATTCAGCCGAGATGTAACCCATCTCGGCTGTTTTTCGAACCGGCATCACCGATACATAAGATCACTTTCGGTAACTTTCGACTAGACTCTGATCAATCAGATTGTCAAAATGTGACGCTTACTGATAAAAGCCAATCTCAACATTTAACGACGATGAATTCAACGTACTGACTCCAGGCCGCATCCAGTTAAATCCCCCTGACTTCGATCCAGGATCACAGTAATCGAGTAATTCGGGAACTTCGAGCAGTCTGACGGGATTATAACTCAGGTACTTGTTTTTGATCTTCGAACGTATATTATTTCTGGAATCTATGACTAACTCTGAACTTAAGCACAAACTGATTTCAAATTCACCTGTGATTGCCCCTTCCATGTTGAAGTGTGACTTCGGCAATCTGCATCGGGAAATTGAGTTGCTGGAAACAGCCGACGCTCAAGTGCTCCACTGGGATGTCATGGACGGGCATTTTGTTCCCAATCTTTCCTATGGAGCACTGTTGATCGAACGAGTCCGCTCATTGACCAGCATGGTCTTTGATGCGCATTTGATGATCAGCCATCCGGAAAAATATATTGATGATTACATCAAAGCCGGCTGTGATTCCATTACCGTGCATATCGAAGCGGTTCCTGATCCCACTGAGATTTTGAATCATTTAAATCAATCAGGGGTGATCCCTGGTTTAGCCATCAGCCCCAAAACTCCCCTGAGCGCTGTCGAGCCCTACCTGGATCAGTGTGGACTGGTCCTGATTATGAGTGTAGAACCCGGGTTTGGCGGACAATCCTTTATCGAATCGAGTCTAGACAAAATCAAACAATTGAAATCAATGATCCCCGCCGACACGATTCTGTCGGTCGACGGCGGTATTGCCATGGATACGATTGCTGAAACGGCCGGCGCGGGCGCCAACTATTTTGTTGTCGGAAGTGCGATCTTCGATCAGGCCGACTATTCTACAGCTGTCAGCGAACTGGCTGCCAAAGCCAGGAACCAGGCAGCTTCCTCAACTTAAAAGAGATATAAAATAATGCCAACTGTGGTACTGATACGACCTGGTTGTACAGACTTTGATAAAGACGAACGAATACAAGGTACACTCGACCTTCCACTGAACGCGGAAGGGCAAGAGCAGGTTAAAAATCTCGCTGCGCAGATCGAAAACTCTGGTATTGAAACCATTATCACATCCTCTTCTGAACCAGCCCTGTCGACCGCCGAACAGCTGGGGGAAAACCTGGGAATCCCCGTAAAGGAAAAAGAAGGCCTGAAAAACCTGAACCAGGGACTCTGGCAGGGGCTGGAATACGAAGAAGTTCGCCGGAAATATCCGAAACTGCTCAAACAGTGGTCCGAATCACCAGAGACCGTTTGCCCGCCCGAGGGTGAACTGGCTTCAGAAGCGGTCAAACGCGTACAAAAAACACTTCAGAAGTACCTGAAAAAGAAACAGAATTTTGCCATCGTCGCTTCAGAGCCTCTGGCAACCATCATTTCCTGCCTGTTACGAAACGAAAATAAACAAAAAATTTGTTTTGAGCATCACGGGAAATTTTGTCAGAATGAAATGTTCGAAATTCTTGAATCGCCACCTAAAAAAAGTGATTCAAAACAGGTAAGTTGTGACGATCAAACAGAAAAGAAGGATTCCCCCCAGGGTCAAGGAAACCACGCAGCAAAGTGGCGGTTCGAGGAGGCCAAATAAGATGAGTTCTGCGCCGAAATCTAATGTCGATTCATGGTTAAGTCATTCATCGCGACCTAAACGCGGTGTTCCCGAAGGTTTATGGCTCCGTTGTACGTCCTGCAATGCGACTGTCTTCCGTAAACAGGTAGAACAGGGGCTGGGACTCTGTCCGGAATGTGATCACCATTTTTACATCTCCGCCGAGACCCGGATCCAGCAACTGCTCGACCCGGACAGCTTCGAAGAATGGTTTGCAGATCTCACAGCAGGTGACCCGTTAGAATTTGCAGATAAAAATAAAACCTACAAAGATCGGCTCGTGATTGAGCAGAAGAAGACAGGCATGAAAGACGCCTGTGTTGTAGGACGCGGCTACATGCGTGGTCGCCCTCTGGTGGTCGGTATTACCGACTCCGCCTTCATTATGGGCAGTATGGGTTCCGTCGTGGGAGAAAAGCTAACCCGGGCCATCGAGCAGGCAACAGAACTCAAACTACCGCTGATTATTATCAGTGGTTCCGGCGGTGGTGCCCGCATGCATGAAGGAATTTTCTCACTGATGCAGATGGGTAAGGTTTCAGCGGCACTGGGTCGTTACCATGACAGAGGAGGTCTCTTTATCTCCGTCCTGACGAACCCCACCATGGGCGGTGTCGCAGCCAGCTTTGCTTCGCTGGGCGACATTGTAGTCGCAGAACCACAGGCCCTGATCGGGTTCGCCGGACCGCGCGTCGTTGAAGCGACGATCAAAAAGCCATTGCCCGAAGGCTTCCAGACCAGTGAGTTTCTTCTCGAACATGGCTTTGTCGACCGGATCATTCCCCGACCCAGGCTTCGTTCGGAACTGGCACGCCTGATCGACTATTGTACCTGATCTCTCATTTCTGCAACCTTCAAGTCACCAACCGCATTGACCAGACAGGTCTTACTTCCACAGTATTATTGGAAGCTTTGCCAGGCAGCACTTTGCGTATTGCCTCAAAGACACTTATACTATTGGTAATGGGCCGGTTACAATTCTTCTGAGCCCGGGATATACCTGGTCCTGAATTCACTCTTTGCCTGCTGGTGAATACATGAACTTTTTAAAGCGTTTCTTTTCCAAAGAATCTCGCCTGCCGCGCGTCAACATCAAACAACGTTTTGAGCTGATCGGTCGAGTCGGGCAGGGCAGCATGTCTAAAGTCTGGCGTGCCCGGGATCTCAATTCCGGCAGGACTGTCGCACTCAAGGTGCTCCATAAGCAGAAAACGGAAGAACTGGAGGCGCGATTCGTCGGGTTAAACAAACCCAAAGAAGGCGACATTGCCGTCCAGTTTCAACATCCTCATATCGTTAAAACCTTCGAGCATGGACTGACTTCCGATGGTGAGCAGTTCCTCGTCATGGAGTTCATCGAAGGTTACAGCCTCAGCTTTCTGGTCGAAGCACAAAATGAGGACATGCGGACCAATTGCCTGAAATACATGATTCAGCTCGGCGAAGCCATTCAGTATTTCCACAAGGAAAACTGGATCCATCGCGATATCTGCCCTCGCAATATCATGGTCAATAACGAGCAGCAGCTCAAATTGATTGATTTCGGCCTCGTGGTACCCAATACACCACCATTTCTGCAGCCTGGTAACCGCACTGGTACTGCTGCCTACATGGCACCTGAGCTGATCAAGCGACAGAAGACCAGCCAGCAGATTGATATTTTTTCCTACGCGGTCACCTGCTACGAGATGCTTACGAAACGGCTTCCCTGGAAATCAGCAGAAACAATGGAAGCAGTGCTGCAACACATCAATTCACCACCAAAACCGATTCAGGAACTCCTGCCGGGAATCAATCCCCAGTTAGCAGATGCCATCATGAAAGGACTGGAACTGTACCCACAGGATCGCTGGCAGACAATCGATCAGATGCTCGTCCCGTTCAAAGAAGTCTACCAGTCACAGAAAACAGCTGTTGCACAGCAAAATCCCGCAAGTTCTGAAAGTTCATCAGCCAGACCTGCATCCGGCAAACCTGAAAAACAAAGCTCCCGGGAAAAATCTGATTCGAATTCAAAACGAGCCCGGTCCTCTCAAAAGCCAGCAGGTAAAACAAATGAGCAACGTCTTCGCCGCAGAAAACGCAAGCCGCCTGGAGAAGCTACCGCTGAACCACCTGAAAACCAGGAGCAGCCTGCATCCCGCAAAAAGGCACCCTCGCAGCCTAAACCCGGCAATCCTGATGAAAGTCACTAAATTCGCTCAACTGTAACGGAGCATCTTTCGATGAGGAAATTTTCGCTCCTGTTTTTTACGACAATTGATTAAGTTACATGCCCCTGTCTACCAGCCCGAACCAATCGAATCACCTGGCTTCCCTCAATCCGGCCCAGCGCGAAGCCGCTTCCACTCTCTCCGGTCCCCTCCTGGTACTGGCCGGGGCAGGTACGGGCAAAACCAGAGTCATCACCTACCGCATGGTGGAACTCATCCGGAATGGAATTGCACCGGATAAAATCCTCTCCGTGACGTTTACCAATAAGGCCGCAAAAGAAATGCAGGGACGTATGGCTGCCCTGCTGGGTAAGAGGCTGCCCGCCAAGCCATTCATCTCCACGTTCCACTCGCTGTGCGTCCGTATTCTCAGAGAAGAAATATCCCTGCTGGGTTACCCCGGAAAGTTTGTCATCTATGATCGAGGCGACCAGGAGTCAGCAGCCAGAACGGCGCTGCGGGAAATCCGAGTCACTGATAAAAGCCTGCGGCCCGGCGATCTGCTCAACAGAATCAGCACCTGGAAAATGGCAAACGTGTCACCGGAAGAGTCTACCAACTATACCGATAATGATTTCGATTTCCTGGCAGCCATGGCTTATCGAAAATACCAGACCAAACTGCGTTCCAGTGGAGCCGTGGACTTTGACGATTTACTGATGCTTACGAACCAGCTCTTCTCAGAACACCCGGAAGTCCTTCAGCGGGTTCAGGAAAAATTTGAGTATGTCCAGATCGACGAGTACCAGGACACCAATCTCTCCCAGTTCAGCCTGATCCGGGCGCTCGTGAAACCTCATCAGAACCTGTGTGTGGTCGGCGATGATGATCAGTCGATTTATGGGTGGCGTGGTGCCGAGGTAAAGCATATTCTTGGATTTCAGCAACAGTTCCCGGGAGCCAAAGTCGTCCGTCTCGAAAATAATTACCGCTGTACGGATAAAATCATCGAACTGGCCAACCGCCTGGTCGCCCATAACCGGGATCGGCATAAAAAACATCTGATCGCCCACAAAAAAATGGGTTCCCCGGTACGTTTTCTTGAACTGGCCGATGAACTGACCGAAGCCGAAAAGATCATCGGCGAAATCAGATATCTGCACGAAGCCCAGAACGTCCCGTTACGCGATTTTGCCATTCTGTTTCGTACCAATGAACAGCCCCGTGTCTTCGAAACGGAATTACGCCGCACCAATGTCCGTTACCAGCTGATTGGCAGTCAGTCATTTTTTGATCGCCGCGAAATCCGCGACCTGCTCGCCTACCTGAAAGCACTGGCGTTCCCGCAGGATGAACTTTCCATGCTGCGCATCATCAATACCCCCACGCGCGGGATTGGCAGCAGTACGGTTGAGAAACTGGTCAATCAATCCGTCAAAGCCGGAAACCGGTTCTGGGAGATGGTCGCATCGGCTCAACAGACCAATGATCTGAGTGCCCGCGCGAGTGGCGCCCTGAATGGATTTCACGACCTGCTGAAACGCTATCGCGGCCGACTCGAACAGTCTCCCCGCGATCTTGCTCGAATCATGCACGATCTGATCAAAGAGATCGACTACGAAGCGGAAATCAAAAAACAATACAAAACTTCCGAGCAACAGCAGGCTCGCATTGTTGTTCTCGAACAGTTCATCGAATCAATCAATGAATACTGTCGGCGCACCAGCGATCCGACCCCCACAGGTTTTCTGGAAGAAACCGCGCTGGGAGACCGCGATGATCTGAACGAAAAAGAAGACCAGCTGGCCCAGGACGCTGTCAAACTCATGACGCTTCACAGTGCCAAAGGGCTGGAGTTTCCACGCGTCTATCTCGTGGGAATGGAAGAAGGGCTGCTGCCTCACAAACGCTCTGTGGAAGGGACCGATGCGGAAATCGCAGAAGAAAGACGCATCGCGTATGTAGGCATCACCCGAGCCCAGGACTACCTTACTTTAAGTCGTGCCGCGACTCGAACCAAGTGGGGCAAGAAGCAGCCTACACTCCCGTCCCGCTTTCTCTTTGAAATGCGCAATACGGACGGCGAGGACGAGTAACTCCGGATTTAAAGCTCGCTTTCTTCACCCGCACGCTTATGCTTCATCAGCTGCTGATTGTAGTAACCAATCGTCTCTTTACGATTCAGCATTCCCAGCAGGATGCCTGAATCTTCCTGATCAACCACCGGCAAAGCTTCCACATTAATTGCGGTAAACCGCTGCATCACCGTATTCAAATCATCATCCGGCCTGACTTTTACAAAGTTGGACTCCATGATATCCCGTGCTAATGCCAGCTTCCAGATGGTCTCGTCGTACAGGTAAGCGCGGACATCATCCTCGGAAAAGATGCCGATAATACGTCCCTCATCATCAACTACGGGGAAATAATGCTGCTGTGTTCCCGCCAGAGAGTGCACAATTTCATCGAGCGTTTTCGACTGATGAATCAACTGAATCTTTCTGCCCGGATCAAAAACATCCGACACGTGGCTGCCTTCCAGCACATCGATCAGGAAATCACCCCGATGCGCTGGCGAATCGAGTCGACTGGGATACTGTTTCTGATAAAGATGCACCTTCTGACAAAGCACGAAGCAGAGTGTGGAAGACAACATGGTTGGCAACAACAGAGAATAGTTACCTGTAATTTCGGAAACCATAATGATCGTCGAAATCGGTGCATGGGCGGCTCCGGCAAAAAAACCGGCCATCCCGACCAGCCCGTAGGCTTCCGGTTGTGTGACCATCTCCGGCCATAAATCCTGGAGGATTCGACCGGTGGCCGTTCCCACGCATCCGCCAATTACCATCGAAGGACCGAATACTCCGCCGGAACCTCCCGAACCGATTGTCAGTGAAGTCGTAAACACTTTGACGACGGCAACCGTCAGCAACAGGGGAACGCTGATCCTGGCGGCGGAAGTTAAGGCATCCTGCAATATGCCATAGCCGGTCGACATCACCGATAATGCCTGCAGGTCTTTATTGAACAGATAATACATGGCGATCCCGACAACACCTGTTAAAAAGGCACCGATTGCCGGCTTGAACATGGGTTTGATCGGAATCGCTTTGAAAATCCGGTTTGTTCCGTAAAAGGTCTTCACATAGAACATGGCTGCCAGGCTCAGGATGACTGACAGAATCGTATAGGGAATCAGTTCGAAGTGGGAATCAACGGTATGATGCAGTCCATCACCAAACAAAGGCATAAACCGCAGTTCCGCAGGGAGTGACATACAATAAACGGAATAAGCAATGATCGATGACATGGCAGCGGGAACAATGACATCCGATTCAAAATCCGCATTGCTGTACATGATTTCCGCGGCAAATAAGGCACCGGCCAGGGGAGCACGGAAAATCGCACCAATTCCGGCACCGACGCCCGCCGCCAGCATGATCCGGCGATCGCGCGCGGACAGTTTCAGAACAGTTGCCACCCAAGAACCAAAGCCGGCGCCAATCTGGGCAATCGGTCCCTCGCGACCGGCGGAACCGCCTGTCCCCAGAGTCAACGCCGAGGCAATCGTCTTCACAATCGGAACGCGGGGTAATATCAGCCCCCGCTTGTTATGGAATGCATCGATGGCCGCATCGGTTCCGTGTCCTTCCGCTTCGGGAGCAATATTATAAACAATCAACCCCGAAGCCAGGCCTCCCAGGGTAATGACTGCCAGCATCCACCACGGGGAAAAGGCAACCTTGTCTTCTTCATCATCATAAATTGAGTGTTCTCCCACCGTCTGGGGGTGATCAAATCCAGCGATGGCTACAAGAGAGTGGTGCTGCACAACCTGAATTAATGCATCAAAGACAATCCCACCCAGGCCAGCCACAATTCCGATCAGACAGGAAAGCACAAACCATTTGCCACTGGTTTTCAGATCAAAAGCAGTCAGCAGCGAACCCAGTTTTTTAAAATAATCCATTTCAATATTTACAGTCTGATTGTGGGAAAATAGTTCATTTGTTGGCAGCCGGCTGGTGATTTCCGGCTACGACTAAAGCGGCGGGCTTTCTGATTTCGACCTGCTTCTCTGCAGTCGCAGATAAATTCTGTCCGCAAGACTTGGAAGCATTTCAGGAGTTTGTCATACTCTGATACTCGGTTGTAACGAATCTGCCCCCTTTTTTCGATGTATTTTGTTTGTGTGCGCGTGGAAAATTCTGAGTTTTATTTAGGCATAGAGACCTCAGGCCTCTCCGGATCGGTGGCCGTCTATCGCCCTGGTCAGCAAATCACGCAGATTGAGCTGTCGCAACAGGGACGAAAACACGCACAGACACTGGTCGCAGAAGTCAAACATATCCTCGAACGGCTGGATATTACCACCCGGCAAATCACAGGTGCAGGCGTCAGTCGCGGACCTGGCAGTTTCACCGGATTAAGAATCGGCATTACGTTCGCCAAAACTTTTGGATATGTGACTGGCTGTCCCGTAATCGGGATTGATACGTTCGAAGCAATCGCAATGAACAGCCCCTCTGACATCTCCGAAACCTGGGTCATTTCCAATGCCCAACGGGGGGACCTGTTTGTGGGGAAATATCGAAAAACCGGAGAACGATGCTGGCAGAATACTGCGGAAATCGGGCTGCGAAGCATCGAAGAATTTGTGAAATCGCTGCAGCCAGACGATACGGTTTCCGGCCCGGGAATCGCTCTGCTTCCAGAGGATTTTCAGTCTGCGCCCCGACTGCTGACAGAAGAATTCCGCACGCCCCAGGCCGCTGAAGTTGCGGAAATAACAGCGAATACTCTACAGAAAAATGCTGCAAATCAGCCTCCACTGAATGAAGTCTGGGACCTGATTCCATTTTATCTTCGAAAAAGTGCGGCGGAAGAGAAGTGGGACGCGCAACACCAAAGTTGAAACCCGCTGTTCCTCAACCTGATTTCTGATCCCTCTGCTGGAAACATTTGTCAGCAGATGGTACTCGCATTGGAAGCCCGCTTTACCTCATAGACAGCTTGAATGCCATCTCTCTGATCACATTTAAAGATTGCCGGCAATTCAGGTTAAGCGAAATACCGTTATAATTCGTGATTTTTGTTTTTCTTGAAACATTTTCCAGAAGACACTCTCCCCGGGAATCCTGCTTGGCTATAATAAAGCTCACGGAAATGTTCGATTTCAGACTCCTGAGTTTATGTATGAACTGTCACGACTATTTCGAAAGAGTCCTGTTGTTCGACGTCGTTCGTCAGATTATCACTTTTCCATTCTTCAGACTGGAGTTGAATTATGGCTCTTTATGAGATTGAAACAAACGCACATATCATGGTGGGTTGGGCTAATACTCAAGAAGAAGCGGAAAATGCTGCCCAGGAAAATTATCCTGAGGACGAAATTTTAAGAGTCACGCGTCGGCCCCGCGACATGTGGGTGATTTCAAAACGCCTGCTCGGGATTGAAGGGCACACAGAGCCTTGCGACATGGCACGCGAATGCCTGTTCAAAGCCTCCGGTGACAAAGTCCACGCCATTCGCCTTTACATGCGTGACACTGGCGCTGATCTCCACGAAGCACAACTGGCCATCGAAACCAACATGTCAGTCGGCTGGTAAGCCAGATCGCAACCACGCTATAGAGACAACCCACCACAGCTACGGAATGACTTCAGTCCGATGATCATACAAGGAACTCTCGTCAGTTCTTCAGGAACTTCTCACAGCCAGATCCGCCTCTCAGGCAACCAGATTGCCGAGGTCGGGGCTGATCTGGGCACTCCAGACCTCACATTCTCTGATGACTGTCTGATCTTTGCCGGCATGGGTGATATTCATATCCATGCCCGTGACGATGTTGGTGAGTCACAAATCTACAAAGAAGATTTCTGTACCGCCGCTGCCGCCGCCATCAACGGTGGGGTCGTCCACGTTGCTGATATGCCTAATAACCCGGTCCCTCCCATCACAGATGAAAGCTACCGCGACAAGGTTAAACATCTGGAACAAAGAAAGCCCGCGATTCATTTTACACTCTACGCGGGGATCGGGCCTGGTACCAGACCCCTTTCATTTGCAGTTCCGTATAAGGCATATATGGGCCCCAGCGTGGGCGATCTGTTTTTCAGGACACTGGAACAACTGGATGAAACCCTGTCCCATTACCGCGGCTGTAATGTCAGTTTCCACTGTGAAGATCCGATTCTGCTGGACGAACATGCCAGCGCGGCTACACACGAAGAACGCCGTCCCGCTGAATGCGAAATTTCCGCCACGCGTTTCGCCTTGCAGATGATCGAGAAATATGATCTCCGTGGTAAACTCTGTCATTATTCCGTCGGGGAAGGGCTGCCATTGATTCGTGAAGCCCGCAGCAGAGGCGTGAAAGTCACCTGCGAGGTAACACCACATCATCTGTATTTTGATCAGTCTGATCTGACCGACGAGAATCGGGGAAAAATGCAGATGAACCCGCCTTTGCGGACTGTCTCAGATCGCAAAGCCATGCTGGCTGCATTACACGAAGGAACTCTGGATTACCTCGCCACCGATCATGCTCCCCACACCCTGGAGGAAAACGAGCAGGGGATCTCCGGACAACCGCACCTGGATACTTATGGCGCATTTGTGACCTGGCTGATTCTGGACCAGAAATTTACTCCTGAGCAGGCGGCAAAGTTCTGTTCCGAAAACCCGGGCGACTTTGTGAACCCGTATGTTTCCCCTAAAAAGTTTGGTCGAATCGAACCCGGGTACACCGCCAGCCTGACAGTGCTCAATCTGAAACAGCCCGTCACCATTAAACGCGAAGACATGCAGACCAAGTGTGGCTGGTCTCCCTTCGAAGGCATCACGTTCCCAGGCTCCGTGGAAGCCGTCTTCATCGAAGGCGACCGGGTTCGCTGAGAAACAGATCACTGGTATTATCCAGTCTGTATGCTGATTTTGATCTACAAAAAAAGGGCTCACCCGTAACAGGTGAGCCCTTTTTTATTTTAGTCCGTTCCAGCCGTCAGTTGCTTATGCTGGCCCGTTTCTGACTTTGTTCAGTTGCCCGGGCGGTCGCACTACCAGGTCGATTCATCAGCCAGATCAGAACCGGGCTGGCAACGAAGATCGAACTGTAAGTACCGACAATCACCCCAATCACCAGACAGTAGGCAAATCCATGAATTCCCTCACCACCGATTGCATACAGAATCAGAACCACGATCAAAGTGGTAATTGATGTCAACAGGGTACGGGACAGGGTCTGGTTCAAACTGTCATTGACCATGCTGGTCGTCAAAGCAGGGTTCTTACCGCGAACTTCACGAATCCGGTCGAAGACCACAATCGTATCGTTCAACGAATAACCGACGATTGTCAGAAATGCAGCAATCATAGGCAGGTTGATTTTGAAGTCATTCAATCCGAGGATTACGCCCAGGCCCGTGTCGCTGAGATAAGCACCCAATGCAACCATGCCCAGCACCACCAGAACGTCATGCACCAGAGCGGCTACCGCTGCCAGACCAAAGGTGATTCGCTGGAACCGGAACCAGATGTAGGCCACGATCGCGATCAGGCTGATCAGCATCGCCAGTAATGCAGATTCCTGCATCTCGCTGGCTACGGAACTGTCAAAACTGTTCACTTCATCCAGAATGGCGGTTGTTGCCATCTCTGTCTGCATCGCAGCTAACGCAGTCTTCAGATCTGCTTCCAAGAGATCAGGTCCAGCCTGCATGGTCATTTTCTTGAACCGCTTGTCCGCTTCCTCTTCTTTGCTGTCTGCAACTCCCTGCAGTTGAAACTCAGGAATCCGATCGTATTTATCAGAACCATCGGCATTTTCGATGTCTGCAATGGCTTCTTTGAGATAGTTATCAATGGTGGATGTTTTCACTTCGCCACTGAAAGTCAGTGAGACTTCGGTACCGCCGGGCGATTCTTCGCTGCCAGTCAGTTTTTTGACATCACCATACTCCATCGTCACTTTTCGCAACTTATGTTCCGGATCACCGAAGGCTTCATTCAGTTTACCACGAATCGTATCTGTCGCTTTTTCCTTATTCTCGCCTGCATCCGCGTCATTCAATGTCGTTCGCAGACGGAAGAAACGACCTTCGGAACCGGGATCGTTGGAAAGCTCCAGTTGCTCAAGGGTCAGGCTGTTGTTAAATGGCCCCTGCAACAGACCGCGTACATCATCAATTTCCTGTTGGTCTTCAAACTCGAATGTGACCATGGTACCACCAGTGAAATCGATATCCAGGTTTTCCTGGCCACGGGTGACGACTACAATCAGTCCGATTAAAATCAAGGCACCAGAGAAAATGGCGGCGATCATCTTCTTTCCAATGAAGTCGACGTTGGTTGTACCAACAATACTCATCATCTTCAGATCAGTGATCCAGCGTTTCCGTTCGAAGATATCGAAAATCAAACGGCCTACATACAGGGCCGTAAACATACTCATCACAATCCCGATGAATAACGTGACTGCGAAGCCGCGTACCTGGTCGGTCCCGATGATATAGAGCACGATGGCCACAATCAGCGTGGTCAGGTTGGCGTCCACAATCGTGGTAAAAGCACGGGAAAACCCGTTATTGATGGCCATTCTCAAGCTGGAGCCGCGGGCTTTTTCTTCCCTGATACGTTCAAATATCAGCACGTTCGCATCGACGGCCATACCGATCGTCAGTACCAGGCCGGCTAAACCGGGCAGGGTAAACGTGGCATCAATGAATGACATACAGCCCAGCACCAGCAGCAGGTTCAGTGTCAGACAGATATTCGCTACCAGGCCCGCAAACCGGTAATAAACCAGCATGAAGACAATCACTGCGAAAGCGGCGATCAGAATTGCCTGTTTCCCTTTTTCCTGGACATCGCTTCCCAGCAGAGGACTGATGGAAAATTCTGAAACAGGTTCCGGCTTCAAGGGAACTTCCAGAGCCCCCGCATTCAACACGTTCAGAAGTTCATTCACTTCTTTCTGATTGAATCGACCGGTAATAATCCCTTCGGTGCTGATCGTATCGCGAATACTGGGAGCTGACTGAACCTTGCCGTCCAGCAGAACAGCCAGGTGCCGTTCAAATCCGTCTTTACTGGGACGATTCTTAGAAGTCAACTGCCCGAAGAGGCTTCCCCCTTTTGCGTTGAACACAAAACGAACTGCAGGAGCACCATTCTGGTCGGTGGTCTGACTGGCGCGTACCAGGTATTTCCCGGTCACACGGCGATCCTCATTGGGTTCGATCAGAATCAGAACTTCTTCACCCTGGGTACCATCTTCCCGGGTAAAAGGACGGGCCACGATCTGATCTACGCCTTCGTAGTTGTCCTCGCCTTTGACTTCGCGCCAGCTGGCGATCACACGTCCTTCTTTATCGCGAATGTCTTTTTTCTCGGGATTCTCCAGGGCGCGTGCCACAGCGTCTGCATGCTCGCGGTCTCTACGATTGGCAACGATCGCGAATTCCAGGCTTCCCAGACGGGTAATCAGTGATTTGATTCTCTGGACGTCTTCTGAGTCCGCACCAGGAACAATCACCTCGATCCGGTTCTGACCGACTTTGCGAACAGTCACTTCTTCTGTTCCTGAAGGATTGATACGTCGACCAATCGCACCGACCATCTGGTCCATCACTTCGTTCGAAAGTTCTTTTTCACTCCGTGATTCGTCAACTTCGAAGACCATGTTCGAACCGCCGGCAAGGTCAATCCCCAGGCGAATGGCATCGCGCCAGTCATGACCGTGTGTTACCTGCCAGACAAAGGGGGTCGCGGCGATCACAGCCGTAAACAGGACGATGCCAATTTTCTTTGCATAGTCTTTCATTTTGAGGGCATTGGCAATGAACACCCCCAACGCGAAAGGAACTACAAATACGGCAAGAATAATCAATAAGATAGTCCAGCCTGAGACACTTGATGGCGTTTTTTCAGTCACTTCCGCAGCGAATAAACCTGCTGAGTGAAAATCAATCCCTGTCATTCAATTAGTCCTGAAACGATACTGTTTTGTATGGGCCGATTCATTCGGCGCTAAAGATTTAAGCTGGCTGCTTCGAGCCAGATACTGACGATCTGTCCTATACCCTGGAAACTAACTGGTAGTCTCTTTGGTTTCAACCTGATAGAGCCCCTGAATCGCACTGCGACGGACTTTGATTTTCAAATTATCATCGACTTTCAAAGTGACTTCCTGCTCTTGCTCTGCAATATTGGCAATCGTACCAATGATTCCACCGATCGTCACCACCCGGTCATTTTTCTTCAGTTGCCCCAGAGCCGCCTCACGTTTGGCCCGTTCTTTCTGCTGAGGACGAAACATGATGAAGTAGAAAAAAATGACGATGGCAATCAAAGGCAGAAACTGCAGGAACGGAGAGGCCGCTGGTCCTTCTTTTACCGGCGCGTCTTGTGCAAATAGATAGAGGGTTTCAAGTAGATTGTTCATTAAGTTCTCTTCCAGGGATGCTGGATTCACTTCTTAAATTAACTGATTGACTGTACTTAGGAAAAACCTACATCCTGCCGGGGTCAACATTTCGCAGTAAATTCACTGCCTGAAAACTCTCGTCGCTGTGAATGATTTGGCCCAAACCTAAACAATTTCAGGAGTTATCCTGAAATGAAGTAAGCTGTATCTTAGAAAGATGCGTTCCAGCGGGCAAGGTGAACCGCCCGAAACTCCTCAACTTGATCATTGAGAATCGCCTGACGCAGATCCCGCACCAGTTTCTGATAAAAAGCGATATTATGCAGGGAGATCAAAATGGGGCCCAGCATCTCCCGAGACATGAATAAATGCCTCAAATAAGCCCGACTAAAGTCCCGGGAGCCGGGAGAATCTATCTCAGGATCCAGCGGACCGGGGTCCCGGGCGTGTTTCTGATTTCGTAAATTCACCCGTCCCTGGCTGGTAAACGCCATCCCGTTCCTGCCATTGCGGGTCGGCATCACACAATCAAACAGATCCACTCCCCTGATAATTGCTTCGATCAGGTCGGAAGGCCGCCCGACTCCCATCAGATAGCGCGGCTTCTCCACAGGCAGCATCGGCGTGGTAAAATCGAGCGTGGAGTACATATCCTCTGGTTTTTCTCCGACGCTCAACCCGCCAATTGCGTAACCGGGGAACTCCAGGGGCAGTAAACCCTCCGCTGAGCGTTCCCGCATTTTCTGATTTGTGCCCCCCTGAACAATCCCGAACAGAGCCTGATCATCACGTTGCTGTGCATCCCGACAGCGGGCGGCCCACTTGGTTGTCCGATCGACGGCGTCCTGCATTTTATCCGGTGACACATCATGCGGCGGGCATTCATCCAGACACATGATACAGTCAGCTCCGAGTTGCTCCTGAATTTTCACTGCTTTCTCAGGAGAAAGTTCAAACAGACTTCCATCGATATGCGAACGGAACACAACCTGATGGTCATCCATTTTCGTGAGCTGCGCCAGACTGAACACCTGAAAACCACCGCTGTCTGTCAGAATGGGCCCGTGCCAGTTCATGAATTCGTGCAGGCCTCCCATCTCAGCCACGATCTCGGCTCCCGGACGCAGGGCCAGATGATAGGTATTCGCCAATACCTGCTGGGTTCCCACCTGTTTCAGCTGCTCAGGCAGTAAACCCTTGACCGAGGCCAGTGTACCCACGGGCATGAAAGCAGGGGTATCTACGATTCCGTGGGGAGTATGCCACCGCCCCGCACGGGCTGAAGTTTTAGAATCCGTATGGAGCAGTTCAAAATGAAAATGAGACACGGGAGTATTTCTGTTTACTGGAAGAATCGAAGCAATTCGTCGCTCGAACAGTCGTTAAACGTGCTTGAGCGCATCATTCAATATCCCCAGATACCAGAAAGCGATGCGGAAGACAACAAAGATGATAAATGCAGCCACCAGCGCCCAGACCAGCCAGCCGAACACCGCAGCCAACGCCGTCAGACTTCGCTGGGCATCCTGCTGAAACTGCGGACTTAATCTCTCCAGAGTTTCTGGCACCGTTCCCGACGTTTCCCCGACATCCACCATGTGGATATATTCCTCTGTAAACAATCGGGTATCCGCCAGCGCATCTGCCAGTTGCTCGCCATCATTGATTGCCGCATTGACCTCGGGAATGGCAGCGATAAAGGCACCGTTGCCTGTCGCTTTCAGGCTGGCCTCCATGGAATCCAGAATATTCATCCCTGCCTGTTGAGTCAGTGCAAACGCCCAGGAAAACCGGGCGATCGCGAAAGATCGCATGCAATTGCCCAGCACGGGAATTTTCAGAAAGAGACTGTGGAAATAACGTTTCCCACCGAACATCCGATCCAGAATCTGATACAACACATACAGCGCAAACAGCGAACCGAAGGTACAGGTCAGCCAGATGATGGCTCCCGAAGGTCCGGCTAACCCGAGCCCCAGTATATCAATCGGGGCACCTCCCTGAGCGATCAAACCGAGAATCAGGATCATCAAAGCGATGACCAGCAGCGCCACCACAAACTGAAATACCGGCCAGGCGATCATCCGCAGGAAATTTTTTCGCATCTGCACCAGATTATCGTAATGATCCGCCAGTGCCTTCAGAACCTCAGGCAGTCCGCCACTCTGTTCGGCGACGTTGATCATATTCACCATCAGTTCCGGATAATAACTTCCCTGCTTCTCTAGTGCAGAGGTCACATCATTTCCTGATTTGAGTTCAACGACAATTTCACTCACGGACTGCTGCAGACGATGATCTCCCAGCTTTTTTCCCGCCAGCTGAAATGATTTGACGATCGAGACCCCTGACTCCAGCATCGTACTTAATGAACGACACAGCAGAGACAGAGATTTCATTGAAGCACGCGACTTGAACATGGATTTGACCTTCAGGAGGCAGTATCAGCCCCGACAGGATTCTCATTACAGATGAAAGTATTTTTATTATTGCGAATTACGACATATCTGAGAGCGACAATCCCTTCCACATTGCGAAAAAAAAGAAAATTTGTCAGAGTGAACCCTCGTTGAATCACGTTTTGTTTAGATATATCGCTCTCTGGAAGAAGTAAATGGATTTTTTGCAACTGGCAGGCAAACGAATACTGGTTTTTGGAGTTGCTAACCGAAAAAGTGTGGCATTTCAGACGGGGCAAGTCCTGGAACAGGCCGGGGCAGAAGTCATCTATATAGTACGTTCTGAAGCACGGAAGGAATCGCTGGCGAAACTGTTGGCACACGCTCCGATCTATGTCTGTGATGTAGAACACCAGGAACAGATTGATCAGCTGGCGATCGAAATCGGTCAGAAATACGAACTCATTCACGGCCTGGTACATTCGATCGCGTTTGCAGACTATTCCGCGGGCTGGCTTCCGTTTCATGAAACTCCGCGGGCGGCCTTTCTGCAGGCAGTTGACATTTCCTGTTTCTCTCTGACCGCCGTCTCCAATGCGTTCAAGGAGCTCATCGACCCGAAGCAGGGGAGTGTCGTCACCATCTCGATCTCCACCACACGGATGGCTGCAGAGAACTATGGATATATGGCGCCTGTGAAAGCGGCGCTGGACTCTTCCATCTGCTTTCTGGCAAAGTCGTTTTCCAATTTTTCCCAGGTGCGGTTTAATGCGGTCTGTCCGGGATTACTCAAAACATCGGCATCTGCCGGGATTCCCGGATATGTAGACAGCTACCTGTTCGCAGAAAAAGCCACCCTGCGAAAATCAGCCGTCCAGACCAGTGAAGTCGCCAATACCGTTGCCTTTCTGCTCAGCCCGCGTTCTTCTGGGATCAATTCCCAGGGCATCGTCATCGACGCGGGCATGGGAACGAACTATTTCGATAAAGAAATCGTTTCGGAAGCCTGAACGATCAAATTAAAAAAAAAGCTGACTGAGATTGACCCAGCCAGCTTTTCCGTTCACATCACTGTTAAGTCAGTGGAACCACAGTCATGTTTGACGAACTGATTAATTAGACTTCTTCTTTTTTCCGCCGGTTCTTTTAGGACCTTGGCCTGCGCCTTTGCCAGCCCCTTTATCTCCGCGGTTTTTCATCATGGCTGCCTTGGCTGCCTGACGCTCCGTTTCATCGAGTTTGCCATCTCCGTTCTTGTCGAACTTTTTCATCAGCGCTTCCCGATTGATCCCCGGTCGTCCCCCCATCGCTTTGCGGGCTGCCTGACGTTCTGATTCACTCAGTTTTCCATCGCCGTCTTTGTCAAATTTTTTGACCATCTCTTCGCGACTCATCCGCGGTCCATTCTGCCCCATTTTCCCACGTGCTGCCTGGGCAGCCTGGCGTTCGGTTTCATCCAGTTTCCCATCTCCATTCTTATCGAATTTTTTGAGAAATTCTTCCCGGTTAAAACCAGTTTTCCCTTTGCCACCAGGGCCTTTTTCCCCTTTGTTGGCGCGGGCTTCGCGAGCGGCAGATCGCTCTGCTTCACTCAACTTACCATCGCCGTCTTTATCAAACTTTTTGAGGATTTCTGCTCGATCGGGACGCTCCCCCTTTATTTCTGCTTCTGCCTGTAAGCCGGTCGTTCCGGAAAAACTGACCACAGCCAGGATAAAAGCGGATACCAGTACTGGTTGGACATTCATTAATGTATCTCCTCAAGTTAAAACAGGCAAAACCCACCTTTTGCGGCAGATGCATATTACTTCAGATTAAACTCACAGCGCGGCATTCGGTTTCGCTGATTCTCAAAAAACAGCTGATTTTCATCATTTTGAGAGGAAACAGGTCCTGTCTGTGACCTGGGATATTGGAGCGGAATTGAAAAGCTGATCTTGCCTCATTTCTGCCTCTGGCAGTATGATGCCGCGCCTGTTGGCTTTGGCGCTGTTTTACTATCTTCCTGTCGTATCAACTGATCAAAATTTATCGATGAATTCACCGCATAATACTTTATCTCAAATGAATCAGATTGAAGCCGGTCGCATCTGCATCCTCAAACCCAGCGCCCTGGGAGATGTCGTGCAGTCACTTCCGATCCTGCCAGCACTCAAAGCACGATTTCCAGCAGCGCAAATTTCGTGGGTGATTCGTGACAGTTTCGCCAATCTGCTGGAAGGGCATCCGCTCATTGATGAAATCATCCCTTTCAATAGAAACAGCTCTGTCCGTTACTGGTGGAATTTCCTGAAAGATCTCAAACAGCGACAGTTTGATCTCGCGCTTGATCTGCAGGGATTGCTGAGAACCGGCGTCATGACCGCTGCGACACGCGCCCCGTGGCGCATCGGTATGGAATCATCCCGAGAAGGTTCCCATCTGGCTTACAACCTGACCATTCCGGAAACGAGCCGCACTGTTCCCGCATACCAGAAATACTGGAATGTGGCAGATGCTTTTGGGACGGAAGAAACCGGTCGGGATACCCAGATATTTATCAGTGATGCCGACAAAGCCTGGGCGCGGGATATCCTCTCTGCCGGAGCGAAATCCTGCCCGACACTGGCAATTCATGCGGGAGCGCAATGGATTACCAAACGCTGGCCCCCGGAGAGCTTCGCTGCCGTCGGTGCCAAAGCAATCCGCCACTTCCGCTGCAACATTGTTCTGGTAGGCACGACTGACGAGCGCCCCTTGACCAGTCAGATTGAAAAGCTGCTGCATAAGTTTGTGCCGACAGGCCGTGTACTCAACCTGGCAGGGCAGACCACCCTGAAACAGTTAGCAGCATTATTGATGGAAACCAATTACTTACTCACCAATGATTCCGGCCCGATGCACCTGGCCGCCGGACTGGGAACGCCGGTCACGGGGATCTTCACCTGCACGAGTTCACTCCGCTCCGGACCTCCCGGTGACCAGCATGAACTTGTCTCCACGAACGTTGATTGCGCCGCCAGTTACCAGAAACGCTGTCCCAAACGGGGGCCACAAAATCTGTGCTGCATGGACGAACTGGATGTCACCCGTGCCTGGCAGGCATTATATCGACTGATCACACGCCAGAATGCCCAGCGAGATTCCCAGGCTGCCTGAGGAAGCACCGCATTCCTATCGTCCTGGTCTCTTCAGTTCATAATAACGGCTGAGCACTCTGACCCGGTAGATCTGGTAAGCGGTAATCAGCCCCAGGATCGCCAGCACCATGCTGTAAATCACCGGATACTGCCAGAGCACAGTCAGTTCAGGCCTGATCAGTACCAGGACAGCGACCGCAAGCAGGGACAGCACCGTGGTAAACAGGACCAGCCGCACATAGAAAAACAGACCGGACGAAACGATCAGCATGGGATAGCCTATCAACAGGATTCCGATGGGCGCATCAGCGAGAATCAGCAAGCCGGTTAACAGTGACACATCTGCAGCCGACCAGCAGAAACGGACTTTGATCTTGTTTTTCAAATGATCAAGGGCCCATTGAAAAAACAGCGCCAGAGTGGCCCAGAGCGCAAACAGGGTCATGATCTTCAGGTGGTAATTCAAATCGATCCCTTGAGTCGAATACACGGTCTGAATAATTCCACTCGCCAGGACAATGGCAGATAATCGTGAAACCAGGGCCGGCTGTCGGCGGAACCAGCGCTGAAACTGCTGCCGAAAATTTGCCGGCTGAGCCAAAACGGGCTCCCCCGCGATAAACCGCTCGAGATCATCCGCCAGCTCTTGCGCACTCTGATACCGGGCTGCGGGATCTTTTTCCAGACACTTCAGACAGATCAACTCCAGAGGCTCCGGGATCGTCGCATTTTGTATGCGAGGCAGGGGGGGCTCTCCTTCAATCACTGCTACCAGAGAATCCAGCGGGCTCGGCTGTTTAAAGGGAGAGACTCCCGTCAACAGTTCATACAAAATGATCCCCAGGCTGAAGATATCACTCCGGGGCGAAATTTCACCTGACTGTCCCGCCGCCTGCTCAGGAGACATGTATCCGGGCGTACCAATAATCATCCCGCTCTGAGTGTGGGCTTCCTGTTCGCCATCCAGTTGCCGGGCCTCAAATACCTTGGCAAGCCCGAAATCAGTTACATAGGCAATCCCCTGATCATCAATCAGGATGTTGGAAGGTTTCAGGTCACGATGGATGATCTCCCTGGAATGCAGATATTCAACGGCTTTCGTAACCTGCTGCATCAGCGAGGCAGTCCTGTAGTAATCCTTGCCTGCCGCCTGGTTCAGAAACTCGAGGCGGGAATTCGCCAGCGAACCCCCGGGAATAAAATCCATGGTGAAGTAATGCTGCCCCAGGTGCTGACCGACTTCATGGATCGAAATGATATGGGCGTGCTGTAACCGTCCCGCCGCCCGAGCCTCCAGGTAAAACCGACGCACCTCATCTTCTGATGCAAACTGGTGACTTAAAATCGTCTTTAAGGCAACGATCCGGTTCAGGTCTTTCTGGCGGGCCTTATAGACGATTCCCATCCCCCCGCGTCCGAGCTCTTCCAGCAGTTCATAGTTGCCGAACTCAGTCACCCGGGCAGTAACAGTCTGGCGCGAAGCGCTGGTACCGTGGAGCAGGGTCGCATCATCAGGTCCCAGAGATACCGGGGGCAGATCGTGTTCTTCCCCGCCGGGAGCAAGTTGCTCCAGCGAATCCAGGCATGCCATCAGCGGCTTTAATTCCGGGTTCACGGCCCGTAAACCATGACAGCTTTCCTGGTCGCTGTTCTGCAGGTAATCCACATATTGATTCAGTACTTCAATCACAGACTCAGGCGATTGTTCCTGTTCGTTCGTCACAGTTTGATACTCTCTCTATGTGTCTGTTCCAGCAGACAAGTTCTGACTTAACCACGTTCCAATCGTTCCTGCAGCTAGTTTAACGCTCTGAGCCAGAGCATCTGGACAGCCCCCGGACTGCGGTTCATTCTCTCCGCGACCTGCTTAAATGAAAGCCGTTGCAGATTCCGCAGCATGATGACTTCCTGATAATCTTCCGGAAGTTCAGAGACCGCATCCGCCATCAGAATTTCCTGTTCACGATTCAACAGGATTCGACTGGGGGTTTCGGTGGAATCTTTCAGCTCCCATTTCTGTGCAGTGGACCGTGAAGCAGATGCATACTGATCGAGTGAAAACTCCCGCTTCACATCGCGTTTGGCAGCCCCCTGGTATCTTCGGGCAAAGTCCAGTGTATTGTGCTTCAGGATCCCCCGTAACCAGCACAGCCATTCCGCCTCGGTGTCCCCCTTGAATTGATCAAGGCCCTGGTGCGCTTCCAGTAACGTCTGTTGCACCAGGTCGGAGGCATCGACCTTCGTGCGCATCCAGCCTTCGATTTGGGCCCGGGCAATCAGAGAGATATAGGATCGGCATTTTTGCAGCAGTTCATTTTCAGCAGCCCGATCACCGGCACGAGTGCGTTGTATCAGCTCTTGAAAATGGGATTGCGGCATGATTGATTCCCGGACTCCAAATTGACTGTGGCAGCAGACAGTTGATCCCGACAAATGCAAATCGACGCTTTGCCGTCACCGTTTTTTATATTTGTTACTGGCTTCTTTGAGCAGAGCCCGTTCCTGATCGGTGAGATTTGATTCACCTTCACGACTGATCTTTTCCAGAATCGCATCCACCCGCTCATCCAGGCTTGCTTTGGAAAGATGAGAGTCTTCTTCGGTATAAACCTTGAGCTTCTTTTTTCTGACGGAGCGGTTCACCTGGAAACGACTCCATTTGCTGTCGAACAGGTGAGTCAGATTCCAGCCATAATATTTGTAGGCTACCCCAAAGGCGGCCCCTCCCAGGTGGGCCACATGCGCCACAGGGTCACCACCAGGGTTAATGAAGCCGAACAGGTCAACGGCCGCGTACAAGACAGCCAGCCAGCGCAGCTCGATGGGGATTACAAAAAACAGCAAAACCGTCATGCGGGGGAAGTACATGGCCGTCAGAAAGACAACCGCCATCACTCCACCCGAAGCGCCAATCACCGGATTGGGACTGATACCGATATGACACAGGCCACTGATCATGATTGACGTCAGGTAAAAGACCAGAAACTCGCGGGATCCCAGAATCGGTTCCACCGCCCGGCCAAACATCCAGAGCACAAACATATTGAACACAATATGCGTGAGCGGTTCCAGAGCGTGACAGAATCCATAGGTCAGCAGGCGCCAGATCTGAAAACCGGAGAAAATCGTTTCACGATTCAAGGCCAGAAAGTTAAGAATGTTCGGCGAGGCCAACTCAATCAGAAAGACAGCGATGTTCGCAATCAGGATGTACTTGATGGCCCAGCCACCAGAAGGGGCTCCAAATGAGCGGTAATTCCCCCCACCACTTTCATGCCGCAGGTAATCCCGGCTCTCAATCCCCATTGCCCAACTTATCCTTATGTGTCAGTTCGTAATTCCGGACGTCTGCAGAGGAGACGCCTGCCATCCATGCGGGTGGGGAGTAATTTCACCCCCACTCATCTATGAGATCATGATTTGGGTTTGGGAAGCTGATTGCTGAGTTTGCTGACTTCGTCAATCAGTTCCAGCTGTTTCTGGTAAATCTTAATCAGATCACGACGCAACTGATCTGTTTCAACAAATTCCTGGTTGCGTTCCTGTTCTTCTACTTCCAGACCAGCGACCAGACCTTTGCGGACTTCGACAGGCAGGACTTCATCCTGGGGAGCAGTTTCAGAACCGAGCAATTCGCTTACCCGGGTTTCCAGCCGCTCTTTCGCAGCCGCCAGCAGACGATTCAGGTCCTCCAGGCGATCCTGCTTCAACTGAAATTGCTCTTCGCTTTGTACCAGTTCATCCCGCAGGTTTCTCAGCGTATTGATATAATTGAGCGGAACCAGTTCCCTCAATCGCCAGACACCGTTTTTCCAGGTAGCGACTTCTCCGGGCAGGGGAGGATTCACTGGTACCAGTGCGTCCCGGGTATTGGGCACGAAGCGAAAGGTGCCGACAAAGCGGGAACCATTCGGATTCGCGGGATCTGGCTGAAACGCGTAGAAAACCTGTGTCGCTGCTGCTTCGGCTGACATATCGCCACCCAGAGCCTGATTATTATTCAGCCTCACACGTACCACACCGGTCTGTGCATTCTCAACGCTCACTTCCGCATCCCAGTATCGATCCCAGCCCAGCATGGTCCGGGTTAACTCACTGAGAAGCTGTTGACGTTCTTTTTCCCTGGCCTCGATTTCTGCCGAGTTCTTCTGAATCTGTGTTTTATTCTTTTCAACAACTTTGAGCCAGCTCCCCCGGACATCCAGCATCTTGGATGTCAGCAGAACTGCTCCTACTGTCGCGATGGCGACAAACCAGACCAGGATTACTCCGGATTTATGCATCTGTATTGAACCTTGCTGGAATCAGACGAGATTCTCTCTCGTACTCTAGTTTCATATTTGGAAAAGCTGATCTTCGGTCGTTGCGATCGCTTTCTCAGTTTCAATTTCTACGCTCAGCCTGCGGGAGATATCTGCAATGATGCCCTGTTTCTAACATCGACGTTCAGCAACTTGAGATCGAAAATAAATCTGCTCGTATCAATTATTCGCACAGATCCCGAAAAGATCTATCCAAAGAGACTGAAATGCGGCAAAAAGTCAATCAGGCCTTTTATTTAATGATAGGCCCCTCTGTAAATCAGGGTCAAGCAGAAACCGAGATTATACGACTTATCATGTCTGGATAATCAATAAAACCGATAAAAAGCGAGCAATTACTCCGGTCGATAGATTTTAAACAGTGACGCCAGCTGAACAATCTCCTGAAAAACTGGCCCGCAACTGTTTGATTTCCTGCACTTTCCCTCTCCTGTTTCCGTGCAATCTGTACCAGAATAGCTTATAAAACACACAGAATAGAAACTGGTTCAGAATCACTGCTTCCCTGTTTTTTGTGTATTTCCAGAGCGCATCCCATTTAACCATCGCGTCTCGCAATCTATTATACTCGTTCCCATCGGCCGGGGAGACACGACAGTCAAACGGGACACCCTCTCATTGTTGCGTTTTTCCCGATACCGATTACCCTGTCATAAAGTAAACCGTACCAGAAGTTTCTGATTTTCTGACAGTGTCGTGAATGTGTATTACTTAAAGCCGGCGCTTCTGTACCGTTTTCTGCCAGCGAACTCTTCACCAGAGGTAACCGAATTATGTCAACCGTGACAGTCAAACGAAGCGAACTCAAACCGGGCGAAGTTTTGTGCAGTTACTGCACGGCTCGCTGCTGTCGATATTTCGCTCTGCCGATCGAAACCCCCGAGACCTGGGAAGACTACGACCACATGCGCTGGTATGTCATGCATGGCAGCTGCGCAATTTTTGTCGACGAGGATGTCTGGTTCCTGATGGTCTATGGAGACTGTAAATATCTGCTGGAAGACTATCGTTGTGGAAATTACGAAGACCGTCCCAAAATCTGTCGCAGCTATACCACGGATGATTGCGAATACGATAATGATGGCACGTACGACCGCCTGTTCGAAACCCCGGAACAGATCTGGGAATATGCCCATGCCGTCCTGCCCCCTAAAAAGACGAAAAAGAAGAAAAAAACGGCTGCTGAAACGCCCCACCAGAAACTTCCGATTGTCCATATTTAACTGACAAAGCAGACATCAATCGCTTTTTCTTTATCCTCCAGGCAGTAACCAGCTCAGCTGCTATCCATTTCGGTAGAACGACAGTGAAAAAAGACTTAATTGAACCAAAGACTCTCAAAGGGTTTCGAGATTACCTTCCCGCGGCCATGATTCCCCGTGAACAACTGATTGAAACAGCCAAATCCGTCTATCGCAGCTATGGCTTCAGTCCCATCGACACGCCAGCCCTGGAATACACGGAAATCCTGACGGGGAAAGGGGGCACTGAATCGGATAAGCAGATGTTCCGGTTCGAACAGGGGGGACGCGACGTCGCCATGCGGTTTGACCTGACGGTACCCTTTGCCCGCTTTGCCGCGCAGAATATCGGCGAACTGGGAACGCCGTTCAAGCGCTATCATGTCGGTACAGTCTGGCGTGGTGAAAATCCCCAAAAAGGCCGCTATCGCGAGTTCGTTCAGTGTGATTTCGATACCATTGGCACCACATCCAATTCTGCGGATATCGAAACCCTGTTTGTCATTCATGACCTGATGGTGAAGATCGGCTTCTCCGATTTTACGATTCATATCAATAATCGCAAAATTTTAAACGGTCTGCTGGAAAGCCTTGATCTCCAGTCACGCGCGGCGGAAGTGCTCAGAGCCCTTGATAAGCTGCCGAAGATTGGCGCCGACGCCGTCATCAAAGAAATGCAGGAGCAGGGGAAGCTCTCTCAAACACAGGCAGAAAAAGTGATTTCCCTGACCACCGTAAAAGGGTCCACAGCTGAAATTCTCAATTCGCTGGAGAAACAGCTGGCGGGTAATGAATGTGGAGAGCAGGGGGTCGCTTATCTGCGGGAAGTCTTTGACGCCGTCGATAAAGCAGGTATCGCCGGCGAGCGGATTGTCCTGGATCCCTCGATTGCGCGGGGCCTCGATTATTACACGGGGACGATCTACGAAACGTTTCTGAACCAGCTGCCTGGGATTGGCAGTGTCTGTTCGGGGGGGCGTTACGACAACCTTGCCGAACTGTTTACCACTCAGCAACTGCCTGGTGTTGGCGCCAGCCTCGGTCTGGACCGCCTGCTGGCAGCCATGCAGGAACTGAATCTGCTGGACGAGATTTCGACTCCCGCCCCGATTCTGGTGACCCAGATGGACGCCAGACATACCCCCGAGTATCTCAGATTAGCCCGGGATCTCAGAATGTATGGTTTCAACGTCGAAGTCTACCCGGACACGAAAGCCATTAAGAAACAGTTCAAATACGCAAACCGTCACGGTTTCAAAATCGTGATTGTCGCCGGCGATGATGAATTTGAAAAACAGGAATGGCAGGTGAAAGACATGGCGACAGGGACTCAGACCGCCGTCCGTAAGGAAGAACTGCTGGAACTCATCAAGCGTTTGCTGGCATAGTGTCTTATCAGACCAGGCATGACACGTTGCCCGAGATGGTCCGCACCCGACTTCGACAGGATTGGTTTTGTTGTTCTGAATTGTGTGATTGCCCTGACAGTTTCCTGTTGTCTGCGACAACCCCGAATTGCATTCGGGGCTACCCTTTATTTATTGAAATTAGCCGAACGGCGTTAGCCGCGGTTTCTGCAAAGTTCGGTCGGGATACGAACCGGGTCTAAGGACCTGCGGCTCATCTGCACACTCTCCTGTGAATAGTGATGACGCCTTTTTGAACCCGCTTTTCATCTTTCAGTGGTTCGGAATTTTCATCTGCGGGGAGTGGGACACTTCTTTTATAATGCTTTGTGAACCGGGTAAGAAGACGTGATCACCTTCACCGTTGGGCAAGCCAACGGTGCCATCCCAACTTCTGGTTTTGCAGGAGGCATTGCAAATAATAGAGGTGTTTCCGGGTGCCATGGCCGGCTTGTCCGGCCGTGCCGAAGGGGGGGCCTGGTTCTGGATTAAACGTGGGAGCTGCGACCTCCTGCTCGCACTGCTCGGCCAGAATTGCATTCGGGCTTACCCAATTTTTCTTATGGGTGGTTTTGTGTTTTTCGTGGTTGGAAATTCTGATGGGAATGTTTCATTCTGTTCCCACTGTGATGTGAAACAGGTTGATACTCGCCAGGCGGGCGGACACATGGGGCCGCCCCTTGTATCTTACTATTGACTGTCTGGAGCTCTTTGTTCTGATAGGTAAACAAAGCCATTAGTTCCC
>PAJV01000070.1 GCA_002706765.1 Gimesia sp.
GTCTGTATCTTCGAGATCCATTTCTTCAGACCAGAACTGCAGGGCAGCTCTAATCAACATGATTTCTTGTCTCTGTAGCATATCGCTCCTTTCTTAGAATTTGGGACATGTATTATTTAAGTCAAAGGTCTGGTAAGAAAGACATCCTGAAACAGACATCAGAGAGACTGTTTCAGGGTGTTCGAACATATCAGTGCCGATCTCTGATAGTTAAAGGTGTCACCTGCATGTATTCTGCCACAAATATCAGCGAAATTTAGAAATAGTACTTCCTGATAGGTTCCCAGATAATTATCGTCCCAGACAAGCGGCAAGATGGCGGTCACATTCAATGGCCGCTATATTGGACGACACTACACAGATGTTGTCATATTTGTAGATAGTCGATCAACTTGGATAAGCAGAAACTTGAGCTGATGAGTGTTAGGCGGAAATGAACGCAGTTGAAATTGAACAAGCCGTATCGCTGCTTGCTGAAGCTCCTTTCAATGCAGCGGAATTTCCGTATGCCTTTCTGGAATCCTTCGGCAATAAGGAAACAACCCTCAAACGGCTCAAAAATGGAAACACGAACCAATCCGACCTTAAAGGTGGCGTTCTTCAGCGGAACAACATTCACATCAAAGTCTGCAGCGAAGGCCAGGTTCCGGACACCCTGAAAGCATTACGGAACAGCCCGGCGACGGCTCGGCAGAAAACCAAGTACATTCTGTCAACGGACGGCATCACTCTGGAATCTGAACGGCTGATTGATGGCGAGACTCTGGCTTGTGAATATAGCCGCTTTCCCGATCGGTTCACCTTCTTTCTGCCGTTGGCAGGGATCTCGACCGTTCGGCAGATTGATGAAAGTGCTTTCGATATTCGGGCCACCAGTCGTCTTAACCGGCTGTACGTTGAACTGCTCAAAATGAATCCCGACTGGGATACTGATGCCCGTCGAGAGGAAATGAATCATTTCTTTGCCAGACTGATTTTCTGCTTCTTTGCCGAAGACACCAAGATTTTTCACACACCCACACTCTTCACAGCCACTGTGGAGCAGATGAGCGAACGTGATTCTTCCAACACGCATGAGGTAATTACCGAAACCTTCCGGGCTATGCAGGTAAAATCGAATAAACAAGACCGCGAGGCCGCCAGACTTCCCAGCTGGGCCAATACGTTTCCGTATGTGAATGGTGGGCTGTTTTCTGGCAGTTTGGACGTTCCTAAATTCAGCAAGATTGCCCGGTCTTATCTGCTGCATGTCGGGAATCTTGATTGGACAAAGATCAACCCTGACATCTTCGGTTCGATGATTCAGGCTGTAGCCGATGATGAAGAACGGGGAGCACTTGGGATGCACTACACCAGCGTCCCAAACATTCTTAAGGTGCTCAATCCGCTATTTCTGGATGACCTCCGGGAGAAGCTGGAAGAAGCGGGAGATAATTCTCGAAAGCTGCTCAATCTGCGTAACCGTATGGCCCACATTCGTGTCTTTGATCCGGCGTGCGGTTCCGGGAATTTTCTGGTTATCGCCTATAAGGAAATGCGGGCTATTGAAGCAGAAGTTAACAAGCGCCGGGGTGAAGCAGACAGGCGTTCGGAAATCCCGCTGACCAATTTCCGCGGAATCGAGCTTCGGCACTTCTCCTGTGAAATCGCCCGGCTTGCACTCATCATCGCAGAATACCAATGCGATGTCCTCTATCGCGGTGAGATTCTCGCGCTGGCAGAGTTTCTGCCGTTGGAAGCGGACAACTGGATTACCTGCGGGAATGCTCTGAGGCTGGACTGGCTCAGCATCTGCCCTCCGACCGGCGAAAGCGTGAAGCATCGAGGGGACGATCTGTTCAGCAACCTGATCGATCAGGCGGAAGTGGAATTCGAGAACGAGGGAGGAGAGACGTATCTCTGCGGAAATCCACCGTATCTAGGATCGACGTGGCAATCGAAGGATCAGAAGGACGATCTCAAATCTATTTTTGACGGTCGAACAAAGAGCTGGAAGTCTCTGGACTACGTCAGCGGTTGGTTTATGAAAGCCGCTGATTACGGAACACAGACGGAATCGTCGGCTGCGTTTGTGGCGACCAACTCGATTTGCCAAGGCCAGCAAGTGCCGATTATCTGGCCGTTGATCTTTGAAACTGGCCACGAGATTTCCTTTGCTCACACCAGCTTTAAATGGGCGAATCTCGCCAGCAATAAAGCCGGTGTAACAGTTGTGATTGTAGGGATATCAAATCACCCAGCAAAGGGCAGGAAATTATTCTCCGTAACTGATCAGGAATCTGTATTCAAAGACACTGAAAACATAAATGCTTATCTTGTAGCTGGCATTAATGTTATTGTTGAAAAATCAGCACTTCCGCTTAATGGTCTTCCCGCAATGGACTTTGGAAGTAAACCCGTAGATGGAGGAAATCTGTTCCTAAACGCTTCAGAGAGAGAAGAAATCGTGACTTCATACCCGACATCTCTTTCCATACTCTACGAATATTCGAATTCTGAAGAATTCATTAACGGCAGACAACGATTTTGTTTGTGGATAGAAGACACTCAAGTCGATTTTGCAAAATCAATCACTCCTATTGCTAAGCGATTAAATTTAGTGAGCGAGATGAGATTAAAGAGCCCGAAGGCACAAACGCGAGAAATGGCTTCGGCTCCTCATAAATTCGGGGAAATTCGACACAGGCAGAGCAATCGAATCATTGTCATTCCACGGGTCAGTTCAGAAAGCCGAGAATTTCTTCCAGTAGGAATGGTACATGGAAAAACTATCATCGGGGATCGTAACTTTGCACTGTACGATACCCCTCTTTGGAATCTGTCGCTGATTGCCTCTCGGTTACATTGGGTCTGGATTGGCACTGTATGCGTTCGTACCCGGCACTTCACAGGCGGAAACAAAGATCGCAGAGAAACCGGACCAGCTGCCGAGCGTGGAAGAGATTCTGGGCGGTTACCGGAACAACCTCCAGCGTTTGCTCCCACTGGAGATGACCTACGCTGAGTTACTAATCCCGAAAGGGCTTAAATCAGCATTACCGTTTTCGATGATCCGGTCTACTGCTGGCTGAAAGTCTGATCCCGTAAGCTGGCATCGCCGCTGTCATCTCGCACACTGTTGAGTGCGCCCGTTAAAACATAACCATCGATTCTGGATTGCGCCGCTGCGAGTTGGGACTGGGCATCTACATATTTCAGATTGGTATCAAAGAATGTCTTCCGGGCCAGCAGGATCTGTACGAAACCAACCTCGCCAGCCTGATATGCCTGATTTGCTATTTCCAAAGATTCCCGGGCACTGGGGAGAATGTTATTTGAATACAGATCAATGGCTGCCGTTGCTGTGTCGTATTCTCTGGAAACGACAGCCAGTCGTTCCTCAATCGAGTTTTTGATCCGCAGCGCTTCCATTTGAGCCCGACAGATTTCTGCTTGAGCGGCTGAGATGTTTCCCTGGTTTTTGTTACTGATCGGCAAAGGCACACCGACCTGTAAATTCAACATTCCCGAGTTGGTCGAATAGTCGACCCCCGCTCCCAATTGTGCCGTCATATTAGGGAGGGGTTGAACTTCCTGCCGTTCCAGAGCTGCATAAGCCCGGGAAATGCGATCATGGGCGGCGGCATATTCCGGGCTGGAAGTGACGATATTCGCTGCAAGGCCTTCCCAGTCAACAGGACCCGTTTCCGAGGGAAGAGTTCCCTGCAGTTTTGTGTATTTCAATTCGGGAATCCCTGAGATTGCTGCCATCTCTCTCCAGACGGCAGCCAGCTTTGCCCTGGTCTGTCGCTGTGTCAAATCGACTTCGCTTTTGAGAATCTTAGACTGCAGGACATCCACCCTCGTTCCTTCCCCGGCTTTCAGACGCTGATTTGCAAAGTCCAGCCCCTTTTCTGCCACCTGTGAAAACTCAACAATCAGTTCCAGTTGCTTCTGCAGCGCCAACGCCTCATAAAATCGGATCTGAATATCAGTTCTGACCCGGTAGCGTTGCGCTTCCAGTTCCTGCAGCTGGGCAGACAACGTCGCATTGAGGACTCGATTATTCAATTCCAGTTTATTACCGGTCACGAATTCTCGTTCGATAAATGCCAGATGCTGATCTGTCCCACGATCGGCTAATTGCTGTCCCTGATACCCCACAGTCGGGTTCGGGCGTGTCGTCACCTGTTCTCGGTATCCCGCTGCTTTCTGAGTGGTGGCTGCGAGTTCTTGAATCGCAGGATTGTTTTCCAGTGCAATCGATTCCAGATCTTGTAAAGTCATTCCACCAGTCAGAATTGCCTGCTCTTCCACTGTGGGAGCCTGAACCGGTTCCAGCGGTTTCGGGTAATGATGCTCTTCGGCACCGACCAACTTAATCGTGTCAGTTTTCTCAGATTCACTGGTCGACTCTACATGACTGACCGGGGAAAGTGATTCCTGTACTGAGTCTGTCTGGCTCTTATTCTCAGTATTATTTTCACTGGCAGAGACAAGAGATTTGTGGGATTTGCTTTCGTTTTGCGTGATAAAAGGATTCATGGAACAGCCAGATATCAGTAGGGAACCAGCTACAAAAGCCATTCCGAACGTCTTCATCTGAAATCTGTAACTGTCATTTTGGACTCGTACCATGATTGATTATGCCATCCGTAAACGTTTCACAACTGATGAATCGACTGATTTTCCGTAATTTATCGATACACCTGTTATGTTCGGTCGTGCCGATCAAACAACCTGAGCAATTACCGGAAAATCAGTGCCCCGTTTACTACTAATGCCATAGTAACCATCAGAACCCACACAATTTAACTTCTGTGACTCGTAAAGCAGGCTGATATTTATTAGTATACAAATAATTGAATTCCACTTGTGGCAGTATGCACAAAGACCATGAGCAGCAATTCCGATTAAAATTTGAACTCAAGCATTGTAATTGCCTTGGACGAGGAGTATGAATTATGAAAGATGAATCAGAGTCTCTCCCGCTGCTTTTTAAGTATTGATGTTTCCCTCCCTGCAAGTACTCCCATCTTCCCTTTGTGAAAGCCTGTAATGTTCAATCTGAACATCACAATTCGATGCCTGCTGCTATTGGTCATCGCCTGGCCCGGGCCTCGTCCCGTTGTGCATTCGCATGTGGATTACCTGGGGCAGTGTGATAACGGATCCCTCCTGGCAATGCATATGCAGATTTATCACGGAGATCACGACTCGAACTCCGGAGTGCCTGGCACACCCCATTCCCACTGGGTTTGCGGCGGGAGTGATTTTGACAAACCACTCCCTGTACTATTTACGGATGTGTTAAACATGGCTTCCACAGATCTGGAAGATCTGACCTGCCATGCGATGACCAGGGGCTGTTTCAGTTTGGAATTGTTACCTCTCTCG
Source organism: Gimesia sp. (assembly GCA_002706765.1). Classification (GTDB taxonomy): domain Bacteria; phylum Planctomycetota; class Planctomycetia; order Planctomycetales; family Planctomycetaceae; genus Gimesia. The sequence goes on from PAJV01000070.1 coordinate 5,377, forward strand.
GAAACAACTCATCCTTCGCTCCACACCTCTCTGGATCAGGCCTCACTCAACCAGCCAGACCAGGATATTCTTCAGCTCTGCTGCAAGTCGACCTGCTGATCCCTCGCTGCAAAACAGTCTCTTAACTGTTCCCCTTCCTGCTGATTTTGTGCGCTGCCGTTTGCGTCACTGACTGCGCAGGAGAAGGTCTGCAACCGATTCCCGGTTCCCGTTTCTTGAGGTATTAGTATGAACCAGACAACAGGCAAAACACCGCCTATGCCAGCTATCGCCAGCAGTAAACCGGTTTTGTTTCTCATCGTCACGATCATGGCAGTCGTGGCAGTTGTGGGAATTTATCAGTTCAGTTCACTGACACCCGCATCAAATACAGCCCCTGTAACTGAGTCAGCAAAACAGCCAGTTGAATCCGAAACAAAGCACGGGGTACAGAACAAAAGTCCTGAGACAGTCACAGTGACTCTGCCTGAATCAAAGTGGGATGCTTCCGGTCTGCAAACCGAGACCGTCTCGACAAACCAGTTTGCCGAGACAATTCGTCTGACAGGAAAAGTGTCTTTAAACGAAGATAAGATCGCTCATATTTATCCGATGGTCGAAGGTTCTGTTGACAGTGTTGACGTGAGTCTTGGCCAGGTTGTGAAAGCAAACGATCTGCTGGTTGTCGTGCATAGCCGGGAGATCGGTCAGGCCAAACTGGAGTTGTACCAAGCTCGTCTGCAGCACGAGATGGCAGTCGTCAAGGATAAAATCCAACAGGAGATCGCCACAAACACCAGTCTGCTGCTGGCTGCTCTGAGAAAACGGGAGTCGATTACGGAAATTGAAGAACGGTTTCGTAATCGAGGGATGGGAAATTATCGTGAACGACTGCTGATGGCCTATGCAAGTTACCTGAAAACCAATGCAGATGTAGACCGCCTGGAAGAACCGACCAGAAGCGGTGCGATTGCTTTCAAACAATTACACGCAGCCAAAGCCAGCAGAAATGCCGACCTCGCTGCTTTTCAGGCGAGAATTGAACAGATAGATTATGAGCTCAAAACGGCGTTACTGCTTTCCTCTCAGTCAGTCAAAGAAGCAGCGACCAGGGTAGCAGTGGCAGCAACCAGCCTTCGTATTCTGGGGTGTGAAGAGCAAGAAATCGAATCCATTAATCCGGAACAGCAGCGAGAAAAGATTTCCCATTATTTCGTTCGGGCTCCCATCAGTGGAACCGTTATTTCAAAAGACGTGACTTTAAAAGAACAAGCCCGCCCAGAGACACAGATCCTCAGTATTGCCGATCTGTCGACGGTTTGGATTACAGCAGATATTTACGAGAAGAACATTCCATTGCTGAACTCCCTGGCGGGAAAACCGGTGCGAGTCTTTAATGAAGCCTGGCCTGATCAATCTTTTGAAGCCAGGATATTTTTCACTGGTGAGATTATGGATGAAAAGACCCGTACAGTTGCGATGCGGGCGATTGCGACTAATGCCGATCATCTGCTGAAACCTGGCATGTTCGTGAATATCGAGTTTAAACCAGCAACCGGCAAAGAGGTGTTAACGGTTCCCCTCTCTGCCCTGCAGGAACATGCAGGACAGGATTTTGTGTTTGTGCATACTGGAGGAGATCAGTTTGAAAAACGGCTGATCAAGCTGGGAAAACAGAATGAATCATCCTCGGTCATTCTGGAAGGCCTGCAACCAGGTGAACGTGTGGTGTTGAACGGCGGCTTCATCCTGAAGTCTAAAATGCTCGAAGACTTGATGGGTGAGGAGTAAGGTACATGGTCAACCATATTATAGAATGGTCTTTAAACAATCGATTTATCGTGATGTTGCTGGCCCTGGTGATATTAGGTCTCGGCGTTTTTTCTGCCACGACCATCCCCCTGGATGCCGTTCCCGATCTCACGAACGTGCAGGTGCAGATCCTGACAAACTCCCCTGCACTGGGACCGGTTGAGGTAGAACAGTTTATTACTTTCCCAGTAGAAAACGCCATGAGTGGGATACCGAATGTCGAAGAAATCCGTTCGATCAGCCGGTTTGGCTTGAGTGCCGTTACCGTGGCATTTCAGGATGGCACCGATATTTACTGGGCGCGCAATCTTATTAATGAACGCTTGTTGAAAGCGCGAGAAAATATTCCTCCGGGAATGGGCACCCCCGAACTGGGGCCGATTGCCACAGGCATGAGTGAAATTTATCAGTTCGAAGTTCGCAGCGAAATGGCTGATGAGTATTCACTCAGTGAACTGCGTACGATCCTCGACTGGCAAATCGCGTTTCAGCTCCGCAGTGTTCCCGGCGTCATTGAAGTCAATACCTTCGGCGGCGAACTGAAAACCTATGAAGTTCAGATTGATCCTGCCAAATTACAGAACTATGAAATTTCGCTGAGCGACGTCTTTCAGGCACTTGAGGAAAACAATGGCAATTCCGGAGGCGGCTATATAACCCATGGAGCCGAACAGAGGCTGATACGCGGGGAAGGCCTGGTCAGTTCTCTGGAAGATATCCGCACGATTATTCTGGACAGTCGCGAAGGGACTCCGATCCGGGTTCGCGATATTGCAGAAGTTCGCTTCGCTCCCATGTTACGACAAGGCGCGGTAACCCGTGACGGAAACCGCGAGGCAGTCATCGGCATGGTGATGATGATCATGGGGGGAAATTCCCGCCAGGTGGTCGCGGATGTAAAATCAAAAATTGCAGAAATACAGAAAACTTTACCCAAAGGCGTCGTCATCGAAACCTTTTATGACCGGACAGAACTGGTGGATAAGACGATCCATACCGTTGCTGAAAATATCGGTCTGGGAGTGTTACTTGTCATTATCATGCTGTTTCTGCTATTGGGAGATGTGCGCGCCGGACTGATCGTGGCGGCAGCGATCCCACTCTCTGCGATGAGCGCCCTGATTGCAATGCGATACGCGGGGGTTTCCGCGAACCTGATGAGCATGGGGGCCGTCGACTTTGGCGTGATCGTCGATGGTGCCGTGGTGATGATCGAAAACTGCGTGCGGCGGGCGTCGCACTACCAGAGGGATCACGGCGGCGCCCGGGTTCCGCTGGGCGTCTACCGGGAATCGGCCAAAGAAGTCGGCAAACCGATTCTATTTGCCGGCATTATTGTGATCATCGTATTCATTCCGATTCTGAGCCTGCAGGGTATGGAAGGAAAAATGTTTCGCCCGATGGCGTTCGTGTTCATGTCGGCCCTTTCCTCGGCGCTGATCATGTCCGTAACGGTGATGCCTGTCATGGCCTCCCTGTTTCTGGCGCGTCAGATGAAAGAACGCGAAACCTTCCTGGTTCGCTGGATAAAACAGGCCTATCAGCCGCTGTTAAGTTTTTCCATGCTGCGGCCCGGGCTGATGTTCCTGAGTTCGATTGCCCTGTTTATTTTCAGTGTGATCATGGCTGCCGGCTTTGGACTGGAATTTGTACCGAAACTGGACGAGGGTGACATCGCCATTCAGGCTACCCGACTACCCAGTATTTCCCTGGAAACTTCCATTGAGATGACCAAGGCCATCGAACGGACTCTGCTGGAATTTCCGGAAGTGGAAACGGTCGTCTCTAAAACCGGTCGCCCGGAAATTGCGAACGATCCGATGGGCGTTTACCAGACGGACATTCTGGTACGGCTCAGACCAATTTCGGAATGGAAGGAAGGTGTGACAAAGCTGCAACTGATTGAAGCGATGCAGCAGAAGCTGGAAGATCAGGTACCCGGTAACAGTTACAGTTTCACCCAGCCAATCGAACTCCGCGTGCAGGAACTCGTGGCCGGGGTCCGCTCGGACATCGGAATCAGCCTGTACGGGGATGACCTGGATGAACTGAAACGCAAAGGGGATGAGATCGTGGTGGCCCTCAACAAGGTTCCGGGGGCCGCAGATGTGCAGGCGCAACAGATCGCGGGTCTGCCTTACCTGCGGGTGATTATCCGCCGCGAAAAACTGGCCCGCTATGGGATCAACGCCCGTGCCGTACTGGATTCCGTCGCCACGGTGGGCGGAGTCTCTGTGGGACAGGTCTTCGAAGGACAGCGGCGTTTCCCTCTGCAGGTCCGCTTGAGTCCGGAGTGGCGAAAGGATGTGACACGGATCGCGGAGCTTAAAATCGAAGATCCTCAGGGACGTCAGATTCCAATCTCCCAACTGGCTGACATCACTGTTGAGGAGGGACCGGTTGAAATCAGTCGGGATTCGATCCGACGTCGACTGCTGATTCAGAGTAATGTCCGCGGCAGAGACCTTGCCGGTTTTGTCGCCGAAGCACAGAAAGTCGTCGAGCGCGATGTCGAACTGCCTGCCGGTTATACCCTGCGATGGGGTGGTCAGTTTGAAAACCTTCAGCAGGCGAGTCAGCGTCTGGCGATTGCGGTACCCGTGGCACTGTTCCTGATTTTTGCCCTGCTTTACATGACGTTCAATTCGGTCAAGCTGGCGATGCTGATCTATCTGAACGTGCCGATCGCTGCGACCGGCGGAATTCTGTTCCTGTGGGTGCGTGACATGCCGTTTTCGATCTCGGCGGGTGTCGGCTTTATTGCCCTGTTCGGTATCGCGGTAATGAATGGCGTGGTGCTGATCGAACATGTGCGTCATCTGAGGCATGCCGGAGACAGTCAGCATGACGCCGTTGTCAATGGTGCGATGGATCGTTTACGTCCCGTGCTGATGACGGCTTCCTGCGGTGCCCTGGGCTTCATCCCCATGGCACTGTCGGGTAGCTCCGGGGCTGAAGTTCAACGTCCGCTGGCCACCGTGGTGATCGGGGGACTGATCACGTCCACAATATTGACACTGCTGGTACTGCCGACAATTTACCGCTGGTTTGAACCAAAAGAGGTTCACCCGGATACTGTTGACATGACGGAATTTGAACATTGATCCAACAGGAATGACGTTCGATTCACTGATCATACTCAACCAGTCTCAACCTTTGAACGCTGGTTGGGTATGATATCATATCACGGTAACAGAAATCCGATCCCTGCAGCGTTCTAAAATATAAGGCAGTCGCACCTTGGCAGATCGAAACTCCATTGCGGAAACATATGCTGAAGTTACCCGGGCCGCCTTGTATGGTCTGGCGGCAAATCTGTTTCTGGGAATCGTCAAACTGGTTGGGGGGATTATCGGGAATTCGTTTGCGCTGATTGCAGACGCCGTCAATTCGATTGGTGACGTCATGTCGACACTGGTCGTGCTGATTGCCCTACACTATGCCCAGCGCCCCGCGGATGAAGAGCATCCTTATGGTCATACGCGCGCCGAGGGAATTGCGGCTTCGAATGTGGCAATCGTGATTATCATCTCAGCGCTGTATGTCGGCTGGGAAGCCGTTCAGCGTTTGACGAGCCAGCACGGGATTCCTCCGGCATGGACTCTGTGGATTGCCGGGGCCAACATCGTCATCAAGGAGGTCCTGTATCATTACAATGTGCGTATCGGACGTCGCACGGGCTCCGCAGTCATTATTGCCAGTGCCTGGGACCATCGGAGCGACGCCCTCTGTTCTCTGGCCGTACTCATCGGACTGGCGACCATCAGCTTTGGCGGCCCGCAGTTCATCTGGGCGGATGAAGTAGCTTCGCTGATTGTAGTCACGGCGATCGTCTGGTCGGGAATCAGACTCTTTCGCTCCAGCGCAAGCGAACTGATGGACCTGCAGGCAGACCCGGAATTTTTAGATCAAATTCGATCAGCTGCTTTTTCGGTTAAAGGGGTTGAGAATGTGGAAACCCTTTGGGTCAGGAAATCGGGCTTAGAATACTTCGCCGATATTCACATTGAAGTTGACCAGAACCTTACCGTAGCAGAAGGGCATCGTATTGGACATCTGGTTAAAGATCACCTGTTATCTGAATTTACCAGACTGCGAGATGTCCTCGTTCACCTCGAACCGTTTCCGCACTCTCATGAAACTGCAGAAAATAATCAGTGTTAGTGTACCGTCTACTGCGAAGCGAGGATTAGCACAGCAGGGACCATGTTTTGGAATCTGATTCAATATTCGCAGCATCTCATTTCCGGCTCATCGCTCTCCCGGGGCAACGTCAACCATTTTTATTCTTGGTGATACTCGCATTACAGGCCCTTTGTAGATCGCCTGATCCAATGTGCCATCTCGGCGTTGTCAATGAACTCAGACAATCAGATGTGCTGTTGCCGGGCGCGAGCGGTTTGCCACCGGAATTGATGATGGCATCCTGATCGACATTCACTGAATCAACAGCAAATTGATTAAGAGTTCGTCTTACTGAGATAAATTGTTGAATTATGTCATATTTGGAGTAATACAGGATTCATTGGTTCTGCTCCCTGTACTCACAGAACAATTTTGATTCTTCGTATTGACAAAATACTAAACCATTAGTACAAACCGGCCTTGGAACGGATTCAACCGGTACAAAAAAGGATTTTCTAAGATGCCTCAGGGACTCGTGGGATTCAATGCTGTTACATATCGCTCGCAGCTGCGCTGTGGGACCAGAGTAATGCAGCGACAGAAAACTCATGTTCGTACACGATCCGGTTTTACCGTCCTGGAACTGCTGGTGACATGTGGAATCATCGGTATGCTCATCAGTCTGATCCTGCCCGCCGTCGGTTCCGCCCGCGAAACTGCCCGTCAGCTACAATGCAAAAATCAGCTCAAGCAGATCGGGATCGCCCTTCACTGTTATCATGATAACCAAGGCTGTCTGCCCGCCGGCTGGCAGTTCGAAGCCTCCCGGCATTCACTGTATGGATGGATGGTACCGCTGCTCCCTTATCTTGAGCAGCGATCCCTCTACTCAATCATCGATCGAAATCTTCTCCTCGAGCATCCTGCCAATCAGCAGGCTTGCCTGAGCTCCCTTGCCGGTTTTCTCTGTCCTTCTGATATCTCTGCCCCGACCTTCATATTGTACGAGGAACTGCCCACAGGTGGTGCGGGGGCACCCATCATGGAACTTCCTACAGCTAGCTATGTCGGAGTCTACGGCACCGTCGAAGCAGATGATGGCTTCCCGCCTCCTCCAGGAGATGGCTCATTGATTTATTCACAGACAATTCGTTTTACACATCTGCAGCAAGGGTTGAGTAACACGATCGTTGTGGGAGAACGGACGATGTCTATGGTCCCTTCTACCTGGCTGGGAGTGGATGCGGCTGGCGAAGATGCTGCCTGCCGTCTCACAGGGAGTGCTATGACATCACCCAACTGTAAATTGTGCGATGAGTGTGAATTTTCGAGTCGTCATCCCGGTGGCGCAAATTTTCTGTGGGGTGATGGGCATGTCAGATTTGTTTCAGAATCTATTGATTCGACAACTTATCGACAGATGGCACGCCGCTCTGCCCACTAAGAGTTTTTTTAATATCGAATGAGGCTGGCAGCTCTGAGTGGAAAGCTGATTCTAACATTCGGGCTGTTGTCTATGAAAAGGAATCTCTGTGATGGCTAAACTTCGTCTGACAAAATGCGAACTGGAAGTCATGGATGTTGTCTGGCGCAAAGGCCGGGTTACCGTTCAGGAAGTAGTGGATTCGCTGGAGCGAACTCTGGCTTACACCACGGTAATGACGACTCTCAAGATCCTCGATGAAACGCGTGGTGTCATTCGTAAACAGAAAAAGGGACGTGCCTATGAGTATGAACCTGTAGTTTCACGAGAACAGATCAGCCGGAGCATGGCGGCAGAACTGACGCAGTGTCTGTTTGGGGGCTCAGTGAAATCACTGGTGCTCAGCCTGGTGGAAGACAATTCCATGTCGAAGTCAGATATTGAAGAATTAAAACTCGCTATTCAGTCTCTGGAGGCAGATGCATGAGTTCCACCCAATTTCTGGAACTGGTAGTTTCCCTCTCAGTGCAGGTGGCAATTGTCATTATTATTACGCACTGGCTGGGGAGACTGGTAGAGAGTGAACGAATTCAGAGCCGACTGTGGACCGTCTGTTACGGTATTCTACTGACGTTAATTCTGGTTGCGGTGCTATTCCCCCATCCCCGGTTTTTAAATCCCTGGAATCAGATCAGTGTGGATCATGCCTCGACTCTCCTCAGCATCGAAATGCAACTGGGAAAGGTCCTGTTCTGGGTTTGGCTGGGGGGCACGGTTCTCTCGCTGATGGTATTTATCCTGCGGGCCATGCTGGTCAACCGCTTTCTCAGATCCTGTCAACCTGTCGAGATCAGGAAATATCTTTCTGAAGAGACTCTTGATGAACTGAGCCGCAATTTCAACCTCTCCGGTAAGCAACAGGTTCGTATTCTGACCACAAATCGTCTGGTCTCTCCTTTCTGTTCCCAGTTACATTATCCCTACATCGTGATTCCCGAGTATCTTCTGAGTTTTGAGCCTCAGAAATTCAACTTTATCATTCGACACGAACTGGAACATTTGCAGACCGGGCATCCACTGCAACTCTTTTTACAGCGACTAGTGGAGGTAATCTTCTGGTTTCATCCCATGATCTGGTGGGCTTCTCAGCAGTCGGCTCTGTGCAGGGAGTTTGCCTGTGACGATGCCGCCGTTCAAACGCCTCAGGAAATTACACAGTACCTGCATACGCTGCTGACGATTATTGAATACGGAGCGACTGAGGCTGATGAGACTCATACGCCTCTGGCACTTGTCCGCGGTCAGAGTATGATTGCCAGCCGGGCAAGGCGTCTGACACAGATTGCCAGGAATTGCACAAGACAACAACCGATCTCCCTCTCCGGTTGCGCTGCTTCAGTCAGTCTCGTACTGGCAACATTACTGGCAGCATTCGTCTGGCTTCCCGTAGATGTGCTGGCATCGCCCCGGGCAAACTGGTCTCCCTGGCCGTCCTGGTCGGCTGAGGCACTGCATGATTTTGGTGTCTCCGTACATGACTTTGAGACCTATAACGGCCGGATGGAAATACACGAGCTGTTACAACATAACAAGACCCGCCAAATCGCGTCTCCCGATCTTCCTCGGTAAAGTAACCCGTACCCGCCTGAAAAATATTAAACCTGAATACTATGAAATCAGGAGTTGGTCGCGTTGCACATCCATGCAGCAGAGCGGTCTATAAGTATGTCTTCTTCATATGTCAGATATTTTTTTAACGCTAACTACTAAAACTTTCGGAGTATCCATCTCGAAAAGGGACTCAGCCAGGAAGTCATAGAGTCATCAGAAATAAGGATATAGGATTTATGTCTAAAGTACCATTCACAACCGATCAGACAATGAACCTGCCGGAAACGGTTACCGAAGCTTCTCAGGAGTCGAATGTCGCTGTCTGCAGGACAGGTACAAGATTCTTGTTTCTGCTGAAACGGTGTTACACAGCAATCGCAACATGGTCGGGCCGCTACACCGTGCTGGCAATCATTTTTGCAATCACACTGTTCTGCCTCCTGGTTCTGCGTATTGCCATGGTTCTGACTTACGCAGATTTGCAAAAGCTCACTTTTGCTCAGGAACTGTCTGTGTTTCTGGTCGGTCTGCAATATGATGTGCTGGTGGCGCTCTGCTTTATCATCCCTCAATTGACGCATTTCACGTTTCTGTCCAATCGACGCATTACGAGCCGGTTCAACCGATCTTTGCTTGATCTGAGCTGGATGATTACGTTTTTGTTTCTACCTTTCATCTGCATCGCAGAATTTATCTTCTTTGATGAATTTCAGTCGCGTTTAAATTACATTGCTTTTGAGTATATCGTTTATCCTCAGGAGGTCTGTTGTAATATCTGGGAGTCTTATCCGATTGTAGAACTCTTGACAGTGGTCGGTCTGATTGGCAGCAGTTGCTGGTTTCTCCTGCGGAAACACTTCCAGAATGGCATCGCGACACCGCTGCCGTTTCGTCGGCGTTTCTCCCTGTTTGCACTCGTACTGACAGGTATCGCTGTGCTCTGGTCTGTTACCAGTGCAGGCAGTCGCCAGGTCTGTCGAGATCGCGTTGCAAATGAATGTTCCTGGAACGGGCTTTACAGCTTCGTGTATTACGGCTGGACCTGTCATTTCGACTTTAATAAAAACTACCTGACCCTGGAAAGCGAAGAAGTGAAACAGCGTTTACAGGAACAGATCGTAGAGACCGGGGACGATTTAAAATCGGGATCGAGAAACCCGGTCGATCGAATGGTGGCGACTGGTCAACCACAAAAAAACTATAACGTGGTTCTGATTCTCGAAGAGAGTCTGGGATCAGACTTCATCGGTGTACTGGGCGATAAGCGAGGGCTGACTCCTCATTTTGATGAGTTGAGTAAACAGGGACTGCTGTTCGATAATATGTATGCGACCGGTAACCGGACGGCCCGTGCCCTGGAAGCGGTGATGACTTCCATGCCTCCCATCCCGACCGAATCTATTTTGAAACGTGATCACTCCGAACGGGTTTATACACTGGCAAATGTACTCGCGTCTCGAGGCTATGAGCGTCTCTTTATGACCGGCGGGCGAGGCCTCTTTGATGGTGTGCGGTCTTTTATGAATGCCAACGGATTTAATCACTTCATCGAGCAATCTGATTTTCGCGATCCAGTATTTGCCAACGCCTGGGGGGTCAGCGATGAGGACCTGTTCCGTAAGGCACTCAAAGAACTCGACAAACTGCAGGTAACCGGTCGTCCTTTTTTCGCCACACTTCTGACCGTTTCCAATCACAGGCCTTATACGTATCCCGAAGGCCGCATTCTCGAGACAGAACAGACTCGGAACAATGCCGTGAAGTATGCTGATTGGGCCTTGGGATATTTCTTCCGCGAAGCGCAGAGTCACGAATTTTATGAGAATACGATTTTTGTAGTGATGGGTGACCATGGTGCCCGGGTTACCGGCAGTCAACTCTTTCCGATGAGTTCCTATCGTGTGCCGGTACTGATGATCCAGCCGGACGGCACACGCCAGGGAGAACGTTGCAGTACACTGGGGTGCTCTTTGGATATTGCCCCTACTATTATGGCCCGACTGGGGAGTGACTATCGTTCCGTTTTTTTCGGCTATGACGTTCTCCGAAGAAAACCCGGGCAAGGTCGTGCGATCATGCAGCATAATCATGACGTTGCGCTGCTTGACTCCGAAAATCGGATGGTCGTCCTTGGCTTTGGGCAATCGGTGGAAGAATTTGAACTGAATCGCGTCAATCATCAACTGGATCAGCAGGCGTCGCCCAATCAGGACATGGTGCATAATGCAATTGCCCTCTTTCAGTCTGCCTATGAACTGTACTACTCCGATCGCTGGTTCCCCGACCTGAAAATTACAAGATTGCAGAAAGACGACCGCATTTAATAATGGCTCCCCTTCTAGAATTGCGTTTTTTACAAAATAGTGATTCTCAGGTTGCCTTTTTAAATCATGAATGATTGAGAGTGAGATGAAGAACGGAATTGTCAGAGACGCGACAACTCCGTTTCTCTCTCACCATAAGATTATTCGATCACATATTCACTACACGCGGATTGGCGGGCAGCGTGTTTGAACTCACATCATCAGTTGGTCCCAATCTTCAGCTGACTTTATCGAATACCTTAAAGCATGATTTGAATTCATGAAGCCAATTATGACGTTGATTCTGCGCTCTCACTCCAACTTCGAACGACTTCTGATCCCAGGCTGTCTCCTTATTATATGCCTGGCTACCGGCTGTATAACGATGAAGGAAAAGACTTACATCGATACTGTCATCAGTACCGATCCGGAATCAGCGACTGGACTGATCGAGCCTCCTGGCTATCGACGGGTCATCAAAATGGATTCCTCAGTCTCCGAAAAAATAACTGCCGAACAGACTCAGGTTCCCGTAACAATGCCGACAGACAAAAATGTAGCAGCACGCTCCGAGTTCAAACTTCTCCTTCCTCTACCTGAGAAAACGCACGCAACTGCCCATCATCAATTTCAGCAAGACATGTATCCTGAGTCCGCGCTGATCAAAATTCAGGGAGACCTGCAGGAAGATCCACTTTCGGAGTTGGGAGAAGAGTATAGGTGCGTGAATTCCTCCCTCGAAGAAGAGTTTTGTGCCGCAACCCCTTCATTCTGGAGCCGCATTAAAGAGGACCATGCTCATTATTATTCGAAAGAGTCACTACTCTGGCTGGCGGGCGGCTTTGGTGTTGGCGCAATCATCGCCAATTCATCACTGGATGGCGGCATTCAGAACCATCTACAGTCGAGTCTGCTGGGGGCCTCCTCGGATGATTGGCTGGAGACCTTTCATGCTCAGAAAGAACTGGGGAATGGTCGCGATACCTTACCGCTCTTTGCAGCAGCCTGGGGAGCCAGCCTGCTGTTTGAAAACGTACCACTGATCAATGCAACAGGCGAATGGGGGGAACGCTCAATCCGGGCAATCATTGTTGGCACTCCCCCCATGCTGGCGATGCAGTATGTGACCGGAGCCTCACGGCCGGGAGAGACGTCTGCGAATGCGAAGTGGAAACCTTTTCAGGATAATAACGGCGTCAGCGGACACAGCTTTATGGGAGCCATTCCCTTTCTGGCAGCAGCCAAAGTCACGGAACGTCCATTGCTCAAGGTGCTCTATTATGCCGGCTCTACTCTGGCCCCATTGTCACGGCTCAACGATAATCATCACTATCCCTCACAGGCCTTTCTTGGCTGGTATATGGCCTGGGTTGCAACAAATGCTGTCGACGCCACACAGCACGCCGATCAGAACTGGCGTATGTTCCCGATTTCCTGGTCTGGCGTAACCGGCGTTGGTATTGAATACAACTGGTGAGCATTCAGTATAGGTGGATCTACTACCAGAAAAAGCAGTGCCTGATCCGGTGATGAAAACGGGAAGTAACTGCATCGATTAGGAAGTCTGGTCGGCGTCAGATGGACGAGTGGGAATTATTCCGAATTCAAGACTCTCAATGCTGAAAACGATCCGTCCCTCATTCCTCTTCGAGCATGGGGGGCACATATTGCTCGTCTGTGATTGTAACTCTGCCCGAATCATAAGTCGGGATGACTCCGCCGCCCCCCCAGTGCCTGGTAGGTATTCACGATGGCAGCCAGTTGCTGCTGCTTGGTTTCAATCAGGACCACTTTCGCATCCTGCAGGTCACGCTGGGCCAGCAATACCTCCACGTATTCGGCACGGGCGTTCTGAAACAACTTTGTGGCCACATCAACTGATTCTTCAAGTGCAGCCAACTGCTGCATTTTGATTTCAACGCTCTTGCCGTAGTTCTCTACCTTGTGGATGCGGTTCACAACTTCGGTGAAGGCGTTCAGAACGGTACGCTGGTATTTATAAACGGCCTGCATCTGTCTAGCATTCGCGTTCATATAATCAGCCTTGATGGCTCTTCTGTTGATTACGGGAGCGGTTACTGGATTATTCCCGCAGGAACTTTCTGGTTCCAGTTTCCCGGGTTGCTTTCCTAGAGACTCTGATCGAGCAGTTAGAGCAATGCTGCCAGAACGATCTACAACGCCAGTTGCGGGGAAAGACCTCTCCCAAACACAGCCTGCTGGCGGAAGAGCAACGGGAGTTCTTGCGTCTACTGCCGTCTGGGACAGGCACACGCGTACTCCCTGTCGCTGGTCCGCTTTGATACCAACAGTTACTCAGTCCCCCCCCCACAAAATATACATATAGACAGATCACCATCGTGGCCACTATCGCTGAAGTGCGTCTGTTGTTTGAAGAGACGTTAATCGCCCGGCACCAGCGGGAATGGGATCTGCCGGTCTGTCTAGGCATTCTCCGCCGCCGACTGGAAGCCGAACTGCAGTCAGCCGGCACCCGGGAGTTTATCAAGGTGCTGCGTCTGCTGGAACGCCAGAGCAAGGAACTGAAACGGCGCACCCGCGCGGCGGGACTATTTCCCAATGAGGAGTCGCTGCAGAGTCTGGTAACCGCGGTCCTGGTAGAACTCAGCGGTGACTGCGGAACCCGCATGAGATACCTGACAATTTAATACTGACTACAGAGACCGAAGGCCCCAGAAATTCACAGAATTTTTATTGATTTATCGCCTGCTTCCTGTTGTGTAAAATTATTTTAAACCAAACTGCTTACCTAAGAAGCCTATAGCTTCATCAAGTGGTTTATAAACCTGCCCTTCCATAATGTTGTAGTGTAGGTCTGCCATATTATCTGGTGTATGTCCAAGATAAAGTCTTTCTTCGCTTTTATGTTTTGATTCACTTTTAATTGTTGTTGCTCCAGTCTTGCGAATATATTTCAAAATCTTGTCGAGTCCTGCTTCCTTCCTGATTTTTTGCCAGCCTCTTGACGTATTATCATGTTTGGTAGCAATGAATTTACCGGATGAATCTTTTTTGATCTCTTCTTTGATCAACCTGGCACCTTTAGTTGCTTGCAAAGCGTAAACGGGATCAGTAGACCGTTTCATTTCTTTCTTCAGTAGCTCAAGAGTAACATTCCAAAGTTTGTAGTTTACGATAGGAGCATTTGAATAATTCTCTGCTTTGGTTCTGCATCTGATTATTCTGCCTGTTTTCAAATCAACTTCATCTCTTTTCAATTCGTTTAGGTCTGTCTGAGTGTAGCCACAATTGAGCATCAACAAAATCCAACACTGATAGCGTTCAGAAATCGTTGAATTTTTGGCAATCACTTTTTTAAAATCCTCTTTTGTCCAGAGTTCTTTTAATCGGTTCTTTGTCTGTTGTTTTTTTGTAGTTCCCCTGAATGAGAATGTTCCTCTATCGTCTATGTTTTTCGGAAGGTTCTCAAGATTACAAGCATCTTCACGCCAAGCATATCTTATAAAACTTTTGCTGTAATTAAAGTAATTCTGCTTGTTATTGAAATCCTGCTGTAACAGGTGCAGATAGAACTGCTTTAAAGTTTCACTTGTGATATTTGTAATAGGTGTTTTATCGCCTATCCAGATTCTGAACTTTTTTAGTTTCTCCCTGCTGTCTCTAGCTGTAGTTGTTGTTAGTTGATTGTTGTCAGCTTTTGCACCTTTAAGATTTAAAAAGTCTTCGGCCCAGTAGCCTACTGTCTGTGGGAGCTTTTCAGGTGACTCTGTAAATTCTGTTTTTTCCTTCCATTCTTCTGGGAGTTGAAAAGTCAAAGTTCCAATATGATCTTCTCCAAAAAAACGACGTACTATGTTATCTGCGAGTTCACTCTTGCCTCTTAATGCGCTCATGACCGCCCACCTGAAATTGTTTTCTTCTGGGCTTATATCGGGTTTGACAATCTCGAATTCATCAATTTCATCCTGAGTCAGAGAGGTTGAAGGATCAACTTCTGGAATATATTGATCTGGATCGTCAAAAGCGGTTTCAAGCCAGTTGATAAACTGATCAACCTGCTGTGCCATTTTCTTTTCTTTGGTGGTTTGCTCTACAGCATGATCGAAATAATTTTGAACTGCTTTGAATATGTCTATATGGTGCTGAATCAAAGCCAGGTATGGCTTCTCGAAATCCATTTCCGCCTTCAGATTTAACCATTCCCGTAATGCTGATTCATAGCCTGCTTTAGTAATGGGGTGCTTGAAATAGTGGTATTTCCCATCCACCATTTTTTTCCAGTGATTGCGGGGTTTATGCTGCGAAAGTTCCAGTCTTACCCCTGCGGCCTTTTGTCGGTCTGCCCACGTCTTGACACTTGTTTTTCTTGGCTTGCCGTTTGATTTAAAGACTAGGGTTTTCCTCATTTGAATTCGCTTCCTGAATCTGGTACAGGTTAATTTAAATTCGGAACGGTGTTCTGTACCTGATTATGTTGTACCTAAATCGTGCCTTTTTTGAAATCATTTAGGTACAAGAAACGCTGTTTTGTAGCTATAAAACGCATAACTGATCTGACTCTTAATCAGTAGGTTAAAGGTTCGATTCCTTTCGGGGGCACTTTTAAAGCCTTGTGTATGCTGGTTTTACGGCTGCACTAAGGCTTTCTTTTTTTATCCGGCTTTAAAGTGACGGCCTGGTCTCCTATGATACAGGTTTCGGGTTTAAATTGATGACTGCGGGGGTTCCGATCTTCATTATAAAGGAAAAATCAAGGAGTCAGACAAGATGCTCACTTGTCCTGCCTGTTTTCAGATGCTCGTTAAAATCAATGTTGATTCCGACGAATCTGAAACAATGGTTTGTAAAAATAACCGTTGTCTGAAATCGATCTTTCATGCTGATGCCAAATGTCCGGACTGTGGCGCTCCCCCTGCGAAAATAATGAGAGGCAGTAACCACTACACCTCTTATCTCTGTGAGAATCATCACGAGTTTAACGAACAGCTCAAGCCCAGACCCGAACTTTACCAGTAATTTCATACTGCGATCTCTCACTGCTTAAACTGGACTTGACCCGCTCTTACCGTCAGCCAGAATAAGCACCAAATCGTGTCGCGCGCGTGTCCAGTTTACAGTGCACTGAAACACAAGCCACTTGTTCCTGATCTTCACTGCAAATGAGCCTGTTTTTTCCCGATTTGCACTGCCTGAAACCCCACCCGTTCGAGATGTAATCCTGCGGGTCGCCACACATCGCAACGCTTCGCCCCGGCACCGCCACTGCTCACCCCAGCATCGGTCCTCTTTCAACCCGTATCGCCACATGATCTTTTTCATTTCCGCTTGACCTCCCCACGCCCTTCCCGAAAATAATCCACCATGAATAACCCAGCAGGCAAGGGAACCACTAACACCAGATACCAGATCGAACAAAAGATTGAACTCCACAACCATACCCTCAAACATAACTCAACATCCTCTCACACCACGGGTGCCATCTGTCGGCTTGCCCGACAGTGCGCGAACAACCATCCCAACCCAGAGAAACAGGGTGAGCCCGAATGCAATTCGGGCCGAGCAGAGCGAGCAGGAGGTCGCAGTTGCCACGCACGATTCAGAACCAGGCTCACCCCACCCATTCAGCGTGTGGCACCGTTGGCTTGCCCAACGGTGAATGTGATAACGGCTCCCATACACGTTTCGCAAAGCATTATAAAGATCGGCTCCCACTCACCGCAGATGAAAATCCCGCACCACTCAATGATTAAAATAAGGTGATCGATATTCATCATAGACCACTCCAGATGAACCTCGTATTTTCCCAGTTCGCAAAAAACCGCGGCTAACGCCGTACGGCTAATTATCGAGAAAAAATGGGTAGCCCCGGATGTAATCCGGGGTGAGCGCAGCGAACAGAAAACTGTCAGGGCAATCGCACAATTCAGAACAACACAGCCCACCCATTCATCGTAGGGGGCGTCCCATGTGTCGACCCGCCTGGCGAGTATCAACCCATTTCACAGCACAATGGCAACAGATAAAACATTCCAATCAATATTTTCAACCACGAAAAACCTGAAATCACACGAAAGAAAAATGGGTGAGCCCGAATGCAATTCGGGCTGAGCGCAGCGAGCAGGAGGTCGCAGTTGCCACGTACCATCCAGAACCAAAGTTTCCACACCCATTCGGCACCGTCGGACAAGCCGAGCGGTGGCACACGGACGTCGTATACTGTTGGGTATATTCCA
>PAJV01000071.1 GCA_002706765.1 Gimesia sp.
CAGGATATTGTGGTCACGCAGTCTCTTATCGATATATAATACTGTATTACAGGGGGCATCGAATCCTGTCAGGAGCTTGTCCACACAGATAATGATTTCTGGGTACGGTTTATTATCAAAATCGTCGATGGTACGTTCGAGATACTTTTTCTCTGATCCGAATTCATCCATCATCGCTTTCCAGAACTGTTGGATTTCTGGAATATCCTCTTCTTCTATTGTCTCATTGTCCTCCCGTGTATCGGGGGGTGAGATTATCACACGAGAGGAAATCTTTCGTTCAGGGTATTCTTTCCCGATCTCTTCGAACAACTGGTGATATTTCAGAGCCATCGCTTTGCTGCTGACGGCAAACTGGCCCTTGAACTTAGTTCCCTTGAAGTTTTCGCAGAAATGAGTCACCAGATCGAATGCTATTTCATACAGCCGTTCAGAGGTTTTCGTGAGTTCCTCTTCCCGGCGAAACTTCTTCTTGAGGTCAGCCTTTTGTTCATCGGATAAATCCTTGGTGATTCGGTCGAACCATTTGTCGATGGCTTTCTGGTCGCCGTGCAGTTCCGACATCCGGCCTTCGTACAGAATCGGAGTGACCGCCTTGTCTTCGACCGCCTGTCGCATCGGGTAGCTGTGAATGAAGCCACCGAATTTCGTGGCGGTGCTCTTTTCTTTCTTCAATAACGGAGTGCCGGTGAAACCGATGTAGCAGGCGTTGGGAAAAACCTGTTTCATTTTGGCATGAGCCAATCCATACTGACTTCGGTGACTTTCATCAACCAGCACAAAGACGTTATTACCCTCGTCTCGCAGTTCGTGTGAAGATGCCGCCGATTCGAACTTGTCGATGATCGTGGTAATGATGTCGGCTTTGCCCTGTGACACCAGTTCCACAAGATGCTTCCCGCTGTTTGCTCGCTCGACAGATTTTCGACAGGCGAGAAATGTCTTCCAGATTTGCCGGTCAAGATCGACACGATCCGTGACAATTATAACTTTGGGATTCTTGATCGACGGTTCTAGCGACAACGCCTTGGCAAGCATCACCATCGTCAGACTCTTACCACTACCAGTCGTGTGCCAGATCACCCCTCCCGGCCTTTGTTCATCACCCTTTGTTTTAGTGACACGGCCCAGCGTCTCGCCAATCGCAAAATACTGCTGATATCGGGCGATCTTTTTTTGGCTCTTATCAAAGACAATGTACCGTAACGTCATTTCCAGCAGTCGTTCGGGTCGGAACAGACAGTAAAGCAGCCGATCTTGGGGAGATGGAAGTCGCTCTCCTGCTGCCAGCAGCTCTTTCATTTTGGAGGCAATCCACGGTTTGCGGCTCTCAAACAGTCGATCAAGCTGCCCCTGTGAAAGTGGAGTATTGATCAGCTTTGCCAGCTTTACATCAAGATCGCCAGCATACTCTTCTTTCCACGTAGACCAAAACTTTTCGGGAGTTCCGGCTGTAGCATATTTGCCTGCATTCTGGCAGATCGATCCAAGTAGTTGGGAATAGACGAACAAACCGGGAATTTCGCCCAGTCTCTGATTACGAAGATGCTGGCTGATACCGACTTCAACCGCATCATGTTCGTCTGGACGCTTACACTCGATCACAGCCAGCGGAATCCCATTTACGAACAATACGATATCAGGACGCCGCAATTCGTGGGAAGCAGTTCGTTCGACTTCGAACTCATCAGCAATGTGGTAGACGTTGTTTTCAGGATGTTCCCAATCGATATACTGGAGAGTGTAACTCCGCTTATTCCCATCGATTGTCTGTTCTTGGGCCTTGCCCAGTGTCGGGAGATCGAACGCCTGCTCATTGGTTTTCACCAAACCATCGAAGGGAATGTTGGTTAGGGCGTCGACAACATTCTTGAGGTTGTTTTCAGTGAAGTCGTGCGTTTGATCTTTGAAGTTGATTTGGTTCAGCTTGCGGAGTTGATCAAGAAGAATGGATTCCAACACGACTCGGCTGCGTTTGCCGCCTCGAAGATCGAGTGCCTCTGTTGGCGTGAGGTACTGGTAGCCGACCTGTTGCAAAAGTTGTAATGCAGGCAGGTGGGAAACTAGATCTTCGAGGAACTCCGAAACTGGCATGTGTTAGCCTTTCACCGTTTCTTGGTCTGTGTTGACCCGGACTTTGCCGGTGAGAAGCTGTTGCATGAGCCCTTTCTTCTGTTCTCTAAGGTGATCCAACTTCTTACGAAGATGCTCTATCTCTATATTTTGTGTGTCGAGAATTGCAGCAATTCTCTGTTGCTCTTCAAAACTGGGGAGGACTATCTTCATTGAATAAAAATCGCTGTCCGTTATATTCAGTAAACCGTGAGCACGCCCTCCGACTTGTGTAACCCCACGTAACTGTTTGTCCAATAATCGAGCTTCAAAAAAGTGGCAAAGATAGTTTGAATCACATGATTCATGTGTGATCCCAAAGCATATATAAAGAGTCGAAAGAACTCCCTGTGGGTATAAGTTAAGCCGTTTGATCGCCCCAAAAGGATATCCTTTCATGGAACTTCGATTGTAGGCAAATTCCCCTCGTTTAAGCAGGTAATAACTAGCAAGGTTAGCACCGGCAACCGATCGATTGAAGAATTCTCGCTGATCGACAAGACCGAATTCACCCGAAGCCGTCAAAACATGCTCTTCGCCAACGGTGTTCTTACGTTTAATCTTTTCAACTATCTTCCCGAACCGAAACATTTTCCAGTCCGAAGGCATATCTCCCAAAGGTGTGCTCTGACGAGACTTCGCTTTTACAAATTCCTTAAATCGCACCTTGCCAGTGAGGAGCTGCTGCATGAGAGCTTGTTTGCGTTTCTGCATTGCGGCGATCAACTTCTCGGTCGATTCAATCCCCCGATCCCACGTCGAAAGAATGGCGGCGATCTTCTTCTGTTCGGAAAGGTGGGGAAGAGGCAGCTTGTATTCTTCGACCTCGCACTTCTGAGCATGCACAAAGCTCGTTTTGAAACCATGCGTCTTTGACTCAATTTGAGCGGTCAGTTGTTTTAGAGCAGCAAAGAGAAAATGGCGGTCATATGAATCGTCACGGGGCACTACCTTCCAAGTGTGGTAGTTCAGTACCGCTTTCTGTCCCCACCAGAAATGAGGACCAAATGAAACGCCACGACTACCAGACCATGCAAACAACAAATCTCCGTGGTTCACCTCAATCTTTGGATTGTACTCGCCTTCAAAGTAATTGAATTCTGTATTACCGTTGAGATTTTGGATACGAATGATCGGAAGGCCCGTTCTGGACCATTCCGTAGGCTTGAATCCACGTCCGTTTACCAGCTCGACGACATCACCAAGGCGGCGGCTTGGCCATTTTTGTAGTTTCACAATCCCAACTCCCCCAGATACTCCTGCATCTGTTCTTGGACTTGGGCTAATTCGGCGTCAAGAGAATCAATTTCCTCTTGTACGACCCGAATGTCGATTTCCTCTTCTTCCTCGAATGTGTCGACGTACCGGGGAATGTTCAAATTGAAGTCGTTCTCTTTGATCTCGTCGAAGTCGGCGACATAGGCGTACTTGTCCACATTCTTCCTTGACGTGTAAGTGGCGACGATCTTCTCGATGTGTTCGTCAGCCAATCTATTCTGGGTCTTGACATCATCATATTCCCGGCTGGCATCGATGAACATGACGGTCTTGTCCGACTTCTGTTTGCGGAAGACCAGAATGGCGGCAGGAATGCCAGTACCGTAGAACAGGTTGGCAGGCAGACCAACCACTGCATCAAGTAGGTTCTCTTCGATAAGTTGCTGGCGAATCTTTCCTTCGCTCGATCCCCGGAAAAGAACACCATGAGGAACAACCACTCCAACCCGTCCGCTGGTCTCGGTAATTGTTTCGATCATGTGCGAGATGAAAGCAAAGTCACCTTTGCTTTTGGGAGGCACCCCTCGATGAAAACGGTTGTAATGATCAGCCCCCGCATCATCTTGCCCCCACTTGTCAAGTGAGAACGGTGGATTGGCGACGACCACCTCAAACTTCATGAGTTTGTCGTCTGAAAGCAACTTGGGATTGCGGATTGTGTCGCCCCATTCGATGCGAGCATTGTCCATCCCGTGCAGGAACATATTCATTTTGGCGAGTGCCCATGTCGCCCCTATGTTCTCCTGTCCCCAAAGGGAGAAGTCTTGAGAGCCGACCTGTTGACCGCATTTGATGAGAAGTGAGCCTGAGCCACAAGCTGGATCACAAATCCGCTCTCCCGGTTGTGGATCAACTAAACGAGCGAGGAGCTGAGAAACTTCCGGTGGCGTATAAAATTCACCAGCTTTTTTCCCGGCATTAGCGGCGAAACGTCCAATCAAATATTCGTAGGCATTGCCGATGACATCCATTGTCCCGACTCGACTAGGACGTAAATCGAGCCGAGGATCACTAAAGTCTTCCAGAACCGATTTGAGTCGATTGTTCCGCTCTCTCGTCTGACCGAGGCTGGCTTCCGAATTGAAATCGATATTACGAAAGACACCTTCAAGCTTCTCTTTGTTCGAATCTTCTATTTCATCCAAAGCGGTATTGATGATCTCACCGATGTTGGCTTCATTGCGTTGCTCATACAAAGCCGTGAACGTGCAATGAGACGGCAGCACAAATCGCTCTCGCTTGAGCCGCCGTTCGATCCGCTCCCGTGCGGCCTTGCTTTTGGGATCACCGTATTCGGCAACAAGGGCATCATAATGGTCCTGCCATACATCGGAAATGTATTTTACGAATAGCATTACAAGGATGTAGTTTTTATATTCCGAAGGATCTACCGCTCCCCGGAAGGTATCACACGCTTTCCAGAGAATGCCGTTTATCTCAGACTGAGAGACTGTTGCTGACTGTTTTCCGTTTCCATTCGCCATATGCTGTTAATTTTCAATAAAATTGCGGAGTTTGATACAGCAATCTAACAATTGCTAGAACAAGTTGACAAGTTTACAATGTTAACTGTAAGTGTCATACTTAGCAAGTATTTGCGAATAATGGAAATGACGGAAATACTTTTCAGGTTTCTATTTCAGGACTGCTGGAATGGCCCGCCAACTAATCACGGTCTTAAACAATCCCGAGAGAGACGCCGAGATGAACGAGCAAGAAAATATTCCCATCTCTCGCTTTCAATGGTCCGCATTAAGCTCCCTCCAAGTTGGTCGATATGCAGAGCACTTGACAACAATGCGATTACTGGAGGCTGGCTTCGAAGTATTCACATCAGAGGTTGACGACCGAGGAATAGATCATCTCGTTCGTTATGCTCCCGGCAGATGTTTAGAGATCCAAGTAAAAGCTGTTCGAAATAGAAACCTGAGCTACATTGAAAAGAAGCATTTAGGAAAATCAGAAGAAGAAGTCGAACAGCGATTAATGAGTGGGTACTGTGTAGCATTCCTGCTTTTTGAAGAGGGAGTGGAACCAAATCTGTATTTGATTCCCGGATATGACTTCCTGAGTCCTAATGATCTGCTCAGAGAATATCCTGCTGATAAATCAGTGGGGCCGAACTTTGCAATCTCGCCAACGAAAAAAGCTCAACCCATCCTAGACCGTTATAAATTAACGAATAAACTTCTTGCGGAATTTCTGAACCGCATAAAATTGTTTGATCAGACATCAGCGAGTTAAACCAAAGTTGTCGCTAAACAACATCGTCTCCCATCAACACGGTCCATCCTGATCAAGTTCGGTGAGCTCCATATGGCAAAGATAAAATCCGGATCCAGAATTGTGTGCAACGGCACCCCGAAATATCAGCCAATGCCTGATCTCTCGCCAGACGAATTTGAATTACTGAAATCTGATATCAAGGAAAATGGTCTCCAGTACCCCATCATTCAAGATGAAGATGGTGTAACACTCGATGGGCATCAACGTGAGCGGGCATTACGAGAACTAAAGATCAAAAATTACCCGGTTCAAGTAATTGGTGGCCTGAGCGAAGAAGAGAAGTGGCAATACGCATTGAGCGTCAACGTTAAGCGTAGGCACCTCACATCGGCTCAAAAACGTGAATTGATCAAACAAGAGCTCAAACGGTCTCCTGATATTGCCAATAACTGGTTGGCGGAAATAGTTGGTGCCGACGTAAAAACAGTTCAAGCAGTTCGACGAAAACTGATCTCAACTTTGGAAATTCCAGAGTTGAAAAAACTAAGAGGTAAGGACGGTAAACATCGCAGTGCCAGATACAACCAGATAATCGCCAATACCCCAAAAGAACTGGAGATTGCCCGATCAGTGATTTCGGATTTGCCGTCTGAAAATGGTAGAATCCTCGACACGATCTCAGCCCAGCGACGTGCCAGACGAAACATCAAGTCTCTGGCTCGGAACATCAATGGCGTTGTAAAGCCATCCTCCAATAAAGACATTCGACTTTTTCATTGCCGGTTTCAGGATCTTGAGAAACAGGCAAAGTTGAAGCGAAATTGCGTTTCTCTGGTGCTGACTGATTTTCCTTACAATAAAGAATTCCTTCCACAACTGTCTCTATTGAGCAGTTTTTGCAATCGAGTTTTGAAACCCGGCGGATTGCTGGTGACATATAGTGGTCAATATCATTTGCCAGAGGTGCTGGAGCGTCTGGGAGAACATCTTATATACCGATGGCAGATGGCGTCGATCTGGAGTGGCGATTCTAACATGATCCATCCGCTCCAGATTGCATCCCAATGGAAACCAATACTGATTTTCTCGAAAGGTAAATGGACGAAAAAGAAACGTTGGTCGGATGTTTCGCTCGTTCAGGGAAAAGACAAATCGTTGCATGATTGGCAACAACATGAAGCTGAGATTGAGATGTTGGTGCGATATTTCTCAGAGCCCAGAGACCTTGTATGTGACTGTATGGCTGGCAGTTTCACGACAGCGGTTGCCTGTCTTAAAAACGGCAGAAAGTTCGTGGGATGTGATGTTTCTGCTGAATGTGTTGAAATTGGTCAAGCCAGATTGATGAAAGGACTGGCAACAAAGAAGCGTACCGGCAAGAAGTGCAAACCCTGATTTGATTCTATTTCACACATTTTTTATTAGCATATTCGGCCATAAATCAATATTCCGTAGTAGTTTTAGTGACTCCCTACCAAAGATATTTTTATCCGGTGAGTAAATTATTTATCTGAGAGAAGCAACTGTTTTATTTGAAACTAAATATTAGAACTAACGATTGAGTTCATCAAAAATCTCCCAGTCTGCCATTTACCCCCTCAGCCAAAACATCTTGCAAGAAGATAAAATCTTCATTTCCAATCATCTGTTGATTTACGGATTCCACGAACATATAGGTCATTGTTTCACTCAAACTGTTTGACTCAATTACTTGAATGGATTCTGAATTCCTAAGAAGAACTTTGCCCGGTTCAATACAACGCTTTAGTTCAAAATGTTCTCCTTGCCAATGACAAGATAATCCAATCCCCTCTGACCAATCTTCGAGTATTAGATCATCCACACCATAATACAATGGTGTCAACATCATAAGTTTGGAGTTGGAATTTCCGTATTTCGGAATCTGTCGAGATAACTCCGGGACTCGTTTTTGTTCATGCAGCAAGTGAAATTGGACTGACCATGACTGGTTGGCGAAAAAATGTTCATGCAAAGATTCGAGAATTTCAGCAAGATGCTTCGAGCCATATCCTCCTTTTGCCGTATCAACGATACCTATACTTGTCGATTCTCTACCAGCAATTTTCTGAATAAGTGATTCTGATAGTCTTTTAAGTATTAAATTTTGCTGACTCTGGCTAGTAGCGTAAGTGTAATTAAAGATGACAATATGTTCTTCCGGTATTCCTGTAACAACTTTTGTGATGATTCCCGGCTGGCGACAACCTCGCAAAGGAAAAAGAATAACATCATGTTTGCAGCGAAGTAGGCTTGGAGCTAAATCTCTTACAAGAGTCAAGGTATAATTATCCAATGCAGACCGATCACAAATCTTATGTTTCTCTGCCCCTTTATATTCTGCAAGGAAACTATGTTCATCTGAGATTGGAACTTCATCCAGAACGATATGGTCGACTGAGAATGGCATTGGGTTGTAATACAATAAATCTGTTTTAATCGAACCTTCATCCTCATTCTCTGTAGGGTTGTTTTCATTTGAAAACAAATAGGGGGCAGAGTTGCATGTAAACATACCCGAAGGTGCAATAAAAGCATCAAAAAGTGAATTGGTCATTTCATTGTTATTATTGGAATTCAAAGCGATGTCCTCCATGATATAAATCGCTCACTAAGTGCCTCTTGACTTTTCCATAGTGAAATGCCCCTTACATAGACTAGCGAAATCATGTTGCCATCTGCTTCTATACGTCCATGAAGAGCGAACCCTGAGTTATTTAATCTCTGTGTGATTACCTGTTCAACAACACGATGTGGATTATTATTGTTCGCACTGTATGAAGAGATTTGAAGAATAATTGGTTTCTCGATCTCTGCAAACGCAGTTGAGATCACATCGAGGTCTTCGGGGTACATAACCGCTCGATCCTGACGATTGCAAGCGTCAGGTCCATGATGTTCAAATCGCATAGGATCAAATTCAGCGAATATGAGATCTGAATCGAAGTTCAGGAGTAAATCATTTCTTATACCAAGCCTCCAATCGTCTTCGTGAAGGTGAGATTTATTCAAACGACTTATTGTTTCAGGTAACTCAAGCCATGCTCCTATTTCTGTTGCAATGTATTCGTTAGTTTCACATAACAACATAGAAAGTCTGTAGGGCCATACCTGTGATGTAAAATTAGCTGAGGATGGATAAGGGATACCATTTTTAGAGGAGAGTTGCTGCCAAGCATATTCGAAGAGGGATCTTGGGTGTTGAACCATTTCCATTCTGACTGAATCGAATGGACGGCGGGATCGTGTTCGGGAAGATCGTTCTTGCGTATAATCCACAGGTTGAGGTACTGTCCACGGTGCCATGCTGTGTGAGGATACGAATAGCAGGTGCTGTTGTGATGTTCTTGATAAATCCCCAAGAATTTCACAAAGCACCCAGTGCTGCATTAGGTTTCCAAGATTTCCTATACATAATCCCATATAATTATTGTGCCTTTAGCTCGTCGGCTTTCTCAAGCAACTCTGGATGTTTTTCTAGTAGTGATTGAAGCTGAGTGGTATCGAGTTCATGAATCGAATGATTTATTGTAATAGCTGGTCCACTTTCGTATTCAGTTGACTCGACTACAAAGAACACTTTTTTATTAGAATCAAAATACAATGTTCGGTCTATTTCTTCTTTCATTCTTCGATCTCTGAAATACATGCTGACATTTTTGTGATGAGATTCGGGCTTGAAGATTGGCACAATATATCCTTTCTTGTGGTAATAATAGATGCATCATGTCGCAACATAATAAAATTGATATGTATTCGGAAATACTGATTCTTATGAATCATGGCTTGATGAAATTGAGCCGTGAGCCTTCGATAATTCGATTTTTCGTGAATGCCAGATACTCTTGAGTATCAGATTTTAATCGCACACTACTCAACTCTAATTGATCTTGAATATCTTCGGTTAACTTTGAAATCCACTTATCTTGACCCGCATTTTTCTTTTCCTCTTTATTATTTTCGATTGCGGTTTCTATCTCAGCTATGAAATCTAATAATTCATCATGTAATGCATCACCCTTTTCTTTTATCTCAGATTTAGTAAGTTGTTGAATCAATTCAAGAAAATGGTTTGCAAAATCAATCGCTGTATTCATTAAGTCTGTTCCCTCTACATTTCCAACATGCTCTTCAACTATACCATTGCTATGGTGTCGGCAGATTGAACTTCTTCGAGCCATAATTCTAGCCCACTCATTCGTGAATATTTGAATTGACCTTTCCAGAGTATCTAACCAATGTTCGCATCGCCTGCTATCAGCCCCTTCAAGATGCTCCAGTTCCGATTCATTATCTTCGATGTGTCTGATTAAAGCTTCCATTTTATCAAGGGTCAGTTGGTATTTTAGTGTTGGTGATAATTCAGGCTTTGGTGCGTCATCATGCATGTTCTCGTGCTTCATTTCTTCAAGATAGAATTGTCGAAGTGATTCAAGACCATTGAGATAAGATGACAATAGAAGAGAGTTTGTATTATCACGCAGTTCTTCACGTTGATTTCGCAGTTCTGCTGATTGCATAAATATTGCGACAACCACCCCCGCAACACCAATACCAGCAAAAAGAGTATTTAAACCTCCAAAAGCATCACCTCTAGTTCCAAAATCCTGAATTTGATCCCAATTGTTATTTAGATAGCCATTGTACAAAAAGAATATTATTGAAATCCCTACTGCAACAACCAAGAATAGGACTATGTAAAACCATGGGTAAGATGAAGAACGTTTCGCCATTTAAACATCTCCGGTAGAACATTTAGATTCGTTTTTATGCTTACAAATAAACTCAGTTGTAAGTGAAATCACGTGTTAGTTAATTGTACATGCATGAAGTTACGAGTGTAGCGTGAAGCAGTACCAGCGTTGTGCTTCTCACACCTCCGAGTTAAATTTGTCGTAATGCCTGTATAAAAGGAATCGTCAGCACATCTCAGAATGTAAACAAACCAAGTTGTGGATTTTGTCGCTGCTCCATCTTCATTCGATTTTGCTTCAATCATTTCTATGCGATTCTATCATCCTCTTAAACGCATCTTCTGGTCTGCCATATCCATCTGACTTTTTCTCTGCAATTGCCGACAGTAAAAAGTCATTCAGTTTAAATCCCACTTCATGTGGTGACATCTGATCTTTAATCAGCAAGATCTGAGCACATTCCACCAGTTGATTCATCGAGCTTGTCACAGAACGATTCAATGCTTTCGAAAACTGAATGGTTTCGCTTTCTGGAGCAATAAATTTTCGGAATGCCCATTGATTGGCATCGTCGGCTGTGAAATCTCCGATACAGTTCATCGCACTTTCAGAAAACCGTTTTTGATTAGTAATGCCTTTAGCTGGCATTACACACGAATAAAGTGACTTGGTATTACTCAGTAAAATATACTGACGGCGATTTGCAGGGAATATATGGCAGGACCAGTCAGCGAATGGATTCTCATGTAAGGGAAGTGCTTCTAATGTGCCTGTTTTGATTTTCTGATTGAGCTTTTGGGAGAGGCGGAAGATCATTGGAGTTCGCCAATATTAAGATTATGTTTTCTATGTTCGTAAAGCATACATTTTATCTACCTAAATTACGAACAGGGACCACTCCCAGAAGTTGTAGATTTTCGAGACCACAATCTGCCTCCCAAGGTCCGAATGTCCTCCGTTAATGAGTTTCATTGAAACATGAGACTTCCACAGCCTTCAATGCCTGTGTATTGCCACAAAACACTGCAAACACAGACATATTCGCACCACACTTCATCCGCTTAAAATCTCCATTTCAGTCGCAATGTGGCACAAAAGCTATTCCGACACATTGCGACAACAAACTTCAATCTCGTTTTTGGTGGGAAATCCAATCTGCTCCCCGGAGCAGAGCAGGACACCGGCAACGGCTTCCGTCAGTCGCCGGTTGAAAAACTGGAGGTGGTGGAGTGATAGATCCTAAACAATCAACCGTCTCCAATTTCATCGATTAAACGTGGTCTGTTTGAATAACTCCATTTCACCGAGGTTTGACTGATTTCCCGAGACCGGGGAATCAGTCTTTTATAAACCGGGATGGGTTTATCGGTTGTCCCAACCCTTTTGGTGGACTGGACTGTTTGACGCTTGCAATACCGATCTTGAAAACTTGGCTTTCTTGACCTCGATGATCCAGATACTTGATGTAAACGAGCTTCGACTGGTCAAAGATTCGTTGATCTGAAATCGTCCCACGCCTCAAAAAATTCGTCTTCACAAGGTCTGTAACGGCGTTCCATTCATTCTGGTCGAATGAGTAAAAGATATTCGTCGCCTTATTATCCATGACCCAGACTTGGTTGTGATTTGCTAAAAACACCGTTTGGCTGCTCTGAAAAGTCGCCGCTCCGTTCTCGCTGGCCGTGAGACGCCCCCTCGCATCAGCAAGAAGGTTGTCTGCGAACTTCTTGTCGATAAAGTACCGGTCGAACTTTCCAGTGACTGACGCTTCCAGTAGCTTTTCGAGATAGTTACGTTCTTTTCCCATATCTACGGTCGAACGATTTGGCATCTGGTCGGCAGAATAGAAATCTGCCAGATCAAGCAATGCAGGACCGAATTCGGGATGGGATTGAGCGAACTTTTCCAACGAATTGAGTCGTTCCTGTCCCGTTTCTAAACGGAGTGACACAAACTCAATCGCAGTGCTTGAAGGGAATTGCTCCTTCAACTTTCGTAATTCGTGTGCTGCCGCTTGGTAGCCGTTCTGCGACTTCAACAACGTAAGATAGGAATCGATTGGATCGATAAAGGGCTGGTCGAAGGACACATAGCGTTCGTAAGAGTCGAATGCTTGTCGAAAATCACCACTTAGCTCGTGGACACGAGCGTTGTGATAGAATTCGGATGGCGTTTTGGGCTCATTCTTTAGACCGCCGAGGTTACCAAGTTTGTCAATATTCCCTGAGATCTTCTTCGTTTCAGAAAGAATCTCACTCGTGTCTTTTTTGATATCTTGGACGGTCGATTCAATGCCAAGAAGTGTATTTTGAATTTGGGCGACGGCGGTGATGTTTGCACCAAGCACTCCGTTATCGCCGGAATCACACATAGCGGCGGCTCCATACCAGAATCCAAAAGCCAGCAACAAATAAACGGAAAATATCATTGCTTGATGGGGAATCATCAGATCCCAGTTGGATCGTTGTTCTTTCGAAAGTCGCCGCCACATTAGAAAAAATGTGATACCACACAGAGCAGTAATGATGGCGAGGTAACCATTGAACGGACCGAGAGGTGTGAGAAAATCAGCGGCAAGACCACAGATACCGCCAATCGCCGTAGCATATTTCCCACCATGTGCAAGCGATGACTGGAAAGAGATGCTTACTTTTTTCTCGTCGCTAGCTGGGACTGGAGGAGTCGGCTTTCGTTGGGGTTTGTCGGGAAACAATCCCTTGATGCCACTTGCTGGTTTCCATTCATCCTTTCCTTCTGTCCAAGCGAGATCGGACGGTTGAAGTTCGCCGGAATCAGCGAGTGCCTTTAACTGCTGGGACGTGACAGGACCGTATTTTTCGCCGCCTATTGCATAATGCCATTCTTTCGCCATAGTGTATTCCAATAGTTTTAGCGACTGACTGGGTTTCGTTGTCTTTCTGGTCCCTTCGCCCGGTAAATATTAGCGAAAAAAAAGCAGGAGACCCAAACTGAACGACATCTACAGATATGAGAGGAGTTCATACCGAAATTATAAAGACAACTTCAACCAACTTGCCAGTCTTGAGTCTTTGGGAGAGGCGAAAGATCATGACAATTCTTATATTAAAATGGTTGTTTTTTCTTTCATGGTAGTATAATAAATCAGCCGTCTGTAGCAGGCACACAGATTGCTGTTATTCTATCTGACTTATCCTTTTGGGATAAACTACAAACATGATCGCTTGTTACCGTTGTGCCTCCATCTTCTTATGCCTGCACTTAGCAGCCCCTTTTGCATTCTGTGATGATTCCGATCTCCTCTCCCAACTCCGCAATCTCCCCGAAGTCCATTCCGTCACTTCCACGACAACTGAATCCAAACCAAAACAGATCATCATTCATCTGCTGAATTGGCACTTCATTTCCAAAGAGGATTTTGCTTCTGATCTTTCAAATTCATCAGATGGCAGATTATCAGAAGCTGAAATCGATAAACAGTATCTTGAATTTCTGAATGATGTGGAGGCAATTCAGAAAGAGCAAAAACAGATCCTGAGATTCTTGATCAAGAAACACAAATTTCAATCTGTTTATATGGAAGGGCTTACTGAGAAGAACCTGACTGCTTTCAATAGCTTCGTCAAGACGCTTCGGGAATTTGAAGTTCCAGAGGGTGATGGTGCTTTTGATCTATTTTTGAAAGAGCAGTACAGACGGGTGTCGTTAGAAGAGATAATATGCGTAACCTCGGCAGTGCGATGAGATGATTGAATCCGCTCCCAGTGATGTTGGGACATTTTCTGAGTGTTTCCTATGTGGCTTATTCAACGTAGGGTGGGTTCGATGACGATCGGTTTCTCTTCTTCAGGACCATAAGTAATTTTACATTGCGGTAACTTCTTGGTCAGTGCATTGATACCCGTTATGGTCACTTTAGTTTCTTTGAGATCAAGTAACTCCAATCGCTTAAACGATTCGAGATGCTTCAAACCAACATCGGTGATTTTTGTGCCATGTAGATCAAGTATTTTCAGGTTCTTGAACTTGCCGACATTCTGCAAACTACTGTCAGTTACAAGAGATCCCGGTAAATAAAGGGACACCAGTTTTTCAGAATCGGGTAGATGAATCAGTCCACTGCCAGTTACATGAGAATCAAGAAGTGATAGCGATGACAACTGTTTCATCTGACCTAGATGCTTGAGTCCATCGTCGGTGGTAAGTCTACCTCCCTTTAGTGTATTGATCTTAATCAGGTTTTTGATGTGTTCCAGACCTTTGTCGCCAGACTTTGTCGAGTGAAGACTAAGATAGGTAAGGTTCCGTAGATTGGTGAGGTGCTTGAGCCCATCATCACCAACAGAAGTTTGAGAGATATTTAAAGTAGTCAAATTGGTAAGTTTAGCGAGATGCTGCATACCCGCATTAGTGACAGGGGTTGATCTGAGATGAAGCTCTGAAAGTTGCTTCAAATCTTTCAATAATCGAAGTCCGTCATCAGTCACCTTCTCCTTCTCATAAAGACTAATCGTATACACAAAGAATGGTTCTGTAGGCAAGTTCTCCAGTCTCTTGGCGGCAACTTTCTTATCGTTAGCAAATACCGCTACTTGCCCCCCAATACTCAGTACCCACTCTGCCGCACGGCGGTCTGGGTTAGCATACATGACTCCTAAATTGTATTGTGCTTCGGCTTCTCCCTGTTCAGCAGCTTTGCGATACCGTTTAAACTCCTGACTTTCTTCTTGTTTCACCTTCTCGGATTGAATTGAGATGGAAGCTGATTTAGGTTGTGGGGCGACTCTTTGATCTTCCTGACATCCGTTAAGCATAAAACAAAAAACAACAAATGCAGCAGCACCAATCATCTCTTGCCACTTACCTTGAGACATGATTATTTCTCCCAGCCAAATTGAATTGAAGAGAACTCGTGAGATGTTATCTTGCAACCAGACGAGACATATGTCAATCGGTCTTTAGAAAGTTACTGGATGCTGGTTGTTCCATGGTTAGTGGGGCAGTCACTACCGTCCGTTTCTGGGGCGTCGGTATTTATGCTCATGGATGGAAAGACGCTGCCAGAGAACCGGAGCGTTTTGGATCGTCCTCATTGAATTTTAACAGGTGATGATCAGGTTCATCTATGATAGCGAGTTCGGGTGTCAGTCTGTCGGGATGATTGCTGAAATTCATTCCAGCATCTTCGTTCTCTGAGACAAATCTTAGCCGTTTTGTCTTTCAATTTCCGCACGTGTTCTGATTCTCCAATCTCATTGAAATTTGAGACTCAACTACATCAGCCATACAGCAAATCTCAATAAAAGCCTATTATTTAAGGACTTTAGCTGCGAACGCTTTTGCCTGAATCAGTCTCAAAAGCCCATCCCAGCCCCCATCTCAATTCTCTTGAGACACAGACCTACGCCCCTCAAAAATAATTGACACCCTTAAGTAAGTCGTCAACTCAACCTCAAAAGGAGACGGCTAGTGTCACGCAATCAGCAAATCCGAAGCGAAATCACAAATCAAATCATTTCTGCTCTGGAAAGTGGAACTCTGGCTTGGCGAAAACCTTGGAGTTCAGATCGCAACTGTGGTATGCCAAAGAATGTTGTTTCAGGTGATCTATATTCCGGCGTTAATCCTCTCTTACTGGGTCTTGCCAGTGAGCGTCATGGTTTTCAGTCTCGCCACTGGGGAACTTATAAGCAATGGAGCGAACTTGGCGGGAAAGTAATGCGACGACCATCGCATGTTCCAAGTGGGCAGTGGGGAACAAAAATCGTCTTCTGCAAGCCGGTCACCAAGAAACAAAATGATCATGACGAACCAGAAGAGACTTATTTTCTTCTTCGCACATATACGGTCTTCAACATCGACCAAGTTGAAGGAGATCACCTCGATTATCTTCGTGTCGGTTACAGCACTGACACCTGCAATTCAGAGAGCAACACTTTTGATGAAGCTGACGAATTGATCGAAGCAACCGAAGCTGATATCCGACATGGTGGAAATCAGGCGTACTACGATATCCCCGGAGACTACATCCAAGTCCCGAATCGAGATCAGTTTGCAGGATCTGCTTATTATGAAGTTCTATTCCACGAAATCGTTCATTGGACGGAAAAACGACTTAACTGGGATAGAAATAATAATGGATATGCTCTCGGCGAATTAATCGCAGAAATAGGAGCATGCTATATCTGCTCAGAGCTTAACATTCCAATGAATGATGAAAACCACCACGCCTATCTCGATGGCTGGCTCAAAAAAATGAAACAGGACTCATCCTTCATTTTCAAGGCTTCATCGCAAGCCTCAAAAGCGGCAGACTACATCATGTCATTCAAGCCAGTTGAGGTTTCCTGCTGACACCCACAAGTAGATTGATCGCCGTCACTGATCGGTTCAGATCTCAGTGGTCTTTCAGTTGAGATCGAAGACCACTGTTAGTTCTGGATCAGGACGGCGATCATTAAAAAATGACACCCGCAATTAATCTGAAAGGAATAAAATAATGGATACACCGACTACAGTTACTTCTCTGGAAAAGAAACAAGAACTCTTAGCTCATCATGTTCGTTTATTGACTAAGAAAATGAGCCATGCCTTGTTTGTATTTGGCTCTCAAGGTGGACTCGGCAAGAGTCGGACCATTCTACAAGTGCTGGATGAATATGGCGTAGATCCAATCATCATAAATTCACATATCACGCCCCTCGCTCTATACGGGACTCTTTTTCAACATCGTGATGATGCTGTACTGTTTTTCGATGACGTTGACAGCATG
Organism: Gimesia sp.; assembly: GCA_002706765.1. Classification (GTDB taxonomy): domain Bacteria; phylum Planctomycetota; class Planctomycetia; order Planctomycetales; family Planctomycetaceae; genus Gimesia. The sequence continues at coordinate 17,080 of PAJV01000071.1, forward strand.
TATTCATCTATGCCGCATTTGGGCTTGTTGAGGTCAGCACTCTGGGGAAATCCTCGTATCGTTACCTATGGAAGTTCTCAACTCAGCGACCTTCCATCAAGTTTTGAATTTACTTCTCGTTGCATTTTTGCTGCCAATGTCATTCCCAAAAATGATGCTTTTAAAGCCGTCCTCAGTCGCTGTGATCAGTTTGAGCTATCTGCAACTAACGGCGAAGTGATCGAGATGATGCGTAATCTCTCTGCTCAGGGATTCCATGGAGTGACACCCGAAGAATGTGAAGCTGTGATCGACTACATCGAACAAAACGCAGAAGACCGTCAGCTATCACTGAGGCTTCTTGGACCAAGTCTGCGAAAGCTTAAATATGCTCGTGAGGAGGGCATCGACTGTCGTCCATTAATCAAAAGCCAGCTCATGTCGCTTGGAAGAAAGCAAGTGGCAACCAAGCGTCTCGACAATAAAACCGTCGATGCAAAAGTGATGAAGCAGGCGATGGAAAAACATCCAGAGTCCCCGGCTGATCAGCAGACTTTCTGGTGCGACAAAACTGGCAAGAGCAGGGCAAGTTTTTTCAGAGCTCGTCAACGATATCAGAAAATGCTCGATGAATCTGAATGACACCGGCTATCAATCCATAAAGATGTTATTTCCAAGATCCCTTGAAAAAAAGTTTTGTCCTATTAGGTTGATATTATCAGGCTACGAAAACAAACCACACTGCCCTTTGAGACAGTGGGGAAGCAGACACAAAGTTCATTGCTAGTTATTCTTCTGGAGTTACACGCCAGCCATTTTCTAGTAACTTTTTTCTAAGCACGCTTGGTCGTACCCCATCGTCATACTCAGCGTAAGTCTCTAATAGCAATCGTTTCGGTTTATCTTTTGGGGTCATACATTCTTCAACGATAAACTTTGAACCTATTGAAAAAGTTACGCCTTCGTGAGTCAATTCATATTCTTTATATAGATAATCAAACTCACCTGATAAGTCATCACCTTCGGCATAGTCATTTTCCGATTCGATTTCTTTCTTCGCATACATCAAGGTACTACCAGTTCTCATGTCTTCAACTTTAAGTTCTATTTCATATTTCTTTTTAGTTTCTGTCATCGCAAAGCCCTATCTTTTTTTGTTGGAAATGCTTTCCACAGAGGAAAGAATGATAGCATTCTAATTCAATTATAAAGCAAAAGATACTTCGACAGACAGGTAAGCCAATGCGTTCGAATCAATTCAGAAATTGGCTAATAGAGAAGAAGAAGTTGGATATGAAGTTATCCCCATCTGACACCCAACAGATGATTGTTCAACTAAACACAATCATTTTTAGAAGGGAACATAATGATTCAAAAAAGCAAACCACTCTTCCAGCTAGGCAAAACAGTCGCCACTCATGGAGCTCTTGATGCTCTCCAGCCAAACAATCAGTCACCGTTGGAATTCTTTGAAAGACATTCTTTTGGCGACTGGAACGAACTGTCCCCAGAAGACCGAGAAGCCAATGAACTGGCCTTAAAAAATGGCGACCGCATTTTCAGTGTGTACCATCTCAATGACAAAACAAAGATCTGGATAATCACGGAAGCTGATCGGTCTGCCACCACGATTCTTCTACCCGAAGAATACTGAAATCGACACCCTCAATCACATTGTGCTTAACATCAAATATCTTTTCAGGAGAAACAAATGATGGACGACCAGTTAGATTCATTCATGGAGAGTCATTTGAACGGCAACTATGGCGACATTCTGGATGAACAAACGGCTGATGAGTTCGCCGAAGAGTACGACGAAGAATTTCCATTTGACGAACCTTGGGACGATATTCTCCAGCAGCAAGAACTCGAAGATTTCGAGCAGGCAGACGAATACTTCGGCTTCTTCGGCTACGACGAGTTCTAAACTCTGAGTTCCAGATACCAGACACCCACAAGGCTGTTGTGAGAATCATTGTGATTCTCTCAGCAGTTTTTTCTTTTTTACTGGAGATCTATATGGGCTGGACATTTCCAACAGGTGTATCAAGACAGGAGCTAATTCGACAGAGAACGAGACCTTGGGAACGAGAACTCAATGGTGTTCTTGTTAAATCAACTTGTCTTGCCTTTTGTTTTAAGGGTGGCAAATGTTCGGGAGTCTTGTGGGCCGTCTGGGAGCGGACATTTGAACGTGAAGGGGAGCAGGTTGAAAGAACTCAACGCTGGATCACCTGTGATCTCATTACATATGAGGGGGACGAATGGAACGGTAAGAATATAGATGAATTTCAGACTCACCATTTCTACGTTTCTCCTCAGAAGCATTTGGAATTGGTCTCTACAGAACGGTACGGCGAAAATGCAGACTGGTGATCTCAAGTGAGACATCGCCATCAAGAAAGGCTCAAAAAGAGGCGTCAACGTAAGTCTCAAGGTCTCACTAAATGACACCCTCATGACCTGTGTACAAATCACTTATCACTTTTTCAGGAGATGCCAATGACAGATCAGACTGAATCAATTCGCCGGAAAATGACACAAAGTATTAATGCTGTGGAAGGAAGTCGGGAGTACCTTGAGGCCAAGCATGGACAGGTTTTCGATAGTACAGAGCTACAGCAGGAGTTTTTAGTCGAAGGATTTATGGCCCCCTTTGTGCTGGCAAGACGAAAATCGGATGGCATAAGGGGAACGTTGAAATTTCAACACTCTCCACGTTTCTATTTCAGTTTCGAACCTGAGTGATCAACAACTTGTGTCCGGGAGTCACGGAGGACTCCCGACACCTTCTATTAATTACGGGAGATCTGAATGTGAACAAAAAGAAACAGAGGCCCAAAGACAGAACCAGAATTAAACTCAAGCTCCATCGTTTTCCCAAGAGAACTTACTATGGAAAGGGGACTCGGCGTCAGATGAGATGCTGAGGGAAAGACACCCGGAGAGAACTTGTCAGATTGACAACTAGGTTCTATCAACTCACACTTCACTTAGTCAATGAGTTTCCAGTCTTCGGCAAAGTCATTTCCAATCAAGTCACTGACAATTTGATTAAATCTAGTTCCACCTCCCAAAAGTTTTACGATTTCTTCGAAAATCAAAACATGACATGCACGTATCACTGGTCCGGTTTTTCCGAATTTCCATTTTTCCCATACTTTCTGACGAACCATTAGCAACCACGTGTCTGACATTGGAAGACTCTTCCCTTCATACGATGCTGATATATCTACCTTATCTTTTTCCTGCATCTCTAAATGAGAATCAAAAGAATCAAACCTTTTGTCGAGTATTGCGATCATACTTCCTGAAACCCGTGGCGGTTCATGCTTATCTTTCTTGCATGGCATCAAAAAACGTTTCTGAAAAGCCCCCGTTGTCATTCGAGTCGTTCCAAGCTTGATCTCCATGCCCATACCCTTTGTTTTGTCTGCAAGCAGGCAATCAATTCTGCTTTCACCATCTACTCCATAATCAGAATTGTTGATTCGAATTCTCTGTATCGAAACATGGTCTTCTACATTTAATTCATCCGCAAAATCATGGCTTTTCAATAAGTTACGGAGTGAGACTGTTTGGTCACCAAAGCCTCTACATGTGATTTCCGAATATTTACCATTAGCTAACAGATCTCTCATGATTGATGCTACGAGTGGTTCACCTATGTGATGCAAGCATAATGGAGAACTCTTCATGATCATTCACTCATTCTAAGAAATCGAGTTATCTCACTGACATGAACGCAGTAATTGTAAACAGTCAATAATCTCTGATTCTGGGGTTTGATCCGCTGTAAATCTAGGTCGATCCTGTCTCTCATATCTGTAACGTGTCTCCTGTAATCTACACTTTACAAATTCTGACACCCATAAGCCATCTGTCCGAAACAGAAATTCAATATGGGAGTCATACAGATGGCGAAATCAACAGCGGTTTACATGCGAGTTTCTACAAAGGATCAGAAGCACGCCAGTCAGTCACCAGATCTGGAACGTTGGTGCGAAGCCAATGGTGGCGAAGTGATCTGGTTTCGAGATACATTTTCAGGAAGGACAATGAGCCGTCCGGGAATGGATCAACTTCTCGAATCTCTTCGCATGGGGAAACTGGACCGGATTGTGGTCTGGCGTCTTGATCGTCTAGGGAGAACGACCAAGGGACTTTGCCAGCTCTTCGACGAACTCCGAGAACGCCGAGTTGATCTCGTCAGTTTGAAAGATGGATTCTCATTGGAGTCTCCAGCAGGTCGATTACATGCACGCATCCTTGCATCGGTCGCTGAGTACGAAACTGAGATCAGAGCCGAACGTGTTGCGGCAGGGCAAGCAGTCGCAAGAAAGAACGGAAAGAGATGGGGCGGAAGCGAGAAGGGCTGGCGTTGGAAGGTAACTGACGATCAAGTCAATGCCATCCATGAGATGAAACATGCTGGCAAAGCAATCACAAAGATCGCTCGTGTGACTGGGCTATCAAGACCAACGATCTACCGAGTCCTGCGGGAAGTACAGCCACTTTAATGGAGTGGCTGCACACATCAGATTGAGATCAAAGCGTGCACTTGTGTTACAAAAAATGAATAGCCGAATTGTTGGATAGTTTATGTTAAAAAGTTACCCCCGGTGGGGGCTAATAATGGACTAAGCCCCCTATGGTTTATATACAACCTTCGTGGGACGACGAATCGTCTATGCGAAGTTGGTTGCAAAAAATGAATATTTTATTGGTGGGTTCGGTTGAGATTAACTTGAAAAACAATTGAGGAAGAGGTATTCCATTATAATGGCGGTTGAATAACAAGATGTGTATAAACCGTAATCATTGTTTTTATACTCTTAAATATTTTTTCAATTCACCGGAGGAAATTAGATTGGTAAATGCCATTTTTTCTGTTTTTTATTAATCTTTAGGCGATAAAAGCATATTGATTTTTTCAACATATTTTTTCAGCAAAGAGACTGTATCGTCAACATGATTGTCTAAGCGTGTTGATTTATGCATATCATCTAAATACTTTCTTCTATCATTTCTAGCATCAAGTCCTTCGATTCCTGCATTCAAATTCTGAATCATATTTTTCTGTCTAAATGCGAGTGAATTTTCTTCTACTTCTTTACTGAGTGATGCATTTTCACTTTTTTTACTTGTAAATCTCCGCCACAAAGCAAATGCAACAGTAATGTTTGCATACGAATTTAGAATTCTGCCATACCGAAAAAGATCAAGCCGGACCACACGATGAGCATCCTCTAAAATCCGATCAGCAAGAGTTGGCATACCGTATGGTGCATAACTAAAACATATATACGGTAAGTCATTATCAACCGAATATTCAATTTTATTATTTTGAGTAATAGAACTTAGTTTTGCGAAAATCATCACTTCGATTAATTTTATTCTTATTTCATAATACCAAGTCGTCCACCAGACATTTTTTCTGTTTACTTTAAGCATCTCATTCGCTCGATCTAGAGATTGCCATCCATCCTCTAGTGATAACAAGGAGCTTTGTAACTCTTTAGGTGACTTTGAATATTTCTTGCAATTCGCACACAGCTGTTCAAAATTGGGAGTTTCATGCCCTATTATTTCTTTGATTATATCAGATTGGTACTCTCCTAGAGTTGAGGCAGCTCCTTTTTCATTTCTTATGACGAAGAGTGCCTCTTGTATTAAAACTTCGGATCTATGAAGTTCAATAATCGCTTGCTCCATCGCTCCCCTCGAATGTCTTGTTTGTGACAAAGCTGCTTCTGCCTCATTGAGTCGACGGTGTGCTTTTCGATAATCTTTTTCCTTATTAAAGGCGACCGCCAAACCTTCTTGAGTCAATAGCCTTTGGCGATCTTCATACCATTCAGATACATTATATTTATCTAAAGACCTCACAGAGAGAGGCAATGGCCACACACTTTCACCTACATGTTTCTGTAGTATTCTCGCAGCTTGAAATGCTCGAGAAGCTCGATTAAAAGATTTAGCTGCTTTATCATGAAAATCGCTTATTTTTCCGATGGCTTCGTCATGAGCACTAATCACAAGGTATGACTGGCCAACTGCTAGGGCAAGCTGCTGCTCTCTTTGAAGTGTTTTTATTACCCTGCCGATAACTGCTTGGAATTGATTTGATTTTTTAATATTATTGTCTTTTGATAAATAATTGATCCATTTATCAAGTTCTATTATTTTCTCAGATTCGTCATATAACGAAGTCGACGATTTCAAAATTGAGCTAGGAAATTTTAACCTCTTATAAATCATGTCGAAGCATTTACTCGAAAAGGAATATGATCGAATTGCGATCCCGAGGATTGATAGTTCATTCCAAGATGAAATCCATTCAGATAATAATTCGTGAGAGCCCAATCCTATCCCCCGAGGATTTAATACATAGTTAAGACATTTTGCTCTTTCAATTGGGTCAGAACTCATAAGCATATTTTGATAATCAGAAACTGTTACAACAAATTTGTCGGGATTATGGGTTCGTGCATACTGAGCAATTCTAAGCTGATGATGTCTCTTAATAGCTATGGTATTTTCTCCAACTTCACGAGCAAGATCACGATTCATTCTTAGAGATGTTTCCCATATTCGAAAAATGATATCTCTCACTTTATTGAAATTGTTCTGTATAAATTTTCTATTTGATTCCAATTCATTCAATAATATCTTTAGATGAATCTCTCGTAACACATAAAGCTCATGACAGATACCTTTTGAGAACCCCCATGAAAGAATAGCTGGTCTTGCAACCTCCAGAACTCTAGTAATATCTCCAAGACAAGTAAATATTCTTAAAACTGATTGATTAGCTTCACCGATATCATTCCTTTTTATCAGAGCAGTTGCTTCATTTATTCTGTGATAAATTATTTCAAATGCAGTTATCGGGTCATCGGAGGCAGCAAATAATCTGTGATACCATTTAGCTAACCCATCATGAATGGATGATAAATCATCATCTAAAATTTGATTATTTTTGAGTAAATCCTTTCTTAAAAGATTTCTTATATCGCAATGCATCCATATAAAACCGCCTTTTTTGCGTCTCAGAACTTGTCGTTTTTGTAGTTCTTCAATCCACTCATCAGCTTGGTAGCTCCATTTTTCAGTTGTATCTTGTCCTTTATTAAATGGCCAAGACCAAACCATAGAAGGATAACGCAATCTGTTTACTAAGCATAAACAAAATAGAAATCTCAATTTGCTCGAATCGTCGTCTATCCATTCAATAGCTTTTTTTACGATATCTTTCTGGTCGATTAAATAGGTATTCTTTGAGTGTTCCGTTTCAGACAATTCATATTCATTAATATTAATAATCCTTGAGTCTGATAAATTATGGGGATAGTCATAATTGATATTTTCGTGTCCAGTAATACGTGATACGAAAGGCCCATCATAGCAAAGAAGCACAACTGTAACATTGGGGCATTCTTTTTTACAAAGTCTTTGAATCAGGTTCCTAAATGAATCTCCGTTTGCAGTGAATCCAAAAGAATTATCTGATTCAGCATATTCAGATTTCGGTTCATCAGATTCAGTCTTATCGAGCCAGCCATTTGCATAATCATACTCATATTCAGAAAGCACATTTCCAGCTCCACTTCGGGCATTGAGAAATATTACCCACTCACAGTCTGGGCTATTAGTCAACCTAGATATCTCATGGATTTGAGCATCCTCAATTCTTTGCCGATCCGAATGCTCTCTCAAGAGTAATACTGGAATCCATGTTATGATTCCTGCTTTGCGTGAAATCGTATGTACCAATACTTCAAACAGAGAATTACAATCCCGTATCTCATCAAGATCAATCCAAACAGCTTGTCGAGGGCCATCAATTTCCTTAGCAAATATGTCAGCAGCAATAGTTGTTGCTCCAAAGGTTGTATCTCTCTCCCCATGGACAATAATAAATTTAAGATTATCGCTATCATTTTTTTTATGAAAACAGAGATTGATTGCCTCTTCTAATTCATTCCTAAGATCTTGTTCATAATTGGGATCTCGATTGCTCTTTAGAGAAACCGCTAAAGAAGTCTCAGGTGGAACTGGTACTCTTGGTGGAGAAGGAGGAATGCAACCTCTTGGAGGCAGTCCTCTGGTAATTATTTGGAAAAGTTCTAAAAACAAGAGTCCCGGATATTGATGATTTATAACTTCGTAAGTGATTTGATCGATAGATGGCGGTTTTTTCTCTAAGATTATTTTGAGTTTATTTTTGGTATCTTCTACTGATTTCGCACGTCCACATATCCAAAATACTTTAAAATTGGTAAGGACTTCGGCTGCATTAGCAATTAGAGAAAGGATCCGTTTATCCTTAGCGGAAGAACCGATAACGAAAAGATAACGAGCTGCTGATATGGACTTTGAATTACTATCGCTATTACGAATTGCTTCTTTCCATCTATCAGTTGAGATGTATTGATCTGCCAAATAAGAACAGAAATGCCTCATGTCATCGTCTGACGGAGGTTGATCAAGTGAGTAGTCTGCTCGCAAACCATAACGGCCACCATGAAGTTTGACTAAACAATTTAAGCCTTGCATGTCTCGATAAGAAGGGAGCCCACTTTCAAGGTGAACATCAAAGACAGTCAATTCATTAAATGTTTGTTCAAATGCATGTTCGACAAGAGTATCAAAATTAGTTGTTAAAACCGTTGTGATTCTTAAAGGACCAGTTAGTAACGCCAGCATTACATGGCCTAGAGTTGATTTTTTCTGTGAAACAACACGTAAAAAAAAAGTATCGATAATATCGTAGTCTGGATGGTTAAGAGTCAGTTTTGATTCTTCTTCGTCATAATTTAATCGAGATAAAAATAAAAGAGCAGACCGCCACTCCGCCGATGCACCATAACCTTCTTGCAAGATGTCTAACTCACTAGTCTCACTTACCCCATTCTTTTTGCTCTCAATTGCTTGATCTAGTGCGGCTTTAAGTTTCAATGACCATTCAACCAGATCTTCTTCAAATTCATCTGGTTTACTCTTTGTGCTTTGAGGTACAGCAAAAGGTGGCCAATCATCTCGTCCGGGTAGCCAACGGAATTTTTTTTGTTCTCTTATTTTTTCGAAATTAATTCTTAATTCGTTATTTCCATGTTTGTATGTGGCACTTCTCAAATTTAATCCGAATGCCATGGAAATACATTTTATTAAGTATCCATGTAACTCATGGATAATTGGAACTCCAGATGGTGCCGACAGGCCGGCTCCAATAAGTGGAATACACCCCAAGCCCTCATCACGAGCTTTACGTATTTCTTTTAAGAAATTAAGTTCTTCAAAAGAGCTTTTTTGTTCGCTGTTAATAGAGAATTTAGGGTTTGACTCAACAGGATTATCAGATGCTGACATGTGTCTCCACTAACTAATTCCAAAGAGTGAGTGAATTTGGATTCTTGGGTGCCAATCAATTTTCACCACTGTACACAAATATCAACGGGTGTTCAACTACTGATGTGACACATATGCCGATTGATATTTAGAACACTTGATATCCCCAAAATATATCCTAACTAAAGTGTCTGATGTTGATCTGGAGAACTGTAAGATCTTCATTGAGCAGGGGAAGGGCAGTAAGGACAGGAATGTTCTGTTTGGCAAGACGTTCGCCACTGCCCTGAAAACTCACATTGCCAACCGTCCTGTCAACCGCTGGTTGTTCCAATCGAAACGAGCATCCAAGTTTTCAACCCGTCGTGTTCAGCAGATTTTGAAGAAATACTCTGAGGAAGCAGGAGTTAATGCAACTCCCCATACGTTTCGTCACCAAGCGATAACTTGGCTCACAAAGCACTCAAGATTGGCAGACGCTGAACTGCAACCGATTACCGGTCATGCACGTCGGGAAACCCTGAGCATTTACCAGCACGTGGCTCTGGATAAACAACTGGAGGAAAAATACCAACAGACGATGCGGCAGGTCGACCTCTGAGATTAAGACACCTGCGATCAAGGTGTGTCATTTATCTGATCTGAATCGCACATCAGATTGAGCTCGAAAGGGGCATTGGTGTTACAAAAAAGTAATAGCCGAATTGTTGGATAGTTTATGTGAAAAAGTTGCCCCCGGTGAGGGTTAATAATGGACCAAGCCCCCTATAGTTTATATACGAGGTGCTTGGGACAAAAATTCGTCTATGCAAAGTTGGTAACAAAAATTGGATTTTCTGGCAGGCTGATGCTTATGAAATTATCTTGAAAAGATTTTAAGAAAGGCGAGTCTGTAAATATCGCCGATTGAAAATTGAAGCGGTTCAGATAGGCGAATTTCGCTGGAGTTTTTCATACCGGCGATATCAAACATCTTTTGAGCTTTGAAAAATACATGGATCTAGTTCAATCGCTGATTGAATCGCTCTCTCCAGCTATTAGATTGGTAAAACCCGCAGTATCAATTTCATCCTTTGTTGCCCATTTTGCACCAGTGGACAAAGCAAGGGAACTCTGTAATTGCTCAACATAATACTCTGGGGATTCTGGAAATAAAGCTGATTCAACAGAGATCTCCTCAAAATTCAGCCAAACAGAACCACATTCATCACAAAGTAAAGCAATCGTTTTGTTATCGCTACACATCCTGAATCCAATCAAGCCAGTACGGCAGATCGGACACAATTCTTCAATGTAGTAAAACATACTCTTACTCCTCCGGTATGTCGGAATATGGTCTTTTGTGAATTGATCAGACCAAACGTCTGAACCGAACAGCTTTTGCCTCAAGCAACAAAATTTCTCATTCAATCTGTGGTAGATGCCGCAATCACCACAATCTGATTGCCGTCAGGATTCGATACCGACCAGAGAAAAGAACCCCACCATTCATCTCCAGCCTCGAAATAATTTGACCAATTCGTCGGCCACTGAAAAATAATCGAGTCTTCTGAACCACAGATGATAACGTTCAGGAATTTATCAAATAATTCTCTCAAGTCATCTGTTGAAATTCCTATTCTGTGTGGAGGGGATGAAAACGCATGCCCTATTCTGTACCGATTGCGACTGACGGACTCCGACTTGTCCTTATGCATCGTACTCAGTTATTTTGAGAAGTTCAGGCAGAGTCTTTTGCCTGATGCCCTCAAAAGAGCCACTGTACCACCACCGTTACAGTTCTAATCCGTCTTGCTGCTGTTATCGTTGGTGATATACGGTGGTCTGTAATCCCCTTGGATAATCTCTTTTATCTCTTCGTTGGTGAGATACGGTGGTCCGTGACCCCATTTTGAGACAATCTGCATTACATTTCCTTCAGACAGAGAGACCCCCCCAGAGGCTGTACTCTTCTCCAAATGCTCCTTGATGGTGTCGTTAGTTTTACGGATATATTCAAAACTACTATTGTCACTCTCCCATATTTGAAAACCGCTCACGTCATCGAGATCGTCTGCACCGGTCAGCCTGAAAGAGGAATATGTCGAATAATCTTTGTTTCCTGTAGATAATATTGAGCAGTAAAGATCTGAATGCGGATATGCATAAAGCGATTTAGTTAAACATGAATAATATTTTTTATTGTTCATGATGTTATTTACATCTGACAAAGATTGAACAGACAGCGTTCCCGTTACATAGTTTCGATTTTCCTTGAGTAAAAACGTTCCGTTATCCCAGACTGCAAAGGTAATTTCGGGCTGAAACAGATCGTTGTACGATGCGAAACGAGTTTGAAAAACTGCGATCATTGGCTTATTGAAAAAATAAGCAGGAAGATCAGATGAAATATCAGACTCATCTGAGAACTGTGGTAATTCCTCTATCGGACGGGAAGTGTTGGTCGAAATTCCACGGTGACAACTAGAAAGACAAGTACAAAATAATAATAATGAGATAAGTGATATGATGTAACGGACATACATTCCGCACCTCTCTTTAAGTGAAATATATACTATTACACGGACACGACGTTGAAGCTCTTTAAATCCCAGAATGACTGCCTTGCGATGTGTTTCATAATTGGACGTATCTTGGTCGCACTCGAAGTGGATGAAATCAACAACTCCTCCTGCATCAGAGAAACTTTCAAGCAGTTGTTTCTGCTCTGTGGATAGAGTTGCGAGTTTCATTTGTCACCTAAAGTGAGACTGTATAAAATGTTAGATGGATTTACTATACCGATATGGTTTGATTTTACCACTAGATTGTTTCACTCAGGGACATGGTGACCTCGTACACGTCAAACTGCTTTACAGGATAACTTGAATTACGTTGTTTTGATCGGATTTGGTTCTATGGCTTATAAACAATGGCACTCAAACGGGCATGTCATAGAACTAGAACATGGATGGTGGTCGGGGGCAGCAAAGGTGACCATCGATGGCCAATTAGAGTTAGATACAGTCGATTAAATCTTCATCTTCAATCTGTGGTTGATGCCGCAATCACCACAATCTGGTTCTCTGAACGTGTCCCCGAAGATTAAGCAGGTATATTCACAACAATATGTGCCAGTTATTTAAGAATGCAAACAATGAAAGTCCATATTATCTATGAAATGAGGCTTTCCGAAGTCGCTTTGGTTTCACGTAAAAAGCCTGCACCAGAACGAATCTGGATTGCGATCGGAGAAATTCCTCTAGTGGATGAAGATGATGATTTAGACGAATTCGTTTTAGAGCCTATATATGAATTCAATCCTGAAACAGGAAAGAAAGAGTTAAGTACACGCTACTTCATGGGGGCTTTTTCAGCAGACCACATGCTCAATGTTCAACAGTCCCATAAATTAATTAAGCTGATGGATTTTTTAGAAGGAGGGGATGAAGGTCTCGATTTCGTCAAAAATATGCATGACATATTCATCCAATTAGGGCATGAAGTAATTCTTATTGAAACGGTTGACTATTAGACAATACCCCGGAGATAAGGGGGCAAAATAAACCGACAAATTAGCTCAGAAAAATAGATACGAACATATCACAAAAAGAATTCAAATGTTCCTGTCCGACAGGTAAAATGAAGTCATACTTCGAATCTACATCATGTTGCTGAGTGGTTCACAAGACGTTGGTATAATGCACCTTAAATCTGGAGCTATTGGATATGACATACACGACATTCCCTGTTTCGCCGGATGTTACTCCCAAAACACCACCAGAGAAAGTGGACTACATTGGTAAGTTGAGAGTTGCCCTTCGACGACCAATTGAAGCGACATGGCTTCCTCGTGAACCACTTGTTGCCTGTGATGATGACCATGCTTTGATAACGGCAATGAAACTATCCTTTTACGATCACTTTCCATTACGACTATCACCAGACTCGATCTGGATCACACTGGCTCGTGGCTTTGCACTTCATGTGAATGAAAACGCCGAAGCTTTACGACACCGTTTTGTCTCACATTCGGGGAAGCAAGATCTGAAAGTATGTCGCATGGACTTTATGCCGGGCGAAGATAATCCGTGGCCAGAAGTTTTTGAGGAGTTCAGCGATCAGATTGCTGAACAGACCGGGGGCATGTCCGAACTGGTCCAAGCAGACTTTAGCACAACCGGGCCAGTGGAGCGTGCTGTTTCAAATCTGATGGCGATGGAAACGTTCAAGTCATATTTTGAGTACATCTTGTATGCAGGATGCGGGACTCCCTCAATCACGCTCACTGGAACGATTGAAGATTGGGAAAAGCTGCGGCAACGGGTGCAGCGATTTGCTGACTATGGGCTGAATGATTGGATCAATGCACTCGATCCGGTTCTTGAAGAGTTTGTTGATGCTAAAAAAGGGCAGGTAAATACTGATTTCTGGAAGTCTATGTTCCGCTATAACAGTGGATCAGGTCCTGCGGTCATGACCGGGTGGGCCAATGTACTGTTTCCTTATTTCAAGAATTCCGAATCAGAGAAGCTCTATCCAAATCCGTTTCTGAATGACTGGCGAGAGCGATTGACCATAGATGATCAACAGGACTGGCAAGAACGTGGAGGGAATCCGCAGGGAGTCGGTTTGGCTGCTATTCCATCCTGCTTCACGTCTGTTCCTCTCACGGTCTTCTGGGGCAAGGAAGAAGCAAAGATGCGACTAGTCGGTGGACTTCTTGGTGTTTCTCAAAACAGCGACTCTTTAGAAGTCGAACCAGAGTGTGGGTGGGTTGTCGTCTATGAAGAACCTATCGACACGCTTTCCGCTGAATACCATTTTCTTGAGGAGCAACAGCGTTACCGGGAATCAAGGGGAAATTAACCATTCATTCTGGCATGAAAGAAAGTCGTTAAGCCTGTAGCTGTTGTCATTCGTGTGGACAGAGCATCATGAAATGCTTGGAGTGGAAATCACCGACTTCACAAGAAGTGTGGGAGCAATTTGGTTATTGGAGATCTGGAAGATCTACCTTTATTTAAATATTGGTCAGTACCAGTACCGGATATGGGAAGAAATCGTGCTGCTCGAACGTTGGATAAGAGATTATAATTTCATCAGGCCTAAAATTCACTGGATTGCTGGACTCCGTTATCGAAAGCGTAGCAGATCAGACATGAGTACAACAAAAGTTATGTCTTATGAATGGTGTCATTCATTGTGAAGAGGTCATCCATAGTGAGGTGAGCTATTCAAAAATGTAAAAATTCATTTAAGCCAAAAGCTGGTATGGTCTATGATGGAAAGTGATACAAACTGCCCTATCAAACATGCAATCATTTCAATGGTCGAACAGTCTTTTCCCAACAAAATAATAATCGATTATGAAGATTCATTATGGGCAGAAGAAACACAAGTATTATTAAATGAAATCCTTGGAAAGCATTGGCATGACTTAGAGGAAAACAATTTAATAAAATATTCTTACGCTATTTACTGGCTTGGTCCTCAAACATGCGTCCAAGTGTTGCCAGCATTAATGAAAATTATATTAATAAAAGATTTTGACTGTGAATTCGTAACGGAAAATACAATCAAGCTGCTCACAAAATCTGGCAAGTATTCAAATTATAGTGCTCTCGACATTTTAGAGTCGAGCTTGAAGCGAATTCTTGAAGAGGACCTTTATGTGCCGGATATATTGTCTCCTCTGATACATAAACTTCAATCTAAACTAAATGAGTCCATTCAAGCGTTATCCGAAGATCACGACATTGAGCAAGCTTTTGTATCTCGCTTTGAGAATATGAAGGACCTACTAACCACTCAACAACACGAGCTAATTCATTATTTTCTTTTATATCTATCAGGCTCACAAATGCCAGATCTGGAAACTCGTGATGCAGCGAAAAATGCAGCATTGTATTGGTAATATCTCGACTCTTCCTCAAATCGAATGGTAATGATAATTTACCCATTAGAAGACGTATTTGTGAGTTCAAGCTCGTTGCTACTTAGACAAATCGAAGTTCCTGATGCACCAGATGCCCTCACTATCTTTGCCCTCAGAAACAGGAGCAGAAAAGAACAATTCATGAGTGGCAGGACAATATCTGGGAAATCTCCCAATCACCAATTCTCCATCTACTTCGATCTGTTTTTCATATTTCGCAAATACATCGTCTTTCACTGAGTCTCTGGTAAGGACGATGAATTCACCGAACGCTCCATGAGCGGTATTAGTGCGTTTTGTAAGTATCAGCGATAAACCATCGTCAGTCACAAAGGGAGTAGTTGCCGGGATCGGATTGGGATGAGGAAGGATGCGATGTATCTTTGCGATATCCCATTTAGAAGATCTGTTTTTGCGAGTGACAACCCAATGACCTTTCTGATCATCAGCAGGACCATAGCAGGACAAATATAATGAAAGCCCATCTGGAGAAAGACACGGAGTCATTAAAATGCCCATATCAAGAAGTTCTCGAATTTCTCTCGGTGGTGGAAAATCACTCTTAATGTTGTCTCGGGTAGAGAAGAATAATTTCCTTCCCATATCCTGATTACCAAGTTTTAATGAGCGACAAAGAACCATATACAGTCCATCTTCGGTTGTGGAGGGCATGAAACCGTCGAACAATCTGGATTGCTTTTGGAATGGCTCGTCTACATTCTTTCGTTGAGCCTCCCAGATGGCATCATCTCTCGTCCAGTAAATGGTTAAGCCATCTTTGGAAATCCAAGGAGCGAAATTGGGAGAAGCGATATTCAATTCATCCAGAGCGACAACCTTGGGGTTTGGGGACGCACCATTCTGGGATGTTTCGATTTTCAGAACTGTCTCCAGATCAAGGTGGTAACTCAATGTTACTTTTTGACCGGCTTTGAGATTGGATATGTCGGCACTTTTACTGACATCAAGCTCTGTGGTTTTGCCCTTTCTTTCAACAGTGATCTTGTTGTTCTTTACGTCGACTGATTTGATAGTAGCTTCAATCGAAACGACTTCTGCGTTTACATTATTGATTGCCATAAACAAGGTCATGACAAAGCAAATAGTGGCTAACGTGCTGTACATTCTGGTTACCTTTAAATTCGAGTCTTGTTGAACCTGTGATTTAGTGATCAGGATTGAAAGTTGGGGGCAATCATTTCACCTCCGGTATCACTTTCTCAGGATTAAAGTTCTTCAACACCATCAATTTCAACTCACCATTTCCATTTTCTGGCTCTCCTGCAAAAAATAATTCATTAGTCGTTTCGACATATCTTGGGAATATTCCCCGAACAGTGTTTTCATTAAGATTCAAAATACTGGCAGAATGAAATCCTCCATCTGCGTCTTTCCCAGAGTGGATGATGATGTTCGATCCTTGAGAAATGTCTTTACTGGTACAAAATAAATATTTCCCATCACGTGAAACATAAGGATATTTCATTTTGCCGATTTGAGTTAATTTCAGTGGTTCAGGCTTACTCCAGTTTGAAGACTTGGTTTTTCTGGTCATGAACTGAATCTGAGCTCCAAACCCTTTCCTCATGCTATCGCAGTAAAGAGTCAGACCATCAGATGAGAGGCAAGGACCTGCAAGAAACCCACCTTCGAGCACAGCGGAAGTAATTCTCGATGGTCTCTTGAAATTATCCTCAACAGAACTTCTTGTTGTTCGATAGAGTCCTCTATTTAGGAAAAGGATCATTTCGAGTCCGTCATCTGAAACAGTAAAGTCCATCGCAGGAATCAGACGCTTGGGATTTTCGAACAACGACTCTGCATCATTCCTCGTAGCACTCCATACCCAGCGAGTTTGTTGTGATGGTTCTTTAGTGGTGAAAAAAATTGTCAAACCATCTAAGGAAAGCCATGGATTGCTTTCCTCTCCATTTGTATCAAGCTCATTTAAAACGACCAGTTCTGGTTTCTTTTCGACAGGTGAAAGGACATCTATTTCAAGGACAATTCCCAATGTGTCATGGAATTTCAGTTTGACATCTTGTCCTGCCTGTAATGAACTTGAATTTAATGGTTTGTTCTTTGCCGTGATTTTGGTGTTTTTGCTGAGCTCCAGATCCAAAGTATTATCTTTGTCGATCACCGAGATTGTACGTTTTGTTGGATCGACGGATTTGATCTTGCCGTCGATTGATTTCTCGGCAGCATGAACTGTGGCTGCAATGAGTAAGACAGCAATAACTGATACGTAAAATCGAAACATTATCGTCTCCTTTGTAAGGGGGATTAATTTCTAATCACTGAATTGCAATTGGGGCAAATCACACCGGTAGTCTCAAACGCTCCAAAACTTGGTTCTCTTACAATTGTCCCACAGCCATGGCACTGGCTCAGGTCATTGCCATGACCACAGTTCCAGCAGGTGTCGTTTCCATGCTCCACTCTTGCTCCGCATCTTGGACACTGGAAACGCCAATGAGCAGGAGGAATGAAATCAGTGACAGGTTCTCTCAATCCGCCAATTCTTTGAGTCCAAGAGTCTGTATTGAAGGGAGGCGGCAAGCCATCAAAATATGGATCGCCACCTTTGGCGATGTATTTCCGATAGGCTGGATCATGGCCGTAACAGACAGCCCCGATCAATCGCACGCCCGTCCAACTGAAAAGTAGAAGACCAAGTGGTCCGGCGATGCCACCTAGCACGCAAGGAATGAAGCCCCAGTTCACGCCAAGGATACCCGTGAAGTAAAACAACAAAAATCCACCTATAAAACCGACAAGCCCCAAACGAGCTACGATCACAAGTCTGGAGGTCCTAGTGCTCATCTGAATTGCCTCTGTAGATCAAACCAGCAATGACAAGCCAGAAACAGAGTGATCCACCCCACCCCCAGTAACTGAAAAACACAGCTTTGAAGGCGGCTTCCAGATTGGCAACAAAAGGCCAAACTGTGAGGACTGCTGGCAGGAGAAAAACAGCAGCGATTAACAGAAAGATAACGCCAGCTAAATCGCCCTCAGTATTTCTTGGCTCGACATATCCGCAATGCCGACAGATCGGACGCATTTCCCCCGGTGGTAATTCTCTTCCGCATCTATTACACATATCCATGCCTGAGTCTCCCCGCAAATTGAGATAGTGTTGATAGTCATTCGATTCAGTGTTCTATTGGGGTGTCACTTTTATCTCTCTTTCCTTCCCAAATCGCTGAACTTTCAAGACGATCTCCTTACCGAGCTCACATTCGCTTAGTGCTTTTAATGTTTCATCTACATTCGATACTTTCTCGCCATCTACTGACAACAATACGTCACCTTTGCGAACACCTGCTTCTTGAGCAGCACTTCCGGTGATGACCTGTTGAGCAATAATGCGATTTCCAATTTGCTTCAAAGCGATCCCAAATGAAGGCGGAAACTCCGCAGTGATCTCAATTTGTTTAACAGCGAAGGGAAGATCACCAAAATAGGCGATGGCGATCATCGTGTTGTTCTTGATCGAATCTGGATCAACTTTAAACTGATACTCTTGGTGTTCTGATTTTTTCTGATTCACTTTCAGGAGAGAATCAAACTGCTTACTGTTTGCAGATCTTGAGAAAGCATTGACATCTCCAGCAGATGCACTTTTCTCAGGTGTACTCTTGCCATGTATGGAAACTCCGATTAAATCTCCACCAGGTCTAGCTGTTAACTGGAGCATCCCTTCCGAGTGACCAAGTAGATCGATGCGAACTGAATATGGAGGGCGAATCAACCGGGGGAGAGGGGCTTGAACTTTCTTGGTTTTGTCCGGCGTCAGTACGAGAACACCTTCATCTTCGTCGATACTAAGAGACTGACCAATTTGCTTCTTAGCTTGGTCATTTAAGTGAGCAGGAAGTAGCTGAGTCGTTTTTTTGATCGTTGCGAAATCATAAACAACATTGAGTCGACCATCATCGAGCTTGGTTACTTTTGCATTACCAAAAGAATCCAGTTTGATTTCCTCGCCTTTGACATCACCATCTCGTTCATGAGATTCAGCGATCTCCCGGCTGTCGATGGTGAGCGTGCAATTGCCATCTTCATTAACTGATAGTTGAAGTGAATTGATTGAGAGTGGAGCGTCGTCTGCCGCATTGAGCTCGTGGAGTGGGCTCAGAAGGAGCGAGAGGGAGAAAAAGAGAGCGAGTGCGATTTGTTGAATGGATTTATTTGTCATCTGCTGAAACCCTTTGTTTTAAAGTTGCTTTGAGATAGTTCTGCTCAGCAACTCTTGGGGTGTCAGCTACGACATAATTAAAGAGAGGCGTCAAACCAAGACCACCTCACACGCCCGCCAAGGCGTAGACCAGCAGTACATGGCCGACGCCTCCGTAACGGAGGCGATCGCCCAGCACTGCTTCTGGTCTTTAGAGCCTATTGGCCTAAACTTGGCGGTTTGTGAGGAAGCAGAACCGACGTTCGCACGTCGTATCAATTGTCAGAAATGGCCTTTAAAGGCCGACTAATATCTCCTTTTAGTTTTGAAATTTGGGCTTCGATCCGAAGACGAAGCTACTGAACTTATATTACAGTTAGTCTTCACTTCTTTCTACAGAAATGAGGTGAATTTTTATACCCCGATTAACTACGCTGCCTGATGCAATCAGTGGCTTTCAGCATCATTTTTGGAGCAGCCTGACTATTAACATAACAAACAAGGGACCTGATTCATCAGTGATAATTATGAAAAGAAAAAAGCCCCCTGATCAATCAGAGGGCTTTCTGCATTTGAGCCTGTTTTCACTTGGGCTCAGGCTGGGTTCCTATTTGAAAAACGCCATCTTCTCTCATTTTATTTCTGGCTGCTTCAAACTTAACCCTCTGGACACTTTCGTTCTGTTTGTGCAATTCAGATGATTCCTGACCATCTAAATCAAGCTGATATCTTAAACCCTCCACCTCTTGACACAATGCCATAACGCTAAACGAAAGGAATGTAATGCTTGTACGTAGCCTGTCGTCTTCTACACTTTTTAAGTCGGGGTTCTCCCAAAGCGTTTCAGCTAAATTAAAGACCTCTTGTAGTTCTTTTTTCATTGACTCATCTTTCGTAGAAATCATTAGTTGTTATTGCTCGCAATTATTCCATCGATCCATTCTTGTTGGGTATTTGGAAATATAATCTTGCTTACAAATTTCAAATTCGTCTTGTGTCCATTCATAATCATATTTTGATAAATGTGCTAATACTTGTTGAGCGTATCTCTTCATCTCCACACTGTTTTCGAAGGCTAGACTGTGTTCTATTTCTCTGCTATCACCAACCAGAAGAAAAGGAATAACTTTTTGTGTTGTAAAAGTTGATATCACTCCTGATGTAGTCTCGTCAAACTCATTGCAAAATGCTTCGTAAATTGAGTTTTCATTAAAATCACGTTCCGGTGACATTCCAATCAGTACATTTAATACGCCTACCTGATGCCCATTTACTTGCATACTGTGATAACAAAGATTTGGGCGAAATATGACTGAACCGATTGGAAGCTGTTCTAATTCTTTTATCTTTGAACTTTCCATGCGGATAATCCAACAGAATTTTCTCATGTTGTCTTCTCCAGCTTTCGTTGGAACAAAGATTCCATATCCGGGAGGGAGATCCTTTATTAGTCTGGGGTCAAATCTTTGATTCATTGCATTTTCTTTCACTACTGATAAGTGTAATGTTATGCACATAACACAGAAGTTCTAATTTTGTCCATATGACAAGCAGTAATTATACAGGTAAAGCACAATCAACAATGACAGAAGATAAAAAAATAATTGACGATGAAAAATCACCAAGCCCATGGTGGATATTGCTTGCCGCAGTCGTTGTGATTGCTGTTCTATTTTTTTTCTGGCTTTCAGTCACAAGCTTTATTACCGAACCAGATAAGCAAGGTCAATTTGGCGATATGTTCGGGGCAGCCAATACCCTTTTCTCAGGGCTGGCTTTTGCAGGAATCATCTATACGATTTGGTTACAGAGAACTGAATTGAAATTGCAACGGAAAACTTTGATCAAAACCAATGAAGAAATGACACTCTCACGAGAAGCACATCAAAGTACTTGCAATATCATGTCTACTCAACTTGAGATTTCAAAAAGCACTGCCAAACTTGAGAATGCAAGATATAGAAAAGAAGTCTTGCCTCGTTTAATCAACAATCGAGTGAATGAAAGAACTGGTTTCCTTGGAGACGATCACATACAATGTAGGTTAAACATCGACAACATCGGCAAGAGAATATTATCAGTTAGCATAATTCATCTAACAAAAGATTTAGAGAACATAGAACTCGAAGTTAAATATCCTGTAATAGAATCCAAGGCTACTTTTGTTGTAAATTTCAGTTGTCGCATTCCTCAAAAATATGATGGGAGTTGGGAGAATTTCGAAATTAACTTCACAACTGAGGATGACAGTAAATGGAAATGCAAGTTCTCTACTTTTGTAAATGAGGTCAAGCCGCTTCCAATTATTTTTGAGCCTGCAATTGAGTTATATAATTCACTATCCAATGAGCATCTTGACCAAAACACTGAGAGTTAGATAGCCGAAACAAATTGGATACAAAACAGACAAATAAAAAAGCCGCCAGTTCCGAGAACTGAGGGCAAACACAAAAAGAAGTCAGAGTCTGTTACCTACTAAATCCTAATATCTCTTACCTTCCAATTTCCATCATCTTTAAATTTGTCTTTGATTTCACTAAATTGGTTTTCACCATGCACTGGATACCAATCCAACTTCAAAACATCACCTGACTCAACCTCTTTGACCTCTATTTCCTTATCGAGGTCGAGGTAAGCCTTCTCATTAAATACATCACCTACGTTGTACCTATACTCTGATTCGATTTTATTGATGGTGGTGGCAGAGAAACTCTTGCCACCAATTTCCATATCTCTAACCTCAAACTCTACCTTGTACATAATTGCTTTCTTTTTTACGTCCATTAACTCTCCCTGTAATTCAAATTTATCCACATTAACGTTTACTCTTTCTGCCTTAGACTTTTGACCCCAGTTACCCTATTATATTCACTAAGTTGACATATATTCATACTATTTGCGACATTTTTCCCAGAACCCCCAAAATAGACTTACATGCTAGTGTTTTTGTGCCTGTATCCTCTTGGTTGTTTTAAGTGCTTCAGTGCTTTGATTTAGCCAAAAAGGATACAAAAAACATAACAGCCAAAAGGATACAAATCGGCAAATAAAAAAAGCCATAACTCGTTGTGAGTTATGGCTTTAAAAGTGCCCCCGAAAGGAATCGAACCTTTAACCTACTGATTAAGAGTCAGTTGCTCTGCCGATTGAGCTACAAGGGCTTGTTCAGACGCGTATTCTAGTAGGGTGAAATTCATCCGACAAGAGTCGCGCGGCTACTTCTCTCTGGTGATAAGAATAATTATCGTCCGAGAGATCGACTTACATCGCTAAACTTAATTCAAAATCAGGAACCGACTGCGATTTCACAGCCGGTTCCCGAATAAACTTTCCATACCGTACAGGCAGGCCCGGATCAGATCTGGTCCAGTGCCTGTTTGAGGTCGTTGATCAGGTCTTCCTGATCTTCGGTTCCGACGGACAGCCTGACGAAATCAGGTGTGACGCCGGAGCTGGCCTGTTCTTCCGGCGATAACTGCTGATGCGTTGTGCTGGAAGGATGAATAATTAAAGATTTACTGTCTCCCACGTTAGCCAGGTGTGAGAACAATTTGACACTGTTGATCAGCTTCACGCCATTGGCCTGCTGTTCTTCCGGTGTTGATCCCTGAATTCCAAAGCCGAACACAGCCCCGGCTCCCTTGGGTAAATACTTCTGGGCCAGTTTGTAGGACGGATGCGATTCCAGACCGGCATAATTGACCCAGGAGACTTTGGGATGGCTTTCCAGGAATTTCGCGACAGCCATGGCGTTCTCGCTATGACGCTCCATTCGCAGGTGCAGTGTTTCCAGTCCCTGCAGGAACTGGAAGGCGTTGAACGGGCTCATTGCCGGTCCCAGGTCCCGCAGCAGTTGCACGCGGATTTTCAGGACGTAAGAGATATTCATGCCCCCAAAGGTCTCGTAGAATTTAAGACCATGATAGCTGGGATCAGGTTCGGTCATGCCGGGGAATTTTCCGTTATCCCAGGGGAAGCCCCCTTTTTCGACAATGATACCGCCGATGGAAGTACCGTGACCGCCGATGAATTTGGTACAGGACGCGACGACAATATCAGCGCCGTGCTCGAAAGGACGCACAAGAGCAGGGGAGGCCAGCGTGGTATCGACAATCAAAGGAATACCGGCTTCGTGGGCGATGTCAGCGATGGCTTCGAAGTCGGGGATATCACAACGGGGATTGCCGACCGCTTCGACATAGACGCAGCGGGTATTTTCGTCGATGGCTTTCCTGAAGTTTTCAGGATCGCTCTGATCAACGAATTTCGTCTGAATGCCAAATTTGGGGAAAGTGTAATGGAACAGATTATAGGTTCCGCCATACAGACTGGATGAAGAAACAATATTCTGCCCGGACTCGACGATGTTCAGAATCGCCAGTGATTCCGCCGCCTGACCGGAGGCAACCGCCAGGGCGCCGGCTCCCCCTTCGAGCAGAGCGAGGCGTTTTTCGAGCACATCACAGGTGGGATTCATCAGGCGGGAGTAGATGTTTCCGAATTCCTGCAGGCCAAACAGTCTGGCCGCGTGATCAGTGTCGTTGAATGTGTAGGATGTGGTCTGGTAAATCGGAACGGCGCGCGAGTTGGTCGCGCTATCGGGTTCCTGGCCGCCATGCAGACACAGAGTCGCTAGTTTCAATGCTTCGGCATCCATCGTTCATACCTTCTTATTTGCTAATTCTTCAGGCTTGTTTAAGCACGATTGCTTTAAAGGGAACTCATCTGTCGGAAAAACACGATTGAATTCGGCAGAATGATCCGAGATGAGTTGGAAAGAGGCGGTTTTACTGCTGTCAATGCCTCGATAAGTAATCAGCCATCGTATCGATGTTGAATGCAAAAAACAATTCGCCCACGGGTGGTAAAGGACAGGATGACCCAAGCTTGAAAACCGGCATTATTTCCAGACTTACGTTGAATTCTGTTACTATTTTCCGATTTGCGAAGATTAGATTTTCGTTACTAATTCCACTTTTCTACAATGGATGATACCCTGAACAGAGAACTCTGTATTCTCATCTCAAATTGCTGCCCCCCCTGGTGAAGAAGGTACAACTATGAGACGCTTACCATCTGTGAACATGACCGTCTGTCTGATTTCCGCTCTGGCGCTCTGCTTTGTCTGTCAGAATCAGACGTCTGGAAAAGGACCTGAAAAAACCACTCCCGAACAACCGGGGCTCGTGATGCAGGAATTCATTTACGACCAGGCGCCCTTTCCGTCGTGCCATGCTTCGACGATTGCCGAGACACCCGAAGGGCTGGTATGTGCTTTTTTTGGTGGAACGGCTGAGAAGAACCCCGATGTCGAAATCTGGCTATCACGCAATACCGGGGAGGGCTGGTCGGCTCCCGTGAGTGTCGCGGATGGAGTACAGGACGATTCAAAACGCTGGCCGTGCTGGAACCCGGTTCTGTTTCAGACGAAGCCCGGCACACTGCTGCTGTTTTATAAGGTGGGACCTAACCCGAGTGAATGGTGGGGGATGATGAAGGTTTCCCACGATCATGGTAAGTCCTGGAGCAAGGCGAGTCGTCTGCCTGACGGATTTGTCGGGCCGGTCAAGAACAAACCGTTTCTGTTGTCGGATGGCACATTACTCTGTCCCGCAAGTACGGAGCACGATGGCTGGCAGGTCCAGATGGAATGGACGCCTGACCTGGGAAAAACGTGGCATCGAACAGGGCCTTTGAATGATGGTCGTGAAATTGGAGCAATCCAGCCTTCCGTCCTTCAGTATGGGGATCGACTGCAGATTCTCTGTCGCAGCAGACAGGGGAAGATCGTGGAAGCCTGGTCAGACGACAATGGTCGTTCCTGGAGCAAAGTCACGCCGACCTCGCTGCCTAATCCTAATAGTGGAACTGATGCAGTCACTCTCAAAGATGGCCGGGCGCTGCTGGTTTATAATCCCACTCAAAAGGGACGCAGCCCACTGCATGTCGCGATTTCAGAAGATGGCAAACACTGGAAAACCGGACTGGTACTGGAAGACCAGAAAGGTGAATACTCTTACCCGGCTGTGATCCAGACCTCTGATGGCAAAGTCCATATCACCTATACCTGGAAGCGTGAACTGGTCAAACATGTGGTCATTGACCCCGCTCAACTGGAACTCAAAGAGATCAATTGAGAGGCGGAGCAATTGGCTGAAGTAACCCAGGTTTCTCCTCCCCGCAGAAATCGCAGGAATTTTCTCTGGATTCTGTTTCAATGGATTCTGCAGGCTTTCTTTGCGATCTGGTTGCGCTATCAGTCGCGGGGCAAGGAGAACTTACCGGCAGAGTCGGGCGGCTTGCTGGTAAGCAACCACCAGAGTTTTCTCGACCCGCTGTTGATAGGTCTGCCTCTCAGTCGGCCCGTCAGCTTTATGGCCCGTGATTCACTGTTTCGAATTCCGATTCTGGGTCCTTTCATGCGCTATGAATTCGTAATCCCCATCAGTCGCAGGTCCGCCAGTTCACAGAGCTTTCGCGCTGCTATTCTGAATATTGAAAGCGGGAACTACGTCGGTATCTTCCCGGAGGGAACACGCACGACCGATGGTGCCGTCCAGCGTTTCAAACCAGGATTCCTGGCTTTATTAAGACGGACGGACTGCGCTGTTTATCCCATTGGAATCGCGGGAGCTTTTCGTGCATTACCGCGAGGTGCGTATTTCCTGCGTCCCCGTTCGGTACGAGTTGTGTTTGGAGAACCGATTTCCGCAGAACTGATTCGTGGCTATTGTGAGCGTGGTGCTGAAAAAGAGCTGCTGGAACTGACCCACCAGCGTGTGGTCGCATGTCAGCGGCAGGCTGAATCCTGGCTGAATCCTGATTTCACCAGTTGATTTCTGACCGAGAAGGGATTGTCAATCCACGCGAACTCTACTATGTTCTGCGTTAAATCGATTCAACAGCGATATTCATCCCGATTCTCTTCTACTCCAGCTTGATCAGGTATTCTCATGTCAGAACGGATTCTCAGTATTTCCGGTTTACGCGGCGTGGTTGGTAACGGACTGACTCCCGATTATTTAACCAGGTTTGCCGCTGCAGTCGGTACGATTGCGAACCAGGGAACAGTCGTCCTCTCGCGCGATGGTCGAGGCAGTGGTGAGATGGTACGCCATGCTGTGATCAGCGGATTGCTGGCAACGGGCTGTCGCGTGATTGATGCGGGGATTGCTACCACTCCCACCTGCGGTGTACTGGTGACGCACTTAAAAGCAGCCGGGGGAATTCAAATTACTGCCAGCCATAATCCCATCCCGTGGAATGGATTGAAGCCGTTTTCCTCTGAAGGGTCCGTGTATAATCAGGAGCAGGGTGAAAAGCTGCTGTCTGTCCTGAATAACGAAGCATTTAATTATGTCGGCTGGGACCAGTTGGGCACAGTTGAAACGCTGGACGATGCCGCCGGTCCTCACATGGCCCGGGTCTACGAATTAATCGACCGGGACCAGATAAAACAACGTCAATTCAAGGTCGTACTGGACTGCAACCATGGCTCGGGGGCTGTGTCGACTCCCCGGTTTCTGGAGTCACTCGGGTGCGAAGTCATCGTGCTGGGAGGTACGGCAGACGGTAATTTCGCTCATACACCTGAACCCCTCAAAGAGAATCTGACCAGCCTGAGCGATGCTGTTGTAAAGGCAGGAGCTGATGCGGGATTTGCCCAGGACCCCGATGCGGATCGCCTGGCGATCGTGGATGAAACAGGCCGCTACATCGGAGAAGAACTCACACTGGCGCTGGCCGCTGATTATGTACTCGCACGGACTACGGGGCCTGTGGTCGTGAATGGATCAACCAGTCGCGTGACTGCTGACATCGCTGCAAAATATCATTGCCCCTTCTTTCGCTCTTACGTGGGGGAAGCCCATGTCTGTGCCAAAATGAAACTGGAAACCGCGATTCTTGGCGGCGAAGGGAACGGAGGCGTCATTGACCCGAAGGTCGGATATGTGCGTGACAGTTATGTCAGCATGGCTTACGTACTGGCCGGACTGGCTGCTGCGGGACAGAAGTTGAGCGTCTGGGCGGACTCGCTCCCGCAATACAGTATTGTAAAGAATAAAATCACCTGCCCCCGCGAAAAAGTGGAAGCAGCCTGCCAGGCGCTGAAAGCACATTTTGACTCGGCAACCGCTTCCGAGGGGGATGGTCTGCGACTGGACTGGGATGACCGCTGGGTGCAGGTCAGGGCCAGCAATACCGAACCGATCATCCGCGTGATTGCAGAAGCTCCGAAGAACGAGACAGCGGAAGCACTCTGTGAATCAGCGATGCAGATTGTCGCGGAAGCAGTCAAATGAGATAAAAAAATGGAGTAAACATTCAGCAGGATGTTTACTCCATTTTACTTTAGTCTGAATCAGGTGAGGCAGGACTAACCTTCCCAGCGTGATTTCATGAACTCCAGGCCTTTTGTAGCCAGATGTTCTTCTGAAGGGAACATTTTCCGCCAGATGCGAGTGGCAGCTGCCAGGTCGGGCAAAGCCAGCCCGAAGGCTTCGATCGTCAACCAGCCATCGTAGTTGACTTCTTTCAGAGCCGAAAATGTCTCATCCCAGTTGACGCCCCCTTCGCCGGGAGTCGAGCGGTCATTTTCTGAAATGTGCACGTGGACCATCTGGTCGGCACAGGTTTTAACAGCAGAAGTGATACTTTTCTCTTCGATGTTCGCGTGAAAGGAATCGTACATCATTTTGAGATACGGATGATTGACTTCGCGAGTGAACTGAGAGCAGTCTTCGGCGGTATTCAGGAAGTAGCATTCAAAGCGATTCAGGTATTCGCAGACCAGCATGACCTTGTGTTCCTGAGCATAGTCGGCTGCTTTGGACAGAGTCTCTTTACCATACTTCCACTCCTCGGCGGTGCGACCTGCGCCGGAAAATTCTCCCAGTGCGGAGTGGATTGGTCCACACAGATGAGTAGAACCGGCGGCAGCGCACATATCAATCATACGCTTCAGACGTTCCAGGCCGGCTTCGCGGATTTTTACATCGCCGGAGATGGGGTTTTCTTCCGGAGT
This sequence comes from Gimesia sp., assembly GCA_002706765.1. Taxonomy (GTDB): domain Bacteria; phylum Planctomycetota; class Planctomycetia; order Planctomycetales; family Planctomycetaceae; genus Gimesia. The sequence goes on from PAJV01000071.1 coordinate 45,535, forward strand.
ACAGACTGTCACAGCCGTACTCTCCAGACCGAGTTCTGACAGTTTCTTTCCCACCTGGGCAAACTTTTTTTCATCTGCTTCAAATACGGGAAGCTCAACCCCATCGTATCCCCAGCCTTTAATCTGTTCCAGAAGTCCAAAATGAGATTCGTTCACGTCCGAGGTCCAGAGCAGCATGTTTAAGCCGTACTTCATTGTTGTTATCTTTCAATCAATTGAGATTAAAAATGCTCAGGCGGCAATAAATCGTGGAGACGCTTTTCGACGATCTTCCGCCCCGTATTTAAAACTGAAATCGTTTCTGCCGGCAATGGTTGTAGTTTGACCCGATTCATGACCTGATTCAAGCGTACCAGCATTCTTTGTGAATCGAGATAATCTCTTAAAAATGCTTCTTTAGAAAATTGAGCCAGCCAGAGCTTCAGCTTATCTGTTTCTTTCGTTGCCATTTTATTCGTTGCGATTTCGGTCTGCAGGGGGTCTATCTCACTGAAGGCAGCATAATACTGATCTATGAGCCCCGGGTTCTGTTCGATCAAAACGCGATCCAGTAACAACTCGGTGACGATATGCCCCAGGAAACCGACACGGGCCGTTTCGTCATGGGTAAAGATCTGGCGGAATAAAATCGACATGTCAGTACTGATTTCCAGAAAGCCCTGAGTGGAATGGAACCAGTGATCGTCGTCGAGATGCTGTTTGATCCCTGAAGCAAGTTCTGCTTCAATTGACGATTCTTCGCTGACAAAAGGGGTGACATTTTTGATACGCAGTCGTGCTCGTCGATCGACGACGGACATCAGATCGGGCAGGGCAGTACCTACCATAAAATAGGGACGGTCGACAAACCGCATTCCATGTGCAAAATAATTCATACCGACATATTCACCATTAGACTTCAGGCTATACTGAGGGGTTTGTTCCATCCTAGCTCATCTGAAATCAAATTCACAGTATGGTGATGTCGGCCTGAATGTGCGGTATTGCCGAATTTTCATCGATCCCTTCATTCAGAAGCAGAGTCTCATGATTGGATACTGATTCCGGTATGCGTATAATGCCTGAGAAATAACTATACTCAATCTGCTTTGGTTACGATCTGAAAGAAAGAAATGCCTGAATCGCCTCTCAACCTGATGTTTCTGCTGCGTGATCAAAGTTCGCATATCCAGTCGGCCTGGGAGCAAATTCACAATTATATTCAGGCACAGACTTCGGTGTATGTTTCTTCCGTATCGGTGATTGAAGATTTTATTCCCGATGACTCCGAAGCCGATCTGGTGGTCGTCCTGGGAGGAGACGGTGCCATTCTTCGTGCCTGTCGACAGATGCGACTGAAGCAGTTGCCGATGATTGGTGTCAATCTGGGGCGGCTGGGATTCCTGGCAGACCTCACACCGGAGGGATTCTGCAAAAATTTCTCACTGTTGCTGGATCGAAAATATCGTATTGTCGAACACCTGATGTTTGAGTGCAAACACTTTCGCTCAAATGGAACCGTCAATTCTTACCTGGGCTTAAACGAAGTCGTGATCAGTTCAGCCGGAGCGATGGCTATGATTGATGTCGAATTAGCCATCGATAATGAACTGGTCACTACTTACAGTGGCGATGGACTTATTATCAGCACCCCCGTGGGATCGACTGCGCACAGCCTGTCTGCCGGCGGTCCCATTTTAAAACAGGACCTGCAGGCCTTTGTCATCACACCAATCTGTCCACACACCCCCTCTAATCGTCCCCTGGTTGATAATGCCAATGCCCTGTATTCACTGGCTGCTGCGAATGTACCTGAAGGGGCAATGCTGGTCATTGACGGACAAATTAAAGTTCCCTATTCCTCAGGTGATCGGCTCGAACTGACCCGGGCTCCCGTCACATTCAAACTGGCGCGGATCCCGGGATTCAACTATTATTCAAGGCTCAATCGCAAGCTCGGTTGGGGGGGACAACCCAAATATGGGGCAGAATAAGGTTTTCTATCAGAATTTCTACTCCTGAACGTAAAAATGCCCTCCCCATAAATTTGCGGATCTGCTAACTTTCACACAGGTTAAGGAGATTTATCAACCAGTTTAATAGGGAAGGAGTCCCTGATGCGGTCTTTTGTGTTGTGTGTGGTATCCATTTTCGTCTGCCAGGCCCTGGCACCAGTATCTGTCTTACACGCGGAAGAAGACACAAAGACCTATTCCCTGCGCTTTAAATTCACTCCCGGTGAATTCGTGCATTATTCAGTCGACGCACAGAATCAGTTCACCGTCCAACTCAACCAGAATCGTGAAACCACAGTCAACTCGGCTCAAACCCAGAAACACTATCGCGTGGTTGCTGTCGACGAATCAGGCAACGCTACTCTCGAAACGATGATTGATCGTGTGCAGATGAGTGTGCAGTTTAATGATGGGGTTCCTGCAACATTTGACAGCAGCAATCCCCAGGAAAAAGATCTGGCCCAGTATGGTCCTATCCGCAAAACGATCGGAAATCCCTCACGCATTGTGTATTCCCCCGTGGGTGAAGTGATCTCAGTCCTGGAACTGCAAAAAAATGCCAACGGATCCATTTTCAAGGAAGTTGACAAGAAGAATGCCAAACACGCGGACAAAGATCAGACACGCAATCTGGGTTTTTTGATTCCCCTTCCGGAACAGTCAGTGAAAATTGGCGAAAGCTGGAACGAAAACTACAAAGTGGAAATCTCAATTGACAAAACGTTACGTAAGAAAGTTCCGATCCGTCGAGTCTTTACCCTGGAATCAGTGCAGGACCAGGTCGCTGTAATTACCTTCAAAACGAAAATCATGGAACGGCTCAATGATCCGAATTCGAGTGCGCAATTAATCCAGAAGACCCCTGCAGGAACCATCAAACTTGATCTGGAGAAAGGGGTGATTGTTTCTCAGAACGTTTCTCTGGACAAAGCCCAGGTTGGTGTATTCGGTGGGAAAGGTGCGATGCGAGCCGTATCTCGCGTCGTAGAGACTCTGATCGAGCCGGCAGAGGTGGCACAGAAATCAGCTGATACAGCCTCCAAGTGATCGAAAGAGACGCACTGCATGACGTTTTTCGACCGGAACCGGAAAACGTCCTTTTTTTTAAGAGCCGATCAGGGGTTGTGTGTTGACGCTGGCGATAAATATTTTACACTTAGAGATCGCCGTAAAGGTATGTAAATCCTTGCATTCAACCATTTCGCGTAGCCATCAGCTCTGTCTCATGCCCATGTGAACACAGACTGTACAGTTTCCCTGCCTGCAGTGTTCTTACACCGCGCTTAATGCAGTAAATGCTATCTTAATAAATGGTCAAATACCTGAAATGGTACGAGCAACGAAATCACTGTGTCATTAACCACCAGCGCTGCGATTGAGACCGGACATGAAACGGGTAGAGCTTTCTCCACAATTGACCAGCTTATTAAAAGCGGCCAAGCGACTGGCCAGTGATTGTGAGATTGAAGTTGTCTTCCTGTTAGCTGACATTCCATACGACTTCCTCGAAATCAGCAAATCGCTGGGAAAACTGCATCTGGTTGTTTCCTCAGATAAACCTGACGTGCAACGGGCTGCCCAGGAAGACGGGATTGCTTTGGTTCCCCTGATTCATGAACCGCAAACCCGTCAGGTACAGATCAGCCAGGCCATCCTGGAAGCGATCGCAGATGAAATCCTGGCTTCCGGCGATCGAATCATTGCCCTTTATGCTGGATTTGAACGGGAACACGCCGATTCACTCAGCATTGTCAGCCTGGCCGATCATCTGGCAAAGCTGACTTCGCGAGATTTACAACGCCTGGAAACCAAAGTCCCTCTGCAGACATTACGGGCAGTCGTTGACCTGGCTGTAGAAATTGGTCGCGAAGGGCGTGAAGGCAAACCTGTGGGTGCCTTGTTCGTAGTTGGTAACCATCGGAAGGTCATCGCCGCATCACACGAACAGGTTCATGATCCCTTCAAAGGCTACTCGCAGAAAGACCGCCTGGTCAGCAACCCGCGCGTCAAAGAGAGCATGAAAGAGCTTGCTCAGATTGACGGCGCCTTTATCATCAGTTCCGATGGCGTTGTGCAGTCGGCCGGTCGAATTTTAAATGCCTCTGCAGAAGGGCTAACCCTTTCCAAAGGCCTGGGAGCACGGCACTGGGCGGCAGCGGCCATCTCAAAAGAAACCGGGGCAATCGCGATTGCCGTTTCGGAGTCAACCGGGACGGTACGCATTTTTCAGGACGGCTATGTCGTTCTCCGCATCGAACCAATGAGCAGTGCCATGAAATGGTTCGATTTTGATACTGAACCTCCCCAGTCAGAATAAGCTCTGCGTTTTCTGAATGTCGTATCAATAGCTCTATCATCATCTTTTGCAAGCAGATACGTAAATTTTCGCAAATATTCTCTTCCCCTGGATTGTAATTTTTGCTATGAAACCCCCGCATGTTGTGGTGTTTAACTCCAGACAGTGAGGGAAACCACATTTTGCAGCATCCAAAGTAGTAGAAAACTAACTGGATTTCATGCAGTATGCTGAATTCCAGTCGTTGATTTCTGCAGAACTTATGAGCTTATTCATCGGGAAGGGAGTCCCATGTCGAATGTAGCAATCAAACTGGTCGCGGTCGCCGGAGTTGTAGGTCTCGGCGTTTTAATGTTCCTTCAGGCACAAAAGGGAATTCAGTCCGGTAGCCTGGAACATCAGATGAGTCAGTTGAGTGTTCTGGACTCAGAGCAGAAGCCGGCAACACCAGAAGCATCACTCGGCGAACCCGATTCCGATGCCTTGAATCAGGTTCCCTCCGAGTTTCCTGAAATGGCATCACGCGATGCCCTCCCTCTGAAAGCAGAGAAATCGATTAAAGACGATTCCCCGTTTGCCCCCAACTCGAATTCTCCGCTCTCCAAAATTAAACTTACTGCTGCCACAGAGGAACCTGCATCAGGCGATCTTGAATCAGCGGCCGCCAGCGAATTTGAACCCGTTGAAAAAGCGGAACTCCTTTCACCTGTGAAAGGGTTGGACTTCCGTGAATCACCGGAAATGAATGCTCCTGATCTGTCAGAGACTCCTTTCACACGCACTGCAGAGTCCCCCACAGCCTTTCAGAAAGAATCGACCTCACCCTCGGCACCGATTCTCCCTGAATTTGATGCTGGCCCTCAGTTTGGCCCCATCGCAGCGGTGGATGCGACCGCCGCAAAAGAAAACCCGGTAACCAAAGTTCCTCCACGAGAAGCATTTCCCGAGGCATCCAGTTCCAAAAATCCGTTTGACGAACCAGCTGATAAAAAGCCAGCGACTCTTCCTGAACCTGCCAGGGGAAACCTGGAACCACTTCCTGAAGAAAGCCCCTTCGCAACAGACAGCTTACCGGCAAAAATGGAGTTCCCCGAAAACGGCCCCGGTCCAGTAGAGACTCTCGAAACTCCCACGCCGGCAGTCGAGTTCAATCCCTTTGAAGATACTCCCAGAAAGGAGCCGAAACCGGTTCCTGTACCGGAAACTGAATCAGAAAAACCGATCCTCACTCCAGTCGTGGAACCCGAGTTCAATCCGTTTCAGTCTGAACCAGCTGCTGCTCCTTCCAAACCGGTGATGGAAACAAAGGCTGATACCGCTGTTGTTCCCGAGCCGGAACCCGAGAAATTGCCTGAAACCAGGCCCGCACCATTCTCAGTAGAACCGCCTGCGAAAGTCAAAGTGAACCCTGTTCCTGAAACAGAAAGTTCCGATGTCGTTATCATCAAAAAACGGCAGGTAGAACCAGATCTGCAAGAGCCCCCTCTGTTTCCCACAGAAGAAAAGAACGCAGAGGCAGGCACATCGCAACCACAGCCGATTGAGATTTCACCGGCTGAAGAACCGAAGCCGCTGAGCCTGGTTGATGGTAAGCAGCCTTTGACTGAGAAGCCGATCGCCCCCGCAGTCCACCTGAAAACACAGTCTCCTAAAATGACCATTCAAAAGATGGCGCCCCCGGAAGCCGTACTCGGGCAGCCCTTCATTTATCATGTGCTTGTAAAGAACAGTGGAACGACGTCTGCCCAGTCCGTAATTGTCGAAGATCGGATTCCCACAGGGGCAAAGCTGACGGGAACGATCCCCCGTGCAGAGCAGATTGATGACCGGATCATCTGGCGCCTGGGTGAGATGGGGCCTGGTTCTGAAAAGAAAATATCAATCCGTGTTATTCCGGAACAGCCCGGACAAATCGGCAGTGTTGCCACTGTCAATTTTGTAACCGAAGTCGCATCCGAAACAAAAATCACTTCTCCCAAACTGGTCATTCAATCGGATCAACCAGCAGCAGTAAAACCAGGGGACATTGCCGTCGTCAATTATACGATTACCAATAACGGAACGGGTGATGCAAAAAATGTCTATGTTCGCAGCATTATCCCACCCCAGTTTTCACACCCGGGAGGAGACGATCTCGAATACAGCGTCGGTGTCATTCCCGCAGGTGAAACCAAACAAATCCAACTGCAGCTCAAAGCAGTTAAACCAGGCGCTGGCAAAAATATTTCCAGCGTGGTGGGTGATGGAAATCTGAAAGCAGAAACGGAAGTCCCCCTGAAAGTCATCGGGAACGGCGAGCAGTTTCTGTTGACTCGCAAAGGTCCGAAAAACAGATACCTGGGCAGCAAAGGTGAGTATGAAAACTCGATTACCAATAACACCGAAAAAACGATTGAGAACATCTCAATTTTTGAATCGATTCCTCCCGGTATGAAGTTTCTTTCCGCATCGGAAAACGGGAAATACGATCAGGTTCGGAATGTCGTTCAGTGGGATCTTATAGAACTGGCTGCTGGCAGTACTCAGATATTGTCGATTGAACTGGAACCGACAGAAGTTGGAAAAAAGATCAGCACACTTCAGGTCGTCACCGATAACAACACTCAGTTTTCTGCTAATCTTCAATCGGAAACGGTCGTGGTTGGACAGTCATTACTGAAAGTCGAAACCAGCGAATTAACTGGTCCGCTGGAAGTCGGCGAGAAGATGGCGATGCAGATACAGCTCATCAACCAGGGAAGCGCCTCTGCGACGAACGTCGAATTCCGGATCAAAATTCCCAAAGAGCTGGTATTCGTAGCAGCGAAAGGCCCAGGACGTTATCAGCAGGCGGGTTCTTATGTCATCTTTGAACCCACTCAGGAACTGGCAGCGAAACAGTCTTTAAATTTTGAACTGACACTGGCCGCGCGAGATAAAGGTGACGCCCGAGTATTAGTTCAGGTCCAGTCAAAACAGATGGAAAAGCCTCTCAACCAGGAAGAGGCCATCCCGGTACTCGATAAACTGCAATGAATAAAGCCCTCCTGAGAAATAACTCAGGAGGACCTGTCTGCTTTAAGTCTCCAGTTCTACATTCCAGTAGGTCTCGCTGATAAATCGAGACCAGCTGTCAATCCGCATGTTCTGCATTGCATAGAATGGTTTCCATTTCGGCCGAACAGGCTCCTTCTGCAGCTGCATCCCGGCCTGGCCCGGCGTACGAGCCGCTTTACGTGAATTGCATTCCACACAAGCCAGCACGCAGTTACTCCAGGAAGTCTCACCTCCCTGGGAACGGGGAGTGACGTGGTCGATCGTCAATTCTTCACTGCCGGGCTGACAGCCACAATACTGGCAGGTGAAATGGTCACGTTTAAAAACGTTCCTGCGACTGAACGTCACCACATTGCGGGGAACCCGGTCGTATTTCAAAAGTGTAATGACTTCCGGAACTCGAAACCGGGAATGACTGCTCTGGATTGCCAGCTCATCATCCTCTGGTTTGAGCTGGGCCCAGTCAGCCCAGGAATAGGTCTGATAGTCAGACGGATCAACAATCCGCGCCGTCTCATTCCAGATTTTGACCACAGCCCGGGCAACTGTCGTTACACCGACGGGCTGCCAGTTTCGGTTGAGTATCAGCGTTGGTCGCTCCAGCGTTGATGACACCATGTTGGGGATCCTGTCTTTACTAAAGGGGTGTTCGGGGGGAATTGAACCCGCCTCCTTAACAGTCACAGTGTTATGTGCGAACCCATTACACTACGAACACCATATCGAATCTGATTACAAAGCGGAAGGCATGGGATTCGAACCCACACACCCTGGCAGGCACACGCATTAGCAGTGCGGTCCGGCAAACCGTATCCGGCTACCTTCCAATCACATATAATTCACCGTTTTTTCATCTTTCTCACTGCAGGTTTTACTCCTGTTTCTCAACTGCAGACGGTCTGTTTTCGGAAGCGGAAGCCGTGGGACTCGAACCCACAAGCACTTTTTCAGCGCCCTCTGTTTTCAAGACAGAGCCCTCATCCAGCCGGATAACTTCCTGATCTGTTTCAACGACTGGCTCACCCAGGATTCCAGCCATAACTTATTTTTCACTGAATACCCCGTGCGGGAATTGAACCCGGCATCTCCGGCGTGAAAGGCCAGTATCCTGTCCGTTAGACGAACGGGGCGTATTTTAAAAAAAGAAGTGGATCGGGAGGTGCTCGAATCCTCGTCTGCGGTTCTTCAGACCGCCGCTAAACCATCTCAGCTACCGATCCCTGTAAAAAAAGCCTGATATCGTAAAACACCAGGTCTTTGAAAAGTAATCAATTCAGACAGAACCTACTGGTGTCATTCACGGCACGGGAAACTGAATTCGGATTCTCTACCCGAATTGAGATCGCTCTCTGTCCGTTCAGAATGCTTTGATAGATTGAAGAAAATCACACCCACACCTGTAAGTCAGCTCAATTCCGTTTCTTATATTGTGTTCAATTACATACTAAGACGGAAAAACAGCACAAAAGTTCGCTCTGTCGTTGATCTTTTTGGAGAATCTAAAAAAACCACTGGAATCTGCCAGAAAGCTCAGTCCTTAGGGAAACTGAGACCTGAATATCTTTCTCTAGACCCTTACACGCATTTTTATAAAAAGAGCGAGTATTCAGCAGATCACTCTTGACCTGACACAACATTTAATATCATATATTATATATCATATCAAATAATTAACCGTCTCTAACGGGATTTTCCTTATCGACCCATTCTGATTTTATGAGGAGCGCACTCAATGTCATCGGGCAGACTTAAGAAACGCGTCGGCTTTACTTTGATCGAATTACTGGTTGTCATCGCGATTATTGCCATCCTGATTGCACTTCTGTTGCCGGCGGTACAGCAGGCACGCGAGGCTGCCCGTCGTTCAACCTGCAAAAACAATATGAAGCAACTTGGACTGGCTCTTCACAACTATCATGACACGTTTCAGACATTCGTACATATGATGGGGGGCACGGCCAACGGTCGTTGTTTCGGTGGTGCGCCTGTAACCGATGGATGCTCCACTAATACTTTTGGAACAGGAAACGAAAGTCGGATCAGCGGTTTTGTCGGTCTGCTTCCCTATTTTGATCAGGCGCCCTTGTTCAATCAAATCTCTTCTCCTCTGGGTAGTTATCCTGCGTTTGGAGCATCACGTGATGACAGTGGTTACGCCCCCTGGAAAGCTAAGATCCCTGTGATTCTCTGTCCTTCAAATCCCACTCCTGCTGACTATCGTGGTTTCGGCTGGACTGTTCCCCAGAGTTATGTCTTCTGCATGGGGGATACAATTAATAACTGGGGAGTTCGCAATACACGTGGCATCTTCGGATTTCAATCCAATACAAAAATGCGAGATATTATTGATGGCAGCAGTAATACCATTATGCTGGCCGAACGGGGAATCTACTCTGGAAATGCCCGCGATGTCCGTGGCCTGGCAGCGAATGGTATCAGCTCAGTCTTGACGGCTCCTAACACCTGTTTTACTACAGCCAGCGGCGGTTTGTATAACACCGGCCAAAGTGTGCAGAAAGACCGTCACATGGGCGGGATGTGGCAACACGGACAACCTCATTTTGCCGGTTTCTGTGCCGTGCTCCCGCCCAACAGTCCATCGTGTATGTCCAATACCCATGGTGACAGTTGGGCCCTCGCCAGTTCCAGCAGCTATCATGAAGGAGGGGCACATATCCTGCTGGCGGATGGTGCCGTACGCTTTATCAGTGAAAACATCGATACGGGGAATCTGGCGCTGGCACCTGCTACCAGCGGCCCCAGCCATTATGGAATCTGGGGGGCGCTGGGAACCAAACAGGGAGCAGAAACCATTGGTGAGTATTAAACGCTGATGAAAACTATCATCGTCTACCGGTTTCATTTTTTCCTGCTTGCAATCCAATGGTATTTGATCATGGCTTCTCCGAAAACCTGTCGATTTTCCCTGTATCTGTTTGCGTTTCTCTCTTTGAGCCTGACAGTCGGTTGTTCCTCGAATTCCCCCGACACTCCAGAAACGGTCCCTGTTGCAGGCTCCGTCTCATTTCAGGGGAAGCCGCTCCCCGGTGCATCGGTGATCTTTATGAATCCCGATGCAACATCTCCGCAGACAGGAACACTCAACTCCATCACCGATGATTCAGGGAAATTTGAACTCAAATCCTACTTCGGCGCGCGAACCGTTAAAAACGGTGCCGTCCCGGGGACTTACAAAGTGACCATTCTTAAAATGGTTCCTCCGGGGGAAATGACTGAAAATGAATACGAGGCTAAAGTAGCGGAGGCCGACAGGATCGTATCTGGTGGAGGCATATTGACTGCGGATCAGACACCGCCAGAGTTACAGCAGCTCATCCCTCGAAAATATTCTGATGCATCACTCTCCCAACTCGAAGCGAAAGTGATGCCGAACCAGGAAAACGAGTTCCAGTTCGATCTTAAATAAAGCAAGCAGACAGGTGGAAGTCCTACTCCTTCTGCGTTTTTTCCCGTGTGAGCGTTTCGACCAGGTTGGCTGTCTTGCGAATATGCTGCTCCATTTCCTGGGCCGCTTTTTCACAGTCATTTGCCTGCAGGGAACGGATAATCTCCTGGTGATCGGAAAGCGCGATTTCCTGAGCCTGACTTTCGTTGTCTACCACTTCACGGATAGCCTGCACCAGCGTGTTATATCGCAGTAATTCATCTTGTAACCGGGTACTGCCACAATGTGCTGCAATCAGCGAATGCAGCCGAATATCCAGTGACATTGCTTTTTGCGACCAGTTGCTGTTGCGTTTTTCATTGCTGATCGACACAAATTCCTCTGAAAGCTCCGCCAGAAACCGTGGTTCAATTTTCCCACATGCAGTCCGGACCGCTTCCACTTCAAGAATTCGTCTCAACTGGTAAATCTCACGTATCTGCGTGACACCAAATTCCCGCATTACGGCACCTCGATTGGGAAGATTTTCCACAATCCCAATTGAGGCCAGTTCCACCAGTGCTTCCCGGACAGGAGTCGCGCTCACGCCGAATTGCTCAGCCAGATTCTGAATCACCATTCGATGACCGACTGGAAACTCTCCCCGGATGACCGCTGTCAGAATTCGTTGTACCACAACTTCGCGGATATTTCCCCGGGGCACCATCGAAAACGAGCCGGGCAGATTAGTAGTCGACATATTTGATCCTTGATCAGCCTGTTACAGGCCAGAAGTGCGAACTCTAAAGCAAACCACAATTAACCATCGTGTCTCTGGAACTGATATACCAAGCCCCAATACCCTTGGAGACGCTTTAGTAAAATGGGAGAGTGTCTAGATATGATGTAATATTATATATAATATACCCACGCGAGAAAAGTGGGAGGCCGCGCACTTCAGAAAAATAAGAATGGCCTGGGCTCAACCAAACCTGAATCTCAGACTATTATCAGGCAATGATGTTTTGTACAACATCGCCCGCAACGTCCGTCAGCCGGAAATCCCGACCGGAATAATGATAGGTCAACCGCTCGTGATTGATGCCCATCAGATGCAGAATCGTCGCATGCAGATCGTGGACATGAACCTTATCCTGCATGGCGCGGAAGCCGAATTCATCGGACTCCCCATGGACGGTTCCTCCTTTGATGCCACCACCGGCCAGCCACATGCAGAACCCGAAGGGATTATGATCGCGACCATTAATTCCGCCTTGCGCAGTCGGGGTGCGCCCAAACTCGCCTCCCCACACAACCAGTGTTTCATCCAGCAGCCCGCGCTGCTTAAGATCGGTCAGCAACTGAGCGATCGGCTGGTCAATGTCCTTGCACAACCGTTCGTTGCTTTTATCGTGATTGCTGTGCGTGTCCCAGGGCTGTCGATTCCCATAGTAAACCTGCACAAACCGCACGCCACGCTCACTCAATCGACGTGATAATAAACAGGCCTTGGAGAACTCGCTATTTCCATACGCTTCCTGAAGCTTCTCCGGCTCACGCGAAATATCAAACGCATCCGTCGCTGCGAACTGCATCCGGTATGCCAGTTCCATCGATTTGATCCGTGTCTCCAGTTCATTGTCGCCGGCGCGTTTCACCAGATGCTGCTGATTGATCGCCTGAACCAGATCCAACTGCTTCTTCTGTTCTGCAGAGGACAGGACTTCATTTTTCAGATAGGGAATCATCTGTTCGGGATTCAGGTCTTTATTGTTGATATGTGTGGCCTGATGTTTGCCGGGCAGAAAGGCACTGCCCCATAATTTGGGACCAACCACAGGTTTCCCCGGGCACAATGCCAGGAATCCAGGCAGGTTCTGATTCTCCGTTCCCAGCCCGTAAGTCAGCCACGATCCCAGACTGGGACGCGTCGGGGTCAGCGTTCCCAGGTTCATCATGCATAATGCCGGCGCATGATTCGGAAAGTCGGTATGCATCGAGCGAATCACTGCCATGTCGTCGATGTGCTCTGCAATTTTTGAAAAATGCTCTGAGACCGGGATCCCGGATTTCCCCGCGTTAATGAATTTGACCGGGGAAGGCAGCAGTCCCGTTGTTTTTGAAGCAGTCCGGATATCTGCCGAAGCAGGCCGCTGACCTTCATATTTCTTCAACAGTGGTTTCGGGTCAAACGTATCGACCTGCGATGGACCTCCACTCATAAACAGAAAGATCACCCGCTTCGCTTTGGGTGCGAAATGAGGCGTCTGCTGTGACGATTTCTGAGACGCCCCCTCAACGGCTGACAGCATGCCAGCCAGGCTCATCATGCCAAAACCACTGCCGACTTTTTCCAGAATTTCGCGACGGCTGAACAGATCCTGCCCGTTTAAATTCATCATGTTTCAGATCTCATTATCATTTTGAAAGAATCGCTGACGAACCAGGGAACTTCCCCACTCAGTCAACATACATCATTTCATTACTGCAGAGTAACGCCAGACAATAGCGCTGCCAGCCTGTCAATTGTTTCGGGTCGATGTCCTGACGTCCTTCATAAACGCCGTTATGTTTGTTCCCTGTGATATCAGCAGCTTGTGACAGGTTCGGATTGTCTGTTCGCAAAGGCCAGCAGGAAAGAGGGTCGGAAGCCAGGATCGAAGCCACATAGTCTGCATGCGACACTTGATCCTGCTTCAGTTTCGCTGCAGAGAAATGTTTCTGTACTTCCTCGGTATTCAAGGCACGATTGAATACTGCCACAGCGCCCAGTTGTCCCTGGAAATTCGAGAAATTGTCACTGCGCCCCGCAATAATCAACTCCGTCACCCCCTCAGTATAGCCGGGTTCTGCTTCCCCCAGGATTTCCGGTTCCGGGTTGCCATTCAGATAGACGGCAATCTGTTTCTGATCGCGGACCAACACCACATGATTCCATGTCCCCGGCTGAATAACGGTCGTTCCAAATAAGGAATCGCGTTTTAAATCACCATTGTAAAAGAACAGACGACCGGCCCTGTTCGGGCGATACTTACCGGCGATTCCCAGATGGTCACCCGCCGCTTTCGCAGCCGAATCTTTCCCGCGTGAAAAGAAATAACCGGTAATAATCCGCTGTTCGTTGGGAATCTGATTCTTTACCCACAGTTCTACCGAATAGGAATCTCCCAGCTCTTTCACATCGGCTTTCATACGCTTGCCGGCGAAGGTCGGAATCTGCTCAACCTCACTCTCTTGCTCGCCTGCAGAACCTCCCTCTTCCAGGAACTTAAGACCTATCTGCAGTTCAGCCTGAGTTGGCTCTCGTGAGAACAGCAGACGATAAACATCGTTGACCCGCTTTTCAGAAGACTCACCTTCCAGCCGGGTCGCCAACTGCTGGGCCTGCTGTCTTACGAAAGGAGAATTCAATACAAACAGCTGCTGAAGTGGTGTCGTGGTTTTGGAGCGTCGCGCCGCATGAATCGCAGGATCGGGAAAATCATAAGACTGCAGGAACGTACTCAATTTATGCCGGGAAACCGTTGCATAGATTCCCCGTCGCTGAAACGTGGGATCATCAATGTCACCCGAGGGACCCGTCTGCCGGGCATCCAGGTTATTCCCAGCTGCCAGGAGCGCATCACGGTAAATCTCGGCTTCCAGACGACGACGATTGAAATATGAGAGCAGCCGGTTGTTCGGGTCCTGTTTCTTCTGCGCTTCCGTCAGTTCAACCCTGGAAGTCTGCTGATACGTCGCCGACAGCATGATCAGGCGATGCAGTTTCTTCATCGACCAGCCCTCGTCCATGAACCAGACAGCCAGATCATCCAGCAGTTCCGGATGGCTGGGCAGGGAGCCGGTCTTTCCATAATTACTGGGAGTATCGACCAGTCCTTCACCAAAATGATGCTGCCAGATCCGATTCACCATCACCCGTGCGGTCAGGGGATTCTCTCGATTCGCAATTTTCTGCGCCAGTTCCAGCCGACCACTGCCATTCTGAAATGGCTCTGGTTGACCGTCCGACAGTACCCGCACAAATCGACGGGGAACCAGTTCTCCCAGGTTGGCCGCGTTCCCTCGAATGAAGACATTCAAATCGCGAGGCTTGGGATAGTAGACGATTTTCATCTTATCTTCCGTGATCTCTTCCACCCGCACCTGTTCTTCGGTGAGGGCATCTGCCAGGGGCAGCTCAAATCCGGGTGTTGATTTCTTGATTTCTTCCGCTTGCGCTTTATTTTCTTTAATGCTCTTATTATGAGCGGCAATCAACTCTGTATTCTGCTTCAACTCTTCAGGGGGAACCGGATATTTGACTGTCGTCTGCTTTTTCAGATCCGGTCGAGAAGCAATCAGCGGGAACTCGGTACTACCAGCCTGTTTGATGATCTGCTTCAGCTCCGTATTGCGTTTCGTCAACGCTTTGACCTGCGCAGCCAGATCCGTATTCGTCTTGGTTAACGCATCCACTTTATCCCGGGCAGGCTGTGTTTTAGCCACTTCTTCTTCAGGAATAATCGGCCGCGTGGTCTGCCGTACAGAAGCAAAAACTCCTGCGATCCCATAATAGTCTTCCACGGTCAGGGGATCATACTTGTGATCGTGGCAGCGGGCACAGGCCATCGTCAGCCCCAGCAATCCCCGGCACAAACTGTCGACGCGGTCTTCCCAGTCATCTGCATAGCGGTTTTCCAAGGTCACCTGTGACAGAGCGACCTCCTTGTGATAGGAAGGCCCCAGCCCCATGAACCCCAGGGCAGGGTAGTCTTCGGGTCCGGTTTCCGGTAGAAAGTCGGTCGCCAGTTGACGTATCACAAATTCATCGTAAGGCATATCTGCATTGAACGCTTTAATCACCCAGTCCCGATAGCGATAGGCGTGCGGAAACGGACCGTTGTGAGGTCCCATGTTCGTATTGTCTTCCGCGTAGCGCGCCACATCCAGCCAGTGTCGACCCCAGCGTTCGCCGTAATGTGGTGACTGCAGTAACTGATCGATCACCCGTGCATACGCATCCGGAGATTCATCTTTCACAAACGCATCCACTTCTGCAGGCGTCGGGGGCAGTCCGATCAGATCGAAATAGGCACGCCGGATTAATGTCTGCTTTGTAGCAGCGGGTGCGGGAGTAAAACCTTTCGCTTCCTGCGCCGCCAGAATGAATGCGTCGATTTTATTTTTCGGCCAGTCTTTCTGTTTCACTTCAGGGGCAGGGTAATGCCGTGGTGGTTGAAACGACCAGAACTCCCGTGCCTTGTCGAAATCGATTTCCGTCTTCGTCGCTTTACTGGAAGCCTCGGTCCGCGGGTCAGCTGCCCCCATCGCGATCCATTTTTCGAAGTCGGCGATAATCTTATCCGGCAGCTTCCCTTTGGGAGGCATCTGGTAACTGTCTTCGCCATACTTCATCGTTTCCAGCATCAGACTCTCACCCGGTTTTCCCGGTACCAGCGCCGTCCCCGAATCACCACCCTCCAGCAGCCCCTGTTTCGAATCGACCAGCAGGCTCCCTTTCAGATTCTTCGAATCCGCTGAATGGCATTCGTAACAATGCTGAATCAGCACAGGCCGGATCTTCTTCTCAAAGAAATCCAGTTGCTGCTGAGTCAGTTCAGAATCGGCAGCAGAGAGCGGAAAAGCGGAGCAGAGAAACAGGCTCGTGCATACAATGACAGCTGTCACTTTTCGCAAAGTTTTCATAGTCATGTCTACGATGTTAGAGTCAGGTGGGATTAAGCCGCGCAGGCTGGGGGTGACTCTTCTGTATCTCATTAAGCAGTAATCAGATACATCAAGTCAGCTTTATATCCTATCGGGAATTCTGCCGAATAACAATATTATATTTAAAAAAGCCTGCCAATCGGGGAATATTCACAGATTTCCACTGTGTCCCTCAATATACTCCATGAACCTGTATTGAATGAGCCTGAACTCAAGGGTAGTCTAAAGAGACACTTCGGTCACTCAGAACGACCATCGTGGCGGGCATTCCGTTTCAAGTCATTTTACTCTGATTCCAAGCACCATTGATGTAAGGACTTGCCATGTTCCCGAAGATGCCGCATCCTGCTCTGCCAGCGATCCTTTTCATTGCGATTCTCAGTGGATCATTTAGCGGTCTGCCCGCAGCCGATCCTCCAAAGCAGACACCCAAGGCTCCCGGCTTCACAATCCCTTATATCGATCTCGATGCCCAGTCGCATCGACAGACCGTCGTCGACCGCGAAGAAGGTCAGTACCTCGGCCACCCTACCACCGTTCTCCTCGAAGACAACAAGACCATCCTCTGCGTTTATCCCAAAGGACACGGGAAGGGGGGCATCGTTTATAAACGCTCCACCGATGCCGGTAAAACCTGGAGCGACCGTCTGCCCACTCCCGCCTCCTGGGCAACTTCACGTGAAGTCCCGACGCTGCATCGGGTCGTCGATGCAGCTGGCAAAAAACGCATCATCATGTTCTCCGGTCTCTATCCCGCCCGCATGGCCGTCTCCGAGGATGACGGCCAGACCTGGAGCGAACTCAAACCCATCGGCGACTGGGGCGGCATCGTCGTCATGGGAGGTGTCGAACCGCTCAAGACCGGACCCGGACATTACATGGCCCTGTTCCACGATGACGGTCGCTTCATCTCTAAAGATTCCAAACAGGAATCACCGGTCGTGTTCACACTCTATAAAACCCTCTCCACCGATGGTGGCTTAACCTGGTCCCAACCCGAAGCCATTCACAAATCATCCGAATATCATATCTGCGAACCCGGCATCATTCGCTCGCCCGATGGCAAACAGCTCGCCGTCCTGCTCCGCGAAAACAGTCGCCGCCACAATTCGCAAATCATCTTCTCCAACGATGAAGGCAAGACCTGGACCGAACCCCGCGATCTGCCCGGCTCTTTGAACGGCGATCGACACACTGGTAAATACGATCCCGTCAGCGGACGTTTGCTCACATCCTTCCGCAGCAACACACCCAAAGGTCACACCGCGCCTACCGAAGGAGACTGGGTCGCCTGGGTCGGCACGTACGATGATCTCGTCAACGGCAAAGAAGGTCAGTACCACGTGCGTCTCAAAGACAACACCAAAGGAGCCGACTGCGCCTATCCCGGCGTCGAAGTCCTCCCCGATGGCACCTTCATCATCACCACCTACGGACACTGGGAAAAAGACAAAGCCCCCTACATCCTCAGCATCCAACTCAAACTGGCCGAACTCGACGAACTCGCCAAAAGCCATTAAACGAATCCATTCTCAACTATTTTAAACGTTTCGGGTGGTCCCGAATGCAATTCGGGATTGCCGCAGGCAACAGGAAACTGACAGTGTAAGCCCGCAATGAAGAGTAACCTTCTCATCCTCAATCCCATTCACAAACTACGCCGTCTCTAACATTGCATCTTCATCGTCCACCACCAGCTTCCGGGACGAATCATCGGGTGACCCCGAATGCAATTCGGGGTTGTCGCCAGACAACAGGAGGTCACAGTGAAAGCCCTCAATAAAGAGCATCCCGCTCCACCTCATCCCATTTACAAACTACGCCGACTCTAACATTACGTCTTCATCGTCCACAACCAGTTTCCGGGAAGAATCCACAAACAGCGACGCCACCCCTGCAATGAAAAACGCAATCGCACACGTGACAAACGCCATGTTCCAGTGATGCTCCTCCCCATTCGCGGTATTCACGGTAATTACCGCGATCATCAACGAAGGTGCGACCGCCGCCCCCAGGTTGCCCCACATGTTTCCCCAGCCCAGCACCGAACCCACGTGTTTGCCGGCGATATCCTGGTTGAACGCCCACATCGCAGGCGAACCAAAATCGGTAGAAAACGCCACAATCGAAAACATGATCACGGAAGTCCAGGGAGAGATATCCAGCAGACACACCAGGTACGCCGCCATCGCAGTAAATCGCGACAGCGCAATCGGCAGCACACGACTCCAGCGTAGACTGATCCGTCTCATCAACCAGTCTGTCACTTTTCCACCGGATAAAGTTCCCAGCCAGCCCACTGCCAGCGCAATCGTCACCATTTTCCCGCGTTCTTCCAGGGGAACCTGGTACTCCTCATCCAGAAAGCGTGGCAGCCACGTCACCAGGAACAGCCAGCCCACATTCGTGCAGAATTGCGACAACGAAAGCAGCCACAAACTCTGATTTTTCATGATCGCCTTAAAAGGAATACCGCCGATCTGCTTCGAATGATCTTTGTCCGATTCCAGGCGACCACGTTCAATCAGTTCCAGTTCCTCAGGCGAACAGGCCGGATGGGCACGCGGATAATCGCGAATCACCCACCAGAAAATCCCGGCGATCAGGATACCCACCAGGCCGTAGGTCATCATCATCTTACGCCAGCCTTTTCCCTGTACCTTACGTACGTCGGCTGAATAGCGGGCTTCAAACAGCAATCGATTCAAGCGGGACCTCTGCTCAACGTTCAGCTCTCCCGGGCTCACTTTCAACAGCTGCTCCGCCTGTTGATTGAGCGTCAACCCTTCGAAGTCGGCCGGATCATACAGCTGCTGTTCCTGTAATATCGAATTCAGATTCGTTACGAAATCACTTTCAACAGCCGTACCTGGCTCAATGTTGGGATCGGCGGCAGCCGCTTTCAGATACTCTCTGTCTCCCGACGTGAGCCCCTCATAGATCTTCGTTTCAAACTCCTGCTTCTCCTCCACCCGCTCCAGAAACGTCGTCGCCAGTCCATGGGGATTCATGATATCCCCGGTCTTCAGATCTGAAGATTCCGTCATGGGGACAAACAGAATAATCAGAAACGCGGTCAACACCGGAGCCAATGCACCACCAATCCGTCCGCCGACGGTGACCATGCTGCTGGCAAAGCCGCGCTCCGTTAAAGGCATCCACTTACTGACAATATTGGCACTCGTGGGATAAGCGCCGGCCTGGCTCAATCCAAAGCCCAGCCGAAAGATCAGCAGCATGATGAAACCGGTCGCCAGTCCCGTCAGCGCCGTGAACAAGGACCACATCAGGATGTAAATCGTCAACATTTTCCGCGCACCAAAGCGGTCACTGAACCAGCCGGAAGGAACCTGGCACAAGGCATAGGAGACAAAAAACGAACCAAGCAGGAGACCGATCTGCTCATCGCTCAATCCCAGCTCATCTTTGATAAACACCTCGGCGAAGGAAATGCAGAACCGGTCCAGGTACAGCAGCACCGCCATCAGCATGCAGACAAAGATCACGCGATAACGAACATACGAACTGGTTGGTTCCACACTGGCCATTTGAGATTCAGCTTTCATTCAGAGTCGGTGCGTTTTGTTTGAGTGGCAGCAGTATAACAGCAGAATTTCCTGAAAACGAGCATCAAATCCGTTCCTCTCTCCCAGTTTCTCAACGAAAACCACTGCATCTCACCTGAACTTACTGTCGTCTCTTCAGCTTGACAGCCTCCCGCCCCTCAATAATTTATGCACTAAGCGCGTCGCGCGCGTGGCTAAATTTTCCAACAGGGCTATCGTCATGAAATTTCAGCAGTTACCACAATCGAGTCTCAACCCGATTCAACCGCTCCTGTTCCTCGTTGCCCTCTGTATCAAAGGATTTCCGTACGGTCATAGTAGATTATATTCAATGTCATGAACCGCGTTAGTTCAATCTCATCACTATCGCATAACCGCATATATCGACGCACATCGACACGCTATCGACACCCCGTCGCACCAGTCTCGCCGTTCTATCGCCCCCGGATCAACACGGATCAACCAGTCCTTTTATCCACTTGCTCAAAACACACCGATTTTGTTCACAATCAAACAAAATGCACGCCCTCATTTCAATCTGGTCAACAGAACAGATTTCGCTTACCATTCGGCGGCTCGATCTCACGAACGGTTTCAAAGACGACAACGAAAGGATTCACGATGCTCCCTCGTCTTCGTATTTATTCAATCGCTCTTCTGCTTTGGGGCAGTCTGTTACCCACCACACAGGCAGCCGACCAACAACCACTGACAACCGAAGTCATCAACCAGACCTGGAAAGCACGGCGCGAGCGCCTGCAGGCAATGCGGATCGAACTTTCTTTGGAAATCACGACCAGTAAACTACTCCTGTATCCTGAAGAAGAAACTCCTCTCATTGAGACCAGTGACTATGTTCCTCTGACCAAAGAAGAATCCGAGCGTCTTAAAAAAGAACAGTTAATCAATCACGCCAGGTATTCAATGCTGCTCGATTCTCCCAAAATGCGTTACCATTACCGGGGACGCTTTCCTACTGCTCGCTTGAAAGAGACAGTATCTGTCGAATGTACCTGCTTCTGCGACGGACAGTCTTTTACGAGACTCAATCAATCTCAAGAGACTCCCACAGTCCATATTTTAAAGGCGTCCAAAGCGAGTACTTTCTTCAATTCCCTGGGACAACTTCCACTTCGCTGGGCACTCCTGCCGGGAGATCCTGATTTGGGTGAAACCCTGGAAGGCTTCACTGTTCAAGCTAAAACAGAAGCCATTCTGAATCTCGATTGTACCGTTCTGAAAAAAATAGATTCGGAGGGAACAGCATATCTCTGGGTGGCTCCGAAGTCACATGATTGTACCGTACTGAAATACGAGTATCACTATGCAGGTAAAATATTGAACTCCTGTCACATTCAATATAAAAATGACAAAAGATGGGGACTGATCCCCCAGAGTTGTGAAATCAAATGTCTATACGGAAATGAAGATATACTGCGAGATGGTTACAAATATACTTTTATTGCATTCCATGCCGATGCCAATATTACAGACGATGAGTTTCAGTTGAAGTTTCCCCAGGGTGCTCGGGTCTGGGATTATCGCAAACGGGATTCCCAGGGGAAAGTAATCAGTTATATTGTAAAATAAGCAGCCACTAACTCCTCTTTCACCAGGGAACGCTCCCCATGTTGACCTGCGCCGCTGTCCTGTATGAAATGGAAAAACCGACTCCCTACGCAGAGTCAAGACCGCTGGTCATCGAACAGCTCTCACTCGCCGATCCCGGCCCCGGTGAAGTCCTCGTCGAAATGGCAGGTGCTGGCCTCTGTCACTCCGACCTTTCCACCATCGACGGTTCGCGCCCCCGCGTGATGCCGATGGTCATGGGACACGAGGCCAGCGGCATCGTCCGTGAAGTCGGTCCCGGCGTTCACGATCTCCAGCCCGATGATCACGTCGTCTTTTCGTTCGTCCCCCTCTGTGGTCACTGCATTCCCTGCGCCACGGGTCGCCCCGCCTTGTGTGAACCGGGTGCCCGCGCCAACACCGCCGGCACCTTACTCTCCGGCCGTCGTCCCTTCAGCAGCAGGTCCGGTCAGGAAATCAACCACCACCTCGGCGTCGCCGCCTTTGCCGAACACACGGTCGTCGCCCAGGAATCGCTGATCAAAATCGACTCTCAACTCCCCCTCAGCACCGCCGCACTGTTCGGCTGCGCGGTGATGACGGGCGTCGGCGCGGTCGTCAACACGGCAAAGATCGAACCCGGTTCCAGCGTCGCCGTCTTCGGCCTGGGAGGCGTCGGCTTAAGCACCGTAATGGGCGCCCGCGCCGCAGGGGCCGAAACCATCTTCGCCATCGATCTGCTCCCCGATAAACTCGAACGCGCCACCCAGGTCGGCGCGACACATACGATCAACGCCAGTCAAGAAGACCCGGTCCAGCTGATCAAAGACATCCAGAACGGCGTCGATTATACCTTCGAAAGCGTCGGTAACGAACGGGTCCTCCAGCAGGCTTACGCCGCCACCAAACGGGGCGGCACTACCATCACCATCGGCCTGCCACATCCCAATAAAATGTTCTCCGTCCCCGCCGTCAGTCTCGTCGCCGAAGAACGCACGATCAAAGGCTCCTACATGGGCTCCGCCGTTCCCCGCCGCGATTTACCCCGCTTCATCGCCATGTATCAGGCCGGTCTGCTGCCCGTCGACAAACTGCTCTCCAGCACCATTCAACTGGATGAAATCAACGCCGCCTTCGACGCCCTCGCCACCGGCACCGCCGTCCGACAGGTGATTACGTTTGGGAAGTAAGAGCTTCACACAACTCTGTCGCAATCATGCAATTAAACACTACAACTTCAACTCCAATAGCATTAGTTATTACTACAAAGGTATTAATCTAATCGGGTCTCAAATCCATAATCATATTACGCAATATATTAAGCATTCTTACCATGATATAAAGGACTGGCATAATTGTTTGACTTTAACCATTGCTCGTAACCATCGATTTCAGGCCCACCTAGGTTTAGAACGTACTCCTCACCGAATATTGCAACTACGACGTAAAATTCGCTTGTTGGAGTAGCTAATAGATCAAACTCATGCGGTACTTGATATTGTTCTACCCCATCATTAAACATGAAATCAGGTGGATAAATGGAACGAGCTGAGTATGGCCATGGTTGATTCGGTTTTCCCATTCTCAGTAACCGGCCCACCAAATACACCTTGACGTGTATCGTATTCTGAATGTGTTTCAACCACCAGCATATTCAGGAGCAAAAGCGATGTCCGCATCCCAGCC
>PAJV01000072.1 GCA_002706765.1 Gimesia sp.
AAACTGGCATCAGCAGTCCATCTGACAAATCACCATATTGTCAATTATGCCGAGCGTGCTGAACTGATTGACCAGTTGATGCTGGCGATTGAAGATCATAGATTGACTGTGATCACTTATCAATCTCTCCGTTCAACTGAACCAGTCACTTTGTACGACATCCATCCCTACGCCCTGATCTTTCATAAAGGCGCTTTGTATCTGATCGCCTGGTCTCTGGATCACGGAGCAATCCGGACTTTTAAAGTAGATCGGATTTCGGAAGTGGATGTGCAACCGAACCTGATGACCTTTCAGAGGCCCAAAGATTTTCATCCTGCCAAATATCTGGAACATTCATTTGGTATCTTCGCTGAAGAACGTGCTCCCCAGACCATTCGCATTCGCTTTTCTCCCCCTGTCGTAAGAATCCTTCAGGAAAAGAAATTTCATTCAAGTCAACGTCTCAGTTACAAAAATGATGGTTCGGTGATTGCAGAATATCAATTGACCGGGTTTGAGGAAATTCGATCCTGGCTTCTCAGTTTTGGAAGACATGCTCGAGTATTAGAACCGACAGACCTTGTGGAAATGATTCGCGACGAACTGGATCTGATGATCAACGTCTATACTTTAGGAGATCGGACACATGACTGAGTTCTTCGGCCATTCACTGAAGGATCGTCCTGTTGGAGAACGGGATTCGTATTAGCCTTGATCTACCGCTTCCAAGCCGCGAATACAGTCTGATCAGCAAAGATGTATCCCCACTGGCCAACATAACCAGCAAAGAGTTTCCTGCTACAATCGAAGATGGCGTCTCAGCGAGGAGTCAGCCTACCTGTCTGGCCGGACCGAAGTTAATCTTGTGCAGCGGAGGAGTCCCGACCTGGATGCGTCGGGACTGAAACATCGCCGCGATCCCAAGCGAGTAAAGTATTTCCACATTCGCTTCTGGTTGCGAGATGGATGGGTACCTCAACAGGGATCGAACTACAGCCTCACTCAAGGGTAGTGTCCAGACCGGCCAAGTCCACAAGTCGCCGTCTGCAGTCCAGCCCGTAGTGGTAAGCCGTCCGCAGGGGCCCGGAACAGATGGCATCAACTGCAAGCCACGGTAGGCGAGCAAATTGAGAGCCCAATTTGTCTTCGCCTTGTTGTCACTTGCTGTTGGATCACTCCACATGACTGCATAGCGACGGTCTTCAAGTGGATCCCATCTCAAGGAGAGTTTCTCATCAGTTAGTTGACCTCGCGAAAAGAGAGCCGTTTGAACTCTTTCATGCGAGACACAGCTTGAGAGTTGGCGTGCTGTGTCTAAAAAGTATTGATGACCTGATCCAGTTGTAAAACAGAAAGGTGTCGCCTGCATCTGGCCATTATCAGACATGCACGCATCACACCCGAATGCGGCATAGAGATCAACTGTCTCTCGTTGCTTTATGGTTGCACTGTCGAGTGCTGATTTCATTGCGTCACGCAACTCGTCGCTGGTTGCATTGAGGTGTTTTCCCAGCGACAGTTCTTCAGACGGGACGGTCCTCTTCAAAGCTCCGAGCCATGCTGATCGGGCGTCACTGACAATCCGTCGGATAGGATCGATCTCGTCACTCTCTGCCTGCTGGCGCTCGGATCCTCGAAGTTTCCTTTTCTTGAGTACATCAATCGCTTTCTTGAGTCTCTTGCGTTGCTCGTCAAATGTCTTCTGCGCCGATTCTCGTGTACTCTCTGCATCTGTATCAGGCTCGAAAGGTACATTCAACTGCTCTGTGATCATTTGCGACACAGATTTTGCATCCGCATCTACGCCAAACAGCCGAGGCGACCATCCACCGTACGCCTCTTCCCAAGAGGTTGTCACTCGTTGGGACGACATCACAGCAGACACTGTGTGGAGCACCCCTAGCGCGGCGAGGAAACCGAGAGGATTTGTCCCATCAAGACCTGGGAGTAGCAGGCCCTCATGGGACGTGGTGTCCAGACGTTCGTTTGCTCGGTTCATATCAACACCTCCGTTTCCTGTGCCTGATCATCGTACTTTCCGTCGCACTCCTTCGCGCTTGCCTGTTGGTCAGCCAACCTGAGTACCGCTTCAAGGTATGCCAGTCCCCACCAGCCGAATCGCTTTGTCAGGTTCCAAAACCGCTCGGCAATTCCGGAATCAAGCCGATGAGAAGGGAACGCCAACCGATCTGCCGTCGCTATGTTCACATTTTCAAGGGAGACTTCTGGCGGATCTTCGTCAATAACGACAGGAGCGAACGGCCTGGCATAACCATGATGAGCAGCAATCAAGTGTAGAATCAGCTCCTGGTGCAGAGAGTTATCTGGGAACTTGCTGGATCTCTCGGCAAGCTGTACGGACAGCATTTCATGCCGGAACCCTTTGGGCAGTTCCGCGCGGATGCGGCAGGATTCTCGTTCGTTCCGAGTCTGTGGCATGCCGTCGGACTTGGCAAGTAGCCTCGATGTGGTGCTGGCGAATAACCAGGCATCGCTGCGGTCTGTGCGTCTGAGCAACGCCTGAAAACGTTCATCAGCCTTGCCCCAGTCATGGAGTTCGGCAGCGATCCTGTAGGCTTCGTCGAGAGCAGGGAACGGCAATCTCTGCAATGTCGCCTCCATTTCGGCCACTACGTGTGCCGTGTGATTCGACAACGAAACCGGGTTTCGGCGAAGTGTCTGAGTCGGCTGATCTTCCCCGTCATCGAGTGATGGCAAATACCACTCGATCACTTGATCCAGTCGTCTGCGAGTTGTGATGACAAGGCCGCGCCGGTCGGGATAAAACTCCCACTGGACTCCGGAAGCATCATGGATGTCGAGATTATTCAAAAACTCTCGCATGACTTCACTGCACAACTGGCGCAATTCGGGAGTGGAAGGTGGAGATTCGTCATCCGCGAGTCGATCCAGCACGCGTTGGGCTGCGGGGACCTTATTCCGTAAAGGCTTCAACACTGGATGCAGGCGGACTACTGCGCGGTCCTTGGCCTGCAGGAAGGCTGGCTCCGCAACATCTAACTGGCTATGGTCAGCAGATTCGGTTTCATGGTTTGATGATGTGTCGGACTCAGTTTTGGTCTTCTCGGCGACAACAACCTCGGTCAGTTGAGTTGGTTCCGGAATGTGCCCCAGTTCTTCCCAACCTTGAGCATTAATCGGCAGGACAATAGTGCAACCAGGATAGAGTTCCGTGACATTTTTCAACAGTATGCTCTCTCTGACACCCTTCCACAGGACGCATGGCGTTCGCAACTGCCCATTCTTGGAATTGTCCTGCTGGATCGTGACGAGCAGATCGGTTTCGTCAGCGCCCGCACCATACCCGTCAAGCAACCAACGTTTGAAGCGACCAATCGGGACAGACATGCACTCCGCCGCTGTGGGGGGCAACAGCGAGACCACATCGGGCCACTGTTTGGATGTCATCACATCATCTTCAACGAGATCAGCCCGCCAGCATATCTGCACATCCCTGGCTCCCTCCTGCAGTCCGTGGATAAACAGCGACACATCCGGATCTGGAACCGGCTGGGGATTCGTCTGACACCATAGGTCAATGTACGTCGGCAACATCACCGGTGCGTCCAGCTTCGATGATGGGGAAAGCAAAGTTTCCGGAATCCGACCGTCGTCGCCATGTTCTTCCAAGAGTCCGTTGAAAGCATTGATACCAAAGTTGACGGAGCGCGACTCAGTCAGCTTTGCTGCCGGCTTCCGTTTCCGCTTCTTTGGTTGACTGTCTTCTGACGACGTTGGCTCAGTTTCAGCGGTGGTTAATTCGGCATACTCCCACAACCAGTTCCAGGTCCTGGACAGGGAATTGCCGTAGATCGGATCAAGCGGCTTTTTGTCATCAAGCTTGCTTTCCTCTTTGGCTTGCTTTTCGTCGATCAGGATCACTGCTTTTGCTGGAATCGGCCTGCCGCCACGGTTGAGCCGTCCGAAACGCTGACGAACGGCGTCGAGCGACGCACACTCCGTGATCAAGACGTCGAAATCGTAATCCGCTCCGACTTCCAGACACTGCGTCGACACAACGAACGACGTCTGCCCGGTCTCCTTCGGGCGATTCGGGCCGACCAGTGATTGAAGCCGACTGGCTTGACGATCACGGTCTACTGGGCGCATTGAGCCGATGACCAGTTCGACGACTGACTCAGAATGTTGTTCCCGAAGTTTCCGATAGATCTCCTTCGCGGTTACCACCCGATTGACGATGATTCCAATCGCAGTGGGTCGCCCCTCCGATAAGCTTTTAGCGTCAGTAACTGCTGCATTGACAACATTTTCGACACTCTTAAGATCGGCCAACTTATTGCAGATCAGCCGTTCATTGAGTCCTTCGTTCTGGCGATCTGCATCCTCCAATTGAAGTACGTCGTTGGTATTGGTTCCTTGAGGTGGCGTGGCCGTCATCGGGACGACCTTCATGCGAGGCACACTAATGGTTTGCTCGGCCCATTTTTCCGGATTGAGGTATTGCGCGATCCACTGTAACGATTGCAGGAATGGGCGACTTATATGAGCTTCATCGAGCAACACTAAGCTGTCGTAGGCAATCAACGCTGCCTGTATCGGCGAGGCTCCTGAAGAGACGCCGTAACCACGAAACATCAGTCGCGATCCTAACTGGTCGATCGTTGTGCAGACGATTGTCGGTTGCGTGACGGAGCGAGCCCACCGATTGTCCCTGTAGATTCCACCTCGTAGTTCGAGTACGTCCAGCGGCGGAATCTCTTGGTCAGAAATTCCGGAGATGGTTCGCAGCGCAGCGGCGATGAGTTGTAGCACCGGCTTTGAACGACCTGATTCGCGTTCGGCTTTCCAGATCGCCTTAGCAATCCTCTTCGCCCGTTGATGAGCTTCGTCAACAATCACACGGCGGTTGACGCAAAAGAAAATCCTTCGCGGAGCAGTACGTTCTTTTACTGGCATGGTCGCTTGACACGCCAAGGCAAAAACCGAAACGTCGAGGCAGGCTGTTTTCCCACTACCGGTGGGCAAGTCGATGATATCTGGCCAGCTTCCGACAATTACCTTCTTCGCCAGCCGATGTTGCCAATCATACGGAGCATGCCCATGCAGTTCGTTAAAGTATTTGTCGAAGTCTTGCAACGTCAGCCCATTCATAACAGGCCCCCTTCCCGTACCTCGCGGAGAGGTTTGAGCAGGCCGTATCCGAGGTACCTTCCCGCCCCGATCAGAACCGGGCCGACTACCGGCTGTGCAAACCGCAGCCAGACATGGATCTGTGGTCGGGAGGCATTGGTTCCTTTGGCAGGAAACGCTGGGAAACCGTCACCCAATGCCGCGTCAGCGGGCGAAACTCCGTCGTTCCCGTTGCGTAACCGTCGTCGTTTGCCAGTCGCACACGGAACGCCCTGAAGCCAACTCGTAGTGTCCAGATCAACCTCGCGTGGCTCAGGGAGCCCGATCCGCATACAAGCTCGCTTAACGGTCTCCGCAACCTCCTCATTCCAGCCTACACGATCTTTCAAGCGATCAGACTTTGGAAAACGGTCAAGGACGACCGGAGTGACGCTGCCCCATGTGGTTGCTCCGCGTGGATTGGCTGTCCAGGATTCCGGCTGCAGACTGAATCTCGGATCGGACCACTCTCGCCTGGTGAGCGTCCAGACTCCCAAACGCCCTAACGTTAATTCAACGGTCTTCGGTTGTCCCTGATGATCCAACAGTAGCGGACCGATGCACTCTCCTCCTTCGCGACGATCAATCGAACGAGGCAAGGCCAGCGCCACTCCCAGCAGGTGACCATCAGCGTGCTTGTGCCCGACGAATGGCAAGGGAATCACGGCCAGATGACCATCGTCACGGCTCGATGGTGTGCCATCATCTGCATGCCCACTGATCCATTCGGGAGTTGGCTGGATGCCACACTGAACCATGATGGCCCTACGCAAGGCTTGTGTGACCTGCAAAGTCGCCTCCAGCGGCAGTCGTGGTCCCGCCTGTTGCGTGAGATTCAACAGGTCGGCATCAAAGTGAGAGTGAGCGGTATCGGGAGAAGTAGTCGGTTCCACGCGACGGTAACCTCGCCACAGTCCGACCATCGGGCGAATGGGTGGACGGGGATTAATGGACTCCCGTTCGGCTTCGACCGCCGAAATCTGCTGGTCAATCTCAGCTTTCCTTTCCTTCGCTCCCTTACTCTTGATCGTTTTCTTTTCGGTCTTGAGTGACTCAATCACCACTGACAGTTGTTCGTACTGGATGCGGTCGTCTTCTCCGTACAAGTCCTTCAGCGATTCGAAGAATCTCGGTGGAATTTTGCGCACGTGGAGTTCGGCCATCGTATCGGCTGGCTGCCAGGATTGGATTGGTTCATCGTCGCCAGGCAACTCATCGGCGACCCACATCCGCACCAGTGACGACGGATGACCGATTCGCGTGACCTTGCTGCAAAGACTGCTGAGCGCTGTGGCGTGCTGTTCTAAATCGCTGACATCAGACCACTGGGCATAGGACACAGCATCGCCCACCCAAGTAGTGGGGAATGTGCGAGGCTGGCGGTCGCGCGTCAGACTTGGAGCAGTCTGCAACAAGGTCTTCGACGGTCCCGCCTTGTCATTCACAGGGACGTAGACATCGACGACCGAGCGTGCAAAGACAGATTCACTCGGTGGCAGGAGCAGCTCTGGATCCCCCAGCGTTTCCAGCCAGCACAGTGCCCCTCTTTCCGCTTCGTCCCGTTCCGTCTCGAACCACGCTGCTGCCAGTGCCATGAACACACGGGCGGGATGAGGAGGCCACTCAGCACGCTGGCGATCAGAGACATTGGTCGCGACGCAGTAGCCCGTGAGGTACTCCCACGCTATTGTGAGTTGGCCCATTACTCTTCGCCTCCGGACTGTATGGCAAATTGCTGACTCTTGACGACGAGCTTGACCAGATCGTCCGATGGTCGCAGCTTCAGTGGCTCTTCTCGCCAAGAGAGCCCCTGTTTCGTTGCAGCGTCAAGTGCCTCCTTGAGCAAGGTGATGGCGGTTTCCGAAGTCAGCTCCCGCTTATCACCAGACTTTCCAGGTTTGACGAGCAGTTCCCAGCCGAGAGTTTCGGTTGGCCAGAGCAGACACCGTGAACGCAGGTCAAGCCCGGACTCAGCGGCCAACGTTGCGGCACAAAGTCCCAAGGCGGCCAGCACCGTTTGAGCGGCCAGATTTCGCTCGGCAGTTTGTTCGCCTTTGACGGGAAATCGCAGACGCCGGAGAGCAGCGAACGAGATGACGGTGGTCTGATCGGCGTGAGATATGGTCACACCACCATGAAACGGTTGACCTTTCTTATCCTTAAGGTCGGGTTTGATATTACCATGATTGGCTTCAGAAGGCTTTCCATCCTTGCCTATGAAAAGTGGCTTGCTCTTGTCTTTCTTTGCCTGAGCAGCATCGAGCGTCCAGCCGTTGCCGTCGGCGGTCTGATAAAGGGGACCAGCGTCAAGTCGAATCGCAAGTGGGTCGATCCGACTGCTGCTCCGAACTCCAGGAGATGCAGCAACCCCCACTATCTCGCTCACCATCGCTCGCTCGAACTTTGCTCCGAGCCCTCCTTTCGGCCCCGTTGAATCCCACATGCCGAACAGGAGTGCTGTCGGACAGAGTTCGAAAAGGGCTGTCGCATTGGCGTTGCTAACCCTGCGTAATTTCTGCCCATACGAAGATTCGTCCGATTCCTTCTTGGCACGAAACGGCTTGCCCTTATCATCACCTTCCTCGTCGACTACGCTGTCGCGAAGAATGGCGTCAGCGATCCGGTGAGGTGCCTGTAGAGAACTCACATTCCCTACCGGCTCAAGCAGTCGCATCTCATCTGAGAGTTTCTCATCCTTGTGCTCAGGGTCCCAAAACGGCGTGAAGTCGACGTTGATGAGCGGGATTGAGACACCAGCCTTCTTGAGTGTTTCGTAGTCAATCGCCTGTTGCAGTACTTCCTCCATCCGATTCGCTTGCGACTGCACCGAGTCGAGCAACACACAATCAACCGGCTCTGTGAAATTTGGTAACCGCCGCTTCTCTATTGCGTATACCGCGCCAGCATATGTGGGTGGAAACACCTTGGTCCCCTCTCCGCCCGCAGGTTGAAGAATCGCACGGCAACGCGCCGCAGCACCGTCTCGCACGGCATCCTGAATGTTTTTGAGTGTCAATGTGGCCACAAGATTGATCTCCCAAAGTCTTGCTTCGTGGCCCCCGATTATGAACCGAGGACGGCACGAGTAATCTGGTATATTCGCAAATGCTGATGCAGCATCTTAACAGTAACAAAGTGAATCTGCCAGTTTGCATGAGTGTATCAAACAGGTAAGACAGATCATGTCCAACCTGATTACTTTCATTTCAAAAATTATGCTTTTATCAGAAAGTCATCGAATGGAGTTTGATCTGTCTTTTGAATCCCGGAATGTTGAAAACAAATTCTTCCGAATCTACGAGCTGGCAGATTTTTGATCCGAATTGATTTTCCATCCCTCGAAAATATCCACGAAAGGATCTTAATAATGCCCATCATAGCGCACGGGATTCTTAGATCAGCGATCATGATCGCTTCACGTTTAAAGTCTTATTTCATCACAAGTTAGTTCACACGTATTCTAAAGTATCATTTCCAGCGGAAACAAATCAGATAATACTCATTTTGCAGCAGATTATCGATTTATTCTGACTCTCTGAAAAACTTCTTGTGTTGCGCCGCCCTTGTATGTACAGTGGTTATTCTGCTCTTTATGGACTTCCTATTCACGCATGGATGATCCCTGACATGATTACAGGCGCTGGCCACCGGAAGATCCCGGGGTTCTGTAATCGATGGTCGGTTTTCTGCTCTACAAGACTGGGAACGATTTCCAACTGTTCCCCGCCGATAAGAAAGACGCCGATCAATTTCGCGGGAGGGTTGAACCCGACTGCGATCAAAGGATCACAGATGAATCACGGGCTCAATCCACCTGCAACGGTTCCATTGCAACCCTCACAGACAAACGCTTCCCTTCATTCTCTTAGTAAAACAGCAGATGATGCGCTGCTTCCGGTACGGATGCTAAACGAGTTCACATACTGCCCACGGTTGGGTTATCTCGAATGGGTTCAAGGTGAATGGGCTGACAACCTGGAGACTCGCCAGGGCTCTTTTGGGCATCGCGTTGTCGATAAACCGGATCGAAAGAAAATCAATCCACCGAAAAATAAGCAAGCCGATGTACCTGAGGATGAAGAGGAAGATTCCGATCAAATCCATGCGCGTTCGATCATGCTATCATCCGATCAGGAAGGACTGATCGGCAAGCTGGATCTTGTTGAACTGGACGGGGCAGTGGCGACACCCGTTGATTATAAACGAGGGAAAGCCCCTGATATTCCAGAAGGGGCCTACGAACCGGAGCGAGTCCAGATATGCGCACAAGGTTTAATTCTTCGCGACCAGGGTTATCAATGTGATTCAGGGATTCTCTATTTTATTTCCTCGAAACGCCGCGTTGTCATTCCGTTTGATGAAGCGTTGGTCACGCGTACTCGCCAGTTGATTAAAGCGTTTAAGGAGACGGCGGATGCCGGCATTATCCCCCCGCCATTGGAGGATAGTCCGAAATGCCCTCGCTGCTCGCTGGTTGGGATCTGTCTGCCTGACGAACTGAACCTGTTACAGGTCGATCCCCTGACAAATCAGAAGGATCTCAATCAGAGTGATACACCTGGTCAGTCTCAGTTAACTGACAAACCCACTCAACCCCGTCGTCTGCTCCCCACGAAAGACAATGCTTTGCCCCTCTATATTTCAGAGCAAGGTGCCTTTGTGGGAAAGTCGGGGGAGCGAATCACCATCAAACTGAAAAAAGAGGAATTAGCCAGTGTAAGACTCATCGATATTTCACAAGTGTGCCTTTTCGGAAGTATCACCATGTCGGCTCAGGCGATCAGTGAACTTTCGCGAAGAGGAATTCCGATCTGCCATTTTTCCTATGGGGGGTGGTTTCACAGCATCACCTCTGGTTTCGTTCACAAAAATGTCGAACTGCGCATTCAACAGTACGCTGCCGCCCAGGACAGCCAACGTGCACTGATCGTTGCCCGTCAGCTGATCGCCGGCAAAATCAAGAACTGTCGCACACTGCTACGGAGACATATCGAAAATAAACAGGCCCCGGTTTTAGCAAAGCTGGCAGATTATCATAAACGGCTTGCGGACATTGATTCGGCACAATCGCTGCTGGGAATCGAAGGTATGGCCGCGAAAGAATATTTTGGCGAGTTCTTCACATTCTTTCCGGACCATCCAGAACTCGCCATCGATGGACGCAACCGCAGACCGCCGCGCGATCCTGTGAACGCGGTTCTTTCATTTCTTTACAGTCTGCTGACAAAAGAGCTCACGGTGGTTCTGCAAGCGGTTGGCTTCGACCCGATGTTAGGATTATTTCATACACCCCGTTATGGAAGACCTTCGCTGGCGCTTGACCTGGCAGAAGAGTTCCGTCCGCTGATTGCTGACTCAACCGCGCTCATGGTTTTCAATAACGGTGAAGTGAATGCCGATTCCTTTATTCAACGCGCAGGTGCCATCACAATGACCTCCGCTGGTCGCAACAGCGTGATTGGGGCCTATGAACGACGGATGGAAACGGAGATCACTCACCCCATTTTCGGGTACAAAGTCAGCTATCGCCGAATTCTGGAAGTACAGTCCCGACTTCTTGCACGTTATCTGTCAGGAGAAATTCCGGAATACCCGAGTTTTGTGACACGATAGTTCTGGTGATTATGCAACAACTGGAAATGGAATAAACGATACAGGATCATTATAATGCGTAGTGTCTACCTTATCTCCTACGATATTTGTTCTCCAAAACGCTATCGAAAGATCTATCCGATCATGTGCGGTCATGGAGATGCGGTTCAATATTCGGTGTTCAAGGCTGAACTCACTGAAATGGAATTGCACTCATTAAAAGAATTGCTCTGGCCACTTCTCAATCACAGTGAAGATCGCATCATGATCGTCAACCTGGGTCCGATTGAAGGACGGGGCGATAATTGCATCGAATTCTGGGGTGATTCAAAGGTGACTTCTCAAGAGCGATCTGCTATAATTTTGTAGTCGCGAGGAGTCGAGTGCCCCGAAAACCCCCGGTAGTCCTCGCGGTCATAACTTGTTCTTTGGCAAAAGGTAACGATTTATCATCGTAAAACGAATGGCCAATTCCATGCAAATTTCACGACCCCGCGAAATTCACCTTATAACCCGTGTTCTGACAATAAGTTGGAAGCCGGGCAGTTTTCCGTCCTAACATTGGACGGCCCCATTGAAGCAGAGATGAAGACAGTATGTAAGCGAGCGGAATTTATTGTTTTCCGTCCTAACATTGGACGGCCCCATTGAAGCTGCCCGTTGTTGAAGTCGGATTTATAACCACCGTTATTCGTTTTCCGTCCTAACATTGGACGGCCCCATTGAAGCTTGGTCAGATACATTGGGTTGATTGAGGTGCCGTTGGTTTTCCGTCCTAACATTGGACGGCCCCATTGAAGCAGGGATGTCAGTTCAGATTTCGCCGCTACCTCTTCTCGTTTTCCGTCCTAACATTGGACGGCCCCATTGAAGCTTAAACAACGCGGATCCATGTTCCTCTGCAGCCTGCGTTTTCCGTCCTAACATTGGACGGCCCCATTGAAGCGGCAGTCACGTGCCCGGCCATCCAATCTAACACTGGGTTTTCCGTCCTAACATTGGACGGCCCCATTGAAGCGATAATAGGAGCCCTGATAAACCCAGACCGTCCTGCTGTTTTCCGTCCTAACATTGGACGGCCCCATTGAAGCTCTTTTGGTTCCCGCGACATAACTCTGTATGAATCGCCGTTTTCCGTCCTAACATTGGACGGCCCCATTGAAGCTGGGTCATGGTCGTACTGATTCACAACATTGCGGCGTTTTCCGTCCTAACATTGGACGGCCCCATTGAAGCACCTTGTCGCCGCCACTGTCCTCCCGGTAGACCGTGAGTTTTCCGTCCTAACATTGGACGGCCCCATTGAAGCGTACTGCCAGCCGAGCTGATGACCCGCCTTCTTGCGTTTTCCGTCCTAACATTGGACGGCCCCATTGAAGCAATGTTTCCAGCTCAGTCTCATAGCTGGTGTAATCTGTTTTCCGTCCTAACATTGGACGGCCCCATTGAAGCCACAAAATTTCAACCTGATGTCTGTTGAGATCAGAGAGTTTTCCGTCCTAACATTGGACGGCCCCATTGAAGCGCATTGCTCCTGAAAATCCATGTAACAGATTTCTCAGTTTTCCGTCCTAACATTGGACGGCCCCATTGAAGCTGCTGGAAATTGATGTGTTTGCTCCAGTCAGCACAGTTTTCCGTCCTAACATTGGACGGCCCCATTGAAGCCATTTAAGGCAGAACGTGTGTGGGTTCCGTTGTGGATCGTTTTCCGTCCTAACATTGGACGGCCCCATTGAAGCGCGGGGGCCTGGTCTTAAAATGGTTGTTATTTCACGTTTTCCGTCCTAACATTGGACGGCCCCATTGAAGCCTGATACGATAGCGGAACGACACCCGAAGCAAATGATGTTTTCCGTCCTAACATTGGACGGCCCCATTGAAGCTTCTTCAAGTCCGTCTGTCAGTTCCTCCAACAACTGCTGTTTTCCGTCCTAACATTGGACGGCCCCATTGAAGCAACAGATAAGTGTATTGACCAACCTCGTAAACCGGAGTTTTCCGTCCTAACATTGGACGGCCCCATTGAAGCCCATCTCCCCGATTTATTCCATCTGCGATTACCGGCGTTTTCCGTCCTAACATTGGACGGCCCCATTGAAGCCCAGGGACATGGGGCAACGATGATGCCTTACGATGACGTTTTCCGTCCTAACATTGGACGGCCCCATTGAAGCAAGCCGTGAAAGAAGAACATGCATCTGGTTTCGTCAGGGTTTTCCGTCCTAACATTGGACGGCCCCATTGAAGCCTGGGCCTGAATTACCGGGTCGGGTTTCGCGAATGCCGTTTTCCGTCCTAACATTGGACGGCCCCATTGAAGCAAGACAATCTATCTGGTTTTCCAGATCTTCGATTTCGTTTTCCGTCCTAACATTGGACGGCCCCATTGAAGCGTGACATCCGCACAACTCCCGTTTGATATTTGTAGTTTTCCGTCCTAACATTGGACGGCCCCATTGAAGCGCAAGATTTGCGAACTGCCTCGCTGCCTGGGGATGTGTTTTCCGTCCTAACATTGGACGGCCCCATTGAAGCTTCAACAGAAAGTGTTCCTGCACTACGTCGACCTAATGTTTTCCGTCCTAACATTGGACGGCCCCATTGAAGCGCCCCAACAGGTAATCAGCAGACACATCCAAGGCATCGTTTTCCGTCCTAACATTGGACGGCCCCATTGAAGCCAGTGATAGCCAGATCGCTAAAGTTCGCAGGAGCAGCAGTTTTCCGTCCTAACATTGGACGGCCCCATTGAAGCGGAATTCTTTGTCGTGAAGGGGTCAACGCTGTTACGTTTTCCGTCCTAACATTGGACGGCCCCATTGAAGCGTATGTTTCCGATTTCGAGTAGATCCGATTTCATAAATGTTTTCCGTCCTAACATTGGACGGCCCCATTGAAGCGAGCCATGCCAGGAAGATTTTCGCCAGGATAGTGCGTTTTCCGTCCTAACATTGGACGGCCCCATTGAAGCATACACACTATCAGAATGAAACGGGTGAACAACAGAGTTTTCCGTCCTAACATTGGACGGCCCCATTGAAGCTGCTGGATAGCTGTCATCCTCAAAAGCAACTGTCTGGTTTTCCGTCCTAACATTGGACGGCCCCATTGAAGCAAGAAAACCTGCCCGGTGCATTGTTCTCCATCCAGACGTTTTCCGTCCTAACATTGGACGGCCCCATTGAAGCTGGTCAAAAAAG
The DNA here is from genome assembly GCA_002706765.1 of Gimesia sp. Classification (GTDB taxonomy): domain Bacteria; phylum Planctomycetota; class Planctomycetia; order Planctomycetales; family Planctomycetaceae; genus Gimesia. The sequence continues at coordinate 13,929 of PAJV01000072.1, forward strand.
CTACTGAACAGCTAGGGCCGATGGGGGTTTTCCGTCCTAACATTGGACGGCCCCATTGAAGCCTTCCTGTAAGTAAGCCACCGACAGTCCAGACGGTTCGTTTTCCGTCCTAACATTGGACGGCCCCATTGAAGCCTCGCATCCCCTTCAGTATCTCCTCCACCTTCTCCTGTTTTCCGTCCTAACATTGGACGGCCCCATTGAAGCTATAACCAGGTTGATCAGATCATCATTTTCCATCTGCGTTTTCCGTCCTAACATTGGACGGCCCCATTGAAGCGTGCGGTAGAGTTCACCGGAATGGAGATTGATGGGCGAGGTTTTCCGTCCTAACATTGGACGGCCCCATTGAAGCGATGGAAAAAGGGCTACGAGCCTGCAATACCGTGGTGTGTTTTCCGTCCTAACATTGGACGGCCCCATTGAAGCATAGATTGGGGGGCGTGTGACTTTACGATTTGAAAATAGTTTTCCGTCCTAACATTGGACGGCCCCATTGAAGCGCCGATGCTCTTAACAGTGTCCTTTTGTAGTTTCGTTTTCCGTCCTAACATTGGACGGCCCCATTGAAGCGATCTTGACCATGCCGGATGGCGTGTCATCCGATCCGTTTTCCGTCCTAACATTGGACGGCCCCATTGAAGCAGGACAAATATCCATACCTTTTACTTTTCGCCATCCGGTTTTCCGTCCTAACATTGGACGGCCCCATTGAAGCGCCGACAGTGACGTTTTGACTTTTGATCGTCTGGCGTTTTCCGTCCTAACATTGGACGGCCCCATTGAAGCCCAGAACGCTTCCTGCTTACATCCATTCACATGCGTGGTTTTCCGTCCTAACATTGGACGGCCCCATTGAAGCGCAAGGCGTGTGGGGCATACGGCACTGATATCTTAGTTTTCCGTCCTAACATTGGACGGCCCCATTGAAGCGGAAGCGAAGGCGAGCTGCCGTCAGGCTGCGTTTCTTGTTTTCCGTCCTAACATTGGACGGCCCCATTGAAGCGGATAAATGCGTCTTGTATCAGCTTTATAAATGGAGTTTTCCGTCCTAACATTGGACGGCCCCATTGAAGCCGGTGTTACCACGGCTGTAACACATGGAGCGAACAACACGTTTTCCGTCCTAACATTGGACGGCCCCATTGAAGCCTCGCCCATTTCGGTGACTTCGCCGTCGTGAGTCGCGTTTTCCGTCCTAACATTGGACGGCCCCATTGAAGCGCGTCTAATGCCCTTTTCTGCTCGTTATTTTGCGGTGTTTTCCGTCCTAACATTGGACGGCCCCATTGAAGCCGGTCCCAGAGCCAAAAATCAAATCATGCAATACGTCCGTTTTCCGTCCTAACATTGGACGGCCCCATTGAAGCATGATGGCAGGGATTTGAAGATTGATTTTGTGGGGAAGTTTTCCGTCCTAACATTGGACGGCCCCATTGAAGCGGATGCCAACAAACTGTGCTGTCAACTGGTTCTGTGGTTTTCCGTCCTAACATTGGACGGCCCCATTGAAGCGCCAACTGGACAGCAGCAGTACCGGACATCTCACCAGGTTTTCCGTCCTAACATTGGACGGCCCCATTGAAGCTGCGTACCTGCCCGAGAAAGTTTCACAGTGACCAGCGTTTTCCGTCCTAACATTGGACGGCCCCATTGAAGCGGCGGTTGACCAGCTCGCCAGGTGCTGCTCCCTGGGGTTTTCCGTCCTAACATTGGACGGCCCCATTGAAGCAGCTATATCGGCGTTTCAATCTGCGCCGTTCGATTTGTTTTCCGTCCTAACATTGGACGGCCCCATTGAAGCACTTACACACACACCGACGAATCCGAATACGAAAATGTTTTCCGTCCTAACATTGGACGGCCCCATTGAAGCGGGCATTTTATTTCCTCTATACAATATGAAACCATTGTGTTAATATTTAAAATTAAGAATCTGACTCTGAGTCACCAGTGGATTGAGGCCGCCGTGACCTCAAGTCCGGTATGATTTTATCACTGTTGATTACCTAAGGGACGCAGCAGCAATCTACTGCACCCGAATTTCTGGGATACAGCGACTGAGCAAGCTACCTGTCAAGACTGTATTGACAACTACATACTGTTGCCATTTTTCAGTTGGTTCGCCTATCAGGTAGAGAATCTTCTGTATCCCTAAGGGAATAGGAAATGTGCACTGCAACTTACTCGCCTCATGATCTAGAATGATGACTTCTTTTTGTTGGTTTCTCACTCCTAGAGCAATTAAAAGCCAATTACGTAAATCTATATTTGCAGTTGCGTCATTGCGAAAATGTAGCTCCAGACTTCGGCAGGCATCGTTTTGTATCCGAATAAGTAGTGGTATCCAGTGATTCTCGTTTTGCCCCAGTTGTGCCCCGACGTAGATCCCTTCGTCTAGTTGGTTACAGGATACCCATCGCGAATTCTTTGGTTTGAGTTTACTTCCGAAGAAATCACCAGGCCGATGATCCACTGCTAAAATGTTGGTAGTGTTCAAGCTCAGCGGACTTCCCTCAGTGTCTAACCGATTGATATACAAATCAAGCAGCCCTTCTAAGCTAACGATTTCCTGTGACGGATTGACAAATTGCTTCCACTCAGGTTTGCCTAACCAGTCCTCAAACGATTGTTCGCTCACTCCGATCCGGCTGAGATCCGCTATAATCTTATCCGACGGGTGAAACCGACGTAAAAATTGATTAGTATGAAATGGAGAAAAACGATGTGTCTCCGTAGCAGTGGTGCCCAACAGAACTGCTATATTTTCCTGGAGTTTGATCCACCGTGAAGGCATCGCTGAGTATCCACGTTGGTTCTCTACCTTCAAATCAGCCAGTTCTCCAACCTCAACCATCCGGTCCGCGACTTTTTGAATAATTCTCCCTGTATCTCCATCGAATGAAGCTGCCGAAAAGAAAGGTTCAATTACGCATCCTAACTCCCGTCGGGTCACGATAGCTTTTCTCCGGACTTCGCGTCGTATGAGTCGCGCTACCCCCCAAGGTGATGGGACAGCCGACTCTACGGCAGGCTCTGATCGGTCCGAAAACCCAAGAGAGTCTGAAAACTCATTTCGCGTGAATATTCTAATATTGTTCATTGGCCTAAGTCCCGAACTCTTGCTGCACTGCTTTGATCGCGTTGTCGATCTCTGCAATCATCTGTTTTCCCGTGGCAAAAAAATGGATATGTGACCGTGCCCTTGTGCAGGCGACATAAAGATCGACCGTCGAGAACCCTATCGAGATTCGGTCCAAGTCGTAGAGCAAAACAGCATCGGCTTCGAGTCCTTTAAAACTACGAGCGGTGGTGACCAGCAGTGCATTACCATGCAGCCATATTCGGACGTCACCGGTCAATGGAACGTCGTCGATTTGTTGTATATCTCCCAGCGATCCGTTTTCGAAATTCTTCGGACCGATCAAGACTATTTGTGACGGCCGGAGACCGTGCTGATGCAACAGTTGCTCGACGACCTTCATCACGGTGCCTTTCATCGATACGATCGACGGAACCGTATCTATCTTCGGCTTGTTTCCGAGCGGTGATCGTCGAAAGAACTTGGCTTCGGTTTTGGCGAGCGCAGTGCTAGTTCGAGCGATCCAGCGACTGTTTCGACAATTACGATGCAATGTGTATCGAGCCGCGAACGATACCGGTGGATTTGAAGGTGCCCAATCCCAGAGTTTTTGAACCGGATCAGCGAAAGCGTACAAAATACCGTTCTCGGCGTCTTTGAGCAGAGTGCATTGCAGAACCTCCCACCAACGGGAATGAAAGTCTTGTGCTTCATCTATCACGATCGCGTCGTACTCAACCTGTTCATCTTCTTCCATGGCTAGGATGACGGCCTGTTCCATCAGTTCGGGTACCTCTTCGATGAAGAATTTGGCAAGTAATTCTGCTGATTTCGGCGGATCCCATCCGATTCCAGCATCTTCGATCAGCTCGCGCGCGAAACCATGAAAGTTTGTAATTTTGAGCCACTTTTTCAATCTCGCATGTTCAGGGTGTTCCCGAAGACAACGTTGCAAGTGTTCGGCCAGATGATTGTTGTAACATACAAAGAGGGTGAGTTGACTGGACTTTGCCAACTCGACTGACCGGTCAAATGCAATTTGTGTTTTGCCGCTGCCAGCAACTCCGGTAACGTAAATACGTTCATTTTCGTCGTACAACCCGGCTAGTAATTCGATTTGCTCATCCGTCATTTCCTGAATCTTCTCGAATACATCATCGACCGTGCCGACGATCGGTCGAAATAAATTGAATTCGGGAAGCAATGCCGTTGCCATCCGACGCCACTGATGATTAGTCAGTGGTTTTTCTCGTCTGGGCCAGCTTGCCATTGCTCTTTCAATTGCCTGATCTATGCTATCCATGTCGCGACGTGACAGAATGAGTGCCTCATCCGCTCCCGGTGGTATCTCGCCACTGTAATAATCGTGCGGGAAAACGACGGCGTGACCGTAGCTGAAGTGGATTCCGCGAACATCTCCGCCAGATTGCTTCTCGATCCGATCTACCAAGTAGTGCATGCTGCACCGGGCTTGCTTGAACGGATCGGTGATCACCTCGTAGCCGTGATGTTTTTTACGCTGCCAAGTTGCGTTTTTGTAGCGAAGCTCACCGCCTTTGACTTCCAAGACCAACATGCCTTTTTCCTGATGCAAAACGATGAAGTCCACTTCTCCTTCTCGCAATGCACCATCCCTGTCGGGACGCAACCACGGGTAGGAATGTAAGACGACAAAGTCATTGGTGAGCTGTTCTTTCAACGCTCGGTAGACGATCCTTTCTGAATCGTATGGAATGTCGTCAGGATTGATGTCGGGCTTCATGAATGCCATGGCGTGGGTTTCCTTAATCTTTGTCTTCGTGGAATTTTACAGCATTTTAACGGCATAATACTTTCCTCCTCGGATGATGCCAATTGGTTTCCCGATGATAGTCAAAGTCTCGGGAGACACCTTTTGAGGGGTTGCTCGCGAATTTGTAGATTGGTACTGCAAGCGTACGGAGATTCGACCGTCGAATTCTGCCCACTTGCACATAGCAAACGTCGTTTTTTGTTTTGTGGCCTTGAAAGCATTTGTTGAAGATCGAATCAAACGCAGCCGCCCATCATGCTTGTCTCTATTAGCTTTCTCAGTTATCCGCTCGAACACCAGAACAGTACCGGAGGCCAATGGAATCTTTTGGCCGTCAACTATGAAACTTCCCCGTTCTAGTTGCGGTCCGTCAATTTCAAGAAGAAAAACATCGGACCGGTCGAATCCCGTAATAGAAATGTCGACCAAGCTCGGTTTAATGGCCGCATCATCAGCGAGGGCTTCGAATAAGTACAAAGGTATCCCTTTGTCAGCGCGTTTTAATCCTGCTGGCAACTCTGCGTCAGCGGCAGGCCGTTCACCTACCGAGCTGACACACATCTCAATCGCCGACGGTAACGCTCGCTTAACTCGCAGATGGTCGATAGGTGCCGCGTTATTTCGGCCTGCGTTATAAGCAGCCTTCGCTTCCGCCGTACCGGGAGTTTTGTGTAATAAAGCGTGAGACAAAACGATTCGACGATCCCCGAGGGACTTCACGGTCAAGTAGCCGTCATGTTGCTCGACTTTGTGATCCATGTCACGCAGATCAGTAGCAATCATAGTCAGCAGTCGTTGTTCGGTCTGCTTGTCGAGACGTGGTCGCTCTGCATCGTTAAGTACATGTTTCAGTAGCGATGATCCAAGTTCACGATCGAGATCTTGGTGCAGAAAACGATTGTTGTAGGAGCGAAGGCACTTGTAACAGGACGATTCACAGTCACACCCCTCCAATAGGTCGATGGCCTGCCGCAAAATCGATTCCGGGTTACTGACGGCCGCTTTAACAAATCCCGCACCGCCGGGTGTCGTATCGTACAGATAAACATCAACTTCGGCTCCACTGTGTCCGCGATCGGTCTGCGCGGCGCGGTATTCAGCTCCGATGGTTGCCCGATCAATTTCCAGCTTTTCCGACGCGCAAATCGCAAGTGCTTGAGCAATCGTTGTCAGAGTTACCTTGGCGAGCGTCGATCCCGGGGGCAACAACACATCACTACCCATCTGAAGACGGAATAACGCCACGTCAGAAATAAACTTGGTTCCCAGACTGACGATTTGAGTAAAACCTTTACAGGTTGGACGATCACGGTGGTTGGGATAGGGTTTTGGGTGGTTAGCTTGATTATTCAAGTATGAGCGATCTGGGTCATGCCAACCCTTGGGTTCGATCCGGCCGCAATACAAGCAGTAAACAAAACCTCTATTTTTCAGATCTTCACTACCGCGGTTGGTTAGAAACAGCTCTTCCTTCTTTTTCCAAAGCGTGAAGCTGCGCTCACCATACTTAAATGTCTTACCAACCGAATCTCCATCATGAAAGGGGGCATTCAATTTGGCTTGGGTGGGGCGAGTGTAATCTGGCGGCTGATCAACCGCCAATTCCTCGTCCATGTCGACTGGATGAGCAAAGCCCGGTGGTTCGATCCAATAGATCGCTGGCCCCAAACCCGCTGGCTGATTACAGGATGGGCAATCAAGAACTTCGAGTTCGCGATAGATCCCACCGGGATCTTCGAGTTTCGCGTAGCCACAGCGATCACATTCGAAATACAGCTTGCGTTTTTCCCACGCCTTGTCACGCTCGCCCCTCATTGGACTGTAGATTGCGAACGAATAGTGACGCTTGCCATCAATAAAAACTTCGCGACCAGGTGCGTAACTGGACAAAGCCTGATTGAGCCCACGTTGTGGAGCGTACTTGATGACGCTGCGATGTGCTGTTGACCGATTGCGGTCAAATACGGTCATGCTGACCACGTCGGTCGGAAAGGCATAAGACGGAAGCGTTGCAGTTTCGAATAGACGATCAAGTAGATTCAGCGTCTGTCTACCAGCATCGGGGCTCTCGGAGACATCCGAGTCCGTTGCATTGTCACCGTCCGCTTGGATCGAAGCCTCAGGATCATCATCGCCGTAGATGTCGTCATCCTCGGCCCAATTGAAAGCAGCTTCGTTCAATTCTTCTGGAGACTGATCCGCTTCGGGAGCTTTGTAGTCACATCCGATCTCCGTTAGCCTCGCCAATAACCGCTGTGGGATGTCCTTAATGGTTTCGGCTTCCTCGCTTTGGAAATATTCGTCAGGTGTGATCGAATGAATTGCCTCATCGATCTTTACCTCGTTTTCTTTTAGCCAAGACTGCAGCCCACGGAAACTGAATTGATCCTCGCCCCCGGTACGGAAGTCTTCGACTCGTCCCAATGACGAGAAGATGTTCGAACTAGTAGCCGATTGTTGACCGTCGCGAATACGCTCTCGCTGATACATGCTTAAGATCAATGCGTAGCCGTGACGACGTACAATTTCCGCGTTTTCGAGGTTCAGCACCGGGTCGGTCACCGGACCACTAATCATTTCCGCCGGATACTTGAAATAACGTTGATCGTGAGTCCCTTGGTCTGCATACGTGATAACGGTCGAAAGCGAAGCCCCGCGCCGACCAGCGCGACCGGCACGTTGTTGATAGTTTGATCGGTTGGGCGGAACATTGCGTAGTGACACAGCTGTCAAACTACCAATGTCGATCCCCACCTCCATCGTGGTCGTGCAACTGAGGATATCGACGATGCCACCGGATTCATCACCAGGCCCCTGGACGTCCAGATCTTGAAACCGCATCTCATGCCATTCGGCACGCGAAAACGCGTCTTGGGCGTCGATGGCTCCTATAGCTGCGGTGTGCTCTTCAGCAACAAAAGGACGAAGCTTACCTGAATTCTGGTCGAGGTCTTTTCGGAAGAAACCCTTCCGAGTTAAAAAGACATCGTCTAGCGTTTTGTTTCCGGAAAAAAGGGATTGCAGCGAATCGACGCTACCGCACTCGGGACATATATTTAGATAAAACGGATGGTTTGGGATCGCGAACGTGCAAACGTCGCAGCGAACCCAGTCTTTGAAGTCGAGATCAATCGCAACTCGTTTCGGGTCGACGAGATATCCGTCGGCACGGTTGTTGGTCCCAAGCCGCTCTTGAAAGAAACGAGCCCAAGGTCCATCACCTTGTTGACCGCCAGCGAGCTGCTGCCGATAGAAAGCAGCTCCAATACGTGGCTCCATTAGCTTCTGAAAGCGTCCTGCAGTAACTCTCAATCGAATGCCGCTTTCTTTGTTACCGATCCAATCGGCCGGTGTTCCAGTTAGCCGAACGGCGCGCTCTCTTGCCATCCTTGACAGCCAGAATTCCAACAAGCCACTCCGCCGGTCGTCATCGGATCCGATCGACTCAGGAGTTTCAGGAGCCGGTAATTCAGTCATACTCTCTTTCAGATAGTCAGATAGCAACGGTGTCAAACATCCGATCGCCAAACTGTGAAGACCTGAAAGGGGATTAAATAACACCTCGTAGAGCGAGATTAAAATGTCGGCTGGCGTTCGTTCGGCAATCTTAGCCGATTCCTCTTCAAACGCCTTAAGCTTTGCCGTCTTTGAGAGGTAGAGCGATTTGGCTAGTTTTAGGTCTTGTTGAAATGACTGCTGTTCCGTGTCTTTGAGTTGTGGGCGTAACTCCACGCCTTGTTCGTGAGCACCGCAAAGCAACGCGAGATAAACATGCTCGATCGCAACATTGCGAGTATCGCCATCGAACCAGCGATCTGCGACATATCGCAAGCCATGAATTAGTAGAGGCCGGACTGCATCACGTAACGAGTTCGATTTCAACTTGCCGGCTAGTCGGGAAGCCGGCTGCCGTCCATCGGAAAACACTAGAAGTTTTCGCCCCTGTAGCGGAGTTTCGTTACCGGGTATTGGTGGCTGTGACATCAATTGCGCAGACACAAGGTGTTGGAAGGGCTCATCGCCCTTGGTTGCCATGTTTGAGATTCCTGAAAATCGATCATTACATTTCGGGCATTTCTCGAACATGCCCGCCTTGCGATTGCCAGCCGGGGCTTCCGCCGGGATATAGACCTGACGAGCAGATCCAGAGTCAACATCGTTCTGAAACAGACGTCCCGTGATTGGTTCCAGATACATCTCTCGCGTGGACTGCGAATCATCATCCTGTGATTCAACTTCCTCTGGATCGTCCAAACACAGGTGAATGGGAACGACCGTATCCATAGAATCATCCACTTCGCCGACATCTTCGGTCCACAAATAAGTTGGCCTTCGTACGCTTTGTGTATACGCCTGAAACATTGCGGTTCCGCAGTTGCGGCAAGCCAAAAGTTCAAATACACGTCTGCCGCACTCGCACTCTCGTCGGGGTTGCACGTAGAGTTTTCCGGTAACGCCTTGTCCTCGCTGCTCATCTGGTAGCGCTGAGCACTCCGGATCGCTGCACGCCCAGATGCCAGGGATGCCGCGAAAAAAACGATGGACTCGTGCGGCCAATAACGGCGTGTCACCGGGTTTGTTACGAGACATTGAGGCCGCTTCGACCAGAATATCTGTGGCTACTTGAGCCTGTTGTGGCGAGCTGTCCGGGAACAGCCTTGAGGCTAAACGCCGGATTTCTTGCGCCCCCAGTTCCGCCTTCGTTTCTAGGTCATCATTGCACAGAGTGGAAGATGTCAGATTAATAAGCCGACCGGTCACCCCGAAATCAACCAGAATGTCGTAAAGAATTCGGGACAGTCCAAAATGGACGCTCTTTTCAGTCGAAACTACGGCATCATTGGCTGTCATGCACTCGACGTGGCCTTGAGTTCGACATGCTGAAATTTCAGCGACCGGGTCGGAACAATCCAATGAGACGACTGAAAGAAACGCGTTCTCGGTTTCCTTCTCTCTACCGTTACCGATCTGCATCGTCTCTTCGACAAACCCGCCACCTTCGACCATTCCGAGGACGGTGACTCGGCAACGTGCTTTCCCTGCTTCATTCCCCTTCGAAATGATTATATATTTCGCAGCCGTGATAGGGCGGCTGGAGAGATTTAATAACGACACGATCGATTTGAAACGTGTTTTTGCATCCTCGGCGAGAAGCCCCGTCAGCGGAATCTTCGCCAGTGCGTCCGCCAAATCTTTGTCACCGGCTTGCGATGGAACCTTCGACTCTTTGTCACCATTGATCCAAACAAAACGCTCGCTCTCTGTCCCAGTCAGCCCGGCCGCAAACGTTGTCGCCTGTTCTCCATCTTCGAATGATGCACTGGTCGTGATGACTTGAAACTGCTGTGCAGATAGGTCAAGACGGTGACGTAATCGACGAATCAACATCGCAACCTCGGTCCCTTGAGCACCGCGATACAGGTGTGCTTCGTCGAGTACGAGAATAAAACGTTCGTTCGGATTGGCGACAAAGTAGTCTCGGGTCTGCTGAAAAATCGACCGTTCGATCGGTCGCAGCATCATGTATTCCAACATCGAATAGTTCGTCACCAACAGGTCCGGAGGAGCCACTTGGATCTCATGGCGGGTGAGCAGCTCGGTATCGTCAGGTCTTTCGATCGCGCGTCGTAAGTTCCCATTGGGATCCTTCCACGGTCCACTCACACCCAACCATCCTGCCAATCCTGGTTGGTTGCCGACATCTTTGGTCGGCCACTTGCCCATCACACGCATTGAGTCGAGTAAGTCTTTGGCTTGTGAATCGCCATCACCAGCCCGCCGTTCCAAGTTCACAAAAAACTGTAGCCCGCCGAGCTTTTGCGATAGGCGTCTGTTGTCATCTGGAATGACACCGGGGAACGGAGTCCGGCTAGTGTAGCGTCCAAACTTCGCCGGCCGGCCGCCGCATTGCTTGAACCAGTCACGAGTGGTGGGGGAACCAAATAGACGCCTCAAGCGAGAAAGCTGATCGTTGACTAGTGCGTTCATTGGATATAGTAGCAACGTTCGAACTGCGCGGGTTTGAAACGAGCCTGACGAAGATGCCGCCTCACCAGCCAATCTACCGACAATTGGCAGCAGAAAGGTTTCCGTCTTTCCAGACCCCGTTCCTGTTGTCACGATCGTGTGGTGTAAATCGTCATCTAAAACTGCTTCCAATGCGTCGGCTTGGTGTTGATGGGGCTGTGGAAACACGACCCGGCCGCCTTCCTCGGTCGCTAAGTATGTGAGCAACTGCGCTGCCTCGCTTGGGATGTTGAGCTCGTCGTACGGTTTGCCAGCTTTGTAACGAGCCGAACTTTCAATGAATGGTGCATGGCAAAGCACCTCTGGCTGTTCCAGCAGCTCACGCCGCAACTGCACCAGGTGCGGATTGGAAAGGTGATACGCCGATTCGATATAGGCAAGCAACCGCTTTCGGATAGACTCAAGTTCAGTGTACATGATGCAGAAGCGCTTTCTTACTGGGGTTCTAGGGAATGAACGTCATTTGCGAATCTCCGGTTGGGTAATGCCAGCTAACTCGCTTTCAGTCTGACTAGCTTGCGCCTCCGTGTCATTTTCTTCCGGCAGTGGTATGGGATCGTATTCCATTTCAATGACCGCCGTACATTGCAACTGGACGGTCGATTTATCTGGAGATTGGAGATGTTTCAAACTCTTTTGCAGCATCGCTATTCGAATCTCGTAGCTGCGCTTTGTCAGTTCGCACTCCTCCTGAAGACGCTTCATCCGAGGCTGATAATTATTGGTGATGGCCTGAAGGTTGGCATCAGACGCATCATTATTTCGTCGATTAATCTCTTTCTCGATCTCTTCGATTGCGGCCTCTAATACCCACAATCGATCATGCATTTCTATTAGTAGGATTTCTTGCCGCTCTGCGATCGCTTCTTCGAAGCTTTCCATGCCGGAGGCCCAGTGAGCTTTCGTGCTGTCCAGGATCTTAGTGACACAGGAAGGGGGCAGATTTTTTAAGTAGTTGCTCGACAACGACTTTCGTTCCGCGTAAGGCCGTTCATCCTTGCGCCAATTGGCTCTCCAAAGATCCGCAGCAACTTGTTTGTCGCATGGTTCCACAGGTTTTCCTGGTTCCCATCGCCAAGCCAAGCAATTTAAAAATGCTGTTCGCTGTATACGAATGAACCGGGCGTCTGAACAAAGGCCGGCATAAAGTTTCTTGGCAGTTCTTGATCTTATTGCCCCCTGTAACGTCCCGATGGCAGGCGCGGTATCCGCGAGGAGATGCTGATTCACATCAAAACCATCATAGTAAAAAGCAGGGTCAATATAGCCAACTCCGCAGAGGTAGGTACCTCGGGTAAGGTCAGTTCCATTTGGATAATGACGTTTGCCTAGTGCATAAATCTTGATTCCGAAAGGCTGATCAGTCCTGCCGGCAGTGCAAAAGGTCTCCACAAGATCTTGATGAACTCTTGAACCGAAAGACAAAAACTGAAGAACCTCGCGTCGAGGATTACCGTCCCGATCTTTACCAGTCTTTACTTTTGTCCGAGGAGGTCGCTGAATGTTACCGCGGGCGATGAAAAATGGTGGAAAGGGATGATTTTTGTCTTGAACGGAATCCAACTTAATATTGACTGATTTGTCTTGACCGAGGGTATAAAACGTTAGACCTCGGCGCCCTCCCTCTTGCTTCTTTCCAGGAAATGTGGAGACATTAATCCATTTGTGATTGCGTAGCAGTCTGATCCAGCGTGCCAATGCCTCTTCGCTTGGTGATGTGACATAACCAAGTGGACGAGTCTGACAAAGAACAGGCCCTATATTGAATCTCCGAGAAACTTGGAAGTGAAGTTCCACGGCATGCGGGACTGTCCATGGCGATCCTGACGGAGCAGCGGTTTCCTTTGAGCCGCTCGGTCGAATTGGATTCGTCACATCATCTTGTTCATCACCTAAGTCAAATTCTAACGGGTATAATATATTGTTTGATTCTGATAAAGCTGGTAGCGTCCTAGATTCGATGTCATATGATATCTGTTCCAGCAGGCGACGCTCGGGGTCAATTGCAGTCTCAAATATTCTGTATTCATCCAAAACTTCCTGAACCCCGATAGTTGGATCTCCTCGGCGATGCAAAACCAAGATGTGGACAGGTTTAGGGCGGCTATTCGGTCGTTCGGGATCAACAAAATCCCGTCCCAGTCGATCTACGCGGCCAATCCATTGGTCGACGTCTTCAGGCTTCCAGGGCAAAGCGTAGAAGACTAAAGCGTCCGCAGCTTGCAGATTATACGACTGCCGGTACACGTTGTGAGCGATCAATAGCTGGTCGTCTGACTCCTCAAAGGAACGCAGACTTGAATTGGCAAAGTTGCGAAGTGTTTGCGAATCCAGTGTCTCGTCAACCGATAGATCTCCTATGCGTTCATCTTTCGCCAACACTGTTTTCAATTCGATTCGGTTTCTTCGTGATCCCACTGTAGGAATTCTCCAAGTAAGCTCGTCGCTCAACTCTTGAACTGTCGCATTGTCTTCTGCGGCAATAACGACCTTTCGCGTTGGATCGTCTTGCCAAAATCGAACCAGCCAATCGACCATGCAATCCAAACGCGAGTCTGCATATTCACGTCGAGACAATTCGCTAACCATCTGGAGTTGTGATTCATCTTCTGTTTCGCCCCGCCTCAATTGGATTAGGCGATTTTGCAGGCTCTGGCCGCCTAAAGAGGTTCGTTGTAAAAGGGCAGATGCGGCCCGCCGATGTTGAGGTTCCAGATGGTTCTGCAAAAAAACACCAACATATTTTAAAGAAGCTTGCATTCGATCTCGTTCGGCGGATGTTGCCTCGATGACTATTCTTTTGAGACGCCGACGTGGCAAATGATCAGGAAAATCGGTGCGATAGGAACGCAGCACGTTGCGGTATTGCCATCGAGTCTCCGCAAGAATACGAATGCGTCGATATTCTGCGAATGATTGGTACGTCTCGGATACACCGCAAGGTTTGATGTTCGTCTCCAGTCGACCGTTTACAACCTCGAGAGTATGCCGCATGAACATATCGTATACAAGTCCCAGCGCCTTGTCATGAAGGTCACCAATTCGACTACGCGACCAATCGAGGTCTTCATGCAGCAAACCGTCATCGGCATCACGTCTTGCCCGCTCGATTCGATCTGGTTCTAGGATTTGTAGTAATTCGAGAAATCGACGCATATCGCGAAGGTTCGGTGACGCGGTAAGTAGCAACAAGTAAGTGAAGTCTGTCGAATTAGAAGCAACAAAGCGGAGCGTGTCCTGCTTTAAACTCTGTGGTTCGTCCAAAATCAGAAGATCAAATTGATCGGTGGCAAGCGCCTCAGAAGGTTTGCTGATTTCAGTATCATCGATGACATGGAACCAGTCATCGCCGACGGTTTCATTCCCCAATTCTGCAATACATTGTGCTCTCCAAGCAATTTCATCTATCCATTGATTCTTCAATTCTGTTCGAGGGACAACGATACGCACACGCAGCTTTCCGGCTTGCAAACGTAAAGCATTTGCTATCATCAACGCCTGGATGGTCTTTCCCATCCCAACTTCATCTGCGATCAAATGATGGATACGAGTAGACGACAGAATCCTTTGCACATTCTGAACCTGATGTGGATAAAACTGGGCTCGGATGCCCGATGCCCCACTGATCGGACATGCAAGATACTCCACATGTCGTCTTAACGCTTGCACGCCGTGCATTAACAATTCGAACTTTTCGATTTCAGTCATGAGAATAATATTCCAGTTCGCACGTTCACTTTTCGAGTCTCGCATTCTGCTGAACCCGCCAAGCAATGAATGCACCTGCCCGAGCAACGCTACGATCATGTAGTAACTTTTCTAAAACCGTTTCCCACGCTTGTTTCCGAAGTCGTTCAGGATAGAGGAGCATATTGAGGTAGATACTAAGCTCGCTGGGTATCCAACTTTGTCGGCCTCGGCCTCGCCCCAAATGACGACGAATCCACGAATGCAACTCGGTAGCTAGATCACTGATAGTCATACCTGTGATTCGCCAACCGAGTAGTTCATCTCCACCGCTAACCGGAATGATCAAATCTGCTAGGTCCGCGCCGCATAATTGTTCGTTGGCTAGGCAGAGTGATCGGGTAAGTGATTCTGCATCGACAAACACGGAATCATCTTCAATCAAATGCTGATACATCGAATCAAGTGGAATCGCGCCATCGCCGTCGACTTCAGCCACCGTGCCATCCCACCACTGCTCCGGTAAAACTTCGGCAAACTCCGTAAGCACCAACGCAGGTAGCATTTCTGGCAGATGTCGTTCTTCCTCACTTGGAGGTTGAAGCAAGTCTTTTTGTGTGGATTGACACATCCACCAAATCTCAGCCGGGTTGGAGGATTCAAGATGCCTCATCTCTTGGTGTTTATAAAACCAATTTGACCCGCACAAGCAGCGTAAGACCCATGATCTTAATGTATCGGCAGCTCGAACGCGGTTGATTTCGGCAATTAATGAAGAACTGCTGGCTGACGAGATTTGTAAATACCGCTGCGTAATCGAACGCACCCCCGAACAGTCTCCAATGTCATCCATTTGACGAAGGAACCGTCTTGGCGGCCGAAGGGTTCGAAAGAGTATCGTATCGCCCAGCAAGCCAATCCTTGCGTCAAAGTGAAACTCATTGTCGTTGCTATCCAAAGCCACCGAAAGAAAGGGATCACCTTCGTTTGGTTTGTCGATAACCCTGTTCTCAAGCAAGCAATAGTGCTGCACGTTGAACGAGCTGCTATCATTGACCGCGATCGGCAGATTATTTTCGCCATCTTCCCACCAAAGTTCTTGCAGCTCAGTTTCCAGTCGCCACGATTTTTTCGACATACCCTCGATTTCGACCGACAGAGTTAGGTCACATGGTGACTTCAGTACTGACCCCGGCACTGCTTTAATCAGTTGATTCCAAATTGGATGGTTAGTAGCCAACCGCGTCGGGATTCGATCTAAAGAAATGCTCGCCGTTGCTTCACTCGGAGATAACGACAACTTCGCAGAGATATTCTCGATTCCACGGTCTCCGCTGATATCCAAATTCAAATGGTGGTTGAACAAATCGCTGCGAGACAACTCCGTCTCTCCCGCATCAACATGAGATAACATCGCATGCCATGGGGACTCGGGGTCGGATTCGATAAAGCCGTCCCCTGAATCATCCAAGATCCCGAAACTGAATGAATCGACTTCCTGCTCCCCTCGCAGAACCGTCAAGCTGTAGCTGCCTTTTTTTTCAATCCCCAAAGTCGCCACTTCAGTGACCAATTCACGCGTGACTTCTTTCGAACCTTCTCGCAGAACCAAAGTTAAAGGCTCCTCGCCCAAGACCGAGATGCCAACTTCATCATCGGTTGTATAAATCGGGTAATCAACTGACTCGATTGAGACAGACGACGGGCGAAGCCACGTAAAGCACAACGGGGCGACCTTTGTGATTGATGAAGTTCCCGGCCAACCAAGCCACTCACGCACCTCCGGATCATCCGCATCAAACTCGTGAACCTCGCCTCCATCAACTAAGCCAACTTCGCGACAGTACAACCCGTTGTTCTTAGATCGTTTTACCTCGATTTCACCTTGCCGTGAAAGCACCCAGATCTTTCCGTTATGTGGAGTTCGCCCGCTGATGCAATGCGAACTGTCGTCACCGGGTTGTATCGGCGGAAAGGCCAACATTTCTGCCGCAGGGAAACGAACGCTCTCCAGCCATCGCTGAGCTTCTTTATCAACTTTCTGTTCTTCAATCTCTGTAAAAAACGGCGTGCCCGAATTAGCTCTAGCCGCGTAACTGAAACTGACGTGAAAGTGTCCACAGATTGAACGCAAGCAGTCCCCTGGTATTGGTGACGCCCCCGGAAATCCCCACGGTCGAACTTTCCAACGACGCCGAACTGTTTTGAGCGCACGCTGAACAGCCTTTGATAGTTCTGGCATTTCGCCACATAGCTCCAAACAGCCATGCTCGCCATGACAAAGAAAGAAACTACCAAACCTAAGATGTGACTGGTTCTCATAATCACTCTTGTCTGATACTCTCTTAAGGTTCCTCACACGATTTGTTTCTATCTGCCGAACGGCGCGACGGATATCCGGTTCGCTACGAAGATCTTCGATAAGCCGATCCCGAAAGTGTTTCGAGAACAATTCGGCTTCATTTAGTTGCTTGCCTCCAAGCAAATCTCGAACGATACCAGCCACAATTTCCGGCCGTTCTAACCATGTTCGAAAACGACGAGATCCGACTGGCGTTAGGATCTGCGATAATTCGTTGACAATGGTGTCATCTTTTACTGATTCGCTTAGTACATCATGGCGGAATCTTTGTAAGCAATCCGCGAACGGCTGGCGGATGTCTTTCGCGGCGACTGCATGCGTAATTGGCCAAGCGATGTGGCGAAAGGCCTTTTCCCACTGACTGTTTCCGGGCGCAACAGCACCATAATTAGAACTTGCATGAGCGAACCACTGAGAAATCCGCTTGCGATCCTCTGTGTCGAATTCAGATCCAAGCGTCTCACTAAGCCTAGGCCAAAAGTCTGTCCCATTGCCTTCGTATCCGTAGCCGACTTCCACCGCGCATATGAGCAAAGGTAGATACGCCGTCTGCCAATCAAACGAACTGAGAGAGCAACTGCGGAGGCCGCGCAGCACCAACTCTCGGATTGATACCAACTCTTGAACGTCAACTTCGTGGTCAATCAAAAAGCGGCAGGCTGGTCCGTTGCCTCCGTCAAGTGAGTTTCTACTGAAATGCTCATCCAGTTGTTGGTGTCTTTCACGCAGCTTATCCACTGTTGGCCCTTATGTCTTCATACTTTTCCAGTAGTTTATCCAAACGTTGATTCTCTGCCAGTACAGTATAGCGAATAGCGGATAACAAATGAACTGGTAGCAGCCTGATCGAGACGACCGATCTGTCTTTTTGAAACTGGACCGAGGTATTGGACAGAGAACGGCTGTCAGGAACCATTGAGTTAATATTTAAAATTAAGAATCTGACTCTGAGTCACCAGTGGTCTGATGCCGCCGTGATCTCAAATCCAGCATGAGTTTTTTCTGTAGATTAGACACAGACTCCTGTGACCGAGATAACGTGTTAGCTAAATGGGTGCTTTTTTGGTGCATTTGCGAATTGATGAGATTCGCGAACGATTTAATCACTTAACCGAAGATTCTGTCTGAAGAAACTTGTTTAGTTCGACGATATGACGCTGTCTGGCATACCTTCCGAACTAACAGGTCTGCCGGCCAGCCTTGTAGGTTATGTGATCCGCCAATGGAACTCGCCGGCATCATGTGTTTCGGCAGCGGCTTGAAAATGTGTCAAGCGCAATCTGATGCATCAACAAGATCAGCCAGCTTAAGGGGGAGTGAGTATCTGAAATTCGGAGTAGAGCACGAAATCAGGATCGCTGTCTGTCGATTTCATATTGCATTCTCCCGCAGTGCCAGCGTACCACAGAAGGACGCGCGCCTGATAGATGCCGGATGAGACTTGCTTGTGTTCCTTCCAGTGTATCACGTCTGGTCGTAGTCTGAGAAAACGTGAGCCCTGTTTGGATGGGACAGGCTTCCCTTCCTCATTATAAATTTTTAAAAGTGCGCAGGCGGGATGCTCTGTATAGACGTTGGTCAGGATCGCGTCTGCCTTATCCGCATAACATCGTCGGGGGATGGCAATCACCTGATCCCGTCCAAGCTTTCCCGATGTCAGTGCTTTTAAAAACTCTCCGGAATTGTTTGACGTGCCGACTTGGTCGATGCGGGCAGGCGCGCCTTTGCGGTCTGTCGCCGAGATCTGCAAGTCGACCGGCTGGGTGGTGATTTGAGGTGGTATCGATTCTGCTTGCAGGACTCGAAAATTCGTCTGATTGAATCCTACCATTTTAAAGTCGGTGTAATTGTTAAAGATGTCTCTCCCTTTGAACAAATCCTGTTTTTCTGAAGAACTGCGGATATTGACTTTTACCTTGTCCATCCCGGCGCCTGTCACCACGACCCAGAGCGGTTTTTCTGCATCTAGTTTCAGACCTCGCACTTCATATCCGTGTAACGGGGCTGCATTGTCATCTTGTGCTGCAGCGCCTGTGGGAAAAAACAGGGCGAGCAGACAGGCCGCAAGGAGCATCTGTCTCCACAACGCTTGGGGAGTAAGATTCACAAAATGTTTCATATTTCTCTCCGGTAAGATAATCAAAAGTACTAACATTATTCAGATTTCGGTTTTAAGCCGAGCCATGTCAAAAGGACTCCCGCGCAAAAGAAGACGATTGAAAAAATGATGTTCTCCGAGAAGGAGTCGATCCACCATACTGCGATGAGATAATCGCCAACATGTTTTTGTGATGTGGAGTCGGTTCGGACCCGTTCGAGGGAATTCGGACACAATTGATTGTCACCAGATCCGGTTGCCAGTCTGCATGACTGGGCCGTCCCTGAAATCTCGATGTGCATCCCTTTTTCAGTCAGTTTTACAATTGCGAGACTCAGATTGGTTTTTTTCAAGTCGGATGGTTCCAAGATAAGAAGCTGATTGTCCTGCCCAATCATGTCAGACTGTGGTTGACTATCAAGCGAGAATGCAGATAGTTGAATGTCTTTCAACGTGATCGATGCGGGGGAGATCTGCAGACGGCGATTATCTAAAAAAGTGACTTCTGTGGCATTCCAAAACAGTTCGATCTGGGGAGCGGCAGTATTTATCTTCTGTGGCTGGAATTTAACAGAGATGGGATCTCCTTCATGTTGTGTTTTACCGGGATACAACCGGACTTGTCTTTCTAGGTCAAATGTCAGGGGTTTGTTTGAATCCGTCTCGCATACAAGTTCCGTTGCAGACGGAAAGATTTCCATACCAGGTTCTTTCGGCGTTTCCGAGTGTGGAAACTTTGCTGTCCAAATCACTGACTTGAATGGCGAAATCTGGATTTGCCTCGTGGCTTTACCAGCGGGAGAAACGAATTTCACTTCTGTTTTTCCCGGTAGTGTCAGGTCGAATCGAGTGGAAGCTGCTGCTTTTACCTGAAGCGTTGCAGTGGGAGACTTAGTCTTAGTATCGATACGTTTCACTTCCACTGGTTTGCGCTGATCCATTTCCAGGGAAAGCGGTCCCTGCCAGGTTCCTGTTCCCTCACTCACGATCATTTCGCTCAGCTTCTGACCTTGAGTAGGGAGTGTGAACTCAGGGCTGTTGAGGAGCTGGAGTTTTAGCTCTGAACATGTGCCTGACAGGTTGACTTTGCAGGGGGGGATTTCCTTGATCAGTTGGGCTGAGCGATAGCCTGCATAAACTGTCATTGCTACAAATGCCAGCAGAATGAGTGCGGACAGGTAGACGCTGACTTGAACGATACATTCGCGGAACGTTGAGGGTTTGGGGGTCGGTCGTTCTTGAGTGACGGTACCGTCTGTGCCCGTTCCAGCGGATGTGTCAGAATTTTTATTCTCAAGATCCTGCGATCGAGATTCAGGGGACGTTCCGTCGGAAGGCTGCTCTACCGACTCTGAATGGGGGTGTGCTTCAGGCGGGGATTGATTTTCGGGCTTTGGTGTTCGGTCTGTTTCGTCCATTTCGTTCACCAAGAAAATTTGACGTAACCATTCAGTCACATACGTGATACTCCAGTAATGGCTGAATTGCCGTAATGTTGAAGATCTGGTTTTCGTAGTGACTTCTTTGCGTTTACTGTACAGTAAAAAGATGGAAATGTATACATGAAATGACTGGTTACGATTGGTTTCCTGAAAACCTGCTCGTTATTTTAGAACATGAGCCGTTCTTCCGTTATCACTTCGCACTGGCTCGGGGGACCGTGCGAGTTCAACGAGTTCGCGAAACGTCGAATGCGCTAAGACACGATTTCGAATGCGTGAGGGGACTGAGTTCTTCCACGTGCAATAGGAGTCGTGCAGATGGTCATAGCCCCAACGGTCTCGCACTTGTTGAGACCCAGCGGCTGGGGATGCACTCTGTTAGCGAACTCATGCGACTGCCTCTCCCTGCTGAAAGCATCACGACATTCATTTGCCAAACCTAAGTGTAAACAACGGCCAGAAAACGTAGCGCCTGCTGGGGAGTGGCAAATTGGTATAAAAACGTAGCGCCCAGATGACCACCTGCTGGTTTTGGGTCAGACTCTCAGTATATGAGTCAGTTCTGATCCGGAAACAGCGGGGGCAAGGGTGATTACAGATATGGAGTTATGGGGTGAGATCCGTCGGCGTGTTCTGACCGGAGAAATCAGTCAACGTGCTGCTCGTGACGAATACGATATTCACTGGGACACGCTGCAAAAAATACTGACCTACTCGGAGCCGCCGGGGTACCGGCTGAGCAAGCCCCGGCCTTCCAAGCTGGAGCCGTTCCTGCCGATCATTCATGAGATTCTGCAGAACGACCGCAGTGTTCATCGTAAGCAGCGACACACGGGGAAACGCATTTTCGAACGCCTGCGGGACGAACACGGGTATTCCGGTGGAATCACGATCGTGCAGGAAGCGATTCGTGACTGGAAAGCACAGTCCCGTGAGGTTTTCCTGCCGCTCCGCCATCCCCCGGGCGAAGCCCAGGTGGACTTCGGCTTTGCCGATGTCTGGCTGGACGGCACACTGACCAAGGTCGCCCTGTTTGTGATGACGTTACCTTATTCGGACGCCATTTTTATTCAGGCTTTTCCCCGGGAGTGCACAGAAGCCTTTCTGGAAGGACACAAACGGGCCTTTGAATTTCTGGGCGGTGTGCCGCAGCGAATCAGCTATGACAATTCGAAAATCGCAGTAGCCAGTCTGGTAGGGAACCGTGAGCGAAAAGTAACAACCGAGTTCCTGCGTCTGAAAAGCCACTTTCTGTTTGACGACCATTTCTGTCTGGTACGACGACCGAATGAAAAAGGTCATGTCGAGCGGTTACTGGATTATGCCCGCAGGAACTTTCTGGTACCCGTACCCCGGGTTGCTTCGCTGGAGGCTCTGAACGATCAGTTAATGCAATGTTGCCGGAACGATCTGCAGCGTCAGTTGCGGGGACAGCCCTCCCCCAAACACAGCCTGCTGGCGGAAGAACAACGGGAGTTCCTGCGCCCCCTGCCACAACAGGCATTCGAAGCCTGCCGACTGGGACAGGCTCACGCCGATTCCCTGTCGCTGATCCGCTTTGATACCAATAGTTACTCGGTCCCCACAAAATACGCGCATCGCCAGATCACCATCGTGGCCACCATCGCCGAAGTGCGACTGGTCTTTGAAGAGACGCTCATCGCCCGGCACCAGCGGGACTGGGGGCGGGAACAGACGCGTTTTAACCCGATTCATTATCTGAGTTTACTGGAACGGAAGCCGGGAGGATTTGATCATGCCCGCCCCCTGGAAGACTGGGACCTGCCGGTCTGCCTGGGCATTCTCCGCCGCCGACTGGAAGCTGAACTGCAGTCAGCCGGCACGCGGGAGTTCATCAAGGTGCTGCGTCTGCTGGAACGCCATCCGATCCCCACGCTGAAACGTGCGGTGGAACACGCGCTGGCCATTGATGCGACCCGTGCTTCTGCCATTCGCCTGATTCTGGAATACCAGCAGGAGTCACCGTTGACTCTGTTCAGCCTGGAAGGCCGTCCCCACCTGAAGCTGGTACAGGTGGCACAGACGGATGTTTCTGCTTACCAGTCCCTGTTAATCGGAGGTTAAAACGTGACCAGAAAACAAACCAAAAGCCTGGTGCTGCTACAGCACCATCTCAAGAACCTGAGGCTGCCCACCATCCTCAGAGAATGCGAAAAGGTCGCCGCCCGTTGTGCTACTGACAATGTCGACCATCTGGGATTCCTGTTACAGTTATGTGAACTGGAACTGATTGAACGGGAACGCCGGGCCGCGGAACGACGTCTGAAGGCAGCGAAGTTCCCGACGTACAAGACCCTGGAAACGTTCGATTTTCAGGCCCAGCCCGGCCTCAACAAACTGCTGGTCAGCGAACTGATGCGGGGTGAGTTTATCGAGCAGAGAGAGAATATCCTGCTGGTGGGCAATTCCGGTACCGGCAAGACGCATCTGGCAGTCGCCCTGGGGATTGCCGCCTGCGGCCAGGGAAAACGGGTCCGCTTTTATCAGGTCACAGAACTGATTACCCAGTTAATGGAAGCCCGTGAACAGCGCGAGTTAACCCGCCTGAAAAAGCAGATCGCGAAACTCGATCTGCTGATCCTGGATGAACTGGGTTATGTCCCCG
>PAJV01000073.1 GCA_002706765.1 Gimesia sp.
ACTGTCAGGTATATTACAATTACTTACGAGGTTTCCGGCTTACACGCTGCTGGTCCAATTCAAGGGAAACCTCTCGAACCGGGTAGCCCCGGATGCAATCCGGGGTTGCCGCAGGCAACGGGAAACTGTCAGAGCAAACGCATAATTCAGAACAACAAAGCCAACCCGTTCATCGTAGGGGTCGACCCATGTGTCGACCCGCCTGGCAAGTACCAACCCGGTATCGCGGCCAATGGGAACAGATAAAACCTCCCCATCAGAATTTTCGCACCATAAAAAACACAAATCCACCCACAAGGATCTTCACTCACTCCATGTCTTAACGTGTCATGGTACCTGTCATGTGATACTCTACCGCGCATAAAAAAACGCAGCCTGATTTAGACTGCGTTTGATATCTTTGATCGGTGTCTCAGTGACTACTGGTTACTCTGCAGACGAGACAGGCGGGCGCGACGCTCAGCACGGCGTCGGTTTCTACGGTTTTCATCGCTGGGCTTTTCGTAATATTCACGACGTCGCATCTCTTTTTTGATACCAGCGTGTTCTACAATCTTGCGAAACCGTTTAACTGCCTCCTGAATTGATTCGTTTTCTCGTAACCGAAGCTTAACCACTCAAATCACCTTTTCTTCTTCCTGATTTCAATAAAAGTTGTAACCATAACTAATTGAATATACATCGTCTCATCAGTGATGAGAATTCAGACGTTTTCACCTGTAACAGGCCTGTGAACAGACCTCTCACTACAGAGTTGGAACGACAAAGATAACAAAACATGCAGGATCTGCAAAGCCAACGGCAGAAATACTCTTTGAATTTTTCACACAAAAGAGTACATACAGCCACTAGCTCTCGGCTTTCAGAATCCCCAGCCGTTCCAGTTTAGACTGACATTCGTCCCGTTCGCGGCTCCGTTTCAGGGATTTCCAGGTCTCATCCTGCACTTCCAGAAACGCTTCCTGGGAAAACGGGGGCACCAGTGATTTCTCGGCGGCACTGGTCATCAGTCGCGCCAGCACTTCTTTATCCAGACGTGTCAGGAACAGGGCTCCCTGGCGATAATCCTCAAAAGCTTCCCAGACTACCGGAAACAGCGGCTTTACAATCGCTTCGCCAATCGCCCGTGAGTACTCCTGAATCTCCCACTGTGCATGGGAGTCCATTCGTAAACTCAAGAAGTGAATCAGGTTATGCAAATCAATTTTCCAGTAGGCTTCGGTGTAAGTCGCCAGGGGCAGATCTTTTCGTGCCTGCTCGCGAGCCACGCCTGCTTCCAGCCGGGCTTCGTACACATCGCGGGCATGCTTCTGAAAAGCGGTCTCTTCTTCGGTCAGTTTCGTCCCTAAATTCTCAGCAAGCGGGGCATCACTGCCTTGTCGGTTCGAGCTCGCCTGGGTTCGCCATTCGCCGGGTAAGGTGGTCTGGGCTGAATCGATGGCGACGGAGTAGCGGGTACTGTATTCGTTCACATTCGCGGTCCGATGCCGAATCCACTGCCGCCAGCAGTCCATCGGAACCCGGACCAGGAACTTGAGTTCGGCCATTTCGAAGGGCGTACTGTGACGATGCCGCATCAGGTAGCGAATCAGCGTACGGTCATCGGAAACCCGTTTGGTTCCTTCCCCGTAACTGACGCGGGCTGCCTGAACAATCGAACTGTCATCGCCCATGACATCGACGAGACACACAAAACCATCATTGAGAACCGGGATCTTTTTCCAGCGCAGTTCTTCAACGAGTTCAGACCGCTCCGTCATTGGGAACACTCCCCGAATGCGTTAAAAATGAAGTAGATTGGAATACCAGACGCGGCGGTAGAAACGATCGTTCCACCACAGCACATTTATAGTCAACCGCGTCCTCAAACGACACCGTACCGGCAGTGCCGTCTCTCAAAATCAATAAAATCGACTGCGATTCCCGTAATTTGCAGGCACAATCAGTAGACGCTCAGGCGGGAAGTAATGTCCACCGTGCGGTTTTCGCGTGATGATTTCAACGCGGCCAGCAGGATCTCCGTCACATGCCGGGCCGTCGCCGCATTCGATAAGGGGGGCTGAATCCCCTTCCGGATACAGTCAGCCCAGTGCTGATGCGAATTCTGCACCGGGTACGTCGACAGATCTACGATTTCTTCAATCAGCGGTGCGTCTTCATCCACCTGCGAACTGGGACAGTAATACCGCAGCGACTCTGCCTGGCGACTGCTGACCAGTTTTCCTTCTGTCCCATGCACGGAGAATTCATAGGTCCGGGCGGCATCACACCAGCCGGTCTGCGCTGTTCCCAGGGCACCGGTTTCGAATTCGAGAATCATCGACGCTGTGTCTTCCAGCTTCGTCGGCTTGGCCACGGTCGTCAGCTTCGCCGTGATCGACTTCACCGCGCCGGCGACTCCCACGAGGTTGGCAATCGCATACACGCCCATATCAAACAGCGCCCCGACATCCGCTTTGTCCGCATCGAAAAACCACAAATCGTCGGCGGGTTTCTCTTCCAGGATCTGCTGAATGCCCGCGTAATAAACTTCCGGCCCCCCATGACTGGCCCGCGCCTGGGCAGAGGAAATCGTGCCCAGTTTTCCGTCTTGAATATAATTGCGACAGGCCAGTACATGCGGATTCGACATGTAGGGCAAAGCCAGTACCGTCTGATTGTGATTGTCGGTCGCTTCCACAAACGCATCTGCTTCATCCATCGACGTGCTTAACGGCTTCTGCATAAAAACGTGTTTGCCTGCCTGGATGGCTTTGATTCCCCATTCCACATGCAGGGGATGCGGCAGTGCGATCGCCACCGCGTTCACTTCTTCATCGTCAATGACGGCCTGATAATCGTGAGTGAAACGGGGCACATGAAACTTGCGACACAGCACATCCAGCCGCGACTGCTTCCGACCGGCCAGCAGCACCACATCACAGTGATCCACGGTCTGCAGTTCCGGCAGATGCATCTTGGCGGCAATCCCACCCGCACCAATAATTCCGACTTTCAAATGTTCCATCAATGTTTCTCCTGCTGCCTCTGCTCGCCACTTAACTGTCACCTCGTTGACAGCTTCAGTGTCTCTGTTTTAAAGCACGCTGTAAAGTCTCTCTTCGAACCCGACCAGAACAGACATTCAAAGAGATTCTCTACCACGAAAGTCACCAAAGAATCGAATGGGTAGCCCCGGATGTAATCCGGGGTTGCCGCAGGCAACAGGAAACTGTCAGAGCAAGCGCACAATTCAGAACAGAAAAGCCAATCGATTCATCGTAGGGGCCGTCCCATGTGTCGACCCGCCTGGCGAGTATCAACCCGTTTCACATCACAATGGGAATAGAAAGCTGAAACGGCAGGAACCTTTTTATACCACGGGTTGAGAATTCGAATTATTTTTCCTCCCACTTTGAACTGTCATCTCCCTCGCGGTAGAATCAGATCTGCAAAAAAAGGTGACAGACAAAATCAATTTCAACGGTTTCAGGGAACTGCCATGCGAGAATTTCATCATGTCGGCGTGATTACCGATGATCCACAGCCTGGCGAAATTTATGTTCCGGAAACAAAAGTCTTCGTCACCAATCCCAACGAGCATCCTTACAAAATTGAATACCTGCGTTTCGAAGCCGACACCCCGGTTACCGGGCCGGTCCGCAATCAGCCGCACATCGCCTTTAAAGTCCCGGATATCGACGAAGAAATAAAAGGCCTCGAAATCCTGCTGGGCCCGTTCCAGGCGATGGAAAATCTGAAAGTCGTGTTTGTGCTGATTGATGGTGCCGTGTATGAATTCATGGAGTTCACTGAAGGTTCTGAATTTGGAGAGTTTGAGCAATGAGTCACCCACTTCGCGTCACCTGTATTCCTTTGAGTCTGCT
This sequence comes from Gimesia sp., assembly GCA_002706765.1. Taxonomy (GTDB): domain Bacteria; phylum Planctomycetota; class Planctomycetia; order Planctomycetales; family Planctomycetaceae; genus Gimesia. The sequence continues at coordinate 3,867 of PAJV01000073.1, forward strand.
TCTGCTGGTTTTATTCTGCATTCCGGCTTCCAGTCATGCGGAAGAACCGAAAACGCTCCGCATCGGTATCATCGGTCTGGATACATCACACTCCAGCAACTTCTCTCAAATCCTGAACGATCCTGATTCAAAATACGAAGAATTCAAACACTGCAAAGTGGTCGCCGCTTATCCACAGGGAAGCCGTTCCATCAAAGAGAGTCTGGAAAGCGTTCCGGAAATTACGGAAGCGGTGAAAAAGCAGGGCGTGGAAATCGTTCCCAGTATCGAAGCTTTGCTTGAGAAGGTAGATGCTGTCCTGCTGGAAAGTAATGATGGTCGGGTGCATCTGGAACAGGCGCTGCCGGTCTTGAAAGCGGGCAAGCCGCTGTTTGTCGACAAACCGATCGCCGGTGATCTGACCGATGTCATCGCCATCTACGAGGCCGCGGAACATTTCAAAACGCCTGTCTTCAGTTCCTCTTCACTGCGATACACGGACGGAGCCAAACAGATTAACGGCGGCGTGATTGGTGAAATCATCGGCTGCGACGCCTATAGCCCCTGTCCGGTGGAAAGCACGCACCCCGACTTTTACTGGTACGGCATTCACGGTGTTGAGACCCTGTACACGATCATGGGGCCCGGCTGCGAAACCGTCGTGCGCGTCCATACCCCCGAAACCGACCTGGCCGTCGGCACCTGGAAAACAGGTCGCATCGGCACCTTTCGCGGGCGGCGCAAAGCCGACAATGGCTACCAGGGCGGCTATGGCGGCACGGCATTCGGCACGAAAGGCATCGCACAGATCGGCAGCTTCAGTGGTTATGAACCGCTGCTGGTCGAAGTCGTCAAATTCTTCCGCACGGGCAAAGCGCCAGTTACGCCGGCAGAGTCGATCGAAATCTACACGTTCATGTCAGCCGCTGATCTGAGCAGACAGAAAGCGGGCACCCCGGTCAAGCTCGCCGATGTCGAGAGCCAGGCAAGGGAAGCCGCCAGGAAAAAACTGGCCTCGTATCTGCAGAACCCCTAAAAAGGTGACAACACCAAAACGCTCTATCGGTTTTTTTGTGTGTTGTGAATGACAAATATTGGCAAGATAACCGGGCTGCAAATAGCCGGTTTTCAATATGTGACGATCGATCCCCAGAACCAGAGCCACATCATCATGTAGAAACCTAATGCTGTCTCAAGAATCGTGAATTCAGAAAGCCAAATCACAGGAGCGTAAATCTTCAAGACCGGTTCACAACCAGACAACCCAAAGAAAGCATATGTGGTTGAATAAGCGGGACCGAAACTCAGTATATACGCAATCAGAACCAAGAAGACCGATTTGAAGGACTGTCGTAACCGTTTAATGGTCGCTTGAGATCTTGATGCATTGACATCAGACATTGTTATGTTTCCGTTCTGGATAGCGTTAATCCAAAGCAGGAATCATATAGAATTCGGCTTTATGAAAACAACAGGAGTTTATTGTTTATTGAAACCCACCATTTTTCTTTTTAGCTCACAGCCGACTCCGCTTCGCAGCAGTTGGCGATGATGTTGACCAGCTTTCTGCGGTCGATGGGTTTTGTCAGGTGTTCATTGCAGCCGACGCTGATGCATTTTTCCCGATCCCCTTCCATGGCATTGGCCGTCAGGGAAATGATCGGACCCGGATATCCCTGTTCACGAATTCGGCGTGTCGCGCCATAGCCATCCAGGATCGGCATCTGCATATCCATCAGGATCACATCATACAGCAGTCCGATTTCCATGGACCGCATTGCCGCCTGCAGAGCCGCTTCTCCATTTTCCGCGACCGAAACTTCTGCTCCCGATTTCCTAAGAATAAAACTGATTAACTTCTGATTGTCCGGGCCGTCTTCCGCCAGCAGAACCGTTCTGCCCTTCAGGGACAGGACCTGCTCTTCAGATTGTGTGCTCGCATTGAAATTTATAGAGAACTCGTTCTCGTGCTGCTGCAATTCCTGCAGCAGTTCGATGCCATCCAGATTGCCCGTTTTTACGGTCGCACTGAATTGTGACCCCCGGTTCATTTCGCTGGTCACAGAGATATCACCACCCAGCACATCCGCCAGGCGTTTGCAGATGGTCAGCCCCAGTCCCGTTCCACCATATTTTCGGGTGGTAGAAGAATCGGCCTGCGAAAACGGACGGAACAGACCAGCCATCTGAGATTCCGTCATCCCGATTCCCTGGTCGATCACCGTAAACTGAACCTGCGGTTCTCCCCCTGGATTTTCCAGGAAGGATGTATCCAGGCGAATCGTGCCGACTTCCGTAAATTTGATGGCGTTGCCGATCAGGTTGATCAGAATCTGCCGAATCCGCGTCGGGTCGGAATGAATTTCCGCGGGGAGAGGGAACTGATAGCTGGCTTCCAGTTTCAACCCCTTGGCTTCTGCCCGGACCTGAACCAGTTCCAGCACTTCTTCCACGATCGTCTGCGGCGAACAGCGAATGGATTCGACATCCAGTTTTCCCGCCTCGATTTTTGACAGATCCAGGATGTCGTTGATCAGTTCCATCAGGTGTCCGCCATTGCGTTTGATGGTATCCAGCGAATCGGTGATCAGCTCGGGCAGCTGCAGCGACTTTGCTTCCAGTTCCAGGATTTCGGTATACCCCAGAATGGCGGTCATCGGCGTACGGATCTCATGACTCATATTTGCCAGAAAGGCGCTCTTAGACTGGTTTGCTGCTTCGGCCTGCTGTCGTAATGTTTTCTGTTCGCGAAGCAGTTGCAGGGCACGAATCGCATTTCGGACTCGTGCTTTGATTTCGGAATCGGTTGCCGGCTTGGGAATATAGTCGAACGCGCCTTCCTCAAATGCGCGGGTAATCCCTTTACCATCGTTTTGAGACGTCACCATGATCACGGCGACTTCGTCGACCTTAAAGTTCGCACGCACTTCCTGCAGCACCGCAAAACCGTCCAGAACCGGCATCTCTACATCCAGCAGGACCAGGTCCGGTTTCAGTTCATGGACTTTCTGGCGACCTTCTTCACCATCGGCGGCGGTATGAAGTTCGTATCCATCCAGTTCGAGCGCCTTGGCAAGAATACGCCGTACCACGTCCGAATCGTCGACGATCAATATTTTCGAGGGCTGTTTACTGCTCATATTGTTTTCTGTCTGTGCCTGAGATGACAGTTTTTTAACCGGGTAAGTTTACCCAAATTTAGGTCAGAGATTGACGCTAAGTTGAGCAAGTGCAGTGTTTTCCCTCAGTTTTAAAATGAACATTTCGCGCAGGTTCCGATTAAAAGAGTTAAATCAGCTGTCACAGAAAGTTCAGTGCGGGAGAAGGCCCCCACACGTTTTCAGGTATTTCCCAAATCCTTGAGTTACGTTCAGTCATCAGAGATACGTAATGCAGGAAGTTCCTGTTTGAGCGAGTCCAGCACCTCATCGGAAACGCCGGTATTGCTCAGGCTCAACTCCACCAGTTCAGGTGTCGCAGACAGATATTTCACCCCAGCATCCGTAACCGCGGTGTGATCGAGCACCAGCACTTTCAGATGCGGCAGCCGGGCCAGCATTTTCAAACCCGTGTCGGTGATCTGGGTGCCATCCAGTTGCAAAGTTTCCAGATTGCGGCATTCGGAAAGTACTGCTGCCGTACGATCGGTGACCTGGCAGTTTGACAGGAGAAGTGTCACTAAAGTTTCTTTTTCTGACACATGTTTCAATGCGTCCAATTCTTCTTCCTGAAAAGTGGAACCTGCCAGACTGATGCTTTTCAGTCTTTTTTCCTTTAACAGAGACGTCAGAACTGATTTTTCAAGCTGGGATGCCTCGATTGTCAGATGTCTTAACTGGGGGATTTGCGTCAGCGCAGCTGCCCGTTTTTGATCTATCTGAAAACCTGATAAATAGAGTTCTTCCAGCTTGTGAAACTCTGGTAACAGAGCAAATAGGTCATCGACCTCCTCGGGACTGCTTTCAGGCTGCCACTTCCAATCCATCCAGGTCACAGAACGATGATAATTTAGAAAAGGCTTGGGAATAAAAGCGGGACCTGGCATTGTGCCATAATCATGAATCGTGATATCCCCTGCTTCATTCTCGTCGAAGACCAGCAATTGCGCCTTCTGATTCTGGAAGGCAGAAACATTTGAATGAAATCGCATGACCAGAAAGACTGACCAGACGACTAATGCGCAAATTGCAATGAGAGCAGCAATCAGCCCCCGGCGGAGGAGAATCCGTCTGTTCTTTTGGTTCAATCGAACAGGTTCGGTTTCGACATTGGCACTCATCTCAGCCTCAACTATTTCAGCGGGCCGTCCACCCGCCATCGACGGTGACCATGCTGCCCGTCATATAGCTGGATGCATCGCTGGCCAGAAAGATCGCCGCGCCCTGGATCTCTTCCATCCGCGCCCAGCGGTTCATCGCCACTGCACCCACGATGAATTTCTTGATCTCTTCGGTTTCGGCGAACGGTTCATTCATGGGCGTCAGAAACGGTCCGGGGCAGATCGCGTTACAGGTGATTCCGTATTCACACAGTTCCAGCCCGAGGGCGCGTGTCATCTGCACGATGGCTCCTTTGCTGGAAGTGTAGGGCGTGCGGTTCGACATGCCCACCAGCCCCAGCGTACTTGCCAGGTTGATGATCTTTCCGTATTGTGCGTTTTTCATGTGGGGAACGACCGAACGCACGCACAACCAGGGGCCGGTGACGTTCACGTTCTGCACGTCCTGAAACTCTTCGAGTGTGATGTCATCGATGGGGCCGCGAATGTTGATTCCCGCGTTATTGATCAGAATATCAATCTTGCCGAACTCCGAGATCGCCCGTTCTGTCATCGCGGCGACCTGGTCCGCATCGGTTACATCGGCGGCCATGCCGATGACCTTGTTGCCATAGTCGGACTGGATCTGGGCTGCTGTCGCTTCGACTTCATCCTGGTTGCGACTGGTGAGCAGTAAGTTCGCGCCCGCTGAAGCCAGGCCTTCTGCCATCGCGGCACCCAGCCCCTTGGAACCGCCGGTAATAATGGCGACACGACCAGTTAAATCGAACAGTTTGATTCCAGGCAGCATGGGTCATCCTTCTTCAGACAGTGGTTCAACGGGTTGAAATCACGGAAATATGTTTCTGGAACGCCGGGTCGGTCTCGGGATAATCACTGCGATAATGTACGCCACGACTTTCACGACGGGCTAGAGCTGATGTGATCATCAACTCTGAGACCAGCAGCATGTTCTGCAGTTCCCAGCCGGTCAATGTTTTGAATTCACGATCAACAACATACCGGTCCCAGAAATCGACTTTGTCCATCGCATTTTTTAACGAATCGGCGCTGCGGGTAATGCCCACATCGCGCCACATCAGGCTGGCCAGCGAGTTCCGCAGGTCCTTGCTGTTTAAATCTTCGTCGGAACGTTTTTCCGTATCCCAGTCCGGTAGCAGGGAAGCCGAAAACTGGTCGGGCTGATTCAATGCCGCCTGTGATGCACCGCGGCCAGCGGCTGCGCCGAAGATCAAACCTTCCAGCAGACTGTTCGAGGCCAGGCGATTGCTGCCGTGCAGTCCGGTGGAAGTCACTTCGCCCGCCGCCCACAGATTCGGCACCGAGGTCTGCGCCTGCAGGTCGGTCTTCACGCCCCCAATCATGTAATGCGCACCAGGACGTACGGGGATCTGATCTTTTGACAGATCCAGACCGAAGCTCGCGCAGACTTTGCTGATGTTGGGAAACCGCTCTTTGACCAGCGATTTCTCCAGGTGGGTTAAATCAAGATACACGCAGGAATGGCTGGTTTTCAGCATGCGATCGGTAATGGCCCGGCTGACGATATCACGATGCGCCAGTTCCAGATCGGGATGATAGTCGGACATGAACCGCACGCCGTTGCAGTCACGCAGGTAAGCGCCTTCGCCGCGCACGGCTTCGGAAATCAGGTAACGGGCACCGCCGGCAATGTAGAGGACCGTAGGATGAAACTGCATGAATTCCATGTCCTGGAGCAATGCCCCGGCGCGAAAGGCCAGGGCGTGTCCATCGCCGGTCGCCAGCGGGGGATTCGTCGTTTCCCGAAACAGACAGCCTGCGCCCCCGGTCGCTAAAATCACCTGCTTGGCCCAGACCAGGGATTTCCCATGATAGCGGTTCCAGATCACCGCGCCCCGGCACTTGCCGTTCTCGGTCACCAGGTCGATGGTCGGTGTTTTGGTCCAGGTCTGAATCGAAGGCCGACTGTTGACCGCCAGCACGAGCGCCCGCATCAGTTCTTTACCGGTGGCATCTCCCAGCGCATGGGCGACGCGACGATGGCTGTGCCCTCCCTCTTTGGTGAGGGCGATCTTACCATCTTCGGTGTCGAAGTCGGCTCCCAGGTCGACCAGTTCCTGAATATGCCGCGGTGCTTCACGGCACACAAATTCGACCAGGTCTGCATCACACAGATCTTTCCCGGCGGCCAGGGTATCCTGGATATGATTGGTTATGTTATCCAGCGGGTCGAGGACTCCCGCGATGCCACCCTGCGCGTAGGCACTGTTCGATTGCGAGACTTTGCCTTTGTTGACGATAATCGTTTCCAGCCGCGGATCGATCTCCAGCGCGGCCCGCGAACCGGCAATGCCCCCGCCAATGATCAGCACATCGGTAAAGATATGGGGAATGCGTTTCGGGTTGATACGAGCAAGGTAGCGCTGACCAGGTTCAATGGAAATCGGATCCAAGTCTCAGTGCTCCTTAAGCTCATTTTTGCCGAGACCGGCGGCTTCCGCAGCCGCCCCGCCTCACAGCGATCAGATAGTCATGCAGGAAAATCCACCATCGACGGCGACATTCGTCCCCGTCACGAAACTGCCGGCTTTGCCCGCTGCCAGCAGCAGTACGGCACCCGCCAGTTCTTCGGGATCACCAAATCGATTGGCGGGCGTATGATTCATAATACTCGCGACCCGCTCTGGTGTCAGCACTTTTCGATTCTGTTCTGCAGGAAAGAATCCGGGAGAGAGGGCATTCACGCGAATACTTCGCTCGGCCCATTCGCGGGCCAGATTCTGCGTCAGATTCAAAACCGCTGCTTTGGAAGCGGAATAAGTAAACACGCGGGACAGCGGCGTAATGGCACTCATGGATGCGATGTTGATAATCGAACCGGCGACATTGTTGTCGAGCATCGACTGGCCGAAGACCTGGCAGGCCACTTTGACACTCAGCAGATTCACGCGGAAGATCTGCTCCCACTCTTCATCGCTGATTTCCAGGAAGGGCGTCGCCGCATTGATGCCTGCTCCGTTGACGAGAATGTCAGTCGTGCGGTCGTTGCTTTTCAGGTGCGCGACCAGCGATTCCAGGTCTTCGCGACTGGTGGAATCGGCTTTGAAAAATTCCGCAGTGCCCTGCAGTTCTTCAATCATCTTCACGCGGCCTGCGCCGTTTTCGGCGTTGCGACCGACAATCACAACATGAGCGCCCGCTTGCGCGAGTGTTTCGGCGATGGCACCACCCAGGACGCCGGTTCCTCCGATGACGACTGCCGTTTTACCTGTCAGGCCGAACAGGCTCTGCAGATATCCTGATGAGCTGGATTCACTCATCACATACACCTTCTCTCTATATGAAACAGGACAGCCCGAAAACAACATTGCCCGGGCTGCCACTGAAGTCTTAACCAATAAATTCCAGTTTGACCGGGTTGGGGATAATGCCCGCTTCGTAACCCCGCTTCAACAGTTCAGCGACGGCTTCCCGTCCCTTTTCGCCGAAGTCCAGGGTCCAGTCGTTGACATACATGCCTACGAATTTGTCAGCACTGTCCCGGTTCAGATCGCGACCGTACTGCAAAGCATGATCCAGCGCTTCACCCCGATGTTCCAGGCCATATTCGATGCTGCGTTTCAGAATGGCGGTGACTTCTTCCATCATCTCCTGTCCCATGTCTTTGCGAATTGCATTCGCACCGAGGGGCAGAGGCAGGCCGGTTTCTTCGTACCACCACTGGCCCAGGTCGACGACCAGTTTCAATCCCTGGTTGCCATAAGTCAGCTGACCTTCATGAATGATCAGGCCCGCGTCGAACTTGCCTTGTTCGACCAGGTTCAGGATTTCGTCGAAGGGATGCTCTTCGTATTCGAAGTCATCGCCCAGCAGTAATTTGAGCGCCAGAAAGGCGGTGGTCAGCTTACCGGGAATGGCGATTTTTTTGCCCCGCAGATCGTCAATACTCCACTCTTCGCGAGCCACAACCATCGGGCCATATTTGTCACCCATCGAGGCACCACAGGAGCAGATCGCGTAGGTATCCGTCAGGTAAGCATAACCATGCAGGCTGACAGCCGTCAGCTCCAGTTCGGCATTGAAGGCCCGTTGATTGAGCGATTCAATATCCTGTAACTCGTGAGTAAATCGATACTTACCAGTTTCGATCTTGTCATTGGCCAGGGCATGAAACATAAAGGCATCGTCCGGATCGGGACTGTGGCCTACCTGAATTAATACTTTTTCATCTGTCATCATGGATCACACACAAATAAATGGAGTCTTGGTGAATATGTAAACGATTGATCGCCGGCGGAAACACCAGCTTCAACAGCAGACTATATAAGCTGAAAAGCGTTGCAGAACACTATAGAGAGTTCCCCGCCACTTAGCCACCTTGCAGCGTGAACAACTTATAAAGCCGGGCACCGAGGGCTCCTGAAACGCAACCAGCGATTCAAATAAGTGAAACCATACATCCAGTTGCGTGTATTCTTGCACATGTGTCGATTGATTGACGACCACGAAAACCCAAAACCAGCCATCAGAAAGATCGGGTAGCCCCGAATGCAATTCGGGGTTGTCGCAGACAACAGGAAACTGTCAGGGCAAACATTCAACTCAGGGAAACAATACCAACCCCATCAAAGTAGGGCGCGGACCCATGTGTCCGCCCGCCTGGCGAAAGTCGCCCCGGATTTATCTCTGGAACGGGTCCATTAAGAACGTTCGCAGTATGGCAATGCAAAGTCAGTCGCTGCCCGGATTCATCGCTTCTACTGACAGTTTCCTCCTTCGCATGGCAGCAAAAATCAGTCCCTTACCGCGGCCCACTGCTGGTCCAGGATTTTCGGCGAGACCTTTAAAGCCGTGCCCAGCTTCTGGGCGAACAGGGAGACCCGTAATTCTTCCAGCATCCAGCGGAACTTGATCAGCTGCGGATCCACGATTTCCCGCTCGTGATGCTGTCGGGCCCGCTGTGAATAGAGTTCGAAGTAACGCGAGATACTGCGAATGTTCGCGATGTCTTTCTGCAGACCCGTTCCTCCCAGCTTGCTCAACCGCATCTCCATGCCCTGCAGATAGCGCGGGAACTGCTGCAGCCACGGGTAAGGCGTGCTCACCAGGAATCGGTTGTTGATCATCGCATTCAACTGGGCCCGCATGTCGTGCAGCGGCTCACTCCAGGCTGGCACCTTGGTCTTATCGAGGGTCACCTTCATTTTGTGATACTGCTCAAACAGGCCCGGCAGCAGACTGGCCAGGTCCTGTGCGGCGACCGGAATCTGGTTCCGCCACTCTTTCACCAGTTGACGGTACTCTGCCTCGTTCCGCGGCAGTCGTTCTTTTTGTCCAAACAGGGTCCGCTCTGCCAGCAGTTCGACCAGTTGTTCCCGCAGATTGATCCCGCCAATCGCGGTCGCATACAATGAGATTCGGTTCAGATCGGGTAAATGCTCGACCTGGGCTTTCAGTCGCTTGTGTTCCGACAGGACAAACAACCGCCGCAAACCAAACCGCGTTTCGTAAGCTGCCCGCTCCGGTGCATCACGCAGACAGAGCGCTACTGTCGTCTGTTCATCCACTAAACTGGGGAAACCTGTCAGCGAAAGTTGATCGTGCTGAATCTGGACCTCTGCCGGAAAATCACCGAACGTCCAGTCCGTCAGCCCGGACTGACTCCAGTGGTCATCCGAGAGTGCCGTGAAACTGCTGGCGGCTTTCGAACCGTATTCCTGTCGCAGCTGAGTCAGATTCCGATTGACGGCGATCGCGGCGCCTCCCTGGTCCAGCACGCGAATATTCATCTGCAGATGCTGAGGCAGGCGTTCGATCTCAAACTGGTCCGCGGTAATCCGTTCGCCCGATATCTGCGAGAGCATCTCCGCCACCGTCTCTTCAAACGAACCTTTGCCGAACTCCAGCTTGCTGACGACCTGCTTTGCCGTCTCCGGTGCCGGCACCAGCATCCGGCGGACCGCCTTGGGCAGCGCCTTGATCATCGCGGCCACTTTTTCTTCCAGCAGTCCCGGCACCAGCCAGCCCAGCCGTTGCGGCGACAGTTGATTCAGACTCTCCTGCGGAATCGAAACGGTGACGCCGTCTTCCTCGGTACCAGGCTCCAGATGATATTCCAGCGGGAACTGCATCTTGCCCATGTTGATCGCGTCCGGGAATTCGCCCGCATCGATCTCTTCGCTCTGCGTATCGAAAAAATCTTCGAGTCGCATATTCAACAATGTCGGCGTTTTGCGGCTGGCGACTTTCCACCACTTCTTCAGGCTCACGCCATCATACACGTTTTCCGGAATCCGCTGATCGTAAAATGCGAACTGCTGTTCCTGCGAAGGAATCAGGTCGTACCGTCGCGACCGGGCCTGCTGCTGTTCCAGATCTTCGATGAATTTCTGATTGTGCGCCAGAAAATCGACATTGATATTAATGTCACCTTCGACGAGGCCGTACTGCAGCAGCAGCGTCCGTGAATGTTCGGGATCAATCTTTCCGTAATGCACGGAACGTCGGGGCACGATGGTCAGGCCGAACAGCGTCACTTTTTCCGCAGCGACCGCCGAGCCCGCTTCGCCGTTCCAGCGGGGATCGCTCCAGCTCTTCTTCACCAGGTGCGGGGCCGCTGGCTCAATCCAGTTGGGTGAAATCTTCGCAACGGTCCGCGCGTAGCGTTTACTCGTTTCGATCAGCTCGGCAGAAATGATCCACTTTGGTTTCTTCTCAAAAATTCCCGAGCCAGGCCAGAGAAAATACTTCTGCTGTCCTGCGCCCGTGTATTCGTGCGAATCCGAACGCATGGCGATGTTCGAGAGCAGGCCGGGCAGCAGCGCTCGATGAATGGCCGCCGAATCGTCTTTCCGTGGATGCGGTTTGATCCCGCTCTCTTCCACCAGCTGACGCAGTTGACGGAAGATGTCCGCCCACTCCCTCAGCCGGTTGTACGACAGGAAATTCTGCACACAGGCGCGTCGCAGCTTGCTGTGTGACTGCTCTTCTTTCAACTTGTGATAGAAGTCCCACAGTTTGAGGAAGCTGAGGAAATCCGAATCGGGATCGCGAAACTGCTGGTGTGCTTCGTCGGCGGCCTGCTGTTTTTCAATCGGCCGTTCCCGCGGGTCCTGCAGTTCCAGGGCCGCCGCGATGATCAGAATTTCGTGCAGACAGTTTTCGTCATGCGCTGCCAGAATCATCCTCGCAATCCGCGGGTCGACCGGCAGACGACTGATCTTGCGACCAATGTCCGTCAGCCGATTCTGTTCGTCAATCGCCCCCAGTTCATACAGCGTGCTGTAGCCATCGCGGATTGCCGTTGGTTTAGGCGGATCGATAAACGGGAACTCTTCAATCGCCCCCAGCCTCATGTTCAGCGTCTGCAGAATGACCGACGCCAGGTTGGTTCGCAGAATTTCAGGCGACGTGAATTCATCGCGGCTCTTATAGTCGGCTTCGCTGTAAAGCCGGATACAGATCCCCGGTGCGACACGACCGCAGCGACCGGCCCGCTGATTGGCGGACGCCTGCGACACCGCTTCAATCGGCAGACGCTGCACCTGTGACCGACTGGAATAACGGCTGATGCGTGCCAGCCCGGTATCGATCACATAGCGGATGCCGGGCACCGTGATCGACGATTCCGCGACGTTCGTCGCAATCACAATCCGCCGATACGAAGAAGGGCGGAAGACTTTATTCTGTTCCGCCGTCGACAGTCGCCCGTAGAGGGGCACAATCTCGGTCTGCTGTCCGCCGTCATCGCCGATGATCGACCGACCCCGCAGCAGTTTGGCCGTCTCGCGAATATCCCACTCGGTCGCCACAAAAATCAGGATGTCGCCGTCATCAATGGCCGCCAGTTCGTTGACCGCATCCGCCAGCTGCGACTGTTCGTCGCGTGAATTGTTCTGTGACTTATTGCCGGCTTCTTTGCCTGCCTCTTTACCAGCCGGTTCGTCATCAAAGGGACGATAGCGGATCTCAACCGGATACGTGCGGCCCGAGACATTCAGAATCGGCGCGGGTCCTTCGCGGCTGGCAAAATGTTCGCTGAAGCGTTCCGCGTCAATCGTCGCCGAGGTGATGATCACCCGCAGGTCTCTGCGTTTGGGCAGCAGACGTTTGAGAAAACCCAGCAGAAAGTCAATGTTCAACGAGCGTTCGTGAGCTTCATCGATGATGATTGTATCGTACTGATTGAGGAAGCTGTCGGTCTGGGTCTCTGCCAGCATGATGCCATCGGTCATCAGTTTGATATAGGTATTCGGGTTGGTCGTGTCGGTGAAGCGAATCTTGAAGCCACAGGCGGTTCCCTGTTCGCGGCCGAGTTCTTCCGAGATGCGGGCGGCGACCGAACGGGCGGCGATCCGGCGGGGCTGCGTATGCCCGATGATGCCGCTGATCCCGCGACCCATTGACAGTAACAGCTTGGGCAACTGTGTCGATTTCCCCGATCCGGTCTCCCCGCAGACGATGACCACCTGGTTCTCTTCAATTGTCTTCTGGATGGAGTCCAGTTCTGCATGGATCGGCAGACTCTGATCAAAGGTGATTTTGGGACAGAGTTTGAGCCGTTCTTCGCGGCGGGCCAGTGATTTCTCCAGTTCGTCCCGCAGCTGCTGCAGATTTTTATCGAACGGCTTTTTGTCTTTTTGTGCCTGTCGGATCGACCGCAGCCGTTGTGAGAGCCGAAACTGATCCCCGGCCATCGCACGCGCGATCAACGCCGGCAGTTCCGACAGCGCAGCAGTGGAAGCCTCACTGGCAGCACCAGCGTCAGCAGCAGCCGAATTCACATCACCGCGGGACATCAGACATCAACAGAAAAAGAAACAGGACCAGCCAACAGGGTTGACCCGCATTATGAAACGAAAGTTCGGCAGCGCGAAGGGTTTCAGGCGGGTTTTGTGGGAATAGTTCAACGGAACATGAGAAAGAGAGCCATTCAGGACCAAAACCAGATGATATTGTGTTCCGGCCGGGTAGCCCCGAATGCAATTCGGGGTTGTCGCAGACAACAGGAAACTGTCAGAGCAAGCATTCAAACCAGGGAAACGTTGCAGACCCCAGTAAAGTAGGGGCGGACCCATGTGTCCGCCCGCCTGGCGAGTATCGATTTAGAAAACACAATGAATGGAATCAGTTAAAACATTCCAACATGGTTTTTCTACCACGAAAGAAAAAGGGTAAGCCCGGATGCAATCCGGGCCGAGCGCAGCGAGCAGGAGGTCACAGTTACCGCGTACAATCCGGAACCAAAGTTTCCACACCCATTCGACACGGCCGGACAAACCGGTCCGCGGCACACGGACGTCGAATACTGTTGGGTATATTCCAATAACTGAGGAGGTTACCGGGTGGCATGGTGCTGGTACAAACCTGGAGAAACCTTCCAAAGCGGCTAGCCCCGAATGCAATTCGGAGTTGTCGCAGACAACAGGAAACTGTCAGGGCAAGCATTCAGACCAGGGAAACGTTGCAGGCCCCAGTAAAGTAGGGGCGGACCCATGTGTCCGCCCGCCTGGCGAGATTCGAACGAGAAAACGCAATGAATGGAATCAGTTAAAGCATTCCAACATGTTTTTTCTACCACGAAAAACACAAAAAACCTGTGACAGGCAACGGTTCTCCGGGTGGTCTCGGATGCAATCCGAGATTGCCGCAGGCAACAGGAGGTTTCAGAGAAATGAGACGAAGTCTGATCGACTGCCCTCACCAGAACCGACTGCAGGGGCCACCCTGCTTAGTGGCCCGCCGCGAAAAGAACAAAGTGACTTGCCGCTCTGATTGGGGCCTGATTACAATCTTCAAATGTCACCATCCGTATCAAGTCAGAAGAGCAGAGGAACCCCCACATGGCACTCGGCGAACTGTTAAAAATTGTCACACCCCCGGACAAACCTAAAGAGGTTCCCGCCAAACCCAACTGGGCCGCCATCGAAAAGAAACTCGGCCTGCAACTGCCCGATGATTACAAACGCTACGTCACAAAGTTCGGCAGTGGTCTACTGGGGAGTTTTGTGCGTATCTACAATCCCTTTTCCAAAGACGAATACCTGGCTTTGCAAAAATGCGTAATCAGTGTCTGCGAAATCCACCAAATGCGATCTGATAAATTTCCTTACGAGTGCTACCCTGAAAACCCAGGCTTATTACCTTGGGGCAATGATGACAACGGCAACAGCCTTTTCTGGTTAACCCGGGGTGCCCGCAACAAGTGGCCTGTCGTAGTCTGTTCCGGTCGTGACAGTCGTTCTCAACTCTTCGAAATGGGCATGACGTCCTTCCTGGCCCGTACTTTTACCGGCGAAGTGAAATGCAAAATCTGGCCGAAACCGTTCGCGGTCAAGTCGCGACGGATTCAGTTTCAACCATACTGAGCCGTGGCTTCGTACCGGGTAGCCCCGGATGCAATTCGGGGTTGTCGCAGACAACAGGAAACCGTCAGGGCAAGCATTCAGCTCAGGAAAACAATCCCGACCCCATCAAAGTAGGGTGCGGACCCATGTGTCCGCCCGCCTGGCGAAAGTCGAACGAGAAAACGCGATGAATGGAGTCAGTTAAAACATTCCAACATGATTTTTCTACCACGAAAAGCACGAAACCACACAAATTGATTCTGCTTTTGAGATTTCTGGCTTACGAACAACATTCCCCGCCCAGTTGCAGCAGCTGTGCTGCCACCTGTTGCAGGTCGGGCTGGTTGATTTCGGGTTGTCTGGCGAGGGGATAAAGTTGGGCACCGGGGCGGGCGACGAAGGCGCCGCGCCAGCCGGCCCAGAGGGCGCCGGCGATGTCCCAGCCGTGGGCGGCGATCAGCATGCAGTCTTCCGGAGGCACGTTCATTTTGCGCGACGCCCATTTGTAAACGTGGCTGTGCGGTTTGAACATCTGCACGTCTTCCACGCTCAAACGGTCTTCGAACAGATCCGTCAGACCGGCGTTTTTCATTTGCGCATCGACGCCTGCCTGCGACGAATTGGTCAGCGTCACCATGCGGTAACCCGCTTCTTTTAACTGTTCGAGGGCCGGCCTCACATCGGGGTGGGCCGGCAGGGAGCGGATCGGTGCGAGCGCCTGCTTTGCAGCGTCATCCGATAAATCCATGCCCTGATTGCGGGCCACCATCTGCAGCGTGGCAGCGCCGATCACGCCGAAATCCTCGTAGTGATCGCCGACGGTTGCCACCAGGGAATGCTGCAGCATCGTCGTGAACCATAGCGGCAACAAATCGGGGCGACCTCCCAACGCTGCCGCGACACTCTGTTTCATCGCGTCCAGATCGAGCAGTGTTTCGTTGACATCAAAGAACAGACATTTCGGACGTGTGGAGACTGAGGGCATAGCAGGTTCCTCTGCAGAAAGCGTTGCGGGCAACAGACCAGCGGCAATGCCGGCAGTGGCGGTGAGAAAATTCCGTCGACTGGAAGTCGCATTGCGGGCACTGTCAGGTTCCGGAGCAGACGTCATTCTGAAATCCTATGGAGAAATGACGAAATGAATTGAACTGAGAGTACAGTCTTAATCGTCTGCAGTCAGTATGACAGGATTAAATCTCAGCTACCAGATCGATTGTGACCTGGGAAGCAGAATACGCAATGGGAAATCGACAGGATCACTGGCTGAAACTGTTCGCAGTCAGTCACAGCGGGTGCCGAGTCAACCATTTTTAGGGGGCCCACTGCCTCAAATCTACCGCGACTTTTGCAGGATTCTTAAGATATTGTTACGTGTCTTTCTGAATACAGGTCATACAAAGCCAACTTGCTTTTCGCCGCGATTACATATACGATATATTGGATATGAGGTTGCTGAGAGTCCCACCTGATTTTCCTGCCTTCCATGTTTTCGTAATTTTTCCCATCC
This sequence comes from Gimesia sp., assembly GCA_002706765.1. Taxonomy (GTDB): domain Bacteria; phylum Planctomycetota; class Planctomycetia; order Planctomycetales; family Planctomycetaceae; genus Gimesia. The sequence continues at coordinate 19,960 of PAJV01000073.1, forward strand.
GTATTACTCCACTTAAATGGAACCGTGATATGAGTCTATCTGCACTCTCCGTCCGCAAACGAGGTTTCACCCTGATCGAACTGCTGGTCGTAATTGCGATCATCGCTATTCTGATCGCCCTCCTGCTGCCCGCCGTCCAGCAGGCACGCGAAGCGGCTCGCCGCAGCCAGTGCAAAAACAATCTGAAGCAGATTGGTCTGGCACTGCACAACTACCACGAAACACACCGCGTTTTCCCTCCCGGCTTTATCAATGAAAACAGCTGGCTGTGCAATACGTTTATACTTCCCTTCCTGGATCAGGCGCCGCTCTATAATAAATTGAGCCCCAATGGTCCCATGGATCTGACCAATACGACTGTGCTCGCCGATGTTCGGACCGTGCTGCCCGCGTACCTCTGCCCCTCCAGCGCCGATCCGAATCCGAGTCAGAACGCGGATAACAGAGTAAGTGGTGTGGCCATTGGACTTTCCAATTACCTCGGATTCAACGGCAACGGCGACTATCGTTGTAATTCAACCGCGAAGCCGAACGGAATCTTTTATATGAATAGTGCAACCCGGATCCGGGATATTACCGATGGTGTTTCCAATACGTTTGCTTTCACGGAAAGAACGACCGTGAATGACAGCGCTGGCACGAATCATATTGGTTCGATCTGGGCCGGAGTGACTCCCTGTGCATCCACACCTAATAAATTCGAGAACATTCGCTTCGGTTTAGTGCAGGCACGAACGGGCTGGTCCATGATAAATGGTATCGGTTATCAATTTGGCCCCAGCAGTCTGCATGAGGGGGGAGTGCATGTTTTGATGGCGGATGGAGCCGTTCGCTTCGCCAGCGAAAACATGGACGCTTCCAATAACCCCAATCCTCCTACTGCCGCGATGAGCAATTACTTCAAACTGGCAGTAATCAATGATGGCCAGGTGATTGGTGAGTGGTAAAACAGGACCAGATCAACCTGACAGTGCTGACTGAAAGTCTAATAAAAAAGCTCCCTGCTGTTGATCGGCAGGGAGCTTTTTTAATGGATCTGTTGGATCTCTATCAATGAGTGAAAGCAAATTCCGGGGTGAGAACAAAGACCGGTTCGGCGGTTTATTCTTTATCCAGTTTAATCGGGAAATCGTTTTTTCCCGGTTTGACTTCAATGGTCAGCGTGGAACTGGCATTATATTTCTCGGGGATTGTTTCCTGTTGCTCGGTCGTGGAGCCATCGGCGTTTTCGATATACCGTTGTGTTGAGATGCGTACGGTATGTTTGCCGATCTTTGCGCCTTTCGTGTCTTTGTTGTAAGTCAGTTCGAAGCGACCTGCATTATCAGTGATGCCCGTCGACGGACGGCCGGTTTCAGGAGCGAAGGTGACAACCGCCCCCGGGACAGGTTCGCCGTCCAGAATTACCATGCCGATCACCTCGGCTGTGTCTGGCTGATCTTCCGGCGTGGGGGAGCAGCCAACCAGCAGTGGTAGCAGAAAAACAGCAGTGACGACGAACGGGCAAATCGTTTTTTGTACGGAGGGGGGACGAAATAAAGTCATATTAATCCTGGATTCAAAAAGAACGCTCACGATAAACTCAGCTGCATCGGTGTTGGCTCGATTCCCTGGGTATCGAAAATGCAGTCTTCTGAGAACAAAGTATATTCTCAGGAAACCGGAATCGAGTGTAAAGCCCCGGAGAAAATTGTTCTCGGTTTTCTGTCGTGAACAGACTGTCGATCAGGATTTTATTTCCCGGATGTTTGTTTTTTCAGGTTCTGATCGAAAAACTCAACAATCATTTTGTTGACTTTGGGGGCGTTGAATTCCGGGCCGCCATGACCGGCGTTTTCGACGATGTGCAGCTTCGCGGGTACCTTGTTTTTCTTGAGCGCCTTTTCCAGGATGATGCTCTGATGCACGGGGACCGCGGGATCTTTAGAACCGTGAATGATCAGGAAGGGGGGATCCTGTTGGTCAATGTAAGTGATCGGGTTGGCCCGCGCGACGCGGTCTTTGTGTTCCAGGATCGGGCCGCCGATCAACAGCGATTCGGGAGAGCGGGGGTCATTGTGTTTGAGTCGCGAACCGGGAATCGCGTGTTTGTCCATCTGCAGAAAGTCGGTCGGCCCCCACAGATCGCAGACCGCCTGCACGCTGCTGGACTGGTCGAGGTGTTTGCCCACGCTGCCTTCCAGGTCTTTGATCCCGCCGCTGGTGCCCAGTAACGCGGCCAGGTGTCCGCCCGCGGAAGAGCCGCCGACGCCGATGCGGGCAGCATTGTATCCATATTTTTTTGCATGTGCCCGCAACCAGCGGATGGCGGCTTTGCAGTCGTTGATCTGGGCCGGGAACTTCGCTTCGCCGCTGAGTCGATAATTGATGCTGGCACAGGCGTAGCCGGCGTCGGTCAGCAGGGGCACAAATTTGCCGCCTCGACCTTTATTGCCGCCCCGCCAGCCGCCGCCATGAATCCAGACGACCAGCGGCGGATTTTTCACATTGCGAGGCAGATACAGATCCAGCAGCTGGGACGAACCATCCACGTTCGCATATTCCACGTCGCGGTGTTCAATCAGGTTCCCTCTGAACTGAGGCGGGCTGTTCGGGCGGGGCGGTTGTGCAAAGCTCAATTCTCCCAGGCAGACAGTGAATGTCAGGCAGGCGATAACGGTTCGGAATGCAAGCGGGGTCATGCGGGTCTCCGGTAGTGGGCGGGCTGGTGTTATATCACGCATACGTACTATGTCGAATGGAACCCGGCTGGCCAGGGAAAGTTTCGCGATTTCTGCCACTTTATACAATCGATTGCGAACGAGGTGAGATTCATGGCGCTATTGCAGAGCCCGGGTGATTTCGTCCAGGCCGTTCAGCAGGGTCTGTCTTTTGCGGGGCGTCAGGGCTGCTTCCAGTGTCTGGTGAATCTGGCTGGAATGCCGGACCAGTTTTTTATGCAGCCGTTTTCCACTGGCGGTTAAGTAGACCCGCTGCGCCCGCCGATCGCGATCACTGGGCTGGCGGCGGATCACGTTCTTCTGTTCCAGCAGCTTCAGCATGGCACCGACGGTATTGGCATCGGATGACATACGTTCGCTGAGTTGGGTCTGAATGATGCCTTCCGCCTCGGCCAGCACAGACATCAGTACGTACTGGTCGACGGTTATGCCAAATTCAGCAAAGTGGGCCTGTGCCACGCGATGCATGGTCAGGTAAGCCCTTCTTAATCGCATCGGAATCGTATCATCCACGGTCATCCGCACTGGTCCTTCTCTGAGGGAACGCACTTCGTGTCAGGTAGGGAAGATTGCTGTCTGGCTCAGTTTGCAGATTCTTCTCCCAGAGTGCAACGCGACAGTGTGGCATCGTATCCTCATTTTCATTCCAGCTGAGTCGATGGTGTACTAAGTTGTTTGTGTGAAACGAATTACACGTGGTCGTCAATTGTAGCCTGCCTGCAGAGTTTTTTTTATTCGCTATTAAATAAACTATCTTAAATATATTGAGAGTCCCCCCAGCCACTGCTAATATGGGTCCCTGATTGCTGATTGTGAGTCCTGCCTCCAGTCCTGCCAAAAACTGATACCTCTGAAATTATCCTGCAAAAAATTGATTTGATCGGCCGCCGTTCAATTTCTGTCCGACCTGTTTTCTATTCGTAGAAGCAGGGGGGAAATCGAAACTCCCTCCGCGCTCTGATGGACGCGTTTTTGTTTCTTTTTTTATTTGCGAGAGATACTTATGAAAGTTTCAGGCACATCTCGGCGTGGATTCACGCTGATTGAATTACTGGTGGTGATTGCGATTATCGCGATTTTGATTGCTTTACTGTTGCCGGCTGTCCAGCAGGCACGCGAAGCGGCCCGCCGCTCTCAGTGCAAAAACAATCTCAAGCAGATTGGCCTGGCGATGCACAATTACCTGGACGCCTTCACGACCTTCCCGATTGGCGGATTGAAAAACAGTCGTGGTCCCAACTGGCGCGTGGGTCTGCTCCCTTATTTTGATCAGGCACCCGCGTATAACCAGGTCAGTTTCAATGCCAGTTTCTGGGCTCACTCGAGTCTGCAGCCCATCTTCAGAACCTTGCGGGTTCCCGGTTATGTCTGTCCCTCCAGTCCCCATGGATTTGTGAACGCGGATGTCCCGCTCTCCAACGACAGCATGATCCACGACTATGTCGGTATTACCGGTGCGGTTCCCAGCGCGACTTCCGGTGGCAGTACTGCTGACTGCACGGCGTCGAACATTGTCAGTGGGGGAACTTACTGTAACAACGGGATGCTGACCGTGTACTTCGCACGACGGATGCGGGATTGTACAGACGGTTCCAGCAATACGATCATTGTGGCCGAGCAGTCGGGCAATGTGGGTGGTGTGGAAAACAGCGCCAACCCGCTGGGTGGCTGGCATGGCTGGGTGAATAATTCGGGTGAGCAAATGGACGCCGGCACAACGCTGTCATCGCTGGGAAGTGTGAACGGCTACCTGGGAGGCATGACCACCGTTCGCCATCCTCCCAATGCTTACTGGCTTTCCGGGGCACCTTCCAGCGCGAGTTCCGAATACGAAGTTAATACCGTTCTGAACTCATTCCATGTGGGCGGTATTCATGCCCTGCTGACTGACGGCGCCGTCCGGTTCATCTCCGAAAACATCGATATGGATACACTGCGCCAGCTTTCCATGCGATCTGATGGCCAGGTCATCGGCGAATTTTAATTCTGCTTTTAACAGATTGACGCAGAAACTTCGCCGGGACCAGGACGAAGTTTCTGTGGCTCTGCTTCCACTGCATCCCCGGTTACTTGAGGAAAGACCTCTGATGAAATATCAGTCACTCCCATTAATATTGTCCCTGCTGCTCGGCTTCACCGTTCTCAGCGGCTGCAGTCATACCCCTGGTTCAGATAAGCCCCGCCGAGATGTTTCGATCACTGTGACTCTGGCTGGTGCCCCGGTGACCGCGGGCCTGGTCAATCTGGAAAATCCTCAGACCGGCGAAGGGGGCGGGGGATCACTGACTGAAGAAGGCGTTGTCACTATTCCGAATGTCGCACTGGGGACATATAATGTGACCATTCTGCCTCCCGAAATGGATCCCGTTCCGCCAGAGCCCGGCCAGGCCGCTGCACCGAAGAAAGCGTCTCCCGCGATTCCGGCCCGGTTTCGCGACAGCGAATCGAGTCCGCTTCAACTCGAAGTGACAGACGATTCCAGCGAGTTTTCCTTCGATTTGAAAGACGCCGGTTAGTCCGATTTTCCCCCATTATGCCAGCCATATATCGTTAAGATAGGTCTGCCAGGGGGGTTACTGCGCCTTTCTATCAGGACGTTCTGTCCAATAATGCTAGTGCCCGATAGTTTCCGTTCAATATCGGAAAGCAATATGTATCAATGAATTGCGATGTGTATGGCCGTCGCGAGTTCAATTATGTGGGACTAATTTCTCAATAAATAAAGATTGAAAATTAAGATTTGTTCATTAACATGGTATTATTAAATTAACATATCTGAATAAGTCAGACGAATTGTCGCGCCCGGCAGCTGTCTGCATTCTCATTGAGTTTGATTCGTGTTTCGATTTTTCGCCGTTCGGTATTACTGACGAAGCCCGAATTTTCATTTTTCATATCTGTTTTTTATTGATTGAGAGAGTCCCATGAATTTGAACACAGAGAAGCGACGTGGATTTACACTGATCGAACTTCTGGTGGTGATCGCAATTATTGCGATTCTGATTGCACTGTTGTTGCCGGCGGTTCAGCAGGCACGTGAAGCGGCCCGCCGTTCACAGTGCAAAAATAATCTGAAACAACTCGGTCTGGCATTTCATAATTATCACGATACCTTTCGTATGTTCCCCACGGGTTACTTTCGAGAGTCTCATTACAATATGGGCTGGGTCGCGCGCCTTCTGCCTTATCTTGATCAGGCGAATCGCTATGAGGCCATTGGTGAAATTAATCAGTCCCATCCCTGGCGCGGTGCCCCCGGCGCGCAACCGGAATTCACAACGCCTCTGACTGTAGTTCTCTGCCCTTCTTCTGAACTGGGGGATACGGCTCCGACACATTCCTCGGTTCCCTCCCAGGGAGGACTGCATTATCGAGGGAATGGAGGCTCGGTTGACGTTGGATTCGTAAGCGGCTCCAATTCCAGTCGGCATTACGTCACCTCCGGCGTGCTTTACCCTCGACACAAAACCCGCCTGAGTGATATCACTGATGGACCCTCCAATACCTTCCTGCTGGGAGAGCTTTCGTCCGCGCGGGGAGGCTGGGGGCCCAATACAGGCTGGGACGATATGCCTCCCTGGACCTGGGGTTCCTATTTTTATGGCGACAGCGACGGGTATTTAATGATTGATACTAAGGCGACCCAGTATCCCATTGGCTCCAGTACGCATTCGCAATATGGTGTCTCCTGGCGAAGTCAACATGTGGGCGGAGCGCATCTGTTGTTCTGTGACGGTCGTGTGCAGTTCCTCTCTGAAAGTACGAGCCTGGATCTGCTGAAAGGCCTGGCGACACGTGCGGGCGAAGAAGTGGTGGGCGAATACTAGATCGCATCACATTTAACCATAGCGTCTCTCAATCTAATATACTCGGTCCAAATGGCCCTGGAGACACTACAGTAAAACTGGACACAGTCTAAGTCGGACTTTCCCTGCTGTCACTCAAGTAAGCTCTCTCTCACTGCTCTGCTGAGCAGTGAGAGTTCATTTCACTAAATAATCTGTCACTCACGGTCCTGGAAACAACGGTTTGTGCGCCAGGGGCAGGCGGATATTTGTCTTTTTCAAGATCGTTCCCTTACAAAACAGGTATCACCAACGATGAAGATTTCATGTAGTCATTTTTTTAAACAGATCGCGGCATTCAGCGCTGTCCTGTCCGCACTCGTACTTGCCGGCTGTGGTGGTAACGCCACCGATCAGAAGCCCGTAGCAGAAGTCAAAGGCGTGGTCTCCTACGAGGGCAAACCTCTGGAGCGAGGGCAGATTATTTTCTTTCCCGAATTCGGTGCAAAAATTGGCCAGGGGCAGATTCAACCCGATGGCAGTTATGAACTCACGACCTACGAAGCAGGAGATGGCGCTTTGCTGGGCAAGCATCAAGTCGCCATCATTTCGGAACGCGATATGGAAGGCGTGCTTCCTGAAGATGCGGAAGCCGACCAGGTGCCCTCTCTCATCCCGACGAAATACAATCTGCAAAAAACTTCCGGGTTGACTGCAGAGGTGAAAGAAGGCGGTAACGAAATCAATTTTGATCTCGAATAAACAGACAGTTCCTGAACAATGAACTGGCTTAAGCGTGCTCTCTTTTTTCGGAAAGGGAGCACTTTTTTTATCGTCATCGCAAAATTATTTCGGGTTAAAACAGGGAGTCGATCGTGATCATCACCAGGATGACAACGCCGATCACCAGTTTCCCGACCACTCCCAGCAGGCGGCCCACAAACGCCGCGGTGCTGATGTGCATGCGGTTCACTTCCTGGTTGCCTTTCCAGACTTCTCCCAGGTAAGCGCCGGCAAATGCGCCCAGCGCGCCGCCAAAAATCGCACCGAAGATGGTTCCCAGGGGAGGCAGGAGAGGAGTCGCGACGGTTGCCCCGATCACGCTGGCGATAAAGGTTCCCAGCAATGCCAGAATCATCGCGCGGCGACTGGCTCCTTTTTTGGCAGCACCCGCCGAACTGCCCAGCGCTTCGACTACTTCGCCGAGCCCCGCCAGCGCGAGCGCAATGACCAGCACGGTGAGTGAGACGCCATGTTCGTCCCGGCCGGGCATGAACAGATAAAACAGGGCAGACAGAAAAACCATGATCCAGTTCCCGGGGACCAGAAACAGAATCGAAACCCACGCAGTCAGGTTCGCCAGAAACAGCAGCAGCACCATCAGGTAGTAAAACGTGAAAGGGAGCCAGTCTGTAAGCCACTCAAATGACATGTAGGGGAACCTGTAGTAGAAAATACACCTGGAGATCAGCGATGTCAGTTTATTGAATTCGCCCGGTATTGGTAATTGTTCTTCGTAAATCGTTGTGAAATATTGGAGAATGCAAAAACATGACGAATGTTAAGCTGTTTTTTGCGGTTAATAAATACAGGCACATCCCCGGAATTTTCATAAAATATGGTCAGGTGTATACTTTTTGTGGCGACTAAAACGGCCAATGATTGTATTTGTCGGATTTCAGGGGTAAAATCGTAGATTTGATGAACCATTGCAGGACGAAAATTCTTATAATCATCAATGTCGTCTGATGTATGAGGCTGGTTTTCCAGCCCGTGGTGTTCACTACGAATTTTGTTCGCTGTTTCTGCGCGAAATGGGGAGCAGTTAAAAGTATTTGTCTAATCCTAAAGGAGCAGGCCGTGAGTGTTGTCAATTCCGTCCGGGAAGTTCAAGTGGAAGAAATTGCAGACGTTGAACCTCACAACTGGTTGAACATAAAGGAAGCTCCCGCCTGGCTGATCAGTCTGGGAGTTCACCTCCTGTTCCTGTTCATGCTGGCCAGCTTTACGCGCATCACGCTGCTCGACTCGGAAAACGCGATCATCTCTTCGATTGAAGAGATCGATGACAACGTATTCAAGCTCGATCCAACTATTCAGGATGTGGTGGGAACCGCCGGTGACACCGCACTGATGACCCAGTCCATGGCTGCAGCGCCCCAGACATCCGTTGAACAGCAGAAGGCGATGCAGGATCAGCTGGAAAATGAAATTGAAGCCCCCGAGCCCATCATCGATGACCTGATGACGCAGCCCGCCAAAGAAGAGCTGATGGCTGCCGTTGAAGTGACTGGTGAAACCGACCGACCCGATGGTGGCGTCGCCGGTGCCATCGACCGCCTGACACTCGAAATTGCTGCCGCGGCCAAGGAAAAGAAACTACTGGTCGTCTGGCTGTTTGACGTCTCTCCCTCCGTCAGCAAACGTCGTAACGAAATTGCCGACCGGTTTGAAAATGTCTACAAGCAACTGGGAATCCTGGACGCCGTGGAAGATGAAAGCGCACTGAGAACCGCAGTCGCCGCCTTCGGTGCCACCACGCAGTTCATCACCAAGGATCCCGTCAGCGACGTCAAAGAAGTCGTCTCGCAGATCCGTTCGATCAAAGAAGACACATCGGGTGACGAGAATGTATTTTCCGCTGTCACGCAGGTCTCTAAACGCTGGCTCTCGTATAAAAAACAAGGCCGTCGCAATATGATGGTCATTGTGGTCACGGACGAAGCGGGCACCGATGCACAGGCCAATCTCGAAGATGCCATCATGCTTACCAAACGTAACGGCATTAAATGTTACGTCGTGGGCAACGCAGCCCCTTTCGGTCAGCGCGAAGTGATCATTCGTGATTTCGAAATTGAACCTGGCGTAAAGGTAGATGCTGTTTCTGAAACCGGTCCCGAAACCGTCGCTCCGGAACGCATTAAATTACCTTTCTGGGGACAGAACAGCTATGACGTTCGCGAAATTTCTTCCGGCTATGGTCCTTATGCGTTAACACGCCTGTGTGCGGAAACCAACGGCATCTATTTCATCACCGAAGAAACCAGTGGCCCCAAATTTGAACCAGCCGACATGCGGGCCTATCACCCCGACTACATTTCGATACGTGACTATTCGAATAAAATCGAAAAGAATATGGCCAAGAGAGCGCTGGTGATGGCGGCGACAGCCACCCGGACTTCCAAACGCAACCTGCCGACTCCCACACTCGAATTCCCGGCCAATACCGACAATGTATTACGGCAGGCAGTCACCGTAGCTCAGAAACCAGTTTCCGAACTCGACTACGGGCTCAATGAACTGCAGGTGATTCTGGAGCAGGGTTTGAAAGACCGTCCCAAGATCACCGAGCCCCGCTGGCGGGCCAACTACGATCTGGCCCTGGGACGCGTACTGGCAACGCGGGTGCGGGCCTATGGTTACAATACCATCCTCGCGGACATGAAGAGCAGTCCCAAAGTATTTGAGAAAAAAGAGAACAACGCCTGGCGACTGGTTCCTGCGGAAGATGTGCGTTCCAGTCCCTCCGTCAGAAAACTGGGGAAGCAGGCCCAGGAGATATTGAACGGCATTATCGATGAGCATCCGGGAACTCCCTGGGCGTTCCTGGCCGCCAAAGAGCTGGATCAGCCACTCGGCTGGGCGTGGAAGGAAATCAAGCTGAACCTGGATCCCGAAGGAAATCGTGTTCGCACACCAAACCCACGTTTTGAAGAAGAAGAGCGTAAGAGAAATGAGGCACTGAAAAAACGTGGTGCGACGGGCGGCAAACCACTCAAAATCTGATCTTGCAGAATTTCAATATCACTAACCATACAAACAGTTTAGCGACTGATCTGACTGGATTATTCAGAGCAGACGCGTATTATAGATTCATTTCCATTTTCAAAACCGGATCAGCAATATTTTCATATTTGTTGAGACAAAACAGGCACTCGTTTTTAAATAGCAGTTCGCTATAAAAATGACCGGGGGGTTATTACAGATGGCTCAGGCGCGAGATTATTCCGCTTTCTTTACCTCTTTGATTGTACACGCGGTGATTCTGGTCGGGATGGGCTTTATGCACCATCAGCTCACAGACAATCAGCCCGAAGTCGCAATCGAAACGATCTTTGATGAGGAACGCGATCAGGCGGAATTCGAACAGGTTCTGGAAACCAATCTGGAAGTGTCCGAAAACCTGAGCGTGACCTCCGGTGGCATGGTTTCCACAAACGTCGGTGCCTCCACGGCACCCGCTGTATCTTCACAGAAGATTGAATCCTCAGAGAGCCTGAAAGAGCCCGAAATCAAAATCAATGCTGGCGAGATCACCGCGCCCGGTGATGACATCCTCGGCGAAGACCTGGGTGTCGGCGAAGTGACCGGGGAAGTGGGGGCCGTCGTGGAAGGATACGGCTCAGCCATGAGCCGGATTTCCAAAGAATTGATCCGCATCATGCGGGAAGAAAAAATTCTGGTGGTCTGGCTGTTCGATGAATCGGGCAGTATGAAAGACGACCAGAAAGAAATCAGAGACAACTTCAATAAAATCTATGGCGAACTGGGGATCGCTGCCAAGCAGGAATCGAAAACCCGTGAGCGGGATCAGACCCTGTTGACGTCCATTCTGAGTTATGGTGCCACAGTGCATGTCCATACGCCCAAACCAACTACCGATCTGAAAGAAGTTCAGGACGCGATTACCAAGATCCCGACCGACGAAACCGGCCTGGAAAACATGTGCCAGACCGTTTCGGCCACGATTGACAAATACACGGTCATGGCCCGCAAAACCGATCGACGGCTGTGTGTCGTTGTGGTCACCGATGAATCAGGCGATGACGGGGCCGCGGTCGAAGAAGTCATTACGCGTGCCAAACGCGTCAAAACACCGATCTACATTCTTGGCCGCGAATCAGTCTTTGGCTATCCTTATGCCCGCCAGATCTGGACTGATCCCGTGTATAACCTGAGACACTGGATTCGCATCAATCGTGGTCCTGAAACCGCGTTTCCGGAAGCATTACAATACGATGGTCTGCATGGCCGCTGGGATGCGTTCTCCGCAGGCTTCGGCCCTTACGAACAGGTACGCATCGCCCGTGAAACCGGCGGGATCTTCTTTGTTCTGCCCGGAAAAGAAGGTGAACTGGGGGGCGCCGGCAGCACCGCGGATCGTCAGTTCCGTTTCCAGGATATGAAAGAGTATCAACCGCTTCTGATGTCCCGTCGTGATTACGATGCCGAACGCAGTGCCAGCAAGTTTCGGTCTTCGATCTGGAAGGTGATCGTCACACTCAATCCGCATCTCGATAAACAGCTGAATATCAGAGAGCTTTATTACCCGCTCACACAGAAAGAGTTTTTTGAAGTCGGCAGTAAAGAGGTTCCCAAGGCCATCCGCGCCATGGGGTTGTTGCAGAAAGCCGTTGAGATTCTCGAATCGATTGAGCCTTTACGTGCCCAGGAAAAATCTTCACGCTGGCGCGCCGCCTACGACCTGGCGCTGGCACAGTGCCTGGCCTATCGCGTGCGTCTGTTCCAGTACTGCCTGGCGATGGACAAACACGCGAAAAACATGCCTGTACCCAAAGACAAAAAAACCAATGTCTGGAGTGTCCATCGACGTAAAGAAATGCTGCCCCCCGATCCGGAACAGGTCAAACTGACCAAGGTCAGTACTGAAGAACTGGATAAACAACTGAAAAAATCGGAAGCACAGTACAAACTGGTCATCAAAGAACATCCGGGAACTCCCTGGGCACAACGGGCTGAGTATGAGTTACGGCAGGGCTTCGGCATGTACTTTGCGGAAGATTTTCGTGATCCGCGATATGACGGGGTCGGTAAGGATATCAAACTTCCCAAGCTGTAAACGATGGCGGATTACTTAAGGTCCTTAATACAAGACAGGGCACTTTCCGGAAAATATGCCGGGAAGTGCCCTGTTTGCTTTTAACCGGTCCCCTCGCCGCGTAGCATATATTGATTCCAGTTGGCAGCTGTGAACTCAGCTGATACATAAACAATGGTGAGGCGAAAACCGTCAGACTATTTCCTCATGACATCCAGGAGTTTTCTACACGATGAACACATACCGCGCTGGCAACTGTTTTAATGTCTTATCCGGTCTGATGGCGGCGCTGCTCGTCTCATCGCTGATCGGCACCAGCAGCGTCTACTCAGGCGAGAAAACTGCCGAAACCGAAGAGGGCTGGATCGAACTGTTTAACGGCAAAGATCTGACCGGCTGGACAATCGCGGAAGGGGGCCCCTTTGAAGTCAAGGATGGCGTGATCGAAGTGACGGGAAAACGTTCGCACCTCTTCACCAATAAAGAGTATAAGAACTTCGAGTTCAAAGCCGACGTCAAAACCACTCCCGGCAGCAACTCGGGAATTTTCTTCCACACGAAATTCCAGGAAGAAGGCTGGCCGACACAAGGCTATGAATCACAGGTCAACGTCAGCCACAAAGACCCCGTCAAAACCGGCAGCCTCTACAACCGGGTCAAACTGTTCAAAACACCCGCCAAAGATAACGAATGGTGGACTCAGCATATCATCGTCGATGGCCGTCACGTGATTGTGAAAATCAATGATCAGACCGTCATTGATTACACCGAACCGGAAGGTGCGACAGGCTCTCCTTCACTGGGAGAGAAAGGAAGCTTTGCTCTGCAGGCACACGATCCTAAAAGCGTGGTGTATTACAAAAATATACGTGTCAAACCACTGGCGGACTGAGCCTGGTGACACCAGCGAAACCTTGAGCCCTCATCAAGTCGATCGAGGGCTTTTTTCTTCTCCGGGACTGTGTCCCGTTTTACTGTCGCGTCTCCAGTGACATTGGGATCGAGTATAATCGATCGGGAGACGCTATGGTTAGCGTGATGCATTCCAGTTACAGCATAAAGAAGTCGACCTGTGAAACCGGGATACAATACGAATGGCCTGGCCTTTCATCGCTGGGATGACGCGATTCAACTGCTGGCCGAGACCGGCTACCAGTCGGTGGCGCTGACCGTCGATCATTATTGTCTGAATCCCTATGCGGATGGTCTGCAGCAGCGACTGCAGGAAATGCAGGCGCTGCTGCAGAAGTATCAGCTTTCCTCGGTCATCGAAACCGGTGCCCGGTTTCTGCTGGATCCCCGCGAGAAACATGAGCCGACCCTGCTCACCGGCGATCCCGCGGCCCGTGCCCGCCGCATTGATTTCCTGAAGCGTTGTGTGGATCTGGCCGCGGCGCTCGAATCAGACGCGGTCTCCTTCTGGGCAGGGCAGCTGAAACAGGATCTGCCACGTGAAGCCGCCCTGGAACTGCTGGCAGAGGGTTGCCGCGAAGTCATCACCTATGCGGCTGAAAAAGAAGTTCGACTGGCGTTTGAACCCGAACCGGGCATGCTGATTGAAACACTGCAGGACTTCGCAGAACTGGATGAGCGCGTCAGCCATCCCTGTTGGGGACTGACCGTCGATATCGGCCATCTGCAGTGCATGGGAGAACTGCCCATCAGCCAGTATCTGGCACCCTGGAAAGATCGGATTTTCAACATTCATATTGAAGACATGGTCCGGGGAGAACACGATCATCTGAGGTTCGGTGCAGGGGAGATCGATTTTGCGGATGTGATGCAGGGTCTGCGACAGATTGAATATCCCGGCGGACTGCATGTCGAACTCAGCCGCCACAGTCATATGGCTCCCCAGGTCGTCCGTGAGTCGTACGAATTTCTGACGGATTTGCTCCAAAGCGACTGAAATACGGACAGTAAACCTGGAACTCCCTTTCAAGAGAACCTCTCAGCGAATTACCCTTCACCGGACTGTAGTGGTTATTCCGGATAATCGTGTTGCAGCGGGCAGGCTGCAGAAGAACCGGTCCCGTGTACGATAGAGAGATAGCGGGCAATAGCAGAGTTTTGTGAATCATGTCAGGAGGAACGTCTGACTGTTTTCACCCGACGAATCCGGTTGACTCTGCTTTTGTAGATCCAGGCACTCTTTATACGATCTCATCTCGTCATGGCCTCATCAATCTCTAAAACCTTTGACCTGCTTGCGCAGAGCCGAAATTCACATGCCGTGAATGCATTGATACTGGCTCTCGACGTCGAAGATCCGGAAATTCGTGAGCAGGCTGTCTTCGCCTTACTGCAGCAGCAGAGTTCACGTGGACTCGTCGAAGTTATCCGGCGCTATGCCACTCATTCTGCCGGCGTCCGCAAACTGCTGGAGACACATTCCAATGCACTCGATGCGGCGATTCGACAATGTCTGCAGCATGGGAATCGAGAACTGCAGTACGCGGGACTGGAATTTGTCCGCATCACCTGCGATTTTAAACAGATCCCGTCGATCATCTCCCTGTTTGAAAATAAACGGCTCGTCAATCATCAGCCGGATCTGACATCACAGACACTGCGCTACCTGGTGGGCAGGCTCTACGAATATTTTCTCAATCCCTCGGTCGACTCCGTTTATTCGCGTGCGTTTCTGAAGAATGCAAAGGACATCCGGCGTGACAACCTCAACGCGATTGTCGCAGCCACCGAGCATCTGCAGGAATTCGATCGCCCTGAAGAAATTATGGAGAGCCTGCTGATCCTGGGCAAGGTGGATGATCCTGCCATCAGAAAAGTGCTCTGGAGTTCGAACGAAGACATCAGGCGACTGGTCGAACAGGTTCTGAAACAAAGCAAACATATCGGCGTCATGCAGCTGATTTGCGACTTCACCGAAGTGAATTATCCGAATGCCAAAGTGCTGGAAGCGATTTCGACGCGTGACGATCCCGAATTCATCGCCCACCTGTTGCGCTGGCTTCCGGAAAAACCGACGGAACTGCAGCAGACGAATTTCAGGCAGATGGAACAGGTGATCTGGCTCCGCGCGGACCGACAGGACTTCAGCAGCATCCCCCAGGTACTGCAGGTCGCCCTGATTCGACTGATCAGCCTGCTCAATCTCGATGTGGCCAGCAAAAAACAGGCTCAGAAATGGATGTTGCAGCACGGGACGCCTGCCGCCAAAGAAGCAGCCATCGATATGCTGCGGAAGATGGATACCGCCGAAGTGACAGAAATGGTTCTGGAAAGTCTGGATTCGGAAGATCCCATTCAGCAGGCCTGGGCCACCTGTCAGCTCCGGGCGCAGCATGTCCCGGATGCCATGAATCTGCTGATTAATAAAATAGACAGCCCTGTCGAGGAAGTTCGCGAAGCGGCGCGTCAGGAACTCTCCAGTTTTGATGTCGAATATGTCCTCGAACATTTCGAAGAATTCCATCCCCAGGTCTGTCCTTCCGTGGGGAAGCTGCTGCAGAAACTGAATCCACGGTGCATCGTCGATTTGAGTCGCGCCATGGCACATCCCCTGCGGAAACGTCGGATGCAGGCAGCCCGCTGTGCCTATGCATTGAAGCTGCATGATCAGGTGGTCCCCGCCCTGGCTGCTTTACTGGAAGATGCCGACGACCTGGTCCGCAGAACCAGTGCCGAAATTCTGGCTACCATTTCCAGTTCCGCGGCACGACAGGCACTGGCGACACTGGTGAATGACGCCAATACGCGCATCCGCGAAATGGCAGTCAAAGCGCTGCAGAGACCGCTGACTCAGGAACAACCCGATGGAAACCAGGTGGAAGGGACGAACGAAACATGAACATCGAATTCTGGTTCCTGCTGGCAGGACATACCGATGAAATCTCCCGGGCATTTCGTAATCGCAGTCTGCTGCAGGAAAACTGGATGCTGATCTCGGCCACCATCGTGATTGTCATGGTCTGGCTGACTCTGTATCTCTGGGAAAATATGCAACTGCAGCGCAAGGCCAATTCCGATACACCCCAGGGATTGTTCTATGATTTGTGTAAAACACATCGCCTGAGCCGTACGGATATCAGCTATTTATTGAAAGCGTCTGCCGCCCACTGCGAGGAACAGCCAGCCATGGTCTTCATCGATCCCGGCATTCTGAGTTCTTATGTCAATCAGGCCGGAACCGATGCCCGCTATTACGAGCTCCTGGAAGAACGACTGTTCCAGAAGTAAACCTGGCAGCCTCAGGATGCAATCCCCCGTGGTTTGCTGGCCACATAATAATCACTGACCAGGTCATGCGGCAGCGTGTGGACGTCAATCGATTCGTACCCCAGTTCCTGTAACGTCTGCAATGCCATTTCCTGGCACCAGCGGGAACCATCGGCGTTCTGTTCCCGGTCTACGATTGCCATGCTCCGCAAACTCGAGATGGAGTGCATCAGTGCTGCCAGCGGATGCTGCAGGTTGAGCTCCCTGTTGCGCGAGCGTGCCAGGTCCTGCATCAGGAAAGTTCCCCCGGGTCTGAGCGCTGTGAGAACCTGATCCAGAACTCGGGTCGGCCGAGCCTGATCCTGCAGGACATCCAATGCCAGAATCAGATCAAAACTGTCGATGGCATGAATCACCGACAGATCACGCTGGATAAACGTGACATTCTCAAGCTGCTCCTCAGCGACAGATCGGCTGGCTTTTTCAATCAGTGTGGCGGAACTGTCATAGCCCACAAAACGACTGGCAGGAAACGTACGCGCCAGCTCAATCAGTGTGTGACCGGCGCCACAACCCAGCTCGAGGACGTCCCGGCCTTCGCAGAGTTGCATGATCAGACGGGGAACGAGCGGC
This sequence comes from Gimesia sp., assembly GCA_002706765.1. Lineage (GTDB taxonomy): Bacteria > Planctomycetota > Planctomycetia > Planctomycetales > Planctomycetaceae > Gimesia. The sequence goes on from PAJV01000073.1 coordinate 37,116, forward strand.
AGGACATGTTTAAATAACCCGTTCATGATCGACACGGAATTATCTTCCAACAGCTGTGACTGCAGCTGAGAAAACAGATCAGACGGCAGCGGACCTCCTGCGCGGAAGCAGGTTACAATTTCATCCTCAAGTTTCCCGGAGAGTGACACCCATTGCACGCTGGCAGCATAAGCGTGCGTGCGTCCACGTTGCAGTAATACCGCCGCCTGTTCCGCAGGCAGACGATACGTCTGGAAGAGGGAATCGTATTCCAGAATTCCGCCGGTGGTCATGACAGCCAGCCAGTCTTCGACATGCCTCGTCTGCAGACCCGCTCTCTCTGCGACCTCTTCAGAGGTCGCTGCATCCACCTCTCCCAGGACCCGTATTAAACCGGTGCGGTAGCCGATGGACAACATCAGGGTCAGGCTGCCCTGATTAATCATCTGTTGCAGTCGACTTTCGATTTGTGTTGTTGAGTCGAAGCCCGAAGTGAAAGTGGTCTCTGTCATCATGTTTCAGCCCCCTCAAAAGTGAGTAATCAATCTGTGACTGAACTACCATGCGAAGAAACCGCCAGACTGTTACCGGGTTTTTGAAAAAAATTCCCCGGCAGGGAGGGAGATCCCTCATGCTGGCCGAAGTAAAATAGGCTAAGTTAAGGTGTTGGCATGTTGGGACATATGAAGAACGACTTGTCAGGCAACTGTTTTGAACTAAAAATTTTAACTCAGAAAGAGGACAACACCTGTTTTGTTCTGTACAATAAGTTAGTGAAGTGTTCGCCTGAGGGGAGTGCATCTGAATTGCTCCCTTTCCGGGACGGCTTTAAAGGGGCCAGCATCTGATTCAGGATCCAGTTGCTGAATGGAGGAAAGCGTAGGATGTTTCGAAAAAGGGCGATCCCGTTTGTGGTGGTATTGCTGGCACTGGCTGGCATTGGTGGTTTTCTGGTCAACTCAGATCGATCCCAGTCGGTCGTCGCAGATAAGCAGGTGGTGGCTGATGTCACTCCGGCCATTCAACATCACACCCATACCGATTTACAAAAGACAGGTCGCCGACTGGATGAAATTAATCAGGTGATCGCCAGTCGTATTCCCCAGTTGCAGGGATTGCGCCCGGTGAACGCCAGCGGTGTCACGCAGAAACCCTGGAATGATCCCGCCTTAAATGATTTATATCAGCAGATCCGCGATCAGAAACTGACCATCTGGTTTCCCCGTAATGGCGAACCGTTCTCCATCTGGGTCGGCAATCCAGAGAAGGTCGTGGACGGGAAAAAAATCTACCAGCATACCGAAGCGCTTCAAAAATCGGTTCCGCTGATCAATCAGTTGCCTTTCCCTGTCCGCATCTGGTTTTATGGCACCCGCGACCAGTCCAACCCGGAACTGGGAGAATGTATCGAAGCCGTCGCGGGAATTAAAAACCTGTCTGGAGTCAAGTTCTCTTACTGCCGGATCAACGAACGCGGTTACCAGGCACTCCGCAAACTCGCCGGGCTGCAGGATCTGGAAATCCTGCATTCGCATCTGGATGAAACGGCGCTGGAACAGATCGCGCAGATGGACGGGCTGCAACGTCTGCATCTGCATTTCGGCAAAAACCAGATCGATTCCCCGCTTGCGGAAAAACTTCTGGATCTGCCTCATCTGCAGGACTTCAAATTATACATGAACCTCACATCCAACCGGGTCAGCCCGTTCTGGAAGAAGCTCTCCGGCTGCTCACAACTGGTCGCCCTGGAAGTCGATTGCGGCCCCGTCAAGCAGGATCTGCTCGTCAAATTTTTGAAAACCGGCGCTCATCAGAAACTGGAAAGCTGGGTGGTTCGAAATGTGTTCCCCGGAAAAAAACTGGCTGATGCGTTTGTACTCGCACCGCAGCTGACTTCGCTCAAGGTCCCCTCGGGATCCCCAGAGGAGATGAGTTATCTGCTGGAGAAACTCTCCCGGGATCTGCCCGGAATGAGAAGTCTGACCATCGGCTGGGATACGGGAATTCATCTGACCGGTGAAGAGGCTCGCAACGCACTGCAGCAGCTGGGCCGCTTTAAGAACCTGCAGGAATGCCATGTTCCCATCACGCTGCCGGATGCGTATGCGCTGCAGCCCTTAACCCAGCTCACGCAACTCGAAAGCTTTTACTGCAAAGACCTGAATCTGACTCAGGAGACATTATTTCTGCTCGCACAGATGCCGGCCCTTAAGAGTCTGGATGTCAACGCGTTGAACTTTGGAGAAGAGTCTTCTCATCTGCTGCCCTGGTTGTCGCATGTGGAACAGATCGAAATCAGAGATCCTGCCACTTTGACCGATGAACGACTGGCGCTGCTCAATCAGCTGCCCCAGCTGTCCCGGCTGAAATGGTGTGATATCGCAATTCAAAAACCGGTACCACTCACTCCGGAAGCACGCCAGAAGTATTCCCATATCGACTTCAATATCTGCGGGAATTGAAAGTGACTGCAGTCAACGGCTCGCTCTGTGAGATCGTTTATCACCCCAGGTGGTCTCAGCAGCGGGTCCGCTTACTTGATTGAGAATTCATGCAGGGTTTCCGGCCAGATGGCATGGAAATCATCTTCACTGATGGGACGATAGCCGGCTTTGAAGCGGTTCATCAGCGGATGGTCAATCTGCGTTCTGATCTGGCTGAGAACTTTAGCGGGATCATCGACGGTCATAAACAGATTCATTTCCGAACTGCCGAAATCGTGTCCGTCGACAATGGTCTTGCCATCCACCTGAATTTGATCGATGATGACGGATTCCAGATCCACGAGAGAATCGTAATCAGAGATTACGGCACCCTTAAACTGTAGTACAAGTTGAAATTTCATAGTCGTTCTCACGGTCTGATGGATAGAATGGCGAGAGAGTATCGGACCCTGTTTGCCCATCGAAAGGGCTCAAGACTGGCTACAGCCCCATTATAACGAAGGGACCGCTGTTTTTGATACCAGGTTCATTCAATTTCGTCTGAATTCAATAAACCGGAGATGCGGGTCAACAAACTCTGCCGACGATCATGACGACACAAACTCTTGACTGCAAGCAGTTTCGGAAGAATACTTATTAACCCGGGGAGTGAAGAAAATGCAGACGCGCATCAGTAATTCCCGCTTGGCTCATCTTGTCACAGGTACACTGGTGGCCCTCATTCCGCTTTATTTGCTGGTTCCGTTCCCCGTTCTGTGAAATTCTACACGGAGGGGATGAGTGCTCAGCAACTTCAGCAGTTGGAAGAAATTCAGAAGCCGATTCACTCTTAAAACGGAAATCCATAACTTCCACTGTACAAACGCCTTAAGAAAACTTCCTTCTTCCCCCCAATTACCCCCATCGCTATAGACACAATCCGCCGATCCCCCTAAAATCTGCCGACTTTTTTATTTACACACATATATAGATCGCATCGGGCTCTTAAATATGAATTCACAGCAGACACTCGCGCCGCTTCCGGAAACGGATAACATTCTTCCTGAAAACGCAGCTGCTGAGACGCCCGAATCTGAGACACCCCAGGCTGAAACTTCACAGCCGGACAGGTACGCCACTCCCGACTGGGCGAATATCGGCTGGGTCGTCGCCATTCACCTGGGACTGCTGGCTGCTCCCTTTTATTTCACCTGGACCGGACTGCTGACCGCTGTATTCCTGGGCTGGCTCACCGGCTGTATCGGGATCTGCATGGGCTACCATCGCCTGCTCACACATGGCAGCTTTCAGACCTACTCGTTTATGAACCGCGCGATCGGCCTGATTGGCTTACTGGCCGGGCAGGGGCCTCCGATTCAGTGGGTCGCCAATCACCGTAAACATCATCTGCACAGCGATCAGCCCGGCGATCCGCATTCGCCGCGCGAGGGTCGCTGGTGGAGCCACATTCTCTGGCTGGTTCCCTATCACAGCAGCGAAGAAATTCAGGCCACCCATCAGCGGTTCGCCCCCGATCTGCTCAAAGACCCGTTTATGCGGTTTCTGCAGAAAACATTTCTGTTCTGGCACATCGGTCTGGGCGCCATTTTATATGGCATTGGTTACTGGCTGGGTGGCAGAGAGACCGCGATCAGCATGGTCGTGTATGGGATGTTCGTGCGTCTGTTCTACGTGCTGCACGCGACCTGGTTCGTCAATTCCGCCACCCACATCTGGGGCTACCGCAATTACGAAACCACCGACGACAGCAAAAACCTGTGGTGGGTCGCCCTCATGACTTACGGAGAAGGCTGGCACAACAACCATCACAAGTACCAGCGGATGGCAAAGAACGGCCACAAATGGTGGGAACTCGATATGACCTACGGCGCGATCCTCGTCCTCGAAAAACTGGGACTTGCCTGGAAAGTCGTCAAGACAATTCCCCCCAACGACAAAGAGTCGGCAGTCAAGCCTCCCAAATTCGCCCAGCAGCAACAGACCGTGAATCGCTAGAACGCATCACAATAGTAGAATCCCCATTCAGAAAAAAGCCGGCCCCTGAAGAGCCGGCTTTTTTCTGATCTACGATTCAGGGAATATTTTATTCGCCCCGCAGGCGTTTACCGAGTTTGGCGATTTCGGCACCCAGTTCTTTGCGGGCTTCTCCCAGTCCTTCGGGAGTCAGGTTGCCGGATTTGAGATAGTCGAGCACGATGTCTTCGGCTTTCATCAGGTCTTTGCAGGCGTCGGCGATTTCAGAAGCGATTTCGGTCGGGATCGTCGTGACGCCGTTCAGATCGCCGTGCAACAGGTCGCCGGGATAAATGGGGATGCCGCCGACAGTCACAGGAACATTCACCTGCAGTGTGTGACAGTAACCGTGGGCACAATTGGTGCCGTTGGTGAAGGCAGGAAAGTCGAGGGCTTCGACCTGATCCAGATCGCGGCCCGCGCCTGAAGTGATAATGCCTTTCGCGCCGTAGGCTTTGTAGGTGGAGCACATGACTTCCCCAAAGGTGGCAGACGCCGTGGGTTCATCAATGTCCTGGTATACGACGACGGGAGCACCAGGCAGTGACTCGAAAGCAGCAACCTGGGCATCCAGGCCGGAATAGACGTCGCCGCTGCGGGGGGGAGCCATGCTGCGAAAGGTAGAGGTCAACGCATAGCCGACCATCGGGGGCATCTTGGGGAAGCAGGCTTTGATCGAATCATTCATGTAGCCCGTATTACGAGGACGAATGTTCCAGAGTTCGATCACGTTGCAGACGGTGGGTGTATCGTACCTGGCAAGTTCTTCAAGGGCGGCAGCGGAGAGGCCTTCGGTGGACATGTCGTTCTTTCTGTTAATGTTAAATGAATTAGTGGAATGTCATTTTTAAATTTTTAGATTGATAGATATCACGAGAGTGCGACAACGGAGCACGTAAACAACGACTGCAACTCTCAATTTCCAGCTTGACAAAGCATTAGTGTCGTGGTGCTTCAAAAACAGGTGTCAGATTCTGTTCCGCGTCGAATGCCAGTTCGAACGGTCCGGCGATGATTTCCAGATCGTCGCGACTGTTGATTTCCTCCAGGTACGTTTCACTGACAATGACTTCGCTCAATTCGAGCGTATCAAAAATCTGTACAATGCGGCTGGCTTCCGGGGAAACCAGGCCAATGGTTTGCAGGGCCGCCTCAATGGCTTCGCGGTCGGTCGGGTAGGCCAGCGGCACCATGGCGGCGGTCGGGTGACTACCAGTATTAGCGTTAATCCGGGTGATTTTCCAGTCAACGCTCGCCACGGTGCGTTCATTGGTGAATTCAGCCAGACCGATGCCACAGGCATTGCCGTGCGTTTCCTGGGTCAGCCCGCGAATCATGATGCGTTTGACAGAAACATGATCCCGTTCGGTGGCGGCGTGATCGTTGAACTTGCGACCGATGACGCAGGCGTCCATTCCCGATCCGCTGATATTTTTTCCGATGCGATCCACGATCAGCAGATCGGTCTGCGGAAACGGGAGGCGGGGCAGCCAGTCGCGGGCGATGTTCAGCAGCGCCTTTTCCCGTTCGTAAAACTGGTCGGGCGGGACGGCTTCGATGAGGGCGGTCTGATCGTAGGAGTTCTCCACGATTGCCAGCCCGGCGACGACCGAACATTTCTGCAGAATCGACTTGGCGACCGCATTGATGATTTCTTCGAAGCTGATGTCTTCGATCGCGCGGTGATAGATTTTAGCACCTTCATGTTTGCCCAGGCCGATGAGCATCATCTTATGCAGGCCCGATTCGATGTCGCCGACAAAGCGGGTATGTGGTTTCACCCGTCCGCAGATCAGGACGTGGTCGGCTTCATAGGCGTGTTTGTCGAAATGCACAGGAATGCCGTGCGAGGTGGTATCGACGATCACTGTTTCCATCGAAGAGCGGATTTCCACGCCCATCGTTTCTGCTGTAATTCCATACGAGGCAATGACTTCAGTCTGTCCGTCTGCGGTACCACCACCATGACTGCCCATGGCCGGCACGATAAAGGGGACCGCTTCGATTGATTTCAGAAAGTCGACAGTGGTCTTGATGATCAAGGCGATATTAGCGATGCCTCGACTGCCGACCGTAATCGCTACAGACTCGCCTGGTTTGACTGTTTTCTCCAGGTTGAGCTTCGCCAGTTCCATACGAACCGTTTCAGCCACGTTTTCAATCCGGGAAGACGGGAAGTTCTGGCGGACTCGGTAGAATTTGGGAAGTATCATATTCATGGCAGCACTTTGGCTTTTCAGGGAGTCAGTGCACTCGATTATCGGGGTTGGCTTTATCCTGGCGGTCTCTCCGCTCACTTCGGCGTACCGGTCTAATATGAAGACTCTGTTATTGTACGTAATTCATGCCGGATTACGCTACATTCGCGGGCTCTCACCCGTCAGAATAGATAAGAACAGCGCGATCGGTTCTGACGGTCTGGCGGGGGTTGAGAAAAGTCTTGTTCTAAACCGTTATTTCCGCTAACTTAACGTTTCTGATTTAGTCTGGACTGTGTCCAGTTTGCCAGTCGCGTCTCCAGGACTATTTGAACCGGGTATCATAGTTTGAGAGACGCTTTGGTTAAATGTGATGCAATCCAGAAATCAGCAGGTCGAAACTGGATGTCGAACCTTGTTGCTGCAGGGAAGCAGGATATGAGAAAAAACTTTGAGCGGATCATTTTTGCTGTTTCCGTTTGTGTCTTATGCGGAGTGCTGTTTGTCCAGGCAATCCTGTATCTGAAGGATCTGGGTTTTGTCGAAAGGGGCACTCCCGTCTCGCTCACGTTCACACAGGAACCACGCAAAATCGCAGTGGAGCCCGGGAATTCAGAAGATGAGTTTCAGGCAGGAAGCTTTCTGTCGGAAGCGTCTCTGGAGCCGGTCGAACTGGCACTGGCAGAATCGGAAGAAGTCGAAGAGGACTCTGCGGAACTGACTTCGGACGATTCGCTCTTGAACGGTCCGCTGTTGCGAACACCGGGGGTTGTCGTCGACGAGTATTCTGATGATGACGCGGCGGAACAGTCTGATCCTGAGCCGCCGATTCTGGCTAAACCACTCCAGGATTTTCTACAGACACCAGGTCCCCTGATGCCCCCTTTGAATGCAGAGCCGCTGGCTGATTCGGAGAAACGTTCTGCCGCGCGCGATGACAAGATGACGCGTTCGATTATTCGCGAACATCTGCCCGACGCCACCGAGGATGAATTACAGATCTGGTTTGAAGAGCTGCGGGGCGTGCCTCACAAAGTGGCCTCCGATTTGCTTTCCATTCGCAAACTGCTGCAGCCCAAAGGGGCGCTGCGCACGACACAGGATAAATGGGCGCAGCTGCAGCCGAGCTTTGAAGCGTTACCTCCTCAGCAACCGGTTTCTACGACACAGAAAGCATTGCCCGACCAGTCCGGATTCATCGGGTTTTCATCAAAAGCGGACCGGGACGAACTGCAGCAGCGATTGCGACCCACGGTGGACGCACTGCGATTGTCGCGGGATGTGATTGTGAATAACATCGCGAACGCCGGGACGATCGGTTTTAAACGACTGTACGTGGAATTCGAATCGCTGCCTTACGAATATGTCAAAACGCCGGCGAGTGAAGAATCGGAAACCGAGCCGCCCATTGCCGTGGGCATGGGAAGCCAGGTTCTGCAGACTCGGATTTCCCAGACGAGTGGAGAACTGCTGAAGACGGGCCGTGAACTGGATATCGCCATCGAAGGGCAGGGCTTTCTTCAGGTGCGTCTGGGAGAGACAACCGCATATACCCGTACGGGACGGCTGATGTTTGATGAAGACGGGCGATTATGTATTCGCGGGTCCCAGCACAATTATCTGATCGTGCCTGAGATCAAGCTGCCTGCCGAAGCATATTCCCTTCAGATTTCGGAATCGGGAATTGTGACGGCGTTACTGGCAGACGCCGAAAAGGAAGTGACGGCAGGGGAACTGCAGATTGCCTGCTTCACCGATGCGAGCGAACTGTTTCCGCGTGAATCATGCCTGTTTACCACGACGCCACGCGCGGGTGTCGCACGGGTGCTGACACCGGGAACAAAAGGAGCCGGCCAGATCCGCTCTGGTGCTCTGGAAGCATCGAATGTCTCGATCGTCGAAGAACTGGAGCAACTGTCGCTCATCAAGCAGAGACTGGATGCTTTGAAAACCGTGTACCTGACGGAGCCTGACGAACCGGTGCAGGCGGACCTGGGTCTGCCGGCAGAACGGATCGCCCGGCCGCAAACTCAGCAGCTGCCACAGGGCAATCGTTCGATTATCAAATGAGCGCTCGCGACTCAGGGGAAGAGTTTCTTCAATGTCTGGTGACGCTGATAAAAGCCTTCATCGAACAGATCGAGCAGCTTGGATTCCGTGATCAGAAAGCCGAGCAGTCCGCCGGGCGGTTCGAACTCCAGACGATCGATGAGCGTGATCTGGTTTTCACCCGCGGGGACGATGTGGTGTTCGTGGGTGTAAGATTTCAGTGGTCCTGAGATCTGCCTTTCAGTGAACAGCGTGGGTTCTTCAAACACGATGATTTCGTGTGTGCCTTCCTGAACTTTGCCGAAGCCCTGGATCTGAAATTCCAGAATCGCGCCCTTATATAATTTGTCCGGCTTTTTTGTGAAGGACAGGCCGGTATCGGGGGGGCTGATCTTCAGGATATTATCGGTATCAATCAGGAAATCGAACATTTCCTGCGGTGTGGCATTCAGTTGCACGCTGGCTTCAAAACTCGCCATGAGGTCTCTCTTTCGACATTCGACGCGGATAAATATACTCTATGACAGTCGGGAATTAAGAACGTATCGTGATTCCCCGTGTATCCTAGCTGAATCGGGCTCGGATGACGAGTCCACCCCAACAGAGAGTCCCTCATTTTTGTGAGGGATGCTCGTGTCTCCAAGATGAGGAATCATGCAGTTTTCCCGGGAAATTCTTCAGCAGTGCTGGTTTCTGGCAGGTCCCACCGCGTGTGGCAAGACGGAACTCAGCCTGTTGCTGGCAGAGCATTTGAACGCCGAAATCCTGGCGATGGATTCGATGTCCCTGTATCGAGGTATGGATATCGGGACGGCGAAAGCGTCTGCTGCCGAGCGGGAACGGGTGCCCCACCATCTGCTGGATTTAATCGATCCGCATGAAAAGTACAGTGTCGCCGATTACTTTACGGCGGCGGACGAATGTTGTCGGCAGATCGTTGCCCGGGGAAAGACGCCCCTGTTTGTCGGCGGGACAGGTTTGTATTTGCGGGCGATTTTGCGTGGCGTGTTCAACGGACCTTCCGCGGACTGGGATTATCGCAGCGAGCTGGAAGCGTTTGCCGAGACGGCAGGCAATGAAGCGTTGCATCAGCGACTGGCAGCCGTGGATCCGGTTTCGGCAGAGAAATATCATTTCAACGATGTTCGCCGCGTGGCCCGTGCACTGGAAGTCTACCATGTGACCGGCGTCCCGCTTTCCTCTCAACATGCGGAGGATGTGCTGACTCCGGAAGAATGCCCGGCGCACGTGTTCTGGTTACTGCCGGACCGGGAGTGGCTGTATGACCGCATCAATCTCCGCGTCGATCAGATGCTGGAGGAAGGCTTGCTGGACGAAGTCAAACGGTTACTTGCAGCGGAAGTTCCAATGGGGCGCACCGCCCGGCAGGCGCTGGGCTACAAAGAACTGATCGATTACCTGGAAGGCGTATGGTCCTGGGAACGGGCCGTCGAGATGCTGAAGCAGCAGACGCGACGTTTCGCCAAACGCCAGCATACGTTCTTTCGCAATATCACCGAGTGCCGCGAAATCGATGTGCGTCCGGAGGACAGCCCGGCGGATCTGCTGCAGAAAATCCTGAAGTATGAGTGAATCTGATTGTTGTCACCGTGGTTGCGTGAGACCGAATCGAAGCTCGACAGGCACACACAGGGCCTGTTAACTCTCCGTACCCAGCTGTTCCATCGCTGCCGGCATCCGCTGAATATTTCCCGCGCGGTCCACGCAGGCGATCACGCTGTGCGCCACAGCGATACTCGCGCCGTCGCGAAACAGCTCATATTTGTGTTCGAGCTTCGCCCCTGTCACTTTCTCCAGAGTGGTTCGCAGTGTCAGCACATCGTCATAGCGTGCCGGGAGACGGTATTTGCATTCGATCTTCGCGACCACCAGCAGGAAGCCTTTCTCTTCCATCTCGCGGTAGTTACCGCCTTGAGACCGAAAGAGTTCCGTGCGACCCATTTCAAAATACGTGAAGTAATTACCATGATGCAGAAAACCCATCGCGTCCGTTTCGTTATAGCGGACGCGGATTTCTATCTCATGTGAGGCAGACATAGGACCGTGTATTCCTTAATTGAATTCTGATCAGGCTGTCAGGTGCGAACCGGCGTGGGTGGGGTCACATCGTAAGTCCGGTGAGAATCGGAATCGCTGTCTTCATTCTGAGAATTATCAACGGCGATCTGGTACAGCTTGCGACCCGCTTCGGTGGGATAGGTGGTGTCGATACAGGCCTGGCAGAGTGAAGTGCCAGGCAGGCCCACGGCGCGTGCGATCGATTCTTTAGGCAGATACTTCAGGCTGTCGGCTCCAATGGCGGCGGCCATCGCTTTTTCTACTTCAGGATTCATTTCGCCGCCATCCAGGAAACGGGGGGCGAACAGCTCGTTGATGGTCGACATGTCGATCCCGTAAAAACAGGGGCCGATGATCGGCGGACAGGCAACACGCACGTGGACTTCTTTCGCACGTCCCCGTTCTTTCAACTGGCTGATCAAGGCTTTCATCGTTGTCGAACGCACAATGGTGTCTTCCACCAGCAGCACCCGTTTGCCTTCCAGCACCTCGGGCAGCGGCGTGTATTTCGCACGGACTTTGTCGCTGCGATTCGCACCTTCGATAAACGTGCGGCCGATGTAGCGGTTTCGAATCAGTCCTTCCAGGCAGGGTACGCTCAAATGATAAGCCATACTGTCGGCGGCTGCTTTCGCGGTGTCGGGCACGGGAACAACGATCGTGTCTTCATCGATGGTCACGGTTTCCTGTTCGGCCAGTTCCTCGCCCAGGCGTTTACGGGTGATGTAAACACTCTGATCATCCAGGGTACTGCAGACGTTGGCGAAATATATCCATTCGAAGAAGCAGTGCGCTTTCTGTGTCGGCCGGGCGTATTCGTGAATCGAGAGTTCTCCATCCTTGATGATCACGGCCGTGCCGGGCGCCACACTTTCGATCTGATCTTCATCAAATCCCATATTCGCCAGCGCCACACTTTCCGAGGCAGCCGCAAACAGGGAACCATCAAAGGCATAACACAGCGGACGAATGCCGACCGGATCCCGCGAGACAAACATGTTGCCCAGGGCGTCCAGAAACACAATGTTATAGGCACCGTCCAGCCGCTTGCTGAGTGTGCCCAGAATTTCATGCAACTCACCGGGATTCTCTTTGGAAAGTTCCTGCGAGATCAGATGCATCAGGATTTCCGTATCTGTTTCCCGGGCCAGGTGAAAATCAGACTCGGTGAGTACTTCTTTGCACAGATCCTGGTAGTTGGCCAGCTGACCGTTAAAGCCGAAGCTGAACCATTTGGATTTCTGAATATGATGCCGTTCGAAGGGCTGAGCATAGCTGCGGTCGTCTTTACCACAGGTCGCATACCGCACATGACCGATGGCTGCCGGGCCTTCATACTTTTTCATCAGATCATTGAATGTCTGCTGGTGATTCAGCTGAAAGACTTCGGTTACCGTGCCGACATCTTTGTGAGTGTCGATCAGCTGATTGCGGGCCGGGTTAAAAGTTGTCATTCCAGCCGCAAGTTGGCCGCGATTCTGGATATCCAGCAGCAGACGGGATATAAGTTGCGAAGTTTTTTCGGGGGATCCCATCGGGGCCAGGGGGCTGGTTTCCCGATTAGGAAGATGGTAGACAGCTGCAACGCCACATTCGTGGTATAGTTCCGACATAAAATGCCTTAGTTCGTGAATAAGGGTTTCAAAATCAGTGTGAACCGGGTGAACTATGCGGTAAATTGTTTCAGGACTGTCGAGGAGAGACAAATATAATCAGCTGATAAGACGAAAAATGAGCCGATTTCAGTGAAAATCGCCCCTGTTTCCTGCCAAACTTGCCCGATTGTGTGTCTATGCTGCAGCCACTGACTGCTATATTATATAAATATTAAGAAATAGGGACCCGGTGGGGAGTGCCTCTTTGAAATTTTTTAGTGATTCCCGGAAAAAGTGCGGACTGTGAGTCGAACCAGACGTGAAATTATCGAGTCAGCGGAAACGCTGGTGATTAAAATTGGAACAAACGTTCTCTCTTGCGCAGACGATACACTCAACCCCCAGCGGATCGAATCGCTGGCTGAGCAGATTCATCGTGTCAAGCTGACAGGACGAAAAGTGGTGGTCGTCTCCAGTGGCGCCATCGGTGCAGGCATGGGCCTGTTGGGATTAAAAGAACGACCGAAAGACCTCGGCCACCTGCAGGCATCTGCCGCCGTGGGGCAGGCCCATTTGATCCGACGCTACGATCGCTGCCTGCAGAAACATGGCTATCACGCGGCGCAACTGCTGGTGACCGCTAATGATTTTAAACATCGTACCCGCTACCTCAATGTACGTAACACCATCCATACGCTGTTCGAATACGGTGCGGTTCCCATCGTCAATGAGAACGACACAGTCAGTATTCAAGAGATTAAGTTCGGCGATAACGACCATCTCGCCGCCATGGTCACCAGCCTGGTCAAGAAACCACTGCTGGTGATTCTGTCTGTGGTCGACGGCCTGTATGACGGCGATCCGAAATCTCCGGTCAGTGCCCGAATTTCGCAGGTTCAAGACTGGACACCTGAGTTACTCTCCCTCGCCACCAATGACAGCAGCTCGCGGGGGACCGGCGGAATGAAATCCAAACTGCAGGCCGTGCATTCTGCGACTGCGGTCGGAGAAAATGTCATTATCGCCAATGGCACACAGGCAGGAATTCTGGACCAGATCCTCAACGGCGATGATGTAGGCACGCTCTTTCTGGCGCAGGGCGCTTCGGTTTCTGCCTGGAAACGCTGGATTGGTTATACGATTCGACCCAAAGGCAAGTTTCATCTGGACGAGGGCGCCACCAAAGCCATTCGGGAAGGGGGGAAGTCTCTGCTGGCGATCGGCATTCGTTCGATTGATGGCACTTTTGAGAGTGGTGAAGTCGTCACGCTGGTCAGTCCCTCGGGAGAAGAATTCGCCCGTGGACTGAGTAACTACAACTCAAATGATCTGGCAAAAATTGTGATGCGACGTTCGGATCAGATTGCCGGCATACTGGGAACTGTCCCTTATTCTGAAGTCATTCATCGGGATAATCTGGCGGTTCTGGAAAACCATCCTGCGCTGTAGGAACTGCAAGGAGGACTGACATATGTGGTTCACCGAAACCGCGATTCCGCCAATGGTGGTTTGCTCCGCGATTGCCGCGATCCTGTTTATCCAATGGTATCAGAGGCGTCTGGGAAAATTTCTGATCGGTAGCCTGTTCATGGTTCTGCTGACGGTCGGATTTTATATGCTCGAGGTCAGTATCGTGACGCCACGCGAACGGGTAGAAGCGGATCTTTTTAACCTGATCGATGCCTTCCAGAAGAAAGAACCGGAAACCACCCTGAGTTACATCAGTCCCCGGGCCCAGCAGTTAAGGGATATGGTGAAACTCGCTCTGGCACTGGTGACGCTGGATGATGATCTGAAAATTACCGATGTCTCTACCGAAATGAAGTCGGAAGATTCCATCGCGACGATCCACTTCCGCGCCAATGGGACAGCCATGTATGGAGGAGTTTCCGGCAGACAGCCCACGCGCTGGGAACTGACCTGGCAGAAAATGGGAGGCGAGTGGAAAGTCACGGAAGCCACCCGCCTGAATCCGATTACCGGCGAGGCGCTGCGGCCGTTTTCAGTCCGCTGATTAACTGGCAGCCGCATTGATCTTGCGATAAATCTCGCCCGCCGGTTTGACTTTGGCAGGGACATTCTTCAGCACACGTTCAAAGAAGGCTTCCATCTCCGGATACGTTTCGCGACGATGCCTGGTGAAGACGTCGTGGTTGGCTTCCGGGTAGCGATGATAGGTGACATCGGTGGAACCTGCCGCTTTCAACGCGGCAACAAAACTGTCTGCCTGGGATACATCGACAAGCCGGTCTGCAGTTCCCTGGAAGACCAGGAACGGGGGGGCCTGCTTGTTCACATAGGTGATCGGAGACGCTTTGATCGCCTGTTCTTCCAGGCTTGCTACAGGCGAATCCAACAGTTGGAACAGCGTCTGTTTATTTCTGATTCCACCCGGCCAGTTCACAAAATCGGTCGGGATGGCGGAGACACAGACGGCATTGAGCAGGCTCGATTGCTCCTGCCAGGGACCATCACCTTCCAGCTGATGTGCTTCATCTACCAGTCCCAACAGGCTGACCAGGTGTGCGCCTGCAGAATTTCCATACCCGCCAATCCGGTTTGGGTCGACATTGTATTTGTCTGCATGCGCCCGTAACCAGCGTACCGCGCACTTGACGTCCTGCAGGCAGGCGGGGAAGGGATCATCGTCCGACAGCCGATAGTTGACGCTGATACAGACATAACCCAGGTTCGCATATTCGACAGGACCACTGCGAAAAATGCCGCGACCTTTGTCACCGCTCGACCAGCCGCCACCGTGCACAAAGATGATCGCCGGACGGGGTGTTTCACTTCGTTCACGAGGCATCACCAGATCCAGTTTCCAGGCGCGACGGTCACCGGGACGATACTCAATGTCTTCGATCACCTTCAGGTCTCTGGGCAGAGGCGCGATGTTCGACAGAATCGGAACTTCTTTTTTCGCCTTCTGATTCTGGGCGGAGCTCTTCTGTGGTTCCGGTATCAGGTACGTAATGAGACCCAGCAGAAACAGTCCGATTAAAATGCGTGATACAAAGCGTCGCATCACCAACCCTCACTGGTTAAGAGAAAAAAGAAGCACTTGTGTAATTCAATAAACCCTCAATGCAGCAACAGGTTTTCCGGATCTTTCCAGAATATCAAAATAATTCCCGGAGCATGACAGTCGCCAGCTGGAATCGCCTGAGGCACGACTGTTCTGGTGTTCTCACTCAAAATCATAAAACGGGCCCTCCTGAAACCCGCCTGGCGCCGTAAGAAAGACATGCCGATACGCAGATAATGCTTGTTTTATTGTATGGAATGCTGTTAGATTATATATAATCGGGCTCCCGTTCCGTTTTTCCCGTTATCTTAGAGCGAGCGATTATGGCGAGCGTTGTCACACGACAGATCACTCACGGCTCCCGCAGACAGAAGCTGGTGCAACAGGTGCTCAGCAAGTTCTTTCAGGGGGAGTACCAGCCCAATCAGCGTATGACGGTGCAGGCGCTGGCCCGGGAATGGAACGTCAGTGCCACGCCGGTCCGCGAAGCATTGGTGGAACTCGCAGGCATCGGCATTGTCGAAATCTATCCGAACCGCGGCGCAGTACTGCGTAATTTCGGCGTGAAAGAACTGCACGAAATCTGCCAGGTGCGGCGCATCCTGGAAAGCGAAGCCACCCGTTGTGCCTGCGGACATATCACGCCCCATGAACTCGAACAGCTCGAGCAGACCTTCCGTAAACTGGCTTCGGCAAAGCGGACCGTCAAATGGTCCGAGACCACACAGTACTGGGACGACTACCTGCACGAACTGATCTATCGGACCTGTGGCAGCGAACGACTGGCGCTGGAAATCAACCGCTATCGGGTTCTGCATCAGACCCTGAGACAGGTCCGCCACAGCAAACGACAGAATGTCAAAGATTTCAAACACATGGAAGAGAATGCAGAGCACTTGCGCATCGTCCAGGCACTGATCAGGGGGAATCCTGACAAAGCGGCTCAAGCCATGCACGAGCATCTGCTGCAGACTCCTGCCTGGCTGGAACGCGATCTGTTTCAGCGACAGGAGTCCTGAATCGTAAACGATGTTATCACAAATATCCTCTGGTGTACGACAGCAAATTTGAAGGACTGGCTCAGTGACTCAATTTTCCCTCCCCCGACTTTGTCTGATGATCCTGTTTTTAACAGGTCTCAGCCTCCCGGCAACAGCGGCAGAAACAACACCAGACTCAACCTCCCGGATTGATTTCGAAAAAGAGATTGGACCGCTGCTCGTCGAGCACTGTATTCGCTGCCACAACCCGGGCAATGAAAAAGGGGATCTCTCCCTGGCCACTCTGCAGTCGATCACAGAGGCAGGCTACCTCACGCCCGGTAAACCCGAGGAAAGTTATCTGCTGGATGTGATTCATGTCAGCGCCGATTCCGGCAAAGCCGCCATGCCCAAAGAAGGACCGCCCCTCGCGAAAGCACAGGTCGCGTTACTCACCCGCTGGGTCAAAGAGGGAGCCGTCTGGCCCGAGAGCCTCACACTTCAGGAAAAATCCAAGGCCGATCTCAGCTGGTGGTCCCTGCAGCCCCTGGCAGACGTGGCTCCCCCCGAAAACAACGAGGCACCCGCAGACTGGCAGAGCAGTCCCATCGATCAGTTCATCTTCGCGAAACTCAAAGAGAACAATCTCAAGCCGTCACCCCGAGCCACAAAACGGGAACTGATCCGGCGGGCCACCTATAATCTGACGGGCCTGCCTCCCACACCCGAAGAAGTTGCCACCTTCGAAAAAAATGAGTCACCCGATGCTTACGAGCGACTGATTGACCGACTGCTCGACTCACCCCGTTACGGCGAACACTGGGGCCGCCACTGGCTGGATGTCGTTCGCTTCGGCGAGAGTAACGGCTTCGAACGCAATGTGATCATCGACAATGCCTGGCCGTTCCGCGATTATGTCATACGCTCTTTCAATGCAGACAAACCCTTCGATCAGATGGTGATCGAGCATCTGGCCGGCGATGTGATCGGCAAAAATGATCCTGATGTCGTTGTGGGGAGCACGTTCCTTGTTTGTGGTCCCTATGATAACGTCGGCAATCAGGACCCCGTGCAGGCAGCCCAGATCCGCGCGAATACCATTGACGATATGGTCCGCACGACGGGCGAAGCCTTCCTCGGGCTGACAGTCGGCTGCAGTCGCTGTCACAATCATAAATTTGATCCCATCCAACAGCAGGATTATTACAGCCTGTATGCCACCTTTGCCGGCGTCAGACATGGCAGCCGTGTCATCGCCGCTCCCGAGGACCGGCAGGCACAACTCCAGAAACGCCAGCCACTGCAAAAAGAAAAGGCAGAACTGCTGAAACAGAAGAGCGAAATTGAAAACGCCATTCAGCAACGGGCCGAGCAGAAAGCCGCCGAGTATGAAAAAGAGTGGACCCGCGAACCAGCGAAACGAACGGGTGTGGAAGAAACCTTTACACCCGTCACAGCAAAATTTGTGAAGCTCACTTCGCAGGGCCTCGATACCAACCCCCGCGCCATGACCGGCTATCGCGTCGATGAATTTGAAGTCTGGACGGCAGGCGATATGCCGCAAAACGTCGCGCTCGCAAAGAACGGCGGCAAAGCTACCGGCGCCAACAGTCGCGTCGCCGGCGACTTTGCGGGGGCCTACGATGTCGGCTTGACCATTGACGGAAAAATCGGAGCCTGCTGGATCGCCGGCAGCCCCGATCTGACTGCCGAACTTGCTGAGCCACAGACCATCAATCGCATCGTCTTTTCCAGTGACCGCTCCGGCGCTGCCATGAGCAACTACAAAGCCACCTTTCTGGCGGAATACAAACTCGAAGTTTCGACCGACGGTAAAACCTGGCAGGAAGTTGCTTCCTCCCATAACCGCAAACCCGTCAGTTCGTCTCACCGCCGTAAACGGTTCTACGATCTGGAAGTGACGGTAGAAGAACGAAGTCAGCTCAATGAGTTCAATAAACAAATCCGACACGTCGACCAGCAACTGGCCGCCATTCCCGATCCCCCCTCCTGGTGGGTGGGCAACCACAGTCAGGTGAACGGTCCCTTTCACATTTTCGTCGGCGGCAATCCACAGCGCAAAGGGGAAACCGTCGTTCCCGCCAGCTTGACCACACTTAATAATGTGACAGCAGGCTACCAGCTCAAAGCCGACTCACCCCAAGGTCAGCGCCGCCTGGAACTGGCCCGCTGGATTGTTTCCCAGGATAACCCGCTTACGCCGCGCGTGCTCGCCAATCGGCTCTGGTATTACCATTTCGGAACCGGCATCGTCTCTACGCCCAGTGACTTCGGCTACATGGGCACCAAACCCAGTCATCCCGAACTGCTCGACTGGCTCGCGCTCCAGATTCAGAAGAACGGCTGGCGCCTCAAAGACATTCAGAAACAGATCATGCTTTCGGAAACGTATCAGCAGGCCAGTAGCTTCCGCGAAGACGCCGCCCGCATTGATTCCGATTCCCGCCTGCTCTGGCGGTTCCCGCCCCGTCGACTGACAGGGGAAGAAATTCGCGATACCCTGTTGTCCGTCACAGGAAAACTGAATCTCAAAATGGGCGGCCCCGGTTTTCGTCTCTATGAATATCTTCAAGATAACGTCGCCACCTATGTGCCCCTCGAGGAGTTCGGCCCGGAAACCTATCGTCGCGCCGTCTATCATCAGAATGCCCGCGCGGCACGCGTCGATCTGTTAACCGATTTCGACTGCCCCGATAACGCCTTCGCCGCACCACGACGGAATACCACCACCACGCCCCTGCAGGCGCTGACACTCATGAACCATCAATTCACACTCGATCTCTCCCGCTTTCTCGCCGAACGCCTCCGGCAGGAATCCGGCGCGGAACACGTCGATCAGCAGATTGATCGCGCGTTTCAGTTACTGTATTCCCGCTCTCCCCAGGCTGAAGAACAACAGGCCGCGCGTGCGCTCATCGCCGCCAGTGACCTGGAAGCCCTGTGTCGGGCCATGATTAATTCCAACGAACTGATTTATCTTGATTGAACTGGTGAACCACATGCTGAATCCGTTTGAGTCATTCGAAACCCGACGCCTGTTGCAGCAGGTGCATTCCCGCCGTTCGTTCTTTTCCAGCGTCTACTCCGGCATGGCCGGTCTCGGACTGACGAACCTGCTGCTTAGCGACCTGTCAGCCGCGAATTCCCAGACTGGAAATTCAAAACAGAATAAAGACTGGCAGCCCGGCGTCGACGAAACCCATTTCCCCCCGAAAGCCAAACGGGTCCTGCAGATCTTCTGCCCCGGTGCCGCCTCGCACATGGATTTGTGGGAACACAAACCCAGCCTCGAAAAATATCATGGCAAGCCGCTGCCCGGCGAAGAAAATTTCGTCAGTTTTCAGGGGAAAAACGGAAACCTCATGAAAAGTCCCTGGGCCTTCAAACCACAGGGCGAGACCGGCAAAATGTGTTCGACCATGCTGCCTCACATCTCACGTCATGTCGACGATATTGCCTTCATCCATTCGATGACCACCAAAACCAACACGCATGGCCCCGGCTGTGTGTTCATGAATACCGGTCACGATACCGAAGGTTATCCCAGCGCTGGTGCCTGGCTCGGTTATGCGCTGGGCAGCGAAAATGAAAATCTGCCCGCTTACATCGCCATTCCCGATATCCGCGGCGAGCCCCCCAACGGAAAAGCCAACTGGAGCAACGGCTTCCTCCCCGCCCAGCATCAGGCGATCGTGATGAATGCGCAGTCTCCCATTCGCAATCTGAAAATTCCCGAGGGGATTTCTCCCAAAGAAGAGAAAGCTACGCGTGAGTTTTTAAAGTTCCTCGATCAGAAACATGCCGAGCAGCGGCCGGGCAACTCCGATCTGCAGGCGCGTATCGAAGCCTACGAACTCGCGGCCCGCATGCAACTGTCGGCACCCGAAGTGTCGAACCTCGCTTCCGAGCCGAAAGCGATTCACGAACAGTATGGCACAAGCGACCCCAACAAACTCAAAGCAGCGTACGCGCGCAACTGTCTGCTGGCGCGGCGATTCCTGGAGCGGGGCGTACGCTATCTGAACCTGTACTGTTCCTCGCGGGCTTCAGGCGTCGATGGTCTGTTGAACTGGGACGCCCACAAAACCCTCAAAGCCGACTACGAACGCCACTGCCCGATCTTCGATCAACCGACGGCGGCGCTGCTCACCGATTTAAAACAGCGGGGGCTGTTGGATGAAACGCTGGTCCTCTGGACGACCGAATTCGGACGCATGCCCACACATCAGTCGGGGACCCTCGGCCGCGATCACAATCCGGACGGCTTCACCTGCTGGATGATGGGAGCTGGCATCAAGGGGGGAACCAGCTATGGTGCGACAGACGAATTCGGTCGCCGGGCCGAGCTTAATCCGACCACTGTCTGGGATTTTTACGCGACTGCCCTGCATTTGCTCGGTTTCCAGCACGAAAAACTGACTTATTATAATAATGGCCTCGATCGCCGCCTGACCGACGTTCATGGAAATTTGATTAAAGATATTCTTGCCTAATGCTGATGATGATTTAAATATCTGCTTACTTCAGTAGAGGTTACATATTTTCGGAAGAGAACACATAGAACCATTGACGGCTTCAACGTGTCTCTCTAAACTGTGCCTCTGATTAAGTTACGGGGCGTAGCTCAGCTTGGCTAGAGCGCTGCGTTTGGGACGCAGAGGTCGCACGTTCGAATCGTGTCGCCCCGACTTTTAAGTTGTTTTATCTTAACGACTTATAGAAACGCTTTTTGGTCCGTTATTCGTCGGATCACCCTGGTCCGTTAAGTGGTCCGTTATTCTGTAATTTTTCATGCAAAATTACAACGCTCTGAGTCGCCCAGAATCGCTTCCCTCGCCTCCTGAACTGCAAACGTGATCCTTCTCTTACATCCTGCCCCTAAATCGCTCCTGAGGGCCTCTCAGGAGGCTGTCCGCCGCCTGGCTGATATCTGGCTAGGACTCATTAAGAAATCAGCATCGGTTGGCACATAGTTGGTCGAATCAGGAAGGGACGAAGGTTAGATGGTTTTGCACGTTGGTTTTCGGAGCAAGCTTAACTAAAATTATTAGCTGAATAAATCACAAGAATATGTAGTTGGCAATCACCCGCTTGGTCAAAACGGATATTCGAATAAGCTGTTAGACTCGGATCGAGTGTAAAAACAACCTTTGAAGGTGGACAGCGAAGTGACGCAGCATAACCTATTGATCTGTCGCGTCTTGGTCATACTTTCCGGCGCCATTTGGCTCGGAAGGCTAACGTTTTACGCCTCCGTGGTAATTCCGATGGCTCACGGGGTGCTGGGAAGTCATACCACCGTAGGCTTCATCACCCAGCAAGTGACCGGTTGGATCAATGCCGCAGCAGTGATCGCGCTGGTTGTGTTTCTCGTTAATGTCATCGTCACGCGATCCGCCCAGCCACTCCGACTGCGTATCATCCTGAGCGCGGCATGGGCGCTAATGGCATTGCTGCAAGCGAGTTTGTTCGTCCTGCACCCAATGCTCGACCGATTACTCGACGCGAAAGCGCTGGCGATTCTCGATCCGGAGCAGTTCTATTTTCTACATCAAATCTACTTGATCGGGACCAGCATCCAGCTATTCGCGGCGCTAGCCTTCCTGGTATGCGTGCTGGCCGTGTGGCGACGGCAGGATATGCTTAAGTTCGAGCGAACCCGGCAAGAAGTACCGCTTCGACGGCGGTAGCGGGAACAGCGATCGCGAGGCCAGGAAGCAGGCAGAAGCCGACTGGCGGGCCACTAAGGCCCAGCTCAACCCCGAAGCCGAAGAAGCCAAGCCCCACCGGATCGAGTATAAACTGTGATCGCAGAATGGGAGAGCGTACTTAGTTGGTGCATCGACCATGGCGACCCAAAGAGCCTCGCGAAATGTTGGGTGGACATGATTAGCAACTTCATCCGCTTCTTGACTGATTCCATTCGTTGTTTTCATACGCCTAGCGTGTCTCCGTCACACCTTGTCCACTGCGGGAATGCATCGCTCAGTTGTCAAACGAATACGGTGTTACATCGGCATTGTCAACGAGTCCCGCTCTCAACCTCAGAACATGTTCCAACGATCCTGTTTCACGAAAGCAATCGATGATGTCATCGGCCGGCAGCCGGCCGGTTTCGAGGCGACGCTGCATCACACTGAGCGGGCCGATATCAAATCCGTACTTTTCGAGTACGACAGGGCTCCGAGTCAGGACTGCGGTGGCTCGCTCACGCACGGTCTCCGCTTCCAATCCGAATCGGGAGATCGCCCCGAGATCGTAGACGCGCGTCTGATTGTGGGCACGCCCGTCCAATTCATTGTCGAGTAACAACGTGAGCCACAGCAGAATGAATGCGTGGTAATCGACCAGCTGGTTTGTGGCTTCGAACAGTTTGAACTCCATCCGTCCGTTCTCTTGTGGATGGAGTTCAATGGCCGGTGCGATCACGCTGCGGCGGTATGTTCGGATCGACTTGCCGACAGCGCCGCGCATCGACCACAGTTCGCCACGATAAATGGGCGATGCCAGCGACAGAGCGGCCAGCGCGGGGGAGTAGTAATTGACCTTCCGGTGCAGATCGGCGACATCAATGCAGTCGTTGAGTTCGTGAGGCAGGCTGACGTTGATATCCGGGCCGCACGTCGTCATGACCTCCATCGCCCACTGCCAAAAGTCGTAGCGCCGCTTGTTCTGTGGCCCCTCGAAGTGGTGCTCGGTCGGATGATGCGAGAGTGAGACCAGCGCGTAGCCCCGACCCAGGAGCGCAGTTTCCAGCCGGTCGTGCAACGTCTTCAGCGTGGCCAGGCACTGCTCGATGGACGAACAGACCGGCGTTCGAATCTCAATGCCCTTGGGCAACAGGTCGATCGGTGACAAGTCCGGAGCCGGCACATGATAGCCCTCCACCGCATATGGCATCAGTTTCCGATGAGGCGGCTCCAGTTCCAACCCGACAACCGGCGGCAGGTCGTCGACAGCGATCGATTCCAGCACCTGGTTCAATTCCTCGAACGACAAGTCCTGATGCCACAACGGCCGAAACGTCTCCGCATCGGCGAGTTGATACTCGGCTTCGACTCCGAAACGGAACGAATCGCGGTGGGTATCTGAGTGTGTCATGTGACTGATCCTTCCGTGGCCTAACCGCCGGCCTTCACGTGTCGCGGGTATTCGTAACGGCCGACGTTGTCGCGGACCCATTCGTAGTAGAAACGAATACCGCGATCGTCTTCACTCTTGCCATAGCCGCCCATTTCGGGATTCGGACCTGTGCCGCTGCCGTTGGTAATGCCCTGACACCAGCCACTGTGAAACAGGATGCAGGCGTTCGGCGCAGCGGCGTAGTCCTCAAACAGCTTTAAAAAGATCGGGAACTCGTCCGCTTCAAACTTGCCGTCATTCTCGTACGCGTCGTTCCGTTGAGTTTCCACGTTTACGACAAACCCGTCGCTGGGAATCGGTTCGTCTTTCTGGATTGCGAGAATCTCCATACCGGGATAGCTCGTTCCCGTCCCGGACTTAAAGGTCGGACAAATGCCCGCCTCGATATCCGGCGCGAACCTCTTGAACCAAGCGGTGAGCTTCGCCTTCTTCTCCGGCCCATTCGGTTCGCGGAAGATATCGTGCTCGACCCGTGCGTGGTTGTACTCGTGCATGATGTCGCAAAAGACGTTCTTCAGTTTCCGCCGCACGAAGAACTTCGCGGTCTCCTCGCACGCCCGCTGGATAGCAGCTTCGTCTATAAGCTCTTGATCCTTGCGAGGTGAGAACAGGCCGACCATTACCACCATGCCGCGTGCGTCGGCCTCGCGGACGAGCCATTCGAGCCGACGGGCAAACTCCGGCTTGAGCGTGCCATCGGCGTTGTATCCGTTGCGTCCTGCCTCCGGGTCAGGTGCGCCGCCGTTGCTCCCCTGAACGTAGACGCCGATGCAGTTGATGCCGTGAGAGACCATATTGTCGAGATTGCGGATATGCCGTTCCGTGACCCCCTGGCTGTAAAGGGCGTTGCCGCACCGCAGGCCCCAAATCGTGATCTGTTGGCCGCCCAGAAACGGTCGGTCGTCTTTGATAGAGAACTCGCGTGTCGCGGGCGGATCGTCGATCTCCAGTGCCTTTTCCGGTGTCGTCCGCGCCGTTATCGGCGAAGCAGCGGGAACTTCCGTCGCTTGGAATGCCACGACCTGCCACACACCATTCCGCTTAGACCAGACTCGCAGAAATCGGAACTGGCCTGAGCCGATACTGCCGTCCGACTCGCGCCACTTCGGCGTCGAGACACCGGTCACGACTGCCGTATCATCGACGACGCGCACCTGCAGGTCGGTCACATCAAACGAGATGTAACTGCTATTGCCCTGCACTTTGCCTTTCATCCATTCGGCTTTGGTGCGAAAGCGCCCGGACTGACTGCCGTGTGTGAAGTTGGCGGCGAACAGGCGATCGAACGCTGCCACGTCGCCGTGAATGATCGCGTCAGCTAGGACTGCTTCTGCTTCTCTAACCTCGTTATCGGGGCCATCCGCAGCAAATATAGACGGCATGAATACAACTGCGTGACATACGATGGCAACAACTGCACTAAGCGCTTTCCATCGGCGGCGACCCATGAATGAATTGGTCATTGTGATTTGCTCCATGAAGATTTGGTTATCGGCTTTGCGTTTCCGCTTTTGCTAGTGGGACGGATAACTGGATTCTCGCTTTGGCATACATCCCAGGGCGGAAAAGTCGATCGGGATTGGAAAGATCAATCTCGACTCGTAGCGTCCGAGAGGCTGGATCGAGCACCCAACTCGTTCGAGAGACTTTGGCTTTGAACTCCTCTTCGCCGAACGCCGGAACTTGAATCCAAGCGGTGCTTCCGACTTGAATGCGAACCGCGTCGCGTTCGGGAACGTCGACGGCGACGCGGAGCGTATCGATTCGCTCGACGACGAACAGCGGCGGCTGTGATCCTGTGCCGGGCTGCACGAAATGACCGGTGTCGATGTTACGTTGGCTGATGATGCCCGCGTAGGGAGATCGAATCCGGGCATAGCCGAGGAGTGCTTCCAGACGCCTCACTTCAGTCTCGGCAACTTTGACGCGGACGCGCGCCACGGCTTCATCGGTTTTCGCTTTGGCGACTTTTGCCTCCGCTTCGGCCAGATCCGCCTCGACAGCCAAAACATGGGCTTGGGTTTCATCGCGGCCCGCCTCGGCCGATCGCAATTGATTCAAGGTTTCGTCTACCAACTTTCCGGTCACAGAACCTTTTTCAGCAAGGTCACGAATCCGCTCATGCTCAGCCTTCCATCGCTCGTACTCTCCCCGTGCGCGCACGACGCCTGCCTCGCTTTCAGCAATACGCGCTTTGGCGGCTTGCATCGTTTTCTCGGCGACCGTGACCGCTGCCGTGGACTGTAGCAACTCGGCCGCCGCCTGCTCGGCGAGGGCTTCCTTCTGCATCAACTCTTCGAGCATCTCGGGAACGTCGATCTCGGCGAGCACTTCGCCTTCCGCGACTTCATCTCCGATGTCTGTAAGCGCGATCTGCTTGGTGTTGCTTCCGTCAGTGGATGCCTGGCGAGTTTTCAGGACGTAACCCTGAATCTTGGCGAATAGTGGCGTGCGCTCGTACGGTTCGAGCCGAGCGGGCTGAATAGTAAACTTGGCGGCGGATACTGCTGAGCGATCCTGAGCAGTGGCAGTCTTCAACTCCAGCCCGCCAACGAGCACGCAAATGACAAGACCCGCTAAAGTAGTGCGTCGGTTTGTTCGCAAACGAGAAATCATGGATCGATATCGTCTTTCATCATGTGGTTTGAAGTTGTGAATCGGCCTGTTTGTCGAAGAATGGGCTCTCGGGGTCTTCGGGGTCGAGTGAGCAGGAAGCAGTCGAAGTACGTGCCTGAAGGATCGCGAATACGCTCGGCAGCACGAAGAACGTGGCGCACGTGCCGAGTGCCAATCCCCCCACGACTGCGCGTCCCAACGGCGCGTTTTGTGCTCCCGCTTCGCCCCAGGCCAATGCCATCGGGAGCATGCCGGCGATCATCGTGCTGGAGGTCATCAGGACCGCACGCAGGCGGCTCTCCGCCCCCGTGATCGCCGCATCTCGCGTTGGAATTCCTTCCCGCCGCAGTCGCTCTGCAAATGTGATCAGCAGAATGGCGTTCGACATCACCACGCCGACCGCCATGATCGCGCCGATGAACGATTGAATATTGAGCGTCGTTCCCGTTACCCAGAGCAAGAGGACGATCCCGCTGAGCGCGGCTGGTGCTGTTGACGTTGCAGCCAGCGCGAGTTTCAGGGACTGGAAGTTAGCGGCCAGCAGGAGAAAGATACAGACAATCGAAATCAGCAGTCCGATGCTCAGACCATTCAGGATTTGTTCCATCGGCGGCAGTTGCCCACGAATTTCCCGCTGGACTCCTTTAGGAGGCTCTCCGGTACGTTCGAGCGCTCGGGCGACTTCACGCGTGACCGTACCCAAGTCAACGTCAGCCGCAATATTGGCGGTCAACGTCACTTCACGCATCATGTTGTATCGGTCGAATTGCCCTGGCATCGTTCCTTCCTTGATGTCGGCCACGTCGCGAACGCGGATGATGCCTCCATTGCCTCGCAATGGCACGCCGTTGCCATTGGATGCATGAGTCTGATGCGCGCCGATCGGGACTTCGCCCAGTTCAGCGACGGAATCCATGCCGCCGTTCTCGCCGGTTTCCCGGATCACTGACCGGGGAATCTCGACCTGCACCTGGTAGCCGATACCGCTCTTGGGATCGGCCCAGAACAACGGCTGCGTGAATCGCGTGGATGAAGTGGCCGCCACCAGCGAATTGGCGACATCCTGCGGGGTGACGCCGGCCAGTCCGGCTCGTTCGCGGTCGACGTTGACTTCGACGGTCGGGTAATCGAGCGACTGGGCAATCTGCAGATCGCGAAGCGCTGGGAGCTTCGCAAGTTCCGCCTGCAGTTTCTCCGCGTAGGCTCGATTGTCCGGCAGGCTCTTGCCGCGCACGGCAATCTCCACAGGGGTCGGTGAGCCGAAGCTCATGACTTCGTTGACGATATCCGACGCCTCGAAGGAAAACCGCGTTTCGGCAAACTTGGGATCGCTGGTCAGCCGCTCACGCAAACGCTCCTGAACCGCTGCGACGTCGATCTCTGCGTCGTCCTTCAGGTCCACCCACAGAACCGTTTCTTCCGGACCGCGCGACCAGTGGAACACGGCATTGATCGGATAGCTCGATGGAACAGTTCCCACATACCCCAGCGTCACGTCGATCTTGTCGCGGTCGAATTCCTCTTCGACCGCCTTCACCAGATTGATCGCCTTTTGTTCGCTCACTCCCAGATGCGTTCCATCCGGAGCCCGCATCCGAATGCGAAATTGATCGGACGCAACACGCGGAAAGATGTCCGTCCCCAAACGCGTGCCGACTCCGACGATGATCACTCCACAAGCGACCAGATAGACCGCAACCAAGACCCATCGAGCCGGCAGCACCAGCGACAACGTCTTGCGGTAGGCGGCCCTGACTCGGTCCAGAACCGGAGCGTGACTGCGACCGGCTTCGGGATGATTTCTAAGCAGCCATGTCAGCAGTACCGGCACGAACGTGCTCGACAGAATGTATGAGGTTACCATCGCAAAACCTACGGCCAGTGCAACCGGGACGAACAAGGACCGGGCCGCCCCTTGCAGAAAGAACGACGAAACGAACACCGCCAGAATGCAGACCATCGCCAGGAATCGTGGAACGATGGTCTCCCCCGTTCCCTCCCGCACCGCTCTCGGTAATGATGCCCCCTGTTCCAGTCGGGTGTGAATGTTCTCCACGGCCACCGTGGCCTCGTCCACCAGCACGCCAATCGCCAGCGCCAGCCCGCCGAGGGTCATCAGATTGAGAGTGTTTCCGGTCAGCCATAGTACAAAAGTCGAGACGAGCAAAGCCAGCGGAATGTTGAGCACAACGACCAGAGAACTTCTCCAGTCGCGCAGAAAGACTAGAATCAATAAGCCCACGAGAATGGAGCCAATCGCCCCTTCCATCGCCACACCGGAAACGCCGCGCGTTACGTAGGGAGTCTGGTCGAACTCGAAGCTCACCTGGATGTCGTCAGGCAATACCGCCTGCATCCTCGGCAGCGCCTTTTTGATCTCGTTCACGACCGACAGAGTAGAGGCGTCCGCCCGCTTCGTCGCGAGGATGTAGACGGCCCGGCGCCCGTTGACGAGCGCATAGCCGTTGGGAGCGTCCATAAAATCCGCCACGGACGCGACGTCTCGCAGGTAGACGGACTGGGCCGCCGACATGCGGATCGGTACGTTCCTCAGTTCACTGATGTCCTTCACAACCGAGTTAACCGGGACCAGCGGATACTTGTCTCCCACCGGAAGATTGCCGGAGGGGCTTATCCGGTTGTTTTGCGCCAGAGCCGTGGCGACCTCGTCCGGAGACATGCCGTACGACTGAAGCTGCTCCGGATTGACCGAGACCACGATTGTTCGCTGGCTGCCGCCAAAAGGCGGAGGAGCCGACACGCCCGGCAGCGACGCGAACATCGGACGGACTTGAAACAGTGCCAGATCCTGAATCTCGGCAATCGTTCGCGTTTCGCTTGAGAGCACCAGTCGTCCCACCGGGACGCTGCCGGTGTCGAACCGCATGACGAACGGCGAAACCGTGCCCGGCGGCATGAACGCCTGCGACCGATTCACATAGTTGATCGTCTCAGCCATCGCCTGCGACATGTCCGTTCCGGGGTGAAACGTCAGTTTCATGAGCGCGACGCCAGCGATGTTTCGCGATTCGACGTGATGAATCCCGCTGATGTAAAGGAAGTGATACTCGTAATAGTTTGTCAGGTAGCCTTCCATCTGTGCGGGGTCCATTCCGCCGTAGGGCTGACAGACGTAAATGACCGGGAGATTCAGCGCCGGGAAGATGTCCACTTCCATTCCCTGAGGAAGTGCGTCCGGCCATGGCAAGCCAAGCCCCTGAGCGATTGGTTTACCGATCGCGGAAAAGCTTCCAAGAACGATCCCGCTAACAACGATCATCACCGTGATCGGATGCCGGAGTGCCGATTGGATCAACTGCATCGATTGCCTACTTTCACTCGCTGAGTTGATCGAAGGATGGACTGGTGGCTTCCACGAGGACAGCACCAACGGCGAGCTGATTCGGTCCCGCCCCACCTCCATCGTATGGGTCACTTGTTTGTATGCGGTTTGTATGCGGGTAGATGATCGAGAGTGTTCCATCGCCCTCGTTGGAATCGAACACAGCATCGCCAGCCGGTGACATAGCAACGCCGTGAGGCTTGCTTCCCGTCTCGATGTGGCCGTCTAATCGACCTCCCGGCACGTCAATGACTGAAATGCCATCGCCGCGGAAGTTCGTCACATAGGCGCGAACCGCTTTCACTTCTCCGCCGAATACGCTTCGGCTCGTGCCCATCATCACGAAAGCGGCCACGATCACCGCCGCATGAATACCCCATTGCCTTCGTGAAGCTGATTCATCTGACATCGTTTATTCATCCTGTGTCTTGGACAGTTCGACCCCGGTCGCCGTGAACTGATCGAAGTGGGTATGAGCGTCAGCCTTGGTCCATAGTCCAATGCGTCCCGCATCGGAAAGTGTATCGTCACGCACACCAAGTCTTGTGCCGTCAACGTCGCAGATGATTAGGTCGCCTCGCATTGTGACCGTCAGCGTGTGCCACTTCTCGGCGACAAGTTCCACATCGATACTCGCCAGCTGCGTCCGCTTTCCCACAATGACCTTGTAAATGCGCAGATTGTCTTCGAGCGGGTTGAAGCGGCAGACGTAATAGTGGTTAGGATCGACATAACGCCAGACAAGCCCACCCCCCTGATCGATCTTGCCGGCAACCGACTTGAAGGCCACAGTCAGCTTCATGTCGCGATAGCTGACGTCTTCAACCACGCACAAGTTGAACATAGACCGTGGACTTTCGGCAGTCTGCGCCAGCACAAAACCTGTCTGCGACGGCGTCGACTCGTCTGCGACAACTTTCCACACACTGCCGTTTCCCTCGCCAGTCTGAGCGATCTCCCAGCCCTCCAGAGTTTTATCGACGTCGTCGGCTGCAAATGTCCAATGGCGAGTTTCGCCCTCGATCTCTGGTGCGGGCACGTCGAGCAGCCCAGAGTTCTGGCTGCACCCGGCCGACATGGTGGTGATCGCCGTGATCGCCACCATGCCAAGGAACACGTTTTTAATTTCCGTGTTTATAATTCAGTCTCCTGCGATGCTCGCATCAGATGATTATTCGTCGCCACACGACGACTTCATTGAATACACGTATTCTCCCATAGCCACTTCTAAAGTCCATTAAAGGGACATGAAACCTCTTTCATGTTGGCAGATTGCTGCCTGTGCGAGGCAGCAACACGGTACACGTCGTCCCTTCACTCGGCGTACTGAAGATTTCCACGCGCCCACTATGAGCCGACACGATGCTCTGCACGATGCTGAGTCCCAGACCGGTTCCACCGGCTTCGCGGCTGCGGGATTTGTCGACGCGATAGAACCGATCGAAGACTCGTGGCAGGTGATCGGCGTCGATGCCGATGCCGGTGTCGTGGACAGCGACAGCGATCATCCCGGACTGCTCGGTCACCGTCACTTCGATGCGGCCTTCGGGCGGCGTGTATTTGATAGCGTTTTCAAGCAAGTTGTAGAGCACCTCGCGCAGCTGATCGCAGTCGCCAGTGACGATGGCTGCTGTGCGGGTATCGAGAGTCAATGTCTGCTGTTTCGCCTTGGCCAGCGGACGCATCATCTCCGTGGCGTCGGCCACAAGTCGGGCGAAGTCGACCGGCTGTGATTCCAGCGGCACCAGTCCCGCGTCCTCGCGCGACAGCGTCAGTAACTGATCCGTCAGCTTCGTGAGATGCTCGCACTCTTCGAGGATGCTGCCCGCCAACGTCTGAAACTCCTCGGCATCCGGTGACTCGTGCATGGCGACCTCAACCTCGGCGCGGATCACCGAAATTGGCGTCCGCAGTTCGTGCGAAGCGTCGGCCGTGAAGCGTCGTATTTCAGCAAAGGACCGTTGCAGCCGGGCGATCATCGCGTTAATGGTCTGAGCGAGCCGTCCAAGTTCGTCGTTCGGATTCGGCATGTCGAGTCGTCGGTCGAGCTGTTCGGCCGTGATTTCATCCGTCGCCTGACGAATCCGCTCGACCGGAGCAAGAGCTCGCCGGGCCAGCGCGTATCCGACACCACCTGCCAGCAGCAACGATATCGGCAGGACAGCCAGCAGCACCGCCGCCAGCCCCCGGAGTTCCTCATGCACCTCGTCCATCGGCAGCATCAGGACGACGTCAAACCGGCTGCCATTCACATTCAGCGCTCGTGTTAGCATCCGCTGCCGGCCGATCAGCGGCACCCGACGTGAGTCAAACCGTAACTCGTCCGCGGCGTTCTCCGATCGATCGGGAACACTCTTTGCGGCCATCTGCTCGGTCCGTGCGACGACGCCGTCCTCACCATAAACAATACACAACACCCCGGCGTGCTCGTGAAACTCATCGATCCAGTGCCGAATCCGGGCTTTGGTGTCTTCGACGTTGTGCAGGTCGTGTTCGAGTTCGTGAAACTGTTCGATTAGGACGCGGTCGATCTGCTCCAGCATGGCATGTCGAAGCAGACCGTAGACGAGCAATCCGACGATCAGCAGAAGAACCGCAAGAGCCGCCGTGTTCCACAGAGTCAGTCGCCAGCGAATACTCAGTCTGTTCATGGCGAGTCCCTCACGACATAGCCGACACCGCGGACCGTGTGAATCAACTGCCGCAGACCCGGGCGTTCGACCTTCTTCCGCAGCAGCCCGACGTAAACGTCGATAACATTGGTCAGCACTCCCATCGGTTCCTGCCATACATCGCGAGCCAGCATATCCCGGGTGACGACAGCATTGACATGCCGCAGAAAGTACGCCAGCAGTTCGAACTCACGCTGACTTACTTCGATCTCCTCGCCGTCGCGTACAACTCGTCGAGCGATCAGGTCCATTTCCAGATCAGCCACTCGCAGCATGAGTTCACGCCCTGTCGTGTCGCGACGCAGTAACGCCCGCAACCGGGCAAGCAACTCGGCGAAGGCAAATGGCTTCACGAGATAGTCATCAGCTCCTCCGTCCAGCCCCGATACACGATCCTCCACGCTATCTTTCGCAGTCAGAATGAGAACGGGCTGTGAAAAACCAACGGATCTCAAATCGTTCAGCACCTGCATCCCATCTCTCCCCGGCAGCATCAGGTCGAGAATTAAGCCGTCCATCTTCTCGGTCGTCGCGGAGTAATACCCTTCCTCGCCTGTCGCCGCCGTGATGACTTCGTATCCATCCTGTTCCAGTCCCTTTTTCAGGCTGGCCAGCAGCTTTTTTTCATCTTCGACAACCAGCACGCGCGGCACGTGATTCCCTCCTTATCAATGTCGAGATCCATTATGTATTATTACCACGGTCTTGAACATGAGAGCCGCATGAAAAGTTTTTCATGTTGTATTGAGAGCCTTGCCATCAATCCGCGTGTGCTGCAAGATCATACAAAGTACACAATGGGTTTAGAAGCCTCAGGTCTTGGGCTCGACAACAACTAACTTCACGGAGAACGACTAATGAGTGATTTCTCACGACGCAACTTCCTGTTTGCCTCATCGGGCGCAGTCGCGGGCAACATGCTGGTCGGCGGACTCGCCGAAGCAGCAGATCACCAGACGCACGAACTGGACTTTTCACATAGCGGACTGGTCACGGGGAATCCCAAGCCACTGAAACACAAATCGATTCCAGGTTTCCTGAGTGCCGAGCAGATCGCACCACACCATACCGCGCATTACGGTGGTGCGCTCAAGGGCTACACGGCGGCGGACTCCCGTATTGAGGAAGCAGTGAAGTCCGGGCAGCCGTTGGATGCGGCCGCATACGGTGCGCTCAAGCGGGCCGTAAACAGTAAGAGCAACAGCGTCGTGCTGCACGAAATGTACTTTGACGGCCTCGCTCCCGAAGCACGCGATCCTGCCACCGATATTCGTGCCGCGATTGACAAACGCTTTGGGTCGATCGAGAAATGGTCGGACGACTTCGCTTCTTCCGCGAAAGGGGCTGCGGGTTGGGCCATGCTCGTTAAGCATCCTGTCAATGGGAAGCTCTACAATGTCGTCAGCGACGAACACGCGATGGGGGTGCTTTGGATGGCGACCCCGCTGATTGTCATCGACACCTACGAACACGCGTTCTACATCGACTACCAGAATCGCAAGTCCGAGTACGTCGACAAGTTCCTCGATCATATTGACTGGGACGAGGCCAACCGGCGCTTTGCGGTACATCGATAGCCAAACTGAAAAGACTCGGCATGTGCGTGAGCGTCCACTCACGGCGATGGGCGGTCGTCCTTATTTTGTAGCCGATGTTCTGGATGCGGCTAAGGGTAGGGCTCACCTAGGAGCCTGTCCAAGAACAATCTATTTGAGTTTTGTGCTCGGTGGGTGTCCGTCGAGAACCGAAAAGCCAATCAAGCGTTCGTCGATCTATTGAAACGCATCGCAGAACAAAAAGTGAGCAACGCCAGCGCAGATTGCGATAACTTGGTTGCTCGCACAGAAGCCCTGGATCGTTCCAATTCCTGGTACAACGAAAGCGCATCGCTTGGAAGAAAATGTGGCTGCGGCTTCAGTTGAATTGAGCGAAGCAGACCTGGGTGAAATCGAGAGTGGTGCGGGGAAGATCCAGGCGAGCGGAAAACGCTATTCTGAGGCGGCACAGAGACTCATCAACCGGTGACCGATGTGGTGGCCGTCTCTCTCAAATGACCCCGGTCACTTTCCCTCCGCCGTGAGTTCGACGGTTTGGTATCGTCGGTCACCTTCCAATACTGAGCGTGCGGTCATGTTCTTTCGGCAAAGCCGTTCGATAAGCTTGGAAACGGCCCCTCGAGTCATGCCTACTGTGTCCGCGAGCTGACTCGGATTTGCGGCTCCCGCGTCAAGCATTTCCCGCAGGAGAACCCACTCCGCTACCAAAGAGCATCGCCAACAGTTGGATGAACTGATCGATCAACTCAGTACAGAATAGTCAGCCTGAATAACACCAATTATTTGCTTTCCTTGAGGACAGGGTACTTTCCAGGACTCACCATCTAAGATCCTCCCTCAGTCATTTGGAGTCCTTACTAATTGCACTGGATACTTCTTCACGACTTCCGTCCATAATCAGCCGGGATTTCATCCCAGTCATCTGTATTCCACTTCAATACCGGATTCAGATCGGCTTGCCGTGTTAACCAGAGGACCGCTCTCATGATTCGCTGATAGACTCGGGGAGATAACTTTTGACCTCTGGCACTTCTTGAGTTAACACTTAGATTCTTCAGCCAACTGAGGGCCGTCTGGCTGTCGCTGTAGACGGGACAGTCAATCCCCTTCCGCTTCAGTAGTTGCAGTCCACGTACGATGGCCAGGAATTCACCGATATTGTTACTTCCGGTACTGATTGGATCGACTCGAAAGGCTTCGGTTCCATCATCCAGCCACACCCCCCGATACTCCATGAGCTTTTTTTTATCATTCCAGGCAGCATCCACGCATAAACCATCTGAGGGAGCGTAGAATTCATCTTCATGGGCTCTGTCCTCGATTCGCTGGGGTAAAGCTCCCCTCAGGCGAACTACTCTCTGCCACCAGCGAGCATAAGCCAGTAACCAGATAAACTTCAAAGTATGCGAATCAGGAATTTCATCAAAACCACAATCTGAAGCTATCCGCCG
>PAJV01000074.1 GCA_002706765.1 Gimesia sp.
CAACGCTTCGTCCCGAAACCGCCCCGACGTCGCCGCAGATCGGTTTTCTCTCAACCCGTATCGCCACATGATCTTGTTCATCCCCCTTGACACCTCCACGCCCTTCCACAAAATAATCCAACATGCAAAACCCAACACGCAACGAAACCACAACCCCCAGCCAACGAACCCCAGTTCCACAGATCGAACACCAGAATGAACCCCACAAAAATAACAAGTTTTCAATGTCCTCTCCCCCGTCCGGGTGCCATCTGTCGGCTTGCCCGACAGTGCTTTAAACAACCATCCCCACTCAGAAAAACAGGTTGAGTCCGAATAAAATCCGGACCGAGCACAGCGAGCAGGAAGTCACAGCTATCGCATTCATTCCAGCATCAGGATTCCCATACACATTCGGCACCATGCTCCCCACATTCACACGGTGGGTGGCACCGTTGGCTTGCCCAACGGTGAAGGTGATCACGGCTTCCTTACCCGTTTCACAAAGCATCATAAAAGAAGTGCCCCAACCCCCGCAGATGAAAATCCTGAACCACTGAATGATTTGAATTGTGTGATCGATATTCATCATAGGATTAAAAAGGTGTCAGGAACCTTAAATTTAAGGTTCCTGACACCTTTTTAATCGCCCGAGAAAGAATCGGATAGCCCCAATCCAATTCGAGGTTGTCGCAGACAACAGGAAACCGTCAGGGCAAACACACACTTCAGTGCCACATACCCGACCTGCCTTGCCGTAGGGGCTGTCCCATGTGTCAGCCCGCCTGGCGAGGTTCAACCCGGTATCGCATACAATGGGAACAGATGAGGCCCCCCCATCAGAATCTTCGACCACAAAAAACACAAAACCACACCAAAGCAAAAAAGGGTAAGTCCGGATGTTATCCGGACCGAGCGCAGCGAGCAGGAGGTCACAGCTGCCGCGTTCGTACAAGAATTGAATCTCCCCACTTTCTCGGCACAACCCGACGAGTAGAAAACGATCAGAGTAATCCCACACTACTGAAAACCGATCACGGACAGCAAGCAACATCAGCCGCACGGCGTTTGCTGTGGTTAATAGTGAGCTAAATAAAACTGCTGTCAATCAGAAGTATCTTACGGTAAACGACAGCAATAACGGTTCAGATAACATTTTTTGAACACTTGTGGAAACAGACCCGAAACCCCTGGGACCAGAAAACCCTATTTTGAGACAGATTTTTTGTAGTAGAGAAATTTAACCATAATATGCAATCTAAAGCAATATGCCGTTGCATATTGTTGCATATTGTTATATAATTCATTCCGATAGGGAAATGCTGAGACAGTTATCTGATGACAATCTGAAATGAGTCGCTTATTCACGGAGGTGAAGTTATGGCGCAAAACGCTGAGGGGCAAAGTGAGGGTGATGAAACCGGTGAGTCTGATGGGGCAGACGGGCTGGTGGTTAAGTTGCATCCTTTTGCAATTAAAGAAGCAACCAAAAAACTGAAGAATAGGGGGAAGAGAAAGCATTTGCTTGATTTAGTTGATCGCTTGAAGCACTTTGGTGACCAACGGGAACTGCATGATCTTCGTATTCAAAAAGTTGGTAGTTTTTATGCTCTAAAACTTAAAGGTGGTTTGCTGGGTAAAATCAATCTTCGTATTTATTTTGCCCATCTATTAGACCGTAACGAAATCGTTGTACTAAAAGTTTACAAAAAGGAGGAAGAAAATCAGATACCCAGACATATAGTTTTAACCGTTGAAAATAGATTAGAAGAATATTTAGAAGAATCAGCGCTGGAGCAGCTGATTTTCGATAACGAAAAAGAGAAGGGAATCTGAGAGGACGTCTCTCTAAACAGCAGGCAAGGAAGGAGATTGAGGACTCCGATGAATATGATAAAGAATGAAATAAGGCCCGATATTGAATCACTTACCCTGGAGTTAAAAAAACTCCCTGAAACCAAGGCTATAAGAATTGCTGAACTGTGGAATTTGCACAGGGACTCCACAGACCCAGATGAACAAAATGAAATAATAGATGCGTTAGTCGAGATCGTCTATTCAATCTTTTGTAAGTGTGACTGGGTGAGTAGCCAAGAACTCGATTCGATAGTTGACCCTGAAACAGCTAGAAGGGTGGAATCATACCGAAAAAAAGTTGGGGTTAGGATAAAAGCTGCACGTAAAATCCGAAACTGGACACAGCAGGAACTGGCCAATGCGGCTAAGATGCCACAAAGTCACGTTAGCCGCCTAGAACAAGGCAAGCATGCAGCGACAGATATAACAATTCAAAAATTAGCTGACGCATTAGGAATTCCAGCTGGTGAATTAGACCCATCAATGGAATAAGACCGTTTTAGCAGAATATTTAAAACAGTAAAATTTTAAAGGAGTGACCAATGGCATTGCCACCGCATGAGTTGGATCTCGTGTTCGAAGATATCGATACTATCGATCAAAAAATATCCGTTGCGATTGAAGAAGCCAAGCGATCGTATACAGAGCAGGAAGGTTCTATCAAAGAGTCACCTGGGCTTGCTGGTCCTACGCCGGCACAAGCTGCAAGGATGGCTTTCATTGAATCTCTGAAGGGGTAAATAATATCAATTCTGTGCTGAGGTTCAGGATCAACTTTATGACAAGCAATGTGAACAAACAAAGATTCCAGTAACCAAAAAACGATATGGCTAATATTGACTCCTGACACCTTTGTTTCTCTGAACACCGAATCTCACTTAACATCATTTACACACTGCAATCGTATGGAAGATAAACATGACTCAAAATCTTGACCAAATATTCGAAGCCTCCAACATCGTGAAATACAATGGGGTTCGTAGTGACGGATGCTGCGAAATAATTTGTAGCAAGCGGTTTGCTCAATCAATTCTGGACGCGTTAAACAGGAATATGATTCCGTGCGGACTCGATCCAGATGAACCAATAATCGGTGATTCAGCAATCATAATCACGTCAACGATGATTAACCCAGCAATAATCAAAGAAAATCTAACCCAATGGATGGTGAGGAATCATGTCGGCAACATTGAAACAGTAAATTGATACGAGGCACAACTATCACATGATAGGGAAAATTAGTGGCCAGCAGATTTTGAAGCCACGATCAACTCCCGGCGTGCAGGTCATTCGAGTACTAGCAACTACGAATTCATTGGTTATGACTACAGACCTTTTGAAAATATATTACTCGAGGCACATTAATAGTAATCGAGACTACGTATGCCACTGAATATTGATGAAAAGATTAGAAGATTTCGATTCTATGTCGAGACTCGCCAGATTGGACTTGCTGAATGTTTAGGCCGGCACTTTGAAGATAAGGATGATGAGACTCCGTTCAAGCAATCCGGGTTCGTGATCCTTTCTATTGCATCTGCGTACTTCGAAATGATTCAGCAGTTCATTGATGGCGAGGAAAGCGCTAGAGAGGAGAATAACGGCACTTTCAGAAGCTTTAGTTGGGACTTCTTCAAACGCGGCTTCAAAGACGTTTATCCTGGACAGCAGTGGACTGACGATGCAATCAGAAAGATCTACAAAATTGTGCGTTGCGGGATGTACCACGGTGGTATGCCTAAGATGGGTTGCCATCTATCTCGCGACTTTAAACCGGGCATTCACCTCTGCCGTGGAGAAATCCACATCAATCCTGCAGCCCTCGTACGGGAGATACACGAACACTTCAACAATTATATTGACTCGCTAAAAGTGGACGCAAAAAAGCAAGCAAACTTCGTCGCGATGTGCGAAATCATGGGATTTGATGACGATGTTGTCAGCGGTACTCACTGCGATACACCTGGCGGGACTATCTTCACAACAACAACATCAAATCCCCATGCACCAGGTGATGAACCTATGAGCTGGCACGTTGAGACTGAAGAAGTATAATACCCTCATTCTAGGAATGACGGAAAAGAGTTAAGTGCACCGAATTAACTGATTCCATTCAGAAGTTCAGAAGCTAAGTCAGACAGACTGCATCAAACCGTTTTCTACTCATCGCAGTCTCTCCTGGTGCGGCTATTAAGCGTACAGGTCTCTCTAACAATGAGCCCTGCCCTTCTCTATTTCAACTACAGGTCCTTCAACTCATCGGGAAGCGTCAGGAAATCAATCCCGGACTGCCTGGCAAGGTGTTCTTTGGGAATCTGATAGTCGGAATATTTTTTTATGGCGTGATCCACGGCCACAGACAGGGCTTTGGAATAAAATTCCTGCCTGTTATTTCCATGCCAGACATCCAGATAAAAACCAATTTGTGCGATACCGATGATGAGCGGTTTCTTAACACCTTGATAGCGCACTTTCATCACACCTAATGAAGCCCCTGCACCATAACCTCCGTGGCTTCTTCCCACGTCAGAAGCGACTTTTCGTAAAATATACCTGGGTTGGAGTGCAATAGAAAACTTTTGACAGTCTTTCGGATCTTTGATCGTCACATCAGCACACTCAGGTATCAGGATCCGGATAGACTCGATCTTGTGTTCTTCTAAATGACGTAATCGCTCCCAGTCACTGAGCCCCCCAGGCAAGAAATAGGGTTTTTCGGTATAGAGCATTCTTTGATCTTTAGGCAGGCTGGTAATCCTTTTAGAATCATCCTCAGGCAGATAGCTCGACCCCAGCATGTCTTCAGGTAAAGAGTCAGGGATTTTGAACGCATTCGATCTGAGCTCATTCAAATTCAACAGCAAGATGAGTGACACGAACACTAGAAGTAAGCTGTTTCCAATTCTCGAAATAGAATGTTTCTTAAACATCTGATCTCCCATCGATTGGTTCAAGCTGTGAAACGCGGCTGGAATACATACACTGTTGGGCAAGCCAACTCTGCCACCCGGCATGTCCTGATCCAAACCGGATCTATTCATGATACCCATCCAGAACGACCACGAACAATCTTTTTTGCGTTTTACATTGTTCGTGAAACGCAGCCAACCCAACCTCACGGCTTCCCCTCCTCCCGCTCTCGCGCGGCGTTGCGGATCTCCCGGCGATTTTCATACGTCATGGGGACGCCTTTCCGGGTCTGTCTCTCTGATGATGACAGCGACTGCACGACCAGCGTTACCTGGTCTGCGGGCGGGTGCCCCATGCGGGTCAGGAGTTCGACGAGGTCTTCTTCGAAACGTTTCTGCCATTTGTCGTCGTAGGTCTGTTTGCTGAATGTCACGATCTCTGAGGCAGACAATCCGTCCAGCGATACGAGCTGATACCACGTTTCATCCAGCTTGACTTCCGGCTGAGAATCCTGCCAGCGCACCGCAGCGAAGGGAGATTTCTCGGGATGCGGTTCGTTTCTCGCGGAATTCCGGGCCGTTTCTACCAGGAATACCACCAGCAGCATAATGACGAAAAAAGCAACCAGGCCGAGAATGATTCGTGCCGGTGAATGACATGACGCGGGGAGCCCCTGTTTTGAAAAAGGCAGACCTGGCAGGGCGATCTGATTCTGTGTCCCTTCCCCGGTGCCTTCCTCCTGCAGACTGGCCTGCAGCGTTAGCAGCTCTTCGCGTTTCGGGATCAGTTGCAGACGGACGGCCCGCTGATTCAACAAATAGATCCAGATATAAACGGCAATTAAAAAGCCGGCAAGCAGCACGAAGAAAATGAGCGCATATAGCCAGCCTCCCCCACGCGA
This sequence comes from Gimesia sp., assembly GCA_002706765.1. Classification (GTDB taxonomy): domain Bacteria; phylum Planctomycetota; class Planctomycetia; order Planctomycetales; family Planctomycetaceae; genus Gimesia. The sequence continues at coordinate 5,648 of PAJV01000074.1, forward strand.
CAACCACGACACATGCGCAAAGAAGATGAGAATCGAAACACTGGGCGGCAGCAGGTACCACCAGAACACATTCCGCAGCAGCCAGATCTGATCATCCACCTCAGTGATCGAACGCTGCACGCACTGCAGCAGTGGCTCATCCGGTTCACCCGGTTCCTGTCGATGACGTCGGCGATACACGAGCATGAACCCCGCCATCCAGATCAACACCGGCACGGTCAGGTACCACGTCCAGGGGGAACTGGTCACGGCTCCCAGAATGAACCAGACGGGAATCAGCAGCAGCGCGACTCCGACTTCCCCGTAATCGCGATACAATATCATCGTGCGGAAACTCTGCTGATCGCGGTGCACTTCCTGGCGCAGCAGGTCTGCATCGATGGTCACGCGCGTTTGAGATGCCTGTGCCTGCCAGGCTTGTTGAAATTCATCAGGAGCCATCGGATTCCCCTTTCATCAGTTCATTCAGTCGTTGTTTCGCCCGGTTCAGTTTCACACCCACATTACTTTCCGAGATCCCCAAAACGTCGGCCATCTCGCGATAACTCAGTTCATCCAGGTAGAGCAGCACCAGCGCGGCATCTGCCTGGGGTAACTGTCGAATCGCGCGGTATAGCTGCTCCACGGTATCCCGCTGCTGCGCCGCTTCGGCAGAGTTCACTCCTTCCGTCACCACGGTGTGAACTTCCAGCAGAGGCTTTTGAATAATCCGCCGCGGTTTCTCTTTACGTTGCCAGTTCATCGCCGTCTGTAATGCCACGCGATAAAACCATGTGGCGGCACTCGACTTCTGCTCAAAATTCGGCAGCGATTTCCAGGCCTGCAGCAGTATTTCCTGCGCCAGGTCCTGGGTCTCTTCGGAATTAAGGGTGTAGGCGCGTGCGACCTGCATGACAGCCGCGCCATGCTCGTCCAGCCAGTTCAGAAACAGCGACTTTTGCGCGTCGTTCATTAAACTTACACCCCTTTCCACCAGTATTAGTAACCTGAAAAGAGGATGACTTACAGAAAAAACCGCTTTCCAATGATTTTTGCAGGAAAAACGAATACCACTGTCCGCTCCCCTGCGGTTCACTCGTTTCAATTGACTGTTCTACCTGCTTGAGTTCTCAATAGAACCTGATAGGATTTGATGCAGATTTACCGATCGGCGTCGATCCCTGCTTTCAAATTTGACATACTGGAATCACCATGTTGCGCGGCTGTCTGTTCGCGTTGTTTTTCTGGCTCGCTGTGGCCGGGGGTTACTGGTACTGGTTCGATCAAATCTATGATCCGCCGGGAAGCATCATTGGCGCGGTCTGCGTCGGCCTGATCACGACGCTGTGCCTGGGTTCCATTATGAATGCCCGCACTGCGCTGCGAGACTGGTCGCTGGCAACCGCGTCCCGAAACGGTATCAGGCTTGAGGATGGCAGGCTGATCGCCGTCGGTGGAACCATTCACCCCGTCGATCAACCGTTGATTGCCCCCTTCAGCGGCCGGGAATGTGTGATCTGTGAATATGATATCGGGCGTCCGGGCAGTCAAAACAGATCACAGTCGGGTGAAAATCCCACCCCTTCCGACTATGCCGGATTCCTGATGACCCCCTCTGCGATTCATACACCGCAGGGAGAGGTGCGACTGCTGGGCTTTCCGATCCTGGAGGACATTCCCGATGAAGTCTGCCACGGCTTCGATGCCGCCCGAAACGGATTTGAGTTTCTGACAAAGACCGAATTTGAAAATCGGACAGGCCTGAAAATGGTGACGATCTTCAGTGTGTTTGGCGAACTCTGGTCGGACGACGATGGCCTGGTACAGAAAAACATGCAGTTGCGTAATGTTCAACCCGAAGAACTTTTCACACGCGATCTGTTCGAGCAGTTGTTGCAGCAGAAACAGAACGCAGAAGCGCATCAGGATACCGACGCTGAAGAACCATCACGATACCAGGAAGGCTATCCCGACCAGACTTTCTATCAGGATGAAACACGGGAATCCGAAGATATGGCTGAGCAGGAAGACGATACCGTTGATGAAGACTTCGCAGCAGACGACCTGGCCTTTTCGTATTCCTCACTTCCCAAAATGACGGAAAAGCGGATTGACGTCGGCGAACCGGTTTGTGTGATTGGCAAATATAATGAATTGCAACAGGGCCTGCTGCCTGCATCCGGCAGCACCCAGCCCAACCGTCTGATCCGGGGCACGCTGGAAGAGCTGGAACAAAAATCCCGCCGCTCGCTGTATAGCCGCCTGCTGGGAGGGCTGCTGGTTCTGATCATCGTGAATGCCGCCGCTTATGGCGTGACGTATTTGTATCAGCATTCCCCCGACACGATCCGCCACCAACGGCAGGAAGCCATCCAGGCCATCAATCAAGATGACGAAGCGAAACTCAAAGCATTGCTGCACCGCGGTCTCGACCCGAATTTCAAGGACCAGAACGGACAGACATTATTAGACCACGCCCGCGAAATGCACCGCGACAACATGATCAACATCCTCCGTAACGCCGGCGTACGGGAGTAACGTCCCCCTTGATCCACTCGCGGCACGTCGCTTTTTTCCTGGAAGTGATTCCCATCAGCTTACCCGCAGAACTCTTGCGTAACGCTGTTACTCGTCCTGCGACAGATTCACAATCAACGTTGCATCCGCGGCGGATCTGGATGATGTCTAGGCTTGTTTATCAATTCCCATTTTCAAAGTCGAGAGAAGTAGAAGTATCAGGTAGATTCTGATGCGTTCTGACTTATATCATCTTTCAAAGTCAGAGAATGAATCAGTCCCAGAACGGGCGCTGCACACCATAGATAAAACCCTAAACCATATGACTGAATGGTTCCATAATTGATACCAGCTTCATCTAATGGAAATTTAGTTTCAAATAAAAATGAAAATGCACATAAGATTGCAGCCGTGGAGATAACTAGACAATGTTTTTTTCGTTTTGTATTTCTTGCTTCACAAACCCACATTAAAAACAACACATTTGCCCAGCAATATGCATAGAATCCAAACAGACCGAACATGGTCAAAACGAGACAGGTATATCCTTCAATGGATTGTTCCTCATTCGCGGAATTGGTCAATGTAAATGCATCAAATATAATTGAGGCTGTGTAGACAAGAATGGCAAGATTATAAAACATGACGTAATTTATCAGACTGTATAAAAGTTCCAGGCGACTGGCTTGGGCTTTTAAAAAGAAGTTAGAAAGCGTTTACCCTCAGTATATCACACTGAGCGTTTTCCTATGAGCAAACGATTCCCTCAAACAGACGACTCTGTCAAACACATGATTTACTTTGAATCATTCAAACCGGTTTTACATACCTCTTGCGTAACGCTGTTACTCGTCCTGCGACAGATTCATAATCAGTGTCGCATCCGCGACGGAGCTGGATGATGTTTTGGCTTGAATGCCGGATTGAATCTGCGTCGCCTGCCCCTGACTGGCCTGGCCTGGCATCTTTTGCTCCCACCACTGGCTGGCATCCAGGATCGACCACTGGCCATCGCTGTCACATTTTGAGAGTTCCAGAATCACTTCGCCGGCGGTCTGCGGTCGTTGTGCCGGGTCCTTCGCGAGGCACTGCATCACGATCTGTTCCAGGTCGGCTGAGACCGGTTTGCCCAGGCGTTCCGAGAGACTTTGCGGCTGTTCCTGCACGTGTTTCATGCAGATCTCGATAACGGACTCCCCGTCAAATACCGTCGTCCCTGTCAGCAGGTAGTAGGCGACTGCTCCGAAGGCGTACAGATCGCTGCGGCCATCAACGGCGTCGGGATGATTGATGCCTTCCGGAGAGAGATACATCGGCGTACCCGCCATCGAATTGGTGGACGTCAAGGAAGCCTGTTCCCGGCCATCGACGGCTTTGACCAGTCCGAAATCGAGCAGCTTGATAAAGTCGTAAACGCCGCCACGATGCGTCAGAAAGATATTCGCCGGTTTCACATCGCGGTGGATGACTCCCAGCTGATGCGCTTCTGCCAGCGAACCGGCGATCTGTTTCAGCAGATGGATGGCGCGGCTTTCCGGGAGAGCGCCATACCGTTTGACCAGATCATCGAGGTTGATGCCATCCAGCAGTTCCATCGCATAATAGAACACCCCCTCGGGCGTGCGGCCGTAGTCATAGATGGCGATCGTATTCGGATGGTTCAACTGGCTGGTGAGCTGCACTTCGCGTTCAAAACGGGCCACCGCTTCGTTGGTGGTCTTCTCAATACTCAGCAGCTTGATTGCCGTCGGCCGTCTGAGCATGGCATGCTGCCCGCGATAGACAACGCCCATCCCCCCTTCTCCCAGCTTTTCTTCCAGGGCATACTGTCCCAGCTGTTTGGCCTTGATCACGGCGCGGCGGGTTTCCTGTTCTTTGCGGGCCACGATAATCGTGAAGATAAAAATCACAATCGCCCCCATCGCCAGCAACGCGAACAGCCCCCAGAAACTGTACCGCAACAGGTACAGCGGTCGAAATGCCTCGGCGACGTCCATCTCGGTCGCGACGCCGAATTCATATTCAGGCAGCCAGACCCAGGCACCAACCACAGGCACGCCTCGATAATCACGATAGCCGTTTGCGTCGATACCCGCTTCTCCCTGCACAGCCGAGGCCGCCATGCGGGTCAGCGGTCGCTCGGCCAGTCTTAATTCGGGTCGCTTGCCCTCCGTCATATTCACCTGCGGGTCACGGATCTGCACATTGAGAATCGATTGGGCGTCGGCGCGATCGGGTATCAGACCAATCATTTTCAAGTCGTCGTCGAAACGACTCTGGGACAGCATTGCTCCCTCTTTATCGAACGCATACGTTTCCCCGGAACTTCCGGCGCGGGCGACAGATAGAATTCGCGTGAAATTGACTTCAGGTCGAATCAGCAGTGAGAGTGCAGCGATCGGTTTCCCGTCGGCATCTTTCACCGGCGCCAGCGCCATCATCGTCGGCAGGCCGGCTTTGAGTTCTCCTGTTGCATCTTTGCGGACGAAGACACTTTCAAAAGGTCGCGTCACGGTGGCTTTTCCCTGACGTACTGCTTCCAGCGCCGATTTCTGAATCGGTAAATCGCCGCGACCGATCGGTTCATCTCGTGAAGACGCCAGTATTCTGCCTTGCAGACTGATCAATCCGATATCCAGGTAGTTCAGATGTTCGAGTTCCGATTCAAATTCCTCTCGGAGTTCCACGAGCGTCTTTGACTGCAGTAATGCCTCGCGGTCGTCGGCTTTCTGTTGATTCAAGGCTACGAGTTCCGCGGTCAGTTTCTGCACCCGCGGTTCTTCCGCCATTACTTCCGCGAGGGACTCTTCCCGCTCCAGCCAGATCTCCAGGGCCGCCACATCGGCATCCAGAATTGTCTGCAGAATATTTGCGACCGTCTGCCTGGCGGATTCTTCCACAACCGTGCGAACCATAAATCCCAGGATCAGCAACAGGATCGTGCCGACAATCGGCCAGATCCACATGCTCCCCTTGGAGAACAGCCGGGATCGTGAAAACGATTTCAGAATCGAATGAGAAAAAGATCTGCCCAGTGAGGTTTTCGAGATATTCATGCAACAGCATCAGGATCCGGGGTGTGGCGAGCGATTCAAAATATACTTAATTGTGACACGTAAACAGGCCCTCAGCAAGAAATGAAACCACATTATTCCAAATTGATCGCCGACGTTCCGCCTGGATGACCGACGAGTTGATTCAACTCCGCGCACAAAAAAAAAGCCGCGCCTCAGGGAGGTCACGACTTTCATCGTATAACTGTCATAACATTGCGACGGTGGGGTCGCTGCAAGAAGGACGGTGAATCGGGTAGTGCCTGGCACTCACCACTAATGATTCCGGTCCATGCTAAGGTTTAGGATCCTCCGACGGAATTTGATACGACAGAATACTGATTTCATTGTATGCATCGTCAATACACTCGTCGATGGGTGAATTAAATCAAAACAAAAAATTCACGATGACACGGGTATTGAAACTAAAATTATCACTGCCTGAAGCAGGTTGTAAAATTCATCGGCATTCACAGGCCTGCCTGTTTGCTTCGTTTTTCAAAAAAGAGAAAAAAACAGCCGGTCCCGTGATCCGCCGGAGAACAGGTCTCCCACAGCAGGAAGGGGATCATAATGATTTTCGTGAGGGGAGCAAGAGGAATCTACGGGGAAGAATTTTTCTGCTGCAGGGGCGTAGAAATCAGCGTCAGTCGGACATCCGCTCCAAGTGAAACCAGGGGACGTTCAGGCTTTTTTGGCACCACTTCGCATCAGCAGCCAGCCAATCACAGCGATGGTGACCAGTACCACTCCGTATTCCATCGGAGAAATATTATCCCATCGTTTGTTCAAATAGCTGATATAAAAAGTGGAATACTCACGCCAGGTATCCTGAATTGTTTCCAGCATCGTACACCTCAAATCTCAAACAGCAACCAGTGATCTTTTGACAACGGGAACTCCCCTGATTGACGTGCAGACTTTCCGCAGCACCTCCAACCGATGTAACGCTGAACGCGGGAGAACACCATTTCAAGCATACTTCACAGAGGACAGTGTGGCGTGACTATTTTGAAATTTTCAGATCTTGCAAACCGAACGCAGATGGCCCCCTGTATTACAGAAACACAGGAGGCCATCCGATTTCATTCCTGACTGGTCGCAGCAGTATTAAATGTAATCGTTGATCACATTTTCGATCCATTCCTGACGGCCACTTGTGTTCGCGGCGGAATCCCCTTTTTCCAGCATGTAGGTTTCCAGATCAGCAAAGGAGACGCTTCCCTCTTCGATCTGTTTCCCGATGCCGTCATCATAGCTGGCATAACGTTTTGCAACGAAATCGGAGAGGACGCCATCTTTACGAATGCGGGCGGCAATCTCCGCGCCCCGGGCAAACGCATCCATGCCGCCGACGTGGGCATAGAACAGATCAATCGGCTCAAAGCTTTCGCGACGGACCTTGGCATCGAAGTTGACTCCCCCTGGCGCCAGCCCCCCCTGGTCCAGTATCGCCAGCATACACTGGGTGGTCAGATAAATGTCGGTCGGGAACTGATCAGTATCCCAGCCCAGCAGCAGGTCGCCGGTATTCGCATCGATACTGCCCAACGCGCCCTGAATGGAAGAGTAAACCAGTTCGTGCATCATGGTATGACCGGCCAGTGTCGCATGATTGGTTTCGATATTCAGTTTGACATGATCCAGCAGATCATAAGACCGCAGGAAGTTCAGGCAGGCGGCGGCATCGAAATCGTACTGATGCTTGGTCGGCTCTTTGGGTTTGGGTTCGAACAGAAACTGACCTTTGAAGCCGATCTTCTGAGCATGCTCAACCGCCATGTGCATGAAGCGGGCTAAATGATCGAGTTCCCGTTTCATGTCCGTGTTGAAGAGATTCATATAGCCTTCGCGACCACCCCAGAATACATAATTTTCTCCGCCCAGCTTATGTGTCACTTCCATCGCTTTTTTAACCTGGGCGGCCGCGTATGCGAAGACGTCTGCGTTCGGACTGGTAGCAGCACCATGCAGGAAACGCGGATGGGAGAACATGTTCGCAGTCCCCCATAACAGCTTGATGCCCGTTCGTTCCTGGGCTTCCAGCAGCTTGTCGGCGATGCGATCAAAGTTCTCATTGGCTTCTTTCAGGGTGGCACCATCGGGAGAGACATCTTTGTCATGGAAGCAGTAATAAGGAGCCTGCAGCTTTTCAAAGAATTCAAAGGCCACATCCACCCGCTTCAACGCGTTTTCGACGGACTGGGAGCCATCATCCCAGGGACGCTGCAATGTGCCGGCTCCAAAGGGATCGCTGCCGGTTCCCCGGAAGGTATGCCAGTAACAGATGCTGAAGCGAAACAGATCCCGCATCGTCTGGCCTTCAATTTCCTCTTCGGGACAATAATGCTTGAAGGCGAGTGGATTTTTGCTTTGGGGACCTTCGTACTCAATTTTCGGGACGTCTGCAAAGTATTCCATGGTGCTTACCTGTATTGAGGTTAAAACGTTTAAAGACAATCACTTCAATCAGCGCTGCCGGAGCGGATTACGTCGAACTATAACGTCTCTCAATCGATGATACCCGGCCCCGATGGACCGGGAGACGTGACAGTAAAACTGGACACAGTCTAAACAGAATTCAATGCAGAGAGTAGCCTGCAGAAGTTATTGAACAAACATTACAAATGGATTTTCAAAGTGATCTTGCCTCAGATTTTGTAATCTGGGAAACTTGGCAGCTGTTTGAGGAAACCTCGAGACAAATCCTTTCCCCGTCCCCTCAGAGTTGACTGCTGAGTGTCTTCACTCAGTGTGCCTGTCGATTACATAAAGATCCCCATGCAGTCTGGCTGACGGCATCCGTAAATGACTTGTAACCTTATCAAATTCCTGATGTTATGCATCCTGTTCACAAGCTGTGTCTCAGGCGGGAGTCAGCCTGCGCCTGTGACGGTCAGTAATCCGATACAGATCACGGGAACCAACCAGGATGTGGTCTGGGAACGAGTCGTGGATACGATCCATAACTATAAATTCGCCATCGCCCGTGAAAACCGACTGGATGGTCGAATTGAAACCGAATACAAGGTCGGTTCCAACTTCCTGGAACCCTGGCATGGCGATTCAGTCGGTTTTGATAATCGTCTGGAAAGCAGTCTGCAATCGATCCGCCGACGCGTTTTTATCAGCGTGACACCCATTGAGGGAGGCTACCTGCTGGGTGTCGAAGCCTTCAAAGAAATTGAAGACGTGAACACACAGGTATCCACAGCGCCGGGCGGAGCAACCTTTCAGCAGGATCTGAGTTTGCGTCGAGACCTGAACCTGGTTCAGGAGCACAGCAACCCGGTAGGCTGGATTCCCCGGGGGCGCGACCCTGCTCTGGAACAGGATATCCTGGACAGTCTGCAGCTCGCGTTTTCTAATTAACACGAGCCGTCAGACCGATCTGCTGCTCCCTGCTCAATTCTCTGTCGCGGTCCCCTGTTGGGCTATTTGCAGAGAATCAGCTTCCCGTTCTGAGTAATTCTCAGACGGTAGGTCGTTTCCCCATGCTGGATGAGTACTTCCGACCTGCCTTGCAGGATCGTATCCGAGCCGATGACCTCGGCTGGAATTTCTTTTTGGGGTGCAGGTGCTGGAGACGGGCGTTCCGTGTTTTCTTGTTCGCTCATGGTTTTGTAGATACCAAAAATTAAGAGATTTCAAAAATCGCATGTCAATACGCCCCAAGCAACCGTGAATTTCACTGCTGCTAATTGAAATGCTCTAAATTTATTTCCGTAGTGAGGAGCATGATGCAGATGGAACACCTTCGCTCCCCTGATTTTTCACAAGAAAAATGCGAAAAATCGAGTCGGTTGATACTTGTAACTCGTCCGACTGAGCGATACCATAATGAACCTGAGACTCAGTGTCAACAAAGAGCTGACATCTGGTCTCGTATATTTTACTGAAATATCGGCAAGACGGCTTTTTTCAGATACCTGTCGGACTCTGAAAGTACGTTGCATGCATTCACCCATGCCCGGGAGCACGTTGCCACTATCCTTTTCACCAGAAAGAAGAGAAATGGGGCAACACTCAAACTCCCGCCAAAGCCAGGTTCGGATCAAACGAGGATTCACACTGATTGAACTCCTGGTGGTGATCGCCATCATCGCCATCCTGATTGCATTATTACTGCCTGCTGTCCAACAGGCTCGCGAAGCGGCCCGCCGCAGTCAATGCAAAAACAACCTCAAGCAAATCGGACTCGCGTTACACAATTACCTCTCCGCCTTCACTGCTTTCCCCCCGGCGTTCTCTGTGAGCCCCGACGGGAGCAGCGGCTATACCCCCGGCGGTCAATGGTCCATCCATGCCCGGATTCTGCCTTATGGTGATGGAGCCAACCTGTTCAACAATATTGATTTCTCAAACAACTACTCGAATCAGAGTGACCCCAGTATCGCTTATACCCGGGTCCCGTTCTTCCAGTGTCCCAGTGAAGTGAATGACAAAATCCGTACCGACGCTGGCGGCGCTCCCGAACACTATCCTGTCAGCTACGGTTACAACGGAGGCACCTGGCGTGTTTTCACCAACTCCAGCTTGAGCGGTGGAGACGGTTCGTTCTATCCCAACAGCAAAACCCGGCCACGGGACTTTACGGACGGAACCACCAACACACTCTGCTTTGCAGAAGTCAAAGCCTTTACCGCTTATAACCGGGATGGCGATTCAGGCACCTCTTCCATTCCCAGCACTGCCGGGGGAGTCGAAGCCTTAATCGCCGGCGGAGGTTCCAACAAAGGCAACAGCGGTCATACCGAATGGGTCGATGGCCGCGTGCACCAGACCGGTTTTACCAGTACCCTGCCCCCCAATACCAAAGTCGTTGTACCAGGAGCCACGGGCGCCCTGGATGCGGGTGACTACACTTCCTGCCGGGAAGCACAAAGTTGCTCGGGGCCGACGTATGCTGCCGTCACGGCACGCAGCTACCACACAGGGATCGTGCATGCCCTGCTGATGGATGGATCGGTTCGCTCGCTCAGCGAAAACATCGATCTGAATACCTACCGGGCACTCAGCACCCGCAGCGGTGGTGAAGTGATCGGTGAATTCTAAACTGTGTTGAACATTCACGAGATACGCTTTACAGGCCCTGCAGAGAATCTGCAGGGCCTGTCTGCTTTGATAGTATTCAGCAGATTCGAGAGCGCATCACATACAACCATAGTCTCTCTCGATCTGTTATACCCGGCCCAGACAGCCTTGGAGACGCGACAGTAAAGCTGTACACAGCTTACTCTGTTTTCTCCGGTGTCTGTTTACCCGATTTCATCAGGGTCATGATTTCAGTCAGTCCCAGCACATGTGCCAGGTATAAGTAGACCAGAACAGCGGAAACCAGTGGGACCAGCACGCGCAGCAGTCGATACTGAAACTGATCGAATACAGGAAGCAGCTGCAACTCCAGGTAGATCAGCACCGACATCACCAGAGTGGCGAAGCCCGCCCGCAATGTCGTACTGGCTAACTTCCTCAGATCCAGTGCTCCCGTTTTTTCCCGAATCAGCCACAGGCTGAGAGCAGACTGAATCATCGCCGCCAGTGAGGTCGCCAACGCCAGTCCTTTACCTTTCATCCACCAGATCAATGCCAGGTTGAGCAGCAGATTGCAGATGACAATCACCACACCGATCCTCACAGGAGTCCGGGTATCGCCGACGGCGTAAAAGCCTCGATTCAGAATCAGCACCGCCATAAATGCAACGACCCCCACGCCATAATAGCGAATCATTTCTGCTGTCTGCCGTGCATCGAAGACGTCAAAATCTCCGTACTGAAACAGCAGTGATGATAATGGGTCCGCCATCAGACACAGTCCCAGGCTGGCCGGTAACCCCACGCCAATCACCAGTTGCAAGCCCAGCAGCAGATCCTGTCTCAGCAGGTCTCCATCCTGGCGTTCTGCGTGTCGGGAGAGACGGGGATAGAGCACTGTCCCCAGCGCGACTCCAAACACTCCTAATGGAAACTGATACATCCGCTGACCAAAATAGAGCGCCGATGCGGTCCCTGATTCAAAGATTTCCCAGGCAGATACTTCCCCTGCACCGACAACAGCTTCTGGCCGCGCCAGTCCCCAGGCCAGTACACTGTCAATCAGGGTATTGAACTGGGTAATGGACAGCCCCACGACAATGGGAGCCATGCTGGCCGCAATCGTCTGTATTTGTGTCAATCCACCCTGCCAGTCCATTCGGGGACGATATCCGAGCGAAAATAATTTCAGGCAGGGCAGGATCAACTGCAGAACTCCGCCGGCCAGAATCGCCAGACAGATGATGGTTATCTTGTCAGAAGCTTCCGGAAAAAAAGGAGCAACCAACCAGATCCCCGCCATCCAGAACAGGTTCAGTATCGCAGGTAGTACAGCGGGAATCGAAAAGTGATTCAAAGCGTGCAGGGTCGCATTCACCTGCGCTGCCATACAGACCAGGATCAGATAAGGCAACAGCAGCCCGGTGAGCCAGTACAGCAGACGTGCTTCGGAACTGGCAGACTCCAGACTGCTCAGATAGATCAGCAGGATTTCGCCAACCCCCACGATTAACAGGGAAAAGAGCATCAACCAGAACAGGACGGCGGTCACCAGTTTCCACGCCGAGGCACGACCCTGATTTTCCAGCTCGCGAATAAAAGTGGGCAGAAAAGCGGTAGACAGCGCCCCTTCACCGAGCAGTCTACGTGCCAGGTTCGGTAACTTGAACGCGACCGAAAACGAGTCCATGATCGGCCCGTTGCCGAAGAGTGTCGCCATGCCGATGTCGCGGACCATTCCCAGAATGCGACTCAGCAAAGTCAGCAGACTGACCACCCGCAGGCCGGAGAAGAGCTTGCGCGTATTCTCTACGGCAGCCACCCGTGATTGTTCGCTTGATGCATTTTCAGGTGGAGCAGGTTCATCCATGAAACACAAACTGAATCAGGATAAAACGGGTTCGAGGCGTGCGGAATTGATATCGATCAGTTCGAGAATTTCCAGCACACGGTCGAGCGGTAAACTCCACTCGCGAGCCCAGATAATGATATCCAGATTCTCCATTCGCAGCCAGAAAATCCGATCGAGAATCCGGTCTGCCAACAGATCATGTTCAAGTTGCAGTGACTTCAAAAACCCGAAACGGGTGTCATTGAATTCCTGCCAGCACCTGTTTCCTAACAGATGCTCCATCTTCTTTCCGATGCAAAAATAGTACCAGTGATTTGCATACCAGTCAGAGATGGCAAGCTTGCCCAGATCACAGCCATTCTTTTGGCTTTCGATCCATTTGTGTCGCTCAGCTTCCAGAGGGGCTTCCTCATAAATGCTTGCGACTTCACCTGGATCCAAGAGTTCGGACGACATGCTTCACCTCAATGTGCGCCTGAGATCCCAATAGTGCACGAAACATTAGCAATCGCTGCAAGGTTCAAACAGCGTCAATGGGTTTCGTAAAAACCTTATCAACACTGATTTATACCCCTCCCCGAAATCCATGGCAAGATTCATTTCTACGAGAATCGGATAATTTTGAAAGGAAGTTTATGAAGATACGTGCACGCTTTAAGTGAAGAATCGAAAGTTATTTACAATAAATTCAGGAGCAGCCGCTCAGCAGAAACAACAATTGCTCCAGCTCCAGACGAGGCGTTAACCGACTTTTACCTTTCAGATTCAGATCGGTTTCCAGCAGCCAGTGACTGATTTTTTCGGCTCGCTTTCTGGTGATTCGTCTCAGATAGCGTTCCGTCGATTCGATGTCGCGGGGAAACACCCCTGCCTGCTTTATCGCCTGTTTTAAAGGGGTTCCCCGCACCGCCTGCTGGGTGGCCTTAAAGTATTTCCGCCAGACAAAGTTCAGCCCACCCAGGATTTTCTGGGGCGCTTCACCTGCGACCAGCAGGTTATCCAGATAATGCAAGGCATCCCCGATATTCCCATCGCGGACGGCATCCGTCATCGCCCAGGTCGTTTCTGCTTTCCAGCCCCCCACGACCGCACGTATATCATCAGGGCTGATGCGGGGCTGATCTCCCACAAAAGTTGACAGTTTTTCCAGTTCCTGATGAATCTGTCCACAATGCGTGCCCACCAGTTCCACCAGCAAAGCCGCGGCTTCCCGTGAAATCTGCTTCTGATGCATTTGCCCGGCTGTATCACAAATCCATTTGGCTAACGCGCCCCCCTTGAGCTCTTTACATTCCAGATCGAGACCGATTTTCGCAACCAGCTTGGCCAGACGCGTCGATTTACTCCAGCTTTTGACATCCAGAATCAGAAAGGAGCTTTTCGCAGGAGACTCCAGGTATTTCTCGAGTTTACCACGAAAGGCACTGACGAATTTCTCGGCATCATCGACAATGACCAGACGTTTATCCCCCCACATGGAGACGGTTTTCAGTTCATCAAACAGCGTCGAGGGGGGCAGCTCTTTTTCGAGCCGTTTACCGTCGAAGCGGGTGATACTGGTGTCCTCTTCTTCACCCAGAACAAGTGGTTCGAGCGCTTTGATCGCTTCCTGCTTCATATAGCGATCATCGCCATGCAGGACAACCACCGGCCCCAATTCACTGGCAGCAGGATTCAGCAGAAAATCGGTAACGTGCTGGCTCATAAATAACTCTTATTGACCAAAATCAGTGGGATGACGTACATTGGCTCCCGCAATTGAGAGATATCTTGAATATTCGGGGCCCTCGGTTGTCTCTCATTACAATCGATTTGTGTATCGATTTCGAGAGACGCCGCCCCCCCGATCCCGTAAAAACTGTAAATCCCCATGGAGCCTGATCTCATTTCTGCAGATACCGAATCACAATTTGGACCTCTGACCGAGATCAAAGCCGGGATCCTGCCCCCGCTGCCTCTACTGCAACAGCCGGCGCTGCTGAAATCAGCGGAAGTTTTTTTTCAGTGTCCGGGCGAAAATTATCCGATTTCCAAAGCCATCCACCTGTCCCGACTGGCAGCCTTTTATCCGAAGTGCCGCGAGTGCCCGCATCATGCACATACCGGAAATCTGTCCCCGGAACTGATCGAGCGATTAAAGCAGACACAACACAGCCGCGCCTCGACACAAAAACCGTTTACCCGGGAAGGGGTGCGAGGCGTCTATCTGAACCAGATCAACCGGACTCAGGCCGCCCACTTCGCCGGTGCTTTTTCCACGCTCCTCTGGGAAGCGATCCCCCTGCAGGGAGTGGCGCCGCAAAAAAAGGTTCCACACAGTCAACCCGCAACAGCAGACGTTGCACCAAAAGGAAACCAGGAGCAAAGCCGGGGACCGAGTGTGGTCATCGGTTTTGATGAACGCCCCTCCTCACCAGACATCATTACCGGTGTCGCCAGTGCCCTCCGCAGAAATGGCTGTCGGGTCATCGACCTGGGACTGACCGTCCCTTCGATACTCTCGTTCGCAACAAATCACCTGCAGGCACATGGTGCGATCATGGTGACCGGCGCGCAGTCGGGCCCCGCTTATACGGGACTCGACTTTCTGCTGGAACATTCGCAACCAGTCTCAGCAGGACGGGGGTTGGAAAGAATTGAACAGATCACGCAGCGGGGCTTCGGTCGTGCCTCCCGACAACCGGGATCGCAGCGAACTTTTCATCCCATGGAAGCCTACCGGGCGCAGTTTCAGAAACACTTTCATGCCCTGCGACCACTCAAAATCAAAATTGCCTGCTCACTGAGACTGGTCAGAGAAACCTTAAATGCGCTCTTCGATAAACTGCCCTGCGAACTC
Organism: Gimesia sp.; assembly: GCA_002706765.1. Classification (GTDB taxonomy): domain Bacteria; phylum Planctomycetota; class Planctomycetia; order Planctomycetales; family Planctomycetaceae; genus Gimesia. The sequence continues at coordinate 20,922 of PAJV01000074.1, forward strand.
TCCTGGGTCGAGATTCCCCATCAGAAACGGGATCTGCTCAATTCACAGGACAGGGATGTGCAGAAAATGCAGAAAGAGCTGCAGACTGATTCCGCTGACCTGGGCCTGATCATTGATGATGACAGTCGTCGCTGTGCTTTTTTCGCGGAAACCGGAACTCTCCTGTCAAACACAAAAGTCTCCCGGTTTCTGATGCAGTCCCTGTCACGGGAACAGTCATCCCGCAACTTCCTGCTCGATCAGGCGGCGCTGGAACAACTGGGCGATTGTCCGGCAGGCTGGAACATTCAACCCCATGCCGACACGCTGGCGGACGGCTATTTTCAGATGATGCAGCAGCAGGCCGTTTACGCAGGAGGGCAATCCGGATATCATTGGTTCAGGGATGCCGTCCCCACCTGTGATGCGATCCTCACACTGGCTCATATTCTGGCTGCCTTGAGCTTCAGTGATGCCCCGTTCAGCGAAGTTCTCTCCCAATCAGCTTAAGAGACGCTGAATCACTCCCGGAAACATGCTGACACAGCCAGCGGATTTCTGATTGTGTTAACCCCGAAACATCCCCGCTCTGCTTATTTTCATGTCCCCTTCTGTCAACATCGGTGCGGCTACTGTGACTTCACGCTCGTCGCACAAAAAGATCATCTGATCGAAGCGTACCTGGAGGCAATGGCGAAACAGACGTCTGAACTGGGAGAGGGAATTGAACTGTCGACGCTTTTTCTGGGCGGCGGTACGCCGACCCACCTCAGTATCGATCAGCTGACTCGACTGTTCGAAATCATCTTTTCCCATTTTCAACTGGCCGACGATTACGAATTCAGTATCGAAGCCAACCCGCTGAATCTGACACCGGAAAAAATTGATTTCCTCAAACAGTCAGGAGTGAACCGCGTCAGCCTGGGAGTCCAGTCGTTCGACTCTGATATCCTGACATTTCTGGAACGCGATCATAAACCTGATGAGATTTTTGAAATCGTGACGTCTCTGCAGTCCCGGATCAGCAATACCAGTCTCGACCTGATCTTCGCCGTTCCCGGTCAGAGCCTGGACGGCTGGAAACAGACACTGCGGGATGCGGTGCAGCTCAACATCCCGCACATTTCGACTTATGGCCTGACCATCGAAAAGGGGACGTCGTTCTGGAGCCGAGAGCAGGCCGGCCTGTTTCACCTGCCTCAGGACGAACTGGCCGGAGACATGTATGAATTCGCATTGGAATTTCTGGATGAGGCGGGCCTGCAGCATTACGAAATTTCCAACTTCGCCCGCCCCGGCTATGAATGTCGCCACAACGAAGTCTACTGGACCGGTTACCCCTATTATGGATTTGGTCCCGGAGCCGCCAGTTACCTGAACGGCGTGCGACGACAGAACCACCGGAGCGTCATCACCTGGTTGAAACGGGTTCAAGCCGGGGATTCACCCATTGTGGATCAGGAAGAACTGGCACCGGAGACACGCGCACGTGAAGCCATCATCTTCGGCTTAAGACGCCGCGCGGGAATCAATCGACGTGAGTTTCAGGAGCGCTACGGATTTGACCTGCACCAGCTGTCAGAAACTGCCATCAGAACCAATGTCGAAGCCGGCCTGCTGGAAGAGACAGACACTCATCTCAAGCTGACGAAAGCCGGTTGTCTGCTTGCCGATTCGGTTGTGGTCGATATTTTATGAAAGCGAAATTCAGGGTTGCGACTGGTATTCCTGCGTGACCTGGACTTCATATTTTCCCGGGAATGTCTTCCAGCCATTTTCCATTTCCCGTCCCTGGATATTGAACTGCAGCGTTCCTTTCGGCACCAGGAAATAGAGCCCCCCATTTGAATCCTCATGCACGCAGGGATAAATTTTATGATTCACACGTGCTTCCATGTGATAACCTAATCCACCCAGCAGCGAATTCAGACCGACGGTATTCCGGTAATGCAGCAGGTCCGGCAATACGCCCTGATTCTGAATCATGGCATTCCAGTCGGTATAAAAATTCTTTAACGCAGCCTGCAGCTCGGCAACCCGCGGTTGATCCAGTTGTGCGCCATTTTTGCTGATGTAATCCATCAGTGCCGGATCACCTGTCAGATCGACGCGCACCAGCTGGGTATCGGTTCCCGGTTTCAGCCGGACTTCCAGACCGCCTTTTTCGGGACCGTAGAACAGCATATCCATCAGGTCACTCTGCACTCGACGCGGCGTTTCCAGCAGATTCTGATTGACGGTTTTAATCACCTCTTCCGATACACCTGCACTTTCAGGATTGAGCCGCTGTTCCAGTTTTGCAGCATCAGACGAGATCCGCGCCGCGACCAGATTCCCTTCCAGCCGTAATCCATAGGTCCAGTAAAAATATCCGCCAACGCCTGCCATCGCCGAAAAGAAAAACAGGAACAGAATGATTCCTCCCATATTCGATCTACGACGTTTCCGTAGATACTGAGCCGTCACGCTCGATCGCGGTCGAGGAGCTGTCACATCGACGGGAGGCGCACCGGGAATCTGTTCCGCTGCCTGGCTGGCAGGAGGGGGAGTCGGGGCATCCTCTGGTGGGGGAACCGGAGTGACGGGAGCGGTATCAGCGGCCGGCGCAGCCGTTCCCGCTGCAAACGGATTGGGGATCACCAGCTTCGTGCCACACCGGGGACAGTCCCCCTGCTTTCCCGCGGTCGAATCGGGGACTTTTAATGTGGATGTGCAAAAAGGACAATCAAACTGAATCGCCATTGTTTAACTCAAAGAATAATAGATCAGGAAAAACGGATTGAACCGGAGGAAGAGTTCAAGTATCCGGAAATCAGCTGTGGCAGCTTCGGCAGGGAACTCGTGAGCAACTGAACGGAATTATAAGGATTCGCAGACGAAAAACCAGAGTGTTTTGGCATTGTCCGGCCTGATCACTCCAATTCCATGGCCAGTTATTTTAATGATTCCAGATATGCCAGCAGGTGAGCGGCCTGTTCAGCGGTCAGATCCCGCAGCAACTGATCGGGCATGATCGATTTTTTCTGCATGGTCAGACTTTCAATTTCTTTCGGCGCAAGTTCCAGTACTTCATTTTTCGCGTCTTTCAGACGCACCACGGTCTCATCTCGATTCAAAAGCAGACCACTGACGACTTTGCCCGACCGCAGCTGGACGACACAGGTGAAATATTTCTCATCGATCTTCCGGGAAGGTTCAATAATATTTTCCAGTAATTCCTGTTTCGAGAGTTTTTTGCCAATTTGAGTCAGATCGGGCCCCAGTTCTTTTCCATGCTGATGCACGCGATGACAATTGCGACACTGCAGTCCCGCCATTTCAAAAAACAGTTTTTTTCCCTCACGCGAATCGCCGGGCAATGCAACCAGCGCGGCGGCATCAATCTTCACGCCCAGTCGTTTCACCCGCTGATCCGCAGGCAGAAACCGTTCGAACAGATCACGAATTTGTGCGCTGGAATGTTCCGTCCCCTGTTGAATAATCATTTTTCGCATCTGCTCAGAAATCGACGTTTCATCCAGGGTGCGGAGCAAGATCAGTCCGCCGCTGGTGGAGTTCAGGACTTCCTGAATTTTCTGGCTGACAAACTCCTGGTCTTCAATCTGGACCGCATCTGACAACAGTTGCCCCTGGCGGTTTCTCAAACGAGACACCTCAAAAGTAGTATCGCCGGCAATACCCGCCATGTCCTGAATCCAGTGGCGTATCAGTCTCGTCCCCCGCGTATCAACGATGGTAGAACCGGAATAAGGCATGCGGCCCTTCCCCAGCTTACTCATGCGATACAGGAGCACCGAACGATAGGGATCACTGGGAGCAATCACCTGCGCTCCATGAATACCAAACGTTCCCTGAGTCGGCTTCACTCCCAGAGCCTTCATGGCATCAAAGTCCAGACCCGCATCCAGCTCAATGGTAGCGCCGCCTCCCCCATTATTACGATGACAGTGGCGGCAGTTGGTATGCAGATACGAACGTGCGCGGGAGTTGGTTGCCGCTTTCGTATCGTATGGATCGACCAGGTAATTCGCGCGGGCGCCTTTCGCATCGGTCCAGACCGATTCCGGCAATACTTTAATATGTGCCAGTGATCGCAATTGATAATCCACCGTTTCGCCGTACTTCTGAATTCGATTTAACTGCGGTTCTTCAAATGACAGGACCGACAGATAACTCTGATATGGCGTATGACAGACCGCACACTCGGCCCGGCTGGGAATCGGCCACTCATAAGCAATCGTTTTCTCCGGCTCTTCTGGTGTCGCGATTTCCAGTTTGATCTGATCCCCGGATGCCGGTACCAGCGTGGCATCGGTCTGCGTTTCATTCCAGCGATAGGAATAACCCAGCCAGCGTACCCCGTTAAAATGCAGCAACTGGGTCTCCAGCCTATAAGCGGTCGCCGGATTGCCGCGTTCGGTTTCAATGGAAATTGTTTTGACCAGCACGCTGTCTTTGGGGAAATTCCATATCTTTTTGTTGACCACATCAATACTTGTCTCAGCGGGCAAAGCCACAAATCGTTGTGCAGTGGCATAGTCGGCCCAGGCAGGCGCATTGATGCTGTAGGGGATGACGCCGGGAGCCACTTCATGTTTGGCCGTATCCTGGAACAGACCGGTCTCGCTCAACAATGTGGGAAACTCGGGATTGTGATCGGACTTCTTAATCGGCACCAGGCGGTGAAAGCCACCCCCTTCGATATCGACAATATAGACTTCGCCCGAATCATCGACGGCAAACGCGGTTACTTTCAGCGTAGAATTCGCCAGTTCCTCATGCCAATTGATGCGATTGTCGGCATATCGCAGTCCCCAGAGTTTTCCCGTAGAGTAATCGCCGTAGATATAGGTATCGTGCAGCGCTTTCAGTCGCGGACTCTGATAGAAATAGCCGCCGGTAATCGAACGTGCTTCCCGATGCGAATGCGCCACCGTCGGCGGAAGAATCGGCGTGGGTCCCGGTGTTAAATCGGGTTTGACCGGCTGTCGTCCTTCTCGAATACTCCAGCCATAATTCCCGCCCTTCTCAACGCGGTAGATGAGTTCCCACAGTTCCCAGCCCACATCTCCCACCCACAAATCACCATTCTCAGGATGAAAGCACATCTTCCACGGATTGCGAAATCCAAACGCCCAGATTTCAGGCCGCACATCTTTCAGATTCACAAACGGGTTGTCGGCGGGAACCGCATAAGGTTTTTCTTTGCCTGTTTGATCCACGTCAATTCGTAAGATGCAGGAGAGCAGATTGCTGACATCCTGACCGGCGTTATGAATATCCGGAGGCGAAGCGGGGCCGCCATCTCCCGTCGAAATATAAAGATAGCCATCCGGACCAAACCGCAGGCAACCCCCATTGTGACCTCCCGACAACCACTCGATCAGGATCTCTTCCGAAGCGGGATCGCAGCGCGGAGGATCAGTGTCCAGCACTTTGAACCGTGAAACCCGTGTCCCTTCCGGCAAACCGGGCTTCAGCACATAACAGATATAAACATAACGATTCTCGGCAAAACGGGGATGGAAAGTGATGCCATAGATCTCATTCAGCGCCGGTTCTTTGACCTTCAGATCGAAAAACAGATCTGCCTGGGAAGCCTGTTGATCTTCATAGTTGAACGAAAAGATTTTCCCTCTCCGCTCTGCCACAAAGAAACGCTTTTCGCCGGGAGCAGTCGCAATTGCCAGGGGTTGATTGAATTTCAGCTGGGGAAAGGCCCGCTCTGTTTCATAAGGCAACGCCGGATCGGGTGTCCCTGTGACGCGCGATGTCGTCCAGGGGACTCGCTTTTCCAGACCAAAACGGGTTTCCTCTGCCTGGATCGCTGTCACCTGGATCACAAAACAGGCGAGAATCGCAGCACAAAGGCACCAGGCATCCAGACGATTTTTATTCTCAGGGGCTGACATGCCAGAGGTTCCTCATTCGCCTTTAGTCAGGCGTCTTTTGTCAGGACGGTTCGTATCACGGGGAGAGCTTGAACGCACATTGATACTATTCAAACCTGCGAGACCGGCAATTGCAATTGCGAATCGACGGCATTCACTGCGGAAACGGAATCTCAACCAGGGGAACCGGTTATCGCATGTTAACCGGATCGACATCGATGATATATTCGATTCCTTTTTCGCGAGGCAGTTTATCTTCCACCTCATGCCAGAGCTGCAGGATCTGTTCGACATCAATTGCCGCGAGTTGAAAATGATAGCGGAAGTACTTTTTCAGCCGGATAATCGGAGCCGGTGCCGGCCCCAGAATCTGTACCTGCAGCTGCTTCGCGTTCGCTGCATCACTCAAAACTGTTGCCAGTTCACGGGCAAAGTGTTCGACATGTTCTTCCTGTGGTCCGCGCAAAATCACCCGTGCGTAATGGGAAAACGGAGGCGCCAGCATCTCTTTGCGGTGCCCCAGTTCCAGCCGGGCAAAGCCGAGGAAATCGTGTTCCGACGCTTTCACAATTGCAGGCTCCGTCGGCGAAGAAGACTGCACGAAAACGCGTCCCCCCTGCATTCCCCGCCCCGTGCGCCCCGCGACCTGCGCGATCAACTGGAACGTGCGTTCGGAAGCAAACAGGTCGGGTTGGTGCAGCATCGTATCGGCATCCACGACTCCCACCAGCGTCACATTCGGAAAGTCCAGTCCCTTGGCAATCATCTGGGTTCCCAGCAGGATATCCACTTCCCCACCGGCAAACGCATTTAACACGCGCGCATGGCTGCCGGTGCCGCGCATCGTATCGCTGTCCATCCGCTGACAAGAATAACCGGGGAACTTGGCTTTGACCTCTTCTTCCAGTCGTTGCGTTCCCGCTCCCACGAATCGGAGCCCCGGCGCACCACAGCCAGGGCAGTTCGTGGGTGGTTTGGCGGAAAAATCACAACTGTGACACACCGCCAGATTCTTATCGCGATGCCAGGTGAGTGAAATTTCACAATGCGGACACTTCACCGAATTCCCGCATCCCTTACACCACAGTGCCGGCGAATAACCACGCAGATTCAGAAACAGAATCACCTGCCCGCCGGCCCCCAGCGCATGTTGCATTCCGGTAAATAACACGCGTCCGATCGACTCATTGCGTCTGATCTGGACGTCATTTCGCACATCCACAATATTCACACCCGGCATCGGCAGATCATTGACACGACGGGGCATGGAAATCAGCGTGTCTTTTTTCTCAATCACCCGTAACCACGAATTCAATGTCGGCGTCGCGGACCCCAGTATTAACGGGACACGCTCCAGTTCAGATCGCTTGCGGGCCACTTCCCGCGCGTGATAGCGGGGTGCGGTCTCCTGCTTGAAGGACGTTTCGTGTTCTTCATCAATGATAATCAAACCCAGATGCGGTGCCGGGGCAAAGACTGCACTGCGGGCACCGACGATCACCTGCACCTTGCCGGCAGCGATATTCTGCCAGTGATAATGCCGGTCACTGTCGGTTAAATGGCTGTGTAACACGGCCACCGAATCGAAGCGGGAACGAAACCGCTGGATTGCCTGAGGCGTCAGGCTGATTTCCGGAACGAGCACAATCGCCTGCTGTCCGTAGCTCACCACTTCGCGAATCGCCTGGATGTAAACTTCGGTTTTGCCGCTGCCGGTCACGCCGTGCAGCACAAAGGTCTCACTCTGCTGAGCACGAATGGCTGTCAGAACCTGGTCCAGGGCGAGTCGCTGATCTCGATTCAGCTTGAGGTCATCCTGTTTCTGAATATGCGCGTGCACGACATCGTCATCATTTTCAAAGTACTGCATCCGTTTCTGGTGACTGCTGATTAAAGATTTTTTTTTCAGCGAAGTCACCGGACCGGAACCACATTCGGCCAACTGCGTGAGTTCTTCCATCGTGAGTGGCCTGGCAGCTGACTTGAGTGCCTCATAAACGGCGCGTTGTTTCGCGGGCAGTTTCTCAATGGCCTCTGTCTGTGGCACCTCTGTCTGTGATGTTCCCCCAGGAGCAGTGGGCACCACTTCAAACACCGTCACCATCCGGGTCCCGGCCTGGTTTTTGACTCCCGCGGGAACCACGCAGTCCAGCACCTGTCCCCAACTGCAGAGATATCGATCGGCAATCCAGCGCGTGAGTTTCAGCATTTTGGCATTGAACAACGGGCGACTGTCCAGAATGGCTTCGACCGACTTCAGACGCACGCTGGGCAGATTCTCATCACCAGGCCCCACGCCCACACAATAACCGGGCGCCAGCTGGTTTCCTCTGCCAAAGGGGACCTGCACCCGATGTCCTGCCCGCAGCAGCGGTCTCAGTTCTTCTGGTACTTTGTAGTGAAACACCCGATCGACGGGGCGGTTCAGAACGATTTCCGCCAGGTACAGATCCTGTGCCGACTCCCGTTCCCAGGGCATGGGATTCTCGGGAAGCTCTTCTTCTTCAAACAGGCTCTGTTGCTTCGGTTTACTCATCACGCCAGCTGGATATACTAGGGGAGTGTCATTTTTAAATTTTGGGTTGATAGATATCACGAGAGTGCGACAACGGAGCACGTCAACAACACCCCCAACCCTCAATTTCTAGCTTGACAAAGCA
>PAJV01000075.1 GCA_002706765.1 Gimesia sp.
CTGCCTTCCCGGAATTTGCAAACCCCCACCCGAGTGATGTCACCCGCTTCGGTGATTCGGTGGTGACTCTGACTACCGGGAATGTGGTTATCACAGATCCGCTATTTGGAGGGTTGCGAGGTGCGGTCTATCTATTCAACGGCGAAACAGGTGAGTTGATCAGCACGCTGACGGGAGACAGCTATGAACAGATTGGAAGTGGTGGTGTGACAGCCTTACCCAATGGTAATTTCCTGGTGAGCAGTCCAGAGTGGAGCAATGGTGGCACGGGAGGTAAAATCGGTGCGATCACTTTTGGTAACGGAGTCACTGGTGCGAACGGTGTCGTCTCGGCGGATAACAGTCTGATCGGGTCATCGTCGGGTGATTTGGTCGGCTCTGGCGGAATCACAGTACTTTCAAACGGCAACTATGTCGTGAATAGCCCCTTTTGGAATAATGACGCAATTAATGACGTCGGCGCGATCACGTTCGGAAATGGGACGACCGGCGTCACTGGTGTGATTTCACAATCGAACAGTCTGATCGGGGCCAATGCAGGCGACTCACTTGGTTTCAGTTATAGCAATTCTTCGGGCGTAGTTGCTCTTTCCAACGGAAATTACATCGTTGGCAGCCCTTTGTGGGATCACGGTACAGTTGAAGATGCCGGCGCACTGACCTGGGGGAATGGCACAATCGGTACCACTGGGGTTGTCTCTGAAGCCAACAGTCTCGTCGGTTCTTCCGCAGATGATCATGTCGGCGACTTCAAAGAGAATGATGTGAACATTACATTGCTCACCAACGGAAACTACGTGTTGAGCAGCCCGGAATGGGACAACGGTGCGGCAGCAGATGCCGGCGCGGTGACGTTTGGAAGTGGAACGACCGGTGTCACCGGGGAAATCTCATCAGCTAACAGCCTGGTGGGAACGACAGCAGAAGATAATGTGGGATATTTTCACCCTACACTTGCCAGTGTGACGGCACTCACCAATGGAAATTATGTCGTGACCAGTCCTTACTGGGATAATGATACTATCAGGGATGCCGGTGCAGTCACATTTGGAAGTGGATCAACTGGTATTACCGGGGAAGTCACGGCTGCCAACAGTCTTGTCGGGGTTACAAAAGAGGACAGACTGGGATTCATCAATTACACTACCAAAGGGATCACCGCGCTTGCGAATGGTAATTATGTCGTGAGCAGCCCTGACTGGAACAATGGCTACATTTCTGATGCGGGAGCTGCCACCTTCGGCAACGGCACGACAGGCGTCAGTGGCGTAATCACAGCCAGTAACAGTCTGGTTGGCTTGACAAGAAATGATCTAGTGGGTGTCGCCGGGGTGACAGCGCTGACCAATGGTAATTATGTCGTAAGTAGTCCTGCCTGGAGCGATAGTTCTAATTTGGGCGTCGGTGCAGTTACGTTTGGCAGCGGCACAACGGGAGTAAAGGGGGGGATCTCGTCCGGAAACAGCCTTGTTGGAGCAGGGAATGCGGATAACGTGGGAATGGGGGGCGTCACAGCACTTCCCAACGGTAACTATCTTGCCATCAGCTCCAATTGGTCCTACGGCAGAGGAGCTGTGACATTTGGCAATGGTATAACCGGAATCACGGGAGTGGTCTCAGCTGTCAACAGTCTGGTCGGGACAAAAAATTATGATGAGGTTGGTTTAGATGGCGTCGCTGTGCTCGCGAATGGCAATTATGTAGTCATCAGTTCGAGTTGGGGAAATGAATCTTTCTACTCCGTGGGGGCGGTCACCTGGGGGAGTGGTACAGCCGGTATTTCGGGGACTGTCTCGGCGGCTAACAGCCTTGTGGGAACAAAATGGAACGACAAGGTGGGGGCCGGAGGTGTGACTTCACTCGCGAACGGAAACTATGTCGTCAGTAGCCCGGACTGGGACAATGACACGATTGCAAATGCAGGTGCAGTGACGTTTGGAGAGGGGACGACCGGCAGCAGCGGTCTCGTCTCGACCACGAACAGTCTTGTAGGCTCAACAGTCGACGACCGGGTGGGCTATTATTATTCTGATGTGTCCGTAGTGACAGCTCTTTCCAATGGGAACTATGTTGTGAACAGCCCTCACTGGGATAATGGCTCGATTATAGATGCAGGAGCGGTGACCTTCGGGAATGGAACTTCGGGTGTGAGTGGCTTGATCACTGAATTGAACAGCCTCGTCGGTGCTCACAGTGGTGACGAGGTGGGGTTTTATAAAAATAATATATCCGGTGTCACAGCACTCCCGAACGGGAATTACCTGGTAAGGAGTCCTGGCTGGGTTAATGGCTCAAATGATAATGGCGGTGGGGTGACCTTTGGCGATGGAACTACAGGTGTCAGTGGATTCCTTACCTCCCGTAACAGTGTGGCATCAATGGGGGATGACTCCTACTTTAACAATTTATATCGGGACGATGTTAATCAGACATTTTTTGTCGTTTACGAGGATGAAAACTCTATCCGGGTGGGCTCACAGGTTGATGGTTTCCAGGGAACTACATTCGATCTGATTTCGGATGTCGTCATCAGTGAGAATTCATCTGAGAAATCCATCGATCTGACAGGCTTGGAGACGGAGGGGCCTGTGAACTGGACCGGCTGGTCAGTCACCACACAGCTGGTAATGGACGCCTGGGTGGATTATTCTGCTGAGGGTCAAACTGCAACACTACACTTCACTCCCGCCCCCAATCAGACCGGCACCGCTCGCATCATTGTACAGGTCGAAGACGGAGGCCTGGATGGCGACCTGGATACAACCCAGGACAATGGCATCTTTCAGCGTTCCTTTGAATTGACGATTAACTCTGTTGAAGAATCATTGGAAGAACATATCGCTCTGCGGGTTGTCAGTTCCCCTACAACAATTGACTCCAGTGGTGAAACGGCTTCGCTGCCGGATAATCAGACGTGGGTCAGCGAGTGGTCTGATTACTGGGTTGAAATCTGGGTGAGTTCTGAGAACTTAAGTGATCAGGGAATTTCTCAAGTTGCAGTGGATCTGAGTTATCAAACCGCTTTTACCTCGGCGACTGAGATTGAATTTGGTAGTGCGTTTACAAAGAATCAGTCGGGGACCATCAATGATGTGGATGGGCTGGTTGAGAATCTCAACGCAGAAACGACGAGTACTGATCTGGGAGTGAACGGCCAGCTGCTGTTTGCACGAATTAAGTTTGCGGCACGGGATGTCGATCAGGTTGTTCTGGATCTTTCCGGGCAGAACATCGGCCCTTACGATCTGGAGTTTCAGCTTTTTGACTCACAGATCAACTTGGGGACCGGCTTGGCAGTGATCCCGGTGATTGCCCCTGTAGTGGGGACTTCTATCTACGCCAATCCGTTTGATCTCAATGATGATGACACGATCAATTACCGGGATCTGATTCAACTGGTTGGCCTGTATAATACGCGTCCCAGCGAATCGGATTCAGAATATGCCAGGTTCGCCGACTTTGATCAGAGTGACCGCATCGATTATCGTGATCTGATCGCGCTGGTTTCGAATTATGGTAAATCAAAACTCAAAGAGTCCGTCATCAATTATCCAAGCAATTATCCTGACGCCTGGGATCAGCAACTGCAGGTCTCATTGGCTCCTCAGGCCGGAACGCAGACTTCCCCTTTGACTCAATCCGTGGCGGAGACAGTGCTACAGACTGCCGTTGACGCTGTGAGTCCGGAACTGTCTGTGGAAGATCAGCAGAAGCTGGCGAGTGTCAATGTTGAGGTGGTTGACCTGTCCGGGCAGACATCAGGCCAGGTGGTCGCCAATACGATTTTTCTGGATATCAATGCCGCGGGATTTGGCTGGTTTGTGGATGAGACACCCGCCGACAACAGCGAGTTTCAATACGACAGCGACTTGTCCCTGATCGCGTTACCTGGCAGCGAGGCAGCCGGCCTGATTGATCTCTGGACCGTGATTCAGCATGAACTGGGACACCTGCTGGGATATACTCATGCTGACGAGGGGTTGATGGAAGCGACGTTGGATCCAGGAGAACGCAGGCTGCCGGACTGGACTGGGGAAGCCGATGAATTTTTTGCGTCGCTTGAAGATGATACCGAACTGCTCGCTTTTTAATCACCCAGCCGTTTATTGCGATATCTCAGTCATGTTTTAATAGTTCATGGGTCTGAGAAAGGAGGGGTAATCAAAACTTTCTCAGTTGAAAAGCATCGGAACTGCTAAGTGCAAGTAATCTGTATGTCTAACCAGCTCGGCTTGGCTGGATTCCATGAACGAGTCGTTAGAGCGGAGTATTTATTCTGAAACAAGTGTTACGGAGCAGGATGCACGATGTTGTGAGAGGACCAGGGAGCTCTGACTGTATTTTGTACCAGACGACTGACTCGTTTACGGGCGGGCTTTGATACAATACAGATTCTCAACAGTGCGGATAAAAATTGTGCCGTCGGCAATGGCGGGCGTGCCCCACGCTTGCTGGTCGAGTTTATTGAGGGCAACAACCTTCAGTTGGTCACCTGCAGCGATGACATGGGTGTTGCCATTGGAATCCAACGCAAAGAGATGTTTGCCATCAGTCCAGGGGGATGCCCAGAACGCTCTGGCTCCAGGGACCCGACTTTCATATTCCAAACGCCCTGTTTTGATGTCGACACAACGAATGATGCCCCGACGACGTTCAAAGAAATACAGGTTACCATCTAAATAAGTAGGCGACGCCATTTGAATGCCGGAGCCATCCATGCGCCACTCCACGAACTCCCCCTGCCTGCCGTCTCCTGGCGGAGTAATGTCGCCCATGCCACCGGGCTTGACTGAGTACAGTCGTCCGCCTCCATCATCCGACCCACCACGGTTACGAAATTCGTTTCCGATGACAAGTCGATCACCAATGGCGACAGGTGTCGCAGACGAACGACCTTTATTCATATCCAGTTTCCAAAGCAACTCTCCGGTTGCGGGATCATACGAACGATACACTGTGCCACCCACGATCAATTCGTTCCGCAAAGAATTCTTCCAAATGATTGGACTGCTGTATTGAGATGGTTCCTCACGGTTGATCTTCCAGAGAGGATTTCCGGTTTTTGTATCCAGGGCTACCAGGAACGATTGCTCCTGGTTGTCAACCTGAATAAACAGTCGATCTTCGAAAAGCACAGGTGAGCTTGATGTACCCCATCCGGCCCGCATCTCATAAACACCCAGGTCTTTCTGCCACAACACGTTCCCTTTCAGGTCGAGACAATAAACACCGTTCATGCCGAAGTATGCGTAAATACGTTTCCCGTCTGTGACCGGCGTTTCAGTGGCATAGGTGTTGGTGCTGTGCCGAGGCACCGGCGGCTGACCTTCTTTAACGGTCTTCTTCCAGATGCTCTCACCACTGGCGGCATCCAGGCAGACGACCTGGTATTGATAAATCACGTTGACCAGATCTTTACGATCGCGGCCGTAGCCACCATTGTTGGATTCCGGCCGGGCGATGTCCTTCTTTGCTGGATTGGAGGGCACAGCGGCCGTCATGTAAACGCGATCATCCCAGACAATGGGCTGAGACCAGCCTTCGCCCTCGACGGGCTTCTTCCAGAGAATATTGGTTTGTTTTCCTTCGGCATCGGACCAAGTGACCGGCAACTGCGATGACGAGACTGCGTTTGAATTCGCGCCACGGAACTGAGGATAGTTTTCAGCCAGACAAGTATGTCCCACCGCCAGGACCAGGAAAAAAATGGCACGTTTGTAAGTAGACTGCATGAACTCTGCCTGTCTGAAAGAATTGGACTTTGACGACCGTGCTCTCACGGAAGGTACTGATTTTTATTTTACACTTTCGAAGGCATGATTTGTACCCCTATTTGCCAGATGTTGCTTTGATTTTGCCCCCAACATTGTCATAGCCATTTCTGACGGCGATTTTATCCGGTGATTCATTGCCGAAACGACTGAGCTCTTCTCAGACACGGGAACTCGAGTGAAAATATCGGATATGTCGTGACTAACTACTGGAATGTCATTTTTAAATTTTGGGTTGATCAATATCACGAGAGTGCGACAACGGAGCAGGTCAACAACACACCCAACCCTCAATTTCCAGCTTGACAAAATGCTTCAGGCTATTTCTCGACTCCCGTACGATACCCTTCGCCGTTGTACAACTGGTTATCAAGCTGAGATTAATTCAGATCACTGTCTGTCTGCAGTACTTCACGCGGCAATAATAATTCCGAAGCAGACCTGGTAAAATAAGGTGGAACTGTTAATAAGCGGATTGCCCCGGCTGCCTGGTTGACCTTCCACAGTTTGCCATCTGAACCTGCGGGGACAGGTATGCTGTAAAAATCCATTTTTCGATTCTTTAACGAAAACTGTTCTTTACCGGTCGGGTCCAGAATACTGCCCGTATTTCCCCCGTGAAAACCAACCACTTTCGCACCTTGGGGAACGTAAAAAAAGAGGGACCAGCGCCCTGATGCCACCAGGGGCTCATCCAGACTGGAAGGCATTACCATCCGTTGTCCGGCTTTCCAGTTCACGCTCGTTCTGTCACCTCCATCGGATACGGTAATGCGATACATGCCTGTTTCTCGGGGAGCCAGTTGAACCGTACGTGTTTTGCCATCGGGAGGAACCGATTGATCTTTCATGATGAAGGTCTCACGTTCTCCCGTCTGACTGGCTCCTCCTATTTTCCAGAGTTCTATTTTTACGTTTCCCCGATCACGATAATGGGCAATCAACCCTCCTGTGACCTGTAATTCGATGGGGGTGACAGTGTCTGAAACATACGTATAAAAAGTCTGCACACCACGACCACTCTGTAAAACTCCTGTTTGCTGTTTTTCTGAGTCGATCTTTCCAGCGGGAACCAGATCGTCAGAGTAGGTGATGGGCTTGAAATCAAGTTCGGTGAGTGGGTACGCTGCGATCCCCTCCTCAAGAAATTGTTGTAATTCATTTTTTGAAAAGGGAGTACTCTCCTTCCAGGGATTTTGCGGTTCCGGGATATTCCATTGCGCATTTTCAGGAATAGTCACCGATTTATCCCGATTGACGGCATCGCGATAAACGGCCTTGCTGTGAACGAGCATTGTTTTCCGCATGCGGTAAGAGTGGCGAATCAGTTGTTCAAAGGCCTGTTGCCGTTTTGTACCGGATGCCTGGCGATATCGTTCATATAGATCTACGTAACGACAATAAAGAATCAGATCATCCAGCCGCGCATGGACTTCAGGTGCCTCGGCCAGTTTTTTCGCTTCAGCGAGGGAGCGAAACATGCGGCCATATTGATCACTGACCACCAGGTGTGAATGCGAGCCGTCCAGTTGCTCGTAGAATTGCGTCATTGGTGCTTTGGCTTTATTAAAGCAAAGTGTTAGAAAATCATCCGTCAACTGATCTGTCTTTTGGGCTTCGTCAAGGTTCCATAACATGCGCGCTGCCAGATAATAACCCAGACCATTGGGGCCCCAGTTATCGCTTGACTCGGCTGACATGTATTGGGCACCTTGCTGATGAAACCGGGGAATCGTCGATTTCAGATAGTCAATTCTGCTTCCGCGGGCAAGACCGGGCATATCGTGATCCCAGGTATAGACACTGTAGTATTCACGGATACCGATCCTGGCTCCCTGTTTTGACCAGCCGTTGATAATTTCGTCAAGTGTATTACCTCCACGCAAGAATCCGGTGGCCACGCTGATAATGACATTCGGGTGGACTTTGATGGCTGGAGGTGGGGAATGGTAAGCGTACGCATACATGCCTACATATCGATGCCCCGATTGGCTGCCCGCCTTCGGATTATTAATGGCTGCTGCCACCTGGTTAGCCAGAGTCAAAGCGCGATCACTGATACTGCCCATCTTTTGACATGCCTCGCATTCACACCAGCCCCCGCCATCACTGGGGTCCAGTGAAATGCTGTCTGCCTCCGGATTATCTTCAAAGTACCGCAATGACGAATCAACGATCAGTTTTTGCAACCCCGAATTGCTGATGCAAAACTTTGCCTGTGAACGCACATCGCGGCGGCCATCAACCAATGCATAATATTCAGGATGTGCGTCAAATTCTGCCTGATTGTTTCTGATAAATTGTCCATAGGAATGGCCGGTCTTCAGCGCCATTCCGGAAGTGGCACGGTTCCGCTGACACCAGAGCCTGTACGGTTCGGCTGCATAATCCCAGGGGCCAAAACCATACCAGATAATTCGGTTCTGATAGTCCGGAGCTTCGATGACATCCAGATTAATTTGCAATCTTTTCTGTCGTGGAATCACTTCCCAGTGCGAGCCCGGAAAGTACTGGCGATATCCAATTCGATAGAGGAAGTCCCATACCGCATGTTCGACGGCCAGGTCTGTGATGCCGAATAAGTAAATGCCATTTTTATGGGAGCGAATACAATACTTTTCACGATCTTTTATTGAGAGGTTCTTCCAATCCAGTTCAGGGACGGTATTCTGCTGTGGAAATTCTTTGAGTAATCCTACTGCCAGGCCAGTTGATCCGTTGCCGGTTTTAACTGAAAATGAAGCGCCCGTGATTTCAGAAAGATAGTGAGCCAGATCATCGGCTGCTTTACGTGTTCGCTCAGATGCGGTTTCTGAGACCACGATCGGTATTTTGGCATTACCGTTCTCAGCGATCAGACAAGCGGCCTGCTTCCATTCCGCAGGGAGCAGCGAGCAATAAAAAAAGACGGCGAAAAGAGAAAGAAACCAAAATGCCGGAACACGTTTCCATCTGGACTGTTGAATCATGGGTGAATCGTTAGCTCAATAAAAGGAACGGTTGTTGAGTTGAATCAGACCTGCTGACTTTGAAACATTCAAACGAAGCAAGTTTACTTTACAGATTATTACAGCGAATACGAGAGAGCAGGGAGCCCCTGTGCATCC
The DNA here is from genome assembly GCA_002706765.1 of Gimesia sp. Taxonomy (GTDB): domain Bacteria; phylum Planctomycetota; class Planctomycetia; order Planctomycetales; family Planctomycetaceae; genus Gimesia. The sequence continues at coordinate 8,879 of PAJV01000075.1, forward strand.
TGTCCGGGAAACCCTCGCCCACTTTTTTGAATCGAGTCAGGAAGGTGATGATTCGTTTTTGAACACAAGGCATCCCTGGCAGACAATGTTCCTGCCGCAAGAGAGACTGTTTTAAAATACAAAAAAGATGTCGATTTCCGGGCTGATTATAGATTACGAAAACAGTCTTTCACAGCCAGGAATGTATTTCTCTTTATGATGGCCGCGCGGAACAGTTCCTGGTAGATCACAACCGAAGGTCTTTGGAAAAATTGTTTTCGAGAGAATACCCGAAATTTGAATCTATGTCGGTAGCTTAAAAGGTGAGGCGGCTCATGAAACGAAGGCTGCTCACTTTTATTTTAGTCATTCAGTGGTTCGGGATTTTCATCTGCGGGGGCTGGGGCACATTTTTTATAATGCTTTGTGAAACGTGTCAGGGACGTTAGCACCAGCACTGTCGGGCAAGCCGATCAGTGGCACGCACTCGTCTGATTTTGTAGGACACATTGCAAATAATAGAGAGGTTTCGGGGTGCCATGGCCCAATTGTCCGGCCGTGATTGGGTACTTTGTGGAACATCGGAAATGATCAACGTGATTGTTCTTTAACCTTAATAATCACGAAAGAATCTGACAGGTGAGAAGTCAGATTCGTGGATGGCCCCGAATGCAATTCGGGGTTGTCGCAGACAACAGGAAACTGTCAGGGTAAATCTTCGAAGCATGAGAATCATTTCAATACCAGTAGCAATAAGGGACGAACCCGTGTATCTCTTCTATCGGGGTTGGATTCCTGGAACTGCATTGATCGCTGACTCTGACAGTTTCCTGCTCGCTGTGCTCGGCCCGAATTGCATTCGGGCTTACCCTGCTTTGTTGGACGGTGGGATGGTTGTTCGGGCACTGTCGGGCAAGCTGACAGATGGCACCCGCACGGGTAAGAGGACATTGAAATATTGTTATTGTTGTGGAATTCTTGTGTTCGATTTGTGGTTCTGTTGCATGTTGAGTTATTCATGGTGGATTATTTTGTGGAAAGTCATGGTGGCGTCAAGGGGGATGAATCATATCATGTGGCGATACGGGTTGAAGTCGAACCGATGCTGGGGTGATCAGTGGCGGTGCCGGGGCGATGGGCTGCGATGTGTGGCGACCCGCAGGGTTACATTACGAACGGGTGCGGTTTCAGGCAGCGCAAATCGGGAAAAAACAGTCTGTTTTGCGGTGAAGACCTGGAACAGGTGACTTGTGTTTCAGTGCACTGAAAACTGGTCACGCGCGCGACTCAGTCAGGTGCTTATTCTGGTTGGGGCCAGGCGGGAGTCAAGTCGAATCTTTTCAGCATGTGACAGCAGGGAGTGAATCTGTTTTCAGGAATGGAACAAGGGCTGGGGAGGTGAAGTGTGTGAAACTGAGAACGGTAAAAGAATACAGGCTGCTTACCGTGATGGATAAGCAGCCTTTAAGTGGAGGCGGCGGGTTTCCAGAATGGAAGACGTAAATACATAAAAAAAGGGTTTGCGAAGAGTGCATTTTTCTAATTGGACCCACGAATGGCCCTTTTTGGTCGCCTGATTGGATCTGTTTCGGACGGTTGTTTTTTGCTGTCGATGACATTGGGAATCGTATCATGCAGCAATTTGGTTTGGCGAGATGAACTTTCGCTTCCCGGAGTTTTGAAATTATCTATTCGGATGAATGACGCTTGGAGGGCATGATCTCCTCCTCAATTGTTCCAGAATCATGACTAGTAAATTATCAAGTTCTGATTCCAGTTAACGGGGCAAGGTCACTCCTTTGCGGTTGATTTTCGGTCGCAAGCCTCAGAATTTTTCTGCGAGCAGATTCTAAGGAGTTGACCAAAGCTGCACCACCATGCTCATCATTTTCGGCAGCGACAATCTCTAAATCGTTCAGGCCGATGAAGCGAAACACCGTCCGTAAATGTGGATCAAGATGGTTATTTTCCTCGTTTCGACCTCCGGAACCGTAACCACCATCACCACGGGAGATAACCGCAATCATCCGTTTACCGTGAACGAGGGGTGTATACGGTGATTCTTCGTTATCGGGATTGAATAAGAACGTTCGACCTATACGCACAATCTGATCTATGTAAGCTTTGAAGCCGCTTGGCATTCCGAAATTGTAAAATGGAATCCCCGCAACAATCACATCAGCCAGCAATAGCTCGTCTATCAGTTCGTTGCTCAATCGCAAGGCATCCTGCATTGCTTGGTTGCGTTCGTCAGGTGACGTAAATGCCGCTGCGATCCACTCTTCCGTCACGTGCGGCAATGGGCTTCGTCCAATATCACGATACGTCACGGTGTTGATTGGGTGGTTGACCTGCCATCTTTGCACAAAGTCGGCTGTGAGACTACGTGTGTGAGAACGGTCGCTGCGGGGGCTTGAATCAATGTGGAGTAGGTGAGGCATTTCAGTTCTCCTTTTCAACAATAAGTTTTGGCATCTGAATTACTGTAACTTTGCTGTTATAATTTCCATTCAAGAGACAGGTTCAACCGGGCACAAATTTGTGGGGTACTTTCTTTTAAGTAGGGTACGAGAAAGATGAGTGAGATAGATGTAACCGAAGTCTTCGAAAAATGCTTGGGTTGTCGCTACATGGTGGCAATACTCCGACGCATTGAGCAAGGAATTCAACGACCGGGGCAATTGGAGAAGGCAGTCGATGGGATGACTGCGAAAGTCCTTTCGGAGAGACTAAAGCGACTCGTCGAATATGGCGTCGTTGAAAAGACGAGTTACTCCGAAATTCCTCCACGAGTCGAATACACTTTGTCTACATTTGGTCAACGTTTGCTAGAAATCATCGACGAAGTTGACATTCTTCATAAGGAGGCTCGGTTGAAGAAATGACAAAACACCCGTGGGTTCCCGCCTTCCAGTTCGAGCGATCCGGAAGGCGTGGTGATACTGTTTGTTACGTTATACCCCTCTTTTTTTTTACGATAACTGCACACCACACGCCGAGATATGCGGGTGATCTCTTCTCGTTGATGGCCTAATTCCAGATGAAGACACCTATGGACATAATCAGAGGCGAAAACCCTCACTTACGATATGTTGCATGTAGCAGTTTAATTTCTATGGGGGCAGAACGCATCTTTCGACACCTGTTTTCGGTTCCAGCATCAGATGATTGCGAAAAAGAAAAAATAGTACCGGCTTGATATGGAGAGCGTAGCAAAGTTAGAGTGGTGAAATAAATAGGTCTGGAGTGATTTCAGCCTCAATCCCAATGGTCAATGTTATCTCGAAGCAGGGAGACACGCATGAAAATGTTCCAGAGTCTGATCTTATCAACCATGATTGTAATTTCTCTGCTGGTGCAAACCACCATGGCAGCAGGCCCGGGAACGCTTTCGCTTAAGAAGAAGCAAATGCTGAAAGCGACGTCACCGTTGTTTAAAGCCATCTATCAAAATCATTCTGGTCAGGAAATGATTAAATTGAATGGCTTTTCACCTGATAACGGTCTCACATGGGAGCCTGTGAAGCCCAGTCCCGATTTTGACAAAGACCTTCCGTATGGTTATCGACGCAGTCCTTACGGTCTCTGGCGAGATCCGGTCAACGGCAACATTCTGTCGCTTTTCAACTGTATGGACACCCCAGATAAAGACCCCAAAGCACATGAGCCACGATGGCAATGGCACTGGTACTACCTTCGCTACCGCGTATCGACTGATGGAGGACGTACCTATCTGTACGATAAACCTATCGTCCAAAAGGGAAAACAGTATTCCACCGAGCACCCTGTTGACGGTGTGCATATCAGTAAGAATTGCTACTTTCTTGGCGATCTCGGCTGTGATCCGATTCGTACCCGCGAGGGCACGATCCTGGTTCCGATGCAAATGCCCCCACTCGCCAATGACGGCAAAAGTCTTCACAACCCCGGTGGGGGCTGGTACTGGCTTCAAACCAGAATCCTCATCGGACGCTGGACGGAAAATAACGATATTGAATGGGGGTCGTCTGAACCGATCGTGGGGGACGGTAAACGCACCGTTCGCGGGTTGTATGAACCGACTCTGGCCCAAATGCCGGATGGGAATATCATCTGCATTATGCGAGGCAGTAACGGAGGCAAGAGCGACCCTTCGAACAAGCTACCCAGCCGCAAGTGGCTTAGTGTCTCTAAAGATGGCGGTCATAAGTGGAGCAAGCCAGAGCCCTGGACCTACTCTGATGGCGAACAGTTTTTTTCTCCCTCTTCGATGTCAGAACTGATCACTCACTCCAACGGTCGTACCTATTGGATTGGAAACATCAGTGAGAAGAACTGCCAGGCCAATCATCCCCGCTGGCCCCTGGTGATTGGGGAGGTCGATCCGAAAACCTATGGAATCATTCGCGAGAATCTGGTTGTGATTGACACGAAACTACCTGACGAAGAGGACGTGAACCTGTCGCACTGGCACTCCATTGAAGACCGCCAGACGGGCAACATCGTCATCACGACGTCCCGGGCGAGTAAGGGTTACAAAAGCCGCAGTCCAGTCATTTATACAATCGGTGTTGAAATGGCCCGTCCCCACGAATGAAGCCAGTTATACGTGGGAGCTGAAGTCAGTTGTCAGGGTGTCTGCTCGCACTAAGGCCTGCCGGCGACACTCCAGATCGTGTGATTCAGCGTAGTGCCAATTCGGAATAATTGAGCGAAATTGTTTGGTTTTTATGGAGCTGATTGGCAGGGGATAAACGATGCTTTAAAAACCGTCCGCTCGGACTCTAACCCCAAAGAGTGTTAATAAAAGTGTGATATATCGAAAAGTTGCGTCCCAATCCTCTTGAGACAAATCTGGAAATGCATCATGAATGTAATCAGGGATCGGTTCACCTTCTAAATGGTTCGTAATCTCTGCTAATTCTGTATGATGTTTTTTTAAACGAAAATAAAATTCTGTAATTTGATCATTTTTTTGTGATGCAAATTCAATTCTTGAGATTGCATCAATGTTTTCTTCAGAATGGGATCCATGTAAAAGAAGGTTTTTATTAAATTCTTCCTGTTGTTCAGGCCGTAAATTGCCCGCATATGCAGAATGTATTAGTTCTTCTAGCTTTTCTCTGACTTTGATATCTTGCTGAAAATAGAATTCCATACTTAATCTCTCTTTAGGAAGAAGTACTAATCTAGTGGTCCGTCAATGCTGAATTTGACCTGTCCCCGAGAATGACACCAGTCATAAGAATTGATGTCCTACTGTATCAGTGGCTTGTCTTCAGGGAAATGCTCCAGTAGTTCTTTGAGTCTGTCTTTGTGCTCAAGGGTATGCCGACGGATGCTCGTGGTTTTCAGTAATGATTGCAGATTCCCTCTGGAACATGCCTGGTACTTTGACATGATCCAAGCAAATTCAAGGGCGTAATCAGGAGTCATTTTCAGGAGCGTCCTGCGGGCCAGATTGATTTCGTTCCGGTCCAATGGGCACCAGCGTGCTCCATACTTTGCTAACAGGTGAAGCATCTTCATCTGATTTCTGGCAGTATCTGTATCGTATTTATCCGGGGGAACATCCCAAGTGAGGTTTCTCAGGAGAGTTCCGAAGTCCAGCGAAGTTAACAAAGACTGAATTCCGGAACAGCCTCCGTTGGGCTGATCATTGGGCTGCATTCCTTTTTTGAGCAAGCCTTCAATCAGATCAAAACTTTCATCTTCACTGCAGTATTTCAAAATATCGAAAACTGCAGGATGATCGGGGGGATCTTGATCTGCTTCATCGTCAGAACCTCTTCGTGTCCATACAGCGTCGCATACCCCAGTGCAAACAATCCTCCCGTTTCAGGATCAATTTCCTGGCCGGGTTCTGCTTCACCCTGTGAAAGCGGGTCCGCCCCAGCCCAGATCAATAGAGAAATCTACTTTAGGTTTGCCCTCCTTGCAGTGATGTTGCAGAGCGACATTGGCCTGTTCCTGAAAACTGGGAAACCGCCCCTGATATTTCTTGAAGATGCGTAACGCAGTTCGGATGCGATTGCATAGTGCGGTAGCCAGCGGTAAAACTGGCTTACCAGCCTTCCCGCTGCAGCAGCCTGGCGATCCGGCGATAACCGAACCGGGGCCGTGACCGTACCAGCTCATACATGCGCTTGACCAGGGACGGCTCATCACTGCGAGGGCTTACCTGGTAACGCTGAATGGCCCGGGGCTGATCCAGAACCAGGCACGCTCTCCGCTCAGAAACACGGAACTCATTCTGGATCGCTTTGACGGCGGCTCGTTTTCGGGAAGGGCTTACCAGTTTCCCTCCGAGATATATTTCAGCATTTTGTTATCCAGAGACAGATCGGCGACCAGTTCTTTCAGTCGCTTGTTCTCGTCTTCCAGTTGTTTGAGATGCTTGGCTTCTTCCGATTTCATGCCGCCGTACTGATTCCGCCAGCGCTGATAAGTGGATTCACTGACTTCCAGGGCTGTAGCACGGAAGCCAGGTCTTTATCGGCATTCAGCATCGCATCCGCATCACGCAGGTTGCGGACAATTTGCTCGGGGTTGTGACGTTTTCTTCGCTTGTTCATCAAAAGTTCTCTTCGTCAAAAGGACGCTAAGAACCTTCATAACAACTGGACCAGTTTTTGAAAAGCAGACCATACGCATTTCCGGACTCGCTCATGCCATGGCCACCAACCCGGCAGTACTGGGACTGATCTTACTTCGAAAAATACCTGAAGGGGAATTGATTGTCTGCTTCGCAGTCGAAGCTGAGCCTTTCTGCCTGCTCACGCCAATATGTTTTGAACGACGTTTCCGTACACATCGGTCAGGCGGAAATTGCGCCCGGCATAGTTGTAAGTCAGCTGTTTGTGGTCCAGACCAAGCAAATGCAAAATCGTTGCGTGCCAGTCGTGAATGTGGACCGGATTCTCGACGGCCTGATATCCCAGTTCGTCCGTCGCACCATAACTGAGCCCTCCCTTCACGCCACCTCCTGCCATCCAAAGCGTATATCCTTTGTTGTTGTGATCACGACCCGTTCCACTCTGGGCGTACGGTGTTCGACCAAACTCACCCGCCCAGATGACGAGCGTGTCATCGAGCAGTCCCCGCTGCTTGAGATCGGCAAGGAGTGCCGCTACCGGCAGGTCGGTCTGTTCGCAACTCTTTTGCAATTCCGACTCCAGCAGAAAGTGATGGTCCCATTTCGCGGGAGAGGTCACTTCAACGAAGCGAACGCCCGCTTCCACCATCCGACGCGCGAGCAGACATTGTCTGCCAAACAGGTCAGTCGGTTTACCGGGTCCGACCCCGTATGCTGACAGAGTCTGTTGGGTCTCGGATGAGACATCCAGTAGTTCAGGAACTTCATCCTGCATCCGAAACGCGAGTTCAAATGATTCGATCGCTCCCTCGATTTCGGGGTGATACACATCCTGACTCAGTTTATGTTCATTCAGTTCACGGATCAAATCGAGTTGCTTTCGCTGCATCCTGGTCGTGAACAGACTGTTTTCGATGTTCTTCAGTGGTGGACCAGGTTCTTTATCTACTCCCAGGAGAGCTGCATAAAACCCGGGAATCTGGTTCGTTCCAATTTTTGTCGCCTGGCAGATCGCTGGAAGAAATGCGCTTCCGTAGTTTTGAGCACCGCCATTATCCGAGGGGGGATTCAGTGTTACAAATCCCGGTAGATTTTCGTTTTCCGTTCCCAGGCCGTAGAGTGACCACGCGCCGACGGAGGGTCTCGTAAACTGAAAACTACCGGTATGCATCTGAATAAACGCTTGCGCATGGTTCGGCAGATCCGTGTGCATACTTTTAAGAAAGCAAATATCGTCGGCGTGCGCAGCCAGGTTCGGAAGTAATTCCGAAAACCATTGTCCTGATTCGCCGTGTCGTTTGAACTGAAATGGCGAGCCCAAAAGCGCAGCATTTCCGCGCAAGACGCTCACGGCAGTCTTCTGTCCTTCCTTGTCACTTAACTTGGGTTTATAGTCGAACAGATCCACATGAGACGGGCCACCATTCATACAAAGAAAAATTACACGCCTGGCTCGGGCAGGAAAGTGAGTGGGTTTGATTGCCAGACCCTGGCCGGAAGGATTTTGTCCCCGTGCTGCCTGATCATGGGCGAGTCCCGCAAACGCAAGATAGCCGAACCCTGATGCAAGTGATTGTAATGCCAGGCGACGAGAGAGTTGGGGTTGAGGCCGTTTCACAATGGTATCTCCGCTTGTCTGGTAAAAAGTATGTGGTTTTCGGATACAGGGTTTATCTCTGAGAGCATTTTGTTCTACCAATTGGATCGCATGGAAGATCTCATGACTGATTTAGTGGTGCCTGCTCCCGCAGATCGCCGTAATTTAATTATAAATACTCAACTGTAGAAATTCGCTGTCAGTCGAGATTTCGAAACTCTGCAGTCGAGAGCAAACTTTGACAGAAACTGATCAGTCCTAAAGATGCCTCCGACTGAAGTTTATCGTTCGTTTCCGTAACCTCCGCGAGAAACTTCATCCCGTACTGTTCTTCAAATGTATCCGGATCGCGACTGAAACAGAGCCGATAAGCAAGTCGCAGTCGATCTTGATCGCTGTCAGCTTCATTCATTAATCGCATCGCCAGGCTACGTGCCCGTTCCAGAACGAACGGACTGTTCATAAGATATAAAGCCTGAACTGGAACATTCGTCTGTTCACGGTCGCCCGTGACCAGACTCGGCTCGGCAAAGTCGAACAGTTCCAGTACGTCCGGTAACCGGTCACGAATGACCGGCAGATAGACCGAACGATGGAGTGTCCCATCCAGATCGGGCGGCAGTCGCTTATCGAGGCCGATCAGAGAGATGGGGCGGTCTCCGATGACATTGGCGACGAGAGAACCCTCTGGTCGAGTTAAATCAAGCTCCCCCGAGACAGCGAGCATCGCATCGCGAATTGCCTCGGCTTCGAGACGTCGTTTCGGCATGCGCCAGAGAAACCGGTTTTCAGGATCGACCCGGAATGCGGTTTCACGGAACGACGAATCCTGACGGTAAGTTCGCGAGAGAACCAGTTTGCGTACCAGCGTTTTCAACGACCAGCCCTCTTCAATGAACTGCAGCGCCAAGGTGTCGAGTAATTCGGGATGCGATGGCGCTGCGCCTGTTGTCCCGAAGTTATCGACTGTTGAAACGAGGCCGACACCAAACAGATGCTGCCAGACTCGGTTGACGAATACTCGACTCGTCAGTGGATGGTCGGGATGCGTCAGCCAGATTGCCAATTCCCGACGACCGCTTTCATCCGAGGGGACGGAGATCGAATCCGACACGGCGATGGCGCGTGGAAACGCGCGCGGGACGGTTTCTCCGGGGTGATTTATATCGCCCCGGGAATATATGGGAGATTCGAACATCTTTTGCGAATCGAGAACGCCCATGGCAATGGGGATCGGCTTTCCCTGCTCGTCGATTGTTTGCAGTTTGCCGACCAGTGGACCGGTCTTCCAGATGTTAGCCAGAACGTCGCGAAGCGTGAAGACCTTCTTCGGTTTCTTCCCCGAAAAGAGGGCCACCTGAGTCTCTTTCATCTCGGCTGCTTCCGCCCGCAGGCCAGCAAGCTGTTTCTCCATCTCAGCCACTTTTTTCTCAGGAACGCCATCATGCAGAATCACTTCGTCTGGCAATCGCGGCAGAGGCATCAGTTCGCCTCCCTGCTGACTTGCTGGTGAAACAAACGTACCAAAGTAGGTCTTCGTACTGCCAAAGATCCCCACGAGAGAGTAGTAGTCCTGCATGGCAAAGGGATCATACTTGTGATCGTGACATCGGGCACAGGCCACCGAACTCGCCAGTATTCCCCGGCTCATCGAATCGATCTGCTCGTCGTAAATATCTGCCTGAAATTGTTTCTGATTCGATTCGGAAAGATTCTTCGTTCCAATCGCCAGGTAACCTGTCGCGATCAGCAGACGAGCTCGTTCCTGTTTGGACTCATAAGGTAGCAGGTCTCCTGCAAGTTGTTCGGTGAAAAATTGATCAATCGGCACATCCGCGTTCACGCTGTCGATTACATAATCCCGATATCGCCACGCATGCGGGAACGGAATGTTCGCTTCCTTTCCGCTGGACTCACCAAAACGAGCCACATCGAGCCAGTGTCGACCCCAACGCTCTCCAAACCGGGGTGAAGCAAGCAGACGATCGACCTCTGAAGAAAGAGCCTGATGGACTCCCTCGGTTTCACAGGCTTCCACAAACTGTTTCACAGCCTCGGGCGAGGGGGGGAAACCGACGAGATCGAAGTGCAGCCGTCGCAATAAAATCTTCGGTTTCGCATCGTCGGCAGGTTTGAGTTGATGTTCTCTCAAACCTGCGAGAACGAAACGATCAATTTTAGATAGTGACCACGTATCATCTTCAAGTTGTGGTGGAGCCGACGGGCTCGGTTTTTGATAAGCCCAATGTGTCTTCGCGGCCTGCATCCCTGACCAGTCACCTGGAATGCTCGCAACATCACCGTCGCGCGGATCAGGTGCACCCATCTCAATCCATTTCTCAAAATCACGGATCACGTTAGCAGAAAACTTCGCTTCTTTGGGAGGCATCTTGAGATCGACGTCAGCGTGAGAAATCGCACTCAATAGAAGACTTGCCTTAGGCTTTCCAGGCACAATTGCCGGACCGCGGCCACCACCCGCACGGATTGCGAGGCGATCATCAACGCGCAGGCCTCCCTCGGCGGTCCCTGATTCCGTGGAGTGACAATCGTAGCAGTGCTTGACAAGAACAGGACGGATTTGTGATTCGAAGAAGTCGATTCCAGAATCGGACTGTTGAGTTGCGTCCACGTTGTCTGCAGAATCTGCCTGAAAGGATGTTGGGGAATTATCCCGTTCATCCGCCATGAGTTCGAGGTTGATGGTTGATAGCAGGCCGATGAAAATAAACAAGCGTCCGAACATCACACTTTTGCTCCTCAGAAGAAGAACCATTAACCGAAAATTCTGATAGGGATCAGCTTGGAATACCACTCCAGGCATGGCTTAGCTTTTATTGTACCTGCTGCGGTTCCTCTATGTCTAACACGTGATGATATTTCTCCACTTTTATTATCCTTCCATTAACTGGGTAATCAGTTCAATGACCTGATAAAAACGGACCCGCTTTGCCTGGCCGCAGGCAGCAGTCCCCAGGGCCACAGCCAGGTGCGTCTTGCCGGTGCCTGAATTGCCCACCAGCAGGATGTTCTCCCGCCGCTCGATAGAGAAGGTCCGCGCAGGACCAATATATCGCCGCTGAAAAACGACTCGATGGGAACCGATTCGTAGTTCCCAGCATCGGAGGGAATAAAAGTTGGAGAAAAACGCCACGCGCTAGACACGGCGCTCGCGGGCGTTGTTATGATGTCGCGTAATGCGAGCCTGGAGAGGTTTCGGGCTCAACCCAAATGAGAAATACCAGCTAAAGGCATCTGGATACGCTGAAACATGAAGGACCACATGAAACACGCAAATGTCTTACTGATCCCGCTCCTGGTGTCCCTGCTGCTCACGCCGCTGGCGGGGAATGAAGCCGCAGACCCTCCTGAACCCGTCGCGCGCGAGGAACAGGTTCGCCTCGCTGAGGACTCCGTCACGCGATACGCGGTTGTGGTTGGGGACGAGGAGACTTCCACTGCTGCTGAGCGTTTTGCAGCGGAGGAACTGGCTCTTCTTCCGCAAATCCGTGCATCCGGAGCTGAAGAACGAGGTGCTCATCAATGAGTATCTCGATGCCTGTTTCGGTCCGGCTGCTGGTCCCATGCGGCAGTATTACAACCGGCTCGCTCTGTTGACTGAAGCCGGTAACAAGCCGTATTTCGAGACGCCGGCCTCGCTGATTCCCTGGCTGAACTCCGAGTTCTACACGCAGGTCAACGCCTGGCTGGACGAGGCCGAAACGCTCTGCCATGGCAAGGAAAACGCAAGGTATCTGTGGCACGTGCAACTGGAACGCGTGCCGGTGGATTCCGGAATGCTGCACCTGTGGCATCGTTATGCGGAGAGCCCCGCGTGGAAGGGGCGGAAGGAAGACGTGCTGCGCCGCTACGAGAAGAACAAACGCATGTTGATTCAAACCTGGGCCACAACGGTAGATGCATGGGTGAAATCCGGAGCCGGTGCCATTGATGGCGAACTGGCGGCCCTGCGACTTGAGCCGCCTGCCCGGTTCGCAGACCGCAACGCGAACCTGCGGCTGGTGGGCACAGGAGCGCCGGCATCCCAGCGCGTGGAAGACGCCACCGCCGCGGGTGGTCAGGCTCGTCGCCTCGGCCACGGCAAGCCGAGCGATCACAGGTTTCCCTTCGTGATGAAGGTTCACGACGATGTGGCTGCACGTGACTTCGGCACCAGGACATTGAACACGGGCGACATTCCACAAGACGAAGCCTGGCACTGGCACCTCATCAGCACAGCGCCGCTCACCGGCCATTGTGGCCTCTGGTCCAACGTCCCCCTCTGGCTGCCTCTCGGCTGGGGGGCCGTGCCGCCGCCGAGCAACGAGATGGATGTCTGGGTTTCCTTAAAGTTCACCGGTCCAACTTATGTAGAAGGCTCCTTCCTTCCGGACCGGGTCCTCATCGACCAGGTGGTTGTAGTGCCACATCCGCGTTAAGTTGCCGGCTACCTCAGGACTATCGCAATCTAAGCCTCTTTCCCGGTAAGGACTTGGGTCAAAAAGTCCGGATTCGAACTGCACACGCGACGCTTCATGGCGATCCTCTGCTTGGCCGGATGCTGCTTATGTTCCGGCACGCCGTGCGTCTTAAACAATTCAGCCAGGACCTTGATCACATCCTCATCGACTCGCGTGACCTCCATCGAAATCCGCGCCGGACCGGAAACGGTCTACGGCCTGGAAGTCACCGGCGAACACGTCTAACAGATCACCCATGCCGGCCTGCTCGTACACAATGCGAGTGGGAGGAGCAGGAAAACCCCAACAGAAGAGTTGCTTCAGGAAGTATATGATGCAAACAGTTTTTATGACTATTACAACGGGAAAACATCATTTGTCTCCAAAGGAGTTAGCCAACGACTTACGCTATGGACATAAATCCCTTACAGACCTTAACAGCTTTAAGCACACTGTATTGCAAGGTGCGCTGGATGACTTTCTACTCAAAAAAACAAAGTTACTAGCTGATGGCCGGGTTATTCATATGAAACCTCAGACTGGGAATTCAGGTCGAACGGTGAAAGCTAATTTCACTCTCCAAGAACGAATCGATGCTTTGGACGAGTTCTATAGCTCATTTGTAGAAGGACGTTACTATCCAGCATTTCGTATGGAGTTGAACGCAGCCAAAAAAGCAGGAAAACTAAGATGATTTATATGATTGAACCCGATGACGAACTATCAGACAATTGGGTATTTTTTGAAGATGATCCGAACGGTCTTCTTGTGGTTCGAGAAGAGTATCGTGACCTGGCTTGTCAATGTTGCGGGAAGATTGACGAAAATGTAGCAATTTCCCGTGGCCCAAGCCCCAATTTCATAGTTCAAGCAAATAGTGATATTATTGCTACGTCTGAAGGTTGGATATGCGTATCAGCACGATTTTGTGAACAGATCAATAAACTTGAATTTGGCGGACTTAGGTTTGTCTCACTTGCAGATTCGAACTTTTCGATAGTTATGCCCGATTTACTTGTAGAAACCGACGAAAGCAAGGCTGGATTTGAAAATCATAATCAATGCGCAAGTTGCGGTAGATTTGGTGAAAGGATCATTGGACCTTTTATTGAAGGAATGAGGTTACCAACATCCGATTTTACTTTCTTCGCTTCATCAATCGCGAACGAGAATGTTAAGGTGAGTTATTATCGATTTTTTGTAAGTGAATTAATGGTAGAAGCGATTCGAAGACTAGAATTTGCAGGTATCGATTTTGCAGAAGCAATGTAGAAAAATGTGTCAGGAAGATGAAGAATATCTTTTCAAAATGAAATCAGGATGATTGATTCTCAGGAAACTCCAGAATACCGTTCCTCAGAACATTCCGAGCCGTACCGGAAAACGTTAAATGGGTGGAATTAAGGTATGTGCTGGAATACGTATGAGTTTGTGAAGTCTCAACCAGCCGAGATCTGAGAATCAGACGAGGCGCAAGTGACGAACATTTTTTTGGCAATTCAGAGTCCAACATAACTGCAAAGATTCTACACAACAGATGGATTGAGTCAGACGGTAATTTATCGAAGACCATGGAGACAATTAATCTCATTTCCAACTTGTCATCTGTCTACTCTCTTTGGTAAGCTGATGAAGGCACTCCTTGTTTCAAATTCGAAGAATTCATCTGTAAATCCAAGTTCAATTAAATGCATTTCAAACAAAATCTGGTTGATCGAGCTCTCTGCCTTTCAAGAGATATTCAAGCGAAGCTACATCTATTGTGGCGATGTTATACTCTACCCACTGTTAAGCAGAGACCCAGGCCGTTAATTCACCAGATCGAATCCCTGGAAGATCGCACACTGCTCACGGCAGCATTCCCCGAGTTTATCGATCCCAATCCAAGCGCTGATAATGGTTTTGGTGATACCGTTGTTGTCTTAAGCACAGGGAACGTCGTCATTACCTCTCCCTACGATGACGCTGGTGGCACCGATGCCGGTGCAGTCTATCTGTTTGATGGTGAAACCAAAGAATTGATCAGCACACTTCGTGGCTCATCAAACTATGATCGTGTTGGGTATTCTAGTGTAACAGTACTTCCCAACGGCAACTATCTGGTCAGCAGCAGTGACTGGAACAAGGGAGCAGGTGCCGTGACATTTGGAAACGGGATCACCGGAGTGAGTGGTATCGTATCGGTCGCCAATAGTCTCATTGGGACAACTCAAACAGACAGTGTAGGCGGTACAGGTGTGACAGTGCTCTCCAACGGTAACTACGTGGTCAGCAGTGGATACTGGGACAATAATGGTCTATCTAACGTAGGAGCCGTGACGTTCGGAGATGGGGACACTGGTGTGACTGGCGTCGTTTCAGCGGCAAACAGTCTCGTTGGGTCTATGAGCTATGACGCCCTTGGTTCTGATGGTGTCACGGCGCTCTCTAACGGAAACTTCGTAGTCCGTAGTTCTTATTGGGATAATGGCTCGGTAGAGAACGCGGGAGCCGTGACGTTCGGAGATGGGAATACTGGTGTGACTGGCGTCGTATCCGTGGCCAATAGTCTCGTTGGGGCAACGAGCTTTGATCATGTGGGGAGGGATGATCTCACAGAGCTCTCCAACGGGAATTTCCTGGTGACGAGTCTTTCCTGGGACAACGGTGCGGCAGCTGACGCGGGGGCCGTGACGTTTGGAGAGGGGACGACTGGTGTGACTGGCGTCGTATCCGCGGCTAACAGCCTCATTGGAGAATTCGCAGATGACAAAGTGGGTAGCGAGGGTGTGACCCTGCTCCCCAATGGCAACTATCTGGTAGGCAGTGTAGAATGGAACCGCTCACGTGGGGCGGTGACATTCGGAGACGGAATGACCGGCGTAAACGGAGTGGTCTCAGAGGCTAACAGTCTGGTCGGTTCATTCACTGGTGACAAAGTAGGAAGGTATTATGGAATAACAATACTGACCAACGGCAACTATGTGGTCAGCAGTGGTTACTGGCACGATTCCAGGGGGGCGGTGACGTTCGGAGATGGGACGACGGGCGTGACTGGTGTCGTCTCAGCAGCAAACAGTCTCATCGGGGAATCTGTAGATGACAGAGTGAGCAACGGTGGTGTAACGGCGCTCTCCAACGGCAACTATGTGGTGACAAGTTCCTGGTGGAACAATGGCCCGGTAGACCACGTTGGTGCGGTGACGTTCGGAAATGGAACCACAGGCGTGAAAGGCACCATATCAAAAACCAACAGCCTCGTCGGGTCAACCGAAGATGACCATGTGGGCAACGGTGGTATAACAGCGCTCTCTAACGGCAACTACGTGGTCAGTAGTTCTACCTGGGATAATGGCAGCATTATTAACGCCGGTGCGGTGACATTCGGAAATGGGACTACGGGCGTGACAGGTTTTATATCAGAAACTAACAGCCTTGTCGGGTCATCCATATCTGACCTAGTGGGTGCAGATGGAGTGACGGCGCTCACCAACGGCAACTATGTGGTCAGCAGTGGTTTGTGGGACAACGGCGAGGCAACTGCCGCTGGTGCGGTGACGTTCGGAAACGGGATCACGGGAGTGAGTGGAGTGGTCTCCGCAGCCAACAGCCTTGTCGGGTCATCTAAATTAGACTTTGTAGGCCGTGGTGATTTTCATGTTGCTGAGGGCGGTGGTCCTAGTGTGTTGGCGCTTCCCAATGGTAACTACCTGGTCCGCAGTGGTTGCTGGAACAACGGCATGGCAGAGGAAGCGGGGGCTGTGACGTTTGGGAACGGGACGACTGGTGTAAGTGGTGTGGTATCCGCAGCCAACAGTCTCGTCGGGACAACGAGCTTTGATCATGTGGGTTTTCGTTCCAGTGTGACGGTATTCTCGAATAGTAACTATGTGGTGAGCAGTGCTAACTGGGACAACAACATGGTAGAAGATACGGGTGCCGTGTCGTTTGGAGACGGGAACACAGGGGTAAGTGGGATTGTATCCGCAGCCAACAGCCTCATCGGTTCAACGAGCTTTGATCATGTGGGTAGTGATGGTGTGACGGAGCTCTCCAACGGAAACTATGTGGTCCGCAGTTCTTATTGGGATAATGCCCTGGTAGAGGATGCGGGGGCCGTGACGTTTGGCGACGGGACTACCGGTGTGACGGGAGTAGTATCTGCGGACAACAGTTTCGTTGGTTCAACAAGATTTGATAAAATTGGTAGTAATGGTCTCATAGAATTATCCAATGGGAATTTCCTGGTGAGAAGTTATTATTGGGACAACGATGGCATGATTAACGCAGGTGCAGTCACATTTGGAGACGGAAGCACCGGCGTTAGTGGCATCATTTCGACGTCAAATAGCATCGTTGGATTTGAGCCATCCTCCTACTATCTGACAGCAAAGTTAATGCAGACCATACTCGATGATCTTAATAACACATATTATGTCACAATGAAGGATGAAGGAAGGGTCTGGGTTGGTTCGCAGGTAGATGGTTTTCCACCGAGAATCCTTGACGAAATCAGTGATGTCATCATCAGTGAAAATTCAACAGAGCAAACAGTCAGCCTCACGGGTATCACCGCTGGTAGTCGCAGTGGCAATCAGTTACGTGTGACCGCCACCAGCAGCAACCCAGACCTGATTCCCGATCCGGCCGTATCCTATATATCTCTGGATACCACAGGCAGCCTGACATTCACTCCCGCCGAAAACCAGACAGGCACCGCCACGATCACGGTGACCATCGAAGATGGTGGCCTCGACGGTATACTCGATACAACTGAAGACAACTTCATGAGCCAGCGAACATTTGATGTTCTCGTCACCATTCCTGTCGATATCGATTTACGAGTTGTGAGTTCTCCTGCGAGTGTCGGACCAGACGGTCAGACTTCTATTTTGCCCGCTCATCAGGACAGAGTTGATGAATGGTCGTCTTTCTGGTTAGAGATCTGGGTGAGTACGACAAACATCGAAAGCCCGGGGATTTTTTCAGCAAGTCTCTATCTGGACTATCAGACGGAATATGTCTCACCGACAGTGATTGAATATGGCCCGGGCTTTTCTCTGAATCAAACAGGAACCATCAACGATTCTAATGGAGTCATTGAAAACCTCTCTGCAGAAACAAATCAGACCGGTCTGGGCATCTCTGATTTTCTTCTTTTTGCACGCATCAAGTTCGAATCTCTCGCTGAGGATGGCGTTCATCTTGACCTTCTGAATCAGCTGATTGGCCCGTATGATCTGGGCTTTTCAGTTAGCACGCCTCAGGTGAGTGATGTCACAGGGAACCCGGTCAGCACGAACATCAATTCATTTCCGGGAACCAGCATTTGGGCGAATCCCTTTGATTTGAATGATGATGACAAGATCAATTATCGCGATCTGATCCTTTTAGTCGGTGTTTACGGTACGATTCCCAGCGAGTCAGATTCAGACTATGCCTGGGTTGCGGATCTGGATCAAAGTGATCGCGTCGATTACAGAGATTTGATTTCATTTGTTGGGAATTATGGTAAGGGAAAAGTGAATGATCCGGATGTGAATTATCCCAGTAATTATCCCGAAGCCTGGAATAATTTGCTGCGTGTCTCTTCAGAACCGCAGAGGAGTATAAAAACAGCCAGCCTGACACAGGCAGAAGCTGATCAGGTTTTAGCGCAAGCGATCGAGCAGGTCAGTGAGCAACTCACTCCCGAAATGAATCAGTCGTTGTCAGGCGTTGAAGTCAAGGTGGTTGACCTGTCGGGTACGACCGTGGGGCGGGCTGTAGCAGGTACGATCTACCTCGACGTGAATGCCGCCGGTTACGGCTGGTTTGTTGATACTACCCCACTTGATTCCAGTGAATTTGCAATCAAAAATCAGTCATCCCTGATTGCTTTACCTGACAGCGCTGCAGCGGGCCGCATCGATCTCTGGACCGTGATTCTGCATGAACTTGGCCACCTGGTGGGTTACGAACATAAATCTGAGGGGGTCATGGAAGAAACGTTAGCCCCGGGAGTTCGTAAGCTGACCGAGTGGGATGAAGATTCCGATCTGTTTTTTGCTTCCGTTCAGGAAGAAGCGGAATTACTCCCGTTTTAGCTGTGTATCGCTTAAATCACAGATGCCAGATATTCATCTCTGGTGGACCGAGTGACATCCTATCGAATCGCTTCGGACTCGGTTTGTCTTGGCTATCTCTTCATGTTTTAGTTATTTCAACTCTGTTTTGCAGGAAGTGCCAAACTTAAGTAGATTCATAATTGAATTGGGCTTGCTCCGACTCACTGCAAGTTGAGAAATAATGAGTTTCATATGCTTGCATGAATGCCGTTTTATTATTCGTTTTGATTTACTGTCCGGCAGGTAACGAGTTTCACGAACAAAATTGAGCGGTCATACTGAGATGGATCAATTTCAGATCAGATCAATGTGAAGCGAAGCCGTTTAACGGTCGTTTAATCCGGATACAGAACGCGTCGACTTTACCTGGGAAGACATTGATTGAGTTGAATCTATACTATTTACAGAAAGCTGTCTCAGAGATAAAGAAAAACTTATTTCTCAGGAAACTGTTCTCTGATTTTCCTGATTTCTTCATGCTTCGGGTCACTGGGGGAGGAATCAGACGTTACAAGCAAATATTTGAACCAGACATTATCTTGCGGCTTTCCCTCGGTGATGCGCAGATAACACCATTTCATAGGCATGAATTCCGGCTGTTGAGCTTCTTCGGTAAGCTGGAGAGTGATCGCTTCTGTTTCCGGATCGAGTTTCCACTCACTCTTTTTGACTGACTTGATCACTTCTCCGACGTAGGCGCCCCAGAGATAAGCCCGCGCAGCGGGAGTGATATTCCGTTTGGGTTCCGGATCCTGCAGATACCTTTCGTGCGACAGCGCAAGAATCTGTTCCACGTCTTTCACTGACTCTTCCGAATAATCTAATTCGATTTTGTATAAGTCAAATGCCAGTCTGACTGCCTCATCTGCCTTGTTCTTCATATGACCGGAAACTCCCAGCCGCTGAATTTCCGGCAGACTGACATAATAATGGCTCAATTGCACACAACTTACGAAGCCCAGCAGTACGAGCAGTAACGTGAAGTAGATTTTCAGATTACTTTTGGGAGATGATACAGCTTCATTCATGGAATCAACTTGTCTGGAATAAAGTCAAATCTTCCGCGTCTTTGTATTTTATCAGTCTAGTGACCAACGAAATATGTCAGACTATTGATTTTTTATGCAGAGACAGGAAGAGATATTCCACTTTAACTGAAATATTCCATATGGATTAGCCTGGAACCGCTCCAGGCATGGATTGTCTTTAAAGTGTAACCACTGCGATTCCCGGTGTCTAAAGTGAAGTGATTCTTCTCCACTTTTGCTGACTTTCTGTTGTTGAAATTCGGAAAATGACCGATGCGTTGAACCGGCCGAAAGATGTTTCCGAGAAAACGTATGGCTTCTCGGGGCACTGGTGGTGTCCGTTATATTATTCGTTAAAAATGCTGCACCGCAAACGGCGAGTTTTGCGAACAATATTAAGTGGTCAGGCTGACATGAATCAATTTCAGATCAGCTCGATGTGACGCGAAGTCATTTAACGGTGATTTCTCTGGAATATTCTGGATCGCGTTTTTTTTTCATGTTACGATCAGTACATATTGGACGGCCGAGTACTCTCCCGGTTCTACCAAATCATTCAATATTCTCTTGTTATCCAAGTTTTCTGGAGAACTGACGATGGGGAATTCTGAGCAGTCTGCTGAGCAATCGAATGCAGTAACCGGTAAGAAAAAACGTTCTCCAGTCGAACGCGCGATTGTCTGGGGGCTGATCGCAGTTGCCCTGTTAGTCGTTCTGATCGAATGGAATGCGCGTGCGGGCTACAGTAAAACACTCGCCGCGTTACAGGAACGGATTGAGCTTTCCGACAAACAGAACGGCGAAGCCTTTCTGCTCGATGAAGCCAAAACAATGATCAGCGGATTTCCCCTGGGCAAAGAAGAGTTGACAAACAAGGGGAAACGCCTGCAGTATCACTGGTTCAGCCTGTTTCGCAGCTATGACATCCAGCTGACAACCGATGACGAAGATATTGTTCTCGCGCTGAAGACGGAAGCAGTCCCAAACGAAGATGCTCTACCCCAGTTCGTTGCACCACAGAATCAGGCGCAGCCCAACAAACCACCCATCGCCGCGCATCAATTGTCACTGCCGGACAAAGGACTGGACCGGGAATTCAAAGATGTCGTGGTAATGTCAACAGATCAACTCGACTCGCAAGTCGACGAGTTGAAGGGAATTCTCACGAGAGAAATCGTACGCCAGGCACTGCTGATCGGCGGGCGGGATGGACTGGGACGAAAGACCCGCGATGCCTCACTGCGGGGAGACGTCAAGCTGGTTGAAAATCCGGAACTGTTTCCCCTGCAGCTGATCACGCATATCAATCGCAACCGGGAAGTTTCGATCGATCTGATCTTGCCTTTCAAAACTGAACTGGCTTATCGCTGGAATTCAGAACCGTTCACGCTGCCGGAAGAGTTTGCATTCGAGGCGCTCGTCGAACACTCGGAAGCACTCTCCCGCGGGGGATTTGTCGAAGCGCTGCAGGAAGCAGGTTATTCAGGCAAGGCTGCCGAATGGAAGGATGAGTCTGACCTCCCGGAAAAGACATTGAAGCAGATTAAAGAATGGAGTTTTATCTCACAGTACACAGTCGCGCAGGACATGCATTCCGCGATCGCAGCCGAGGGAGAATCTCCCGAACGGCTGGCCATGCTGGCCCGCGCCTATGCCAACCTGGGCAGCCTGACAGAGCGTTTAATGAGCCCTGCGCATAAGGTACTCAAAGCACGGGCCCTGTTGTACGCAGAACGGTTGACAGACCGCTGTGAAGACTCTCCCTGGTCTCTGGCATATCGCGCTTATGTCAGGACATTTGTCGGCCGTCACCACAGTGCACTCGCTGATCTGAACACGATTCAATCTCAGGCTGGGGAAGGTGATGGGAAACGCCCGCTGCCGGAGTGGCTGGATCTGATCGAAGCGTACTGCCTCTACAAACCAGAGGTGCTGGAGAAAGCGACACGTGACGAAAACAGGAAATACATGGCTATCTATTTATCGGCCCTGCAGACAGATCCGGAATTAGATGCGAAACAGGCTATGTCCAGTTATGAAACTTTATTGAAACTGGAACCAGCCTGTATACGGGCGCTGGACCAGATGAACGACGTCCCCTCACTGGGCAACCTCAGCAGTGTCACGGGAGAGCGACAGTACGAGCTTTGGGAAGAACTATTTGAAAAGCTACAGGCAGGCAACCTGCCTAAAATTCCGAGAGATCACATTGACGCACATCTGGCATTCTTATTTAAGAGTAAAGCAGCACTCTCTTTCCGGGAACGGATTACCCGACAGATGAAAAGTTCTGATTCGACACAACATGAACCTTCGGCCAATGCCCTGGGACAACTGCTGCAGGAAGTCTCATATCTGCTTGTCTGCCGGAAAATGCGGTTCCTGACAGATTTCTTCAGCGTCAATCCAGACAATCAGATTGAGCTTCATGAGTCGTTAGTGGCAGGGCACCCCTATGGTCCTTACCTCAAGATCTATTCATCGATCCCGGCTGATGTCGAAGCTTCGTACAAGAACATGTTCGGCTCCTATGATCCAAATGAGCTGGAAATTTCGGTCGGCAAGCTGATCACGGACAGTTACGGTTATCTGCAATATGAAGACTACATGCAGTTGAAGGATGCCGCTGTCAATAACCTCGACCCTGTGTTCTATGACCAATTGCAATACAGTCGTTTTCTGGTCAAGCAGCGGGCTTACAGCAGAAACCTGCTGGGAGATATTGCCCGGACGATGCTGGAAATCAGCCCACATCAGCCTCAAACAATCGCCATGAATATTGACGCCAACAAGGGCTATGCAGATCAGCATCATACAGAGATTCTGGAAAAATATGGTGACAAACCAGAGATCCTGTCTGCCATGGCCAAACGACACCTGCGAGAACTAAACGATGAAAAAGCAGAGGATATCCTGCTACGCCGACTTGCTCTCACCAAAGATTATGAGACATATGCTTCACTGGCGGAACTGTATCAGCGACAAGGTGAAACAGGAAAATGGCTGGACACCCTGAAAAATGCATTGAGAGTCCCGACGGTCGGGCTGGAAAATGCCAAGATTCGCAGCAAGATTGCCTACTATCATATGGGGCGAGGTGAATGGGAACTGGCTGAACCATATGCAATGGATGCCGCCAAAACCTATTCCGCCTGGGGCCTAATCTGCGGTGCCCGCTACCACGAAGCAGTGGGTGAACTGGATGCTGCGGAAGAGTTAATGGAAGGCTGCTCCAAACGCTACGAAGGAAATGCTGCCGACTGGTATTTCTGGTGTGTGCGCACCAATCACGGTGATCAGAAAACGGCCCGCCTGCTGGCCGAACGGATGATCCTGGAGCATCCATATCCCAATCACTATACCCGCACCATGGAAATCGGCGTAATTCATTTCATGCAGGGCTCGGGTAAGGAAGCCTACGAAAACTTTTTAACCGCCTATCAGAAACACAACGATAGCTATTGTGGCTTGCATGCAGCTCTGCTCGCCGATGAGCTGAATATGACCTTTGAGCGGGATGAACTACTTAAGGAAATCGCAGGACTGTGGAACAAAGATTATGCTTCCGCGGAACTGGCTAATTATTTTCAGCTGATGCTTAAGGAACCGGCCCCCTTCGAATGGGACCCGGATCGGTTTCAGTCATTGATGGTGCAGTTGCCTGAAGGCAGCCCGACCAACTTTTATTTCTTTGCCGGTAAATTCCTGAAACTTCGAGGCCAGGAAGCACTGGCAGAGAACTATCTGCAACTGGCCGCTGCTTCACCTGAAACGGGCAAATATAACTGTGCCCTGGCCAGTCAGTATCTGCGCGCCCTGGACAAAAAAGTCAAACCGCGTCGCATCGAGGAACTCCCTGACGGTTATCACGAAGTGAAACAGCAGTCTGGGCAGGCTGATTATCTGGTCAAGAGAGGCAAATGGAAAGATGCGATCCAGATTTACGACGAAATTCTCAAATCTCACCCGAAGCTGACGGGCATCCTGATCCGCAGAGCTCAATCAAATGAACAGATGGGAGAATACGAGCCAGCGATCGCAGACTACAAACGGGTGATTGAAATTGATCCGGTAAACTGGAAACCACATACATGCCTGGCCATCGTTTACGGAGCGAGCGAACAGGATGAATTTCGCAATGCGCCTCAGTCGCTGCAACACGCACAGCAAGCGTTTGACATGCTGCCGACCAGATACTGGGTTATGTATGGTGCGCTGGCAGTCGCTTACGCCGCACAGGGAGAGTTCGATAAAGCGATCGAGTTTCAAAAGGAAGCGTTGGCACGAGCCCCCACCATGGAAAAAAACGCAGTCAACCGAAGATTACAACTGTTCAATGAAGGCAAACCGTATATAAGGTCTGCGACAGAATGATCTTACGGAATCGTAGATTACTCCGAAGAATTCGCAGTGCTGTTTGTCACGACATTTCAGACATTTTCGCGGAAGTTCTCGCGCCTTGGGATAGTCAAATCCTTTCGGAAAGGAAATGCAGGTCATTGTTCTTCTCAACTTCTTTCAGGCCTTTACCCGATGACTGCAGCCAATCCCGCTTTAGTTCTCTCTTGAATAAGTCGTCGCTCGAATTGGGCAAGAGCAGAGAAAACATGAAATATCAGTTCTCCTGAAGGTGTTGTTGTATCGATGATAACATCACAAATCGAACGAAATCCGATTTCTCGTTGCTTCAGGTCTTCGATCATAGTAACAAGATGACGCAAGGAACGCCCTGGACGGTCGAGCCTCCAAACAAGGAGAGTATCTCCACGTCGCAAGCTTTCCATGCAAAGCAAAAGCCCCGGTCGATCAGCTTTAGCTCCCGAGAGTTTGTCACAGAAGATGTTCTCGCGTTTGACCCCATGTTCTAACGAATCTCTGAATAAGACATCGGTATCAGAAAACGTGATCTGATCTCAGAGATGGTAGACTGGTATTTCTTCATCTGCCTGACCTGCTCCCAGCGGGGATCAGACCGAAACGAACGCCAATGTTTTTCGTGTTCCACTTCATTTTGCGCAGACAGCAGATAGGTCAGGTTGGGAAGCTGATTCCCAATCAGGGTTTCCCCGAAAAAGACAGGAGCCAGACCGGCTTCGCGCATCAGTTCGTCAAGTCGACCTTCGTTGAACATTTCCACTGTCAGCCGCGCCAGCTTCAGATTGGGACTTTCATAGGTGCGCAATTCAAACAGGTGAGGAGTTTCTCCATTCGATAGCTCCAGAACCGGTGAACCGGAGAGTCCCTTCAACAGCTGGCTCTCCATCCGCTGCGATGCGGGAGCCGCTGCGGTCTGAGTAAAATAGTCTTTCGCTGCTTGCTGGAACGTGATATCAGCGATCAGTCGCTCATTCCATTCCCCAAAATCCTGCAGTGAGGAAAAAGGAATTACCAGAGTGAGACATCGATCTTCCTGCATGTTTATGTTTTGAAACACGCCTGTCGGAGAGCCTGTGATACGTTTCAGCGCCGGCAGCAGGGCGTGCTCCAGATAATCACTCAACCGTTTCTGGCATGTTTCGTCTGAAAGATAAAAAGTACGCAGTTCGTAAAATTTCTGCTTTTCAGCAATTGTGTCAGCCGGGAATGCTTGAGTGGCTCTCAGCGCGAAAATCGTCGAAAGTGAGCAGGTCAGAAAACGGCGCCGCTGTAATTGTTCTGAATTCATGGCGTTCATTTTTTCTCTATTTTGTTCCTGTCAATAATCACCAGGCTGCTCCCATCCCGCGAGGCGACATACAGCAGGTGATCTCGGACGGCCGCACCGTAGGTTCTCTGCATCAGAACATTGTCGCGAACGGAAGTCAGGAATTGTGGCTTTTCCGGATCCGAGATATCAACAACGGCAATCCCGTTTCCATCTACCATGGGTAGATAAGCGCGATCGCCTGCTACGACGCAGCGGTTCGGTGCCCCCAGCTGCTTGTCAACCAGTTTGGCATACAGCTTAGGGTTGCCTGCATCGGCTACGTCAAATATCAGAAACGCGTTTTTGTCCCAGTTGACAGAATAATATAGCTCATCCACAACCTGACCGCTGACATGACCAATTTCCGGTCCAAAGACCTGGGTCGTCAGGCGAGGCTGTGCGGGGTTGCTGATATCGATGACGGCCAGTCGGCTCTGCGTCCCGCGGATGGTTCCCACCAGGGCAAAATCTCCGCGCAACAATACGCTGAAGGGTTCGTCAGCCCCAGTGGTTACAGTGGCAGAGCCTACGACCTTCGGGTCCTGCGGATTACGCACGTCGACCACGAAGAGCTTTCTCAAATCGGCATTGGGAATAAAACAGTAACCGTTGCGGTAGGCAAGCTTATACAACCTCCCTTTGCCTCCAATAGCGACAGAACCCAGCAGACGCAGGCTGGTTTTGTCGGTCGCGTCCAGTACCAGCAACTGGCTAGTGTTCATGGATGTCACGTAAATGGTATTTCCATTCCTGTCGAAACCCGAGGCGGCCCCCAGTAGCGAGTGACTGAAACTGGAAACCACCCTGGGGTGAGCGGGATCTTTGATAGAGCAGATTGTCAGCCGCTGTCCCTGTCGACAGGGGATATAGGCATAATCGCCATCAAGATAAATGTCTTCGGCTCCGACCAGGTTGACGGCATCAACCAGTTGTCCCACAACAGGCGATTCAGCGGCAGCCAGCGGCTGGTGTGGTGTCAGGTAGATTACCGCAAACGCGAATACAAAGAAGACTCGATCAGCAAACATTTGAAAACCTTTATTCATGGATGACCTGTTATTGTTGACGACAGTCATTATTAAATTCCAGACACGATCAAAAAACCTGAACCATTACTTTTCCAGAGCCCGTCGATTCAGGATCACCAGGCTGTCGCCTGCGCGAGCCCCGACAAAAACGTATTCACCGCGTGCAGCCAGACCGTATGGTTTTTTCATCAAAGGGTCACTGTATGATGTCACAAAACGGGGAGTTGCAGGATCGGAAATGTCAACCACACCCACGCCATGTCCAGCAATGATCGGAAAATATGCTCGATTCCCAACGACGGCACAACGATTGGGCTTGCTCAATCGGGGGTCGACCAACACACCTTCAATGTACGGCAGTCTGGTATCTGACATTCCAGACAGATTGATCACCATCATGGCGTTATGCGGCCAGCAGGCGATATAAAAGCGGTCATCTACAATGGTTCCAATTGCCTCGGAAAGATGAGGATCTGTCAGTTCCCCCACCATTCGTGGATGGGCAGGATCCGCCACGTTCACCACTGCCAGCCGATTGCTCTTGCCAAACACTGTCCCGACTAATGCATAGTCCCCGTTCATCGTCACGCAGTAGGCTCCATCGCCTTTTGTTGTGACCTGGATATTTCCCACGACGTGTGGGCGAGATTTGTCTCGGACATCCACAATATACAGCTTCTTCTCTCCCTGGTGAGACATATAACAATAGCCGTCTCGATACGCCATCTTGTAGAGGGGACCTGTACTCCCCTTCTGACTGATACGGACTTTTCCCAGCAGTTTCATTTTCTCAGGAACGGTTACATCGACGATAAGTAAAAAATGACTGCTTTGCGACGCGAGATACGCGGTGTTTCCATCCAGGGCAAAACCAGTGACATCGTCCAGGTCCGGATCCCGGAACGTTCCCACCACCTGAGGTTGGGAAGGATCTTTAATGGAACAAATGGTCAAACAGTGCCCTTCACGACAAGGTAAATATGCCAGGTCGCCATTGAGAAAAACATCTTCCACTCCATTCAGATTTTCACTGTCAACCAGAGAACCGACGATCGGCGAGGCTGCAAAAACGACGGCAGCATGAGTCAGGCAAGAGGTTCCGAACAGAATGATGAGAGTCCCTTTAAAAACGGCCTCGACAGCTCGCATAATTTCGCTCCCGATAACTAACAGTGTTACGCTGCTACTGTCACGCAGTACGTAAATTTCATGAATCTATAAATCGCCTGGTCGCGTTGCTGAGGGATCTCTACCAGTCAGCGTCATTCAAGATTAAAGTCGTATGTTGTTTCACCCGCTTTGACCTCTGCTTTCAGCTTGCTGGTGTTGGTGTTATGGTATTTTTGAGGTATGTTTGCAGTTCCCGGCGGTAAAGGAATTGTCTGGTCAAGCTCATCTCTCGTGGAGGGGGGAGAAACAGATACGAGATATTCCCCTGGTGGAACTCCGTTACCATATTGGGACTGTATCTGATAACTCCCGTCTGCGGCAATTGTTGCGATCGCCGCGAAGCCTTTTTCGGCATCTGCAAACGTGATAATCGTATTGGCAGCCGGCTTCGAATTAACCATGACCTGGCCGCTAACAGGCACAACGGAGGGCTGATTCGAGTCCGCACAACCCAATGGGAAGCCACAAAATAATCCACCGGATATCACGATCACGAAGCATTGAACAGACTTTAGACATTGCGACATTACGCCTCTCCTCTCAACATTACATTCAATCTTGACCCATTACAGATCAAGCAGATTTGTTTCTTCCGGGGATATTCCTGACCACTTCAGCAGAACTGATGCATTTCATCCTTGATCACAAATCGGCTCGAGGATTTAGGAACCTATTCAAACCAGTAGCCATTGATAGTCTTCAATACCCCGGTTTTTCCAGCTCGGAATCGGGATTTTGTATCTGGACCCGGATGGCAGTCCCCATTTTCTATCAATTAATATTCACCCAGAACCAGACCATCGTTCCGAACGGCCAGGGGAGTCAGGATCGCGTTAAAATCGATGCTCTCAGAAAGAAATTTCACGCTGCCGTCACCCCTCAGTACGTAAGCCCCACCGGCATGAATTGACTGGATCCCATTGTTCGTTCCATACTCAAGACTGCCGCCGGCATCATTTGTCTTGGTTTTGAAGTTCACTTTGTAGCGAAGCGTGGTGACATTGTGGCAGTCATTGGCAACTGTTGTCAGCCAGTTCGATGTTCCCGGATGTCCGGCAGCGCCTGCTCCCATTGTGAATCCCCAGCGCCAGGAATTTCGTATATCCACCTTCGCACCTGAAGAATCTGTGACGTGGTCAGACTGTTCTCCAACAATAATGGTATTCGACAATCCGTCGGTGAAATCATTGGAACGAATCGACACGTTGGGAGGCATCGCGCCGTTGGAACAGACAACCCCATACAGCCCCTGGATACAGCGGGCTCCGACCGTCGTTGAAATCGGGGCACTTGCGGTGGGGGCCCCGGAAATACCAACATAGGAGGAAGTACTGAATCGAGGAGAGACCGCATCTCTCGAGAGGCTTTCCAGTGTAGAGGAGGGACATTGAAAGCCTGAGATGACTTTATTTTTAAAGGCATCGACTGTCGTGGTTGGTGCCTGGCTTGTTTGACCCCCCCTTGCACCAACGAAAGTCCATTTATTGTAGAGCGCATTCTCTTCTAAATAAGGTAGAATGGCGACCATCCAGGAAGACGCGTATTGATAAGAGCTTCCAATAGGAAAGCCATTGAACGAGTCGTGGTAGTTGTGCAATGCCAGTCCCAGTTGTTTCAGGTTGTTCTGACATTGTGACCGGCGAGCTGCTTCCCGGGCCTGTTGCACGGCAGGCAGCAACAGGGCGATCAGAATGGCGATGATGGCAATGACCACCAGTAATTCAATCAACGTAAAGCCTTGTTTCTTTTGACGACTCAGTAACATTATTTTTCTCCCGCGTTAATGGATTAGAATACACGCCGGTATTATCCAGAGATTTATGTACGTGGAATGAAGAGGGTTTGTTTTTTTCGATTAAGGATAATAAATGTTTTTGACGATCATAAAATCTCCCACATCAGTTTTGTCGGAAAACCAGTCAGGGCGAATACTCAACTCGTTCAATTGATCTCCATAACGGATGCCATGCAGCGTGCCCGACTCCTCTTCCCATAGCGTAACCCTGCGATTCCATTCACCGGTTTCGTTTTTCTCCTGTGATTCCGCCTGTGCGATCAGTACATCCGAATTGACAGGCGTAAAATCGATATTTTGGTTGTTAAGATGTAACTGCCATTTGCTGGATGCTTCGTTGAAATGTACTTCTACAAAATGTTCGGCCTGCCTGTCCCAATGATTCGGATTGGGAACAGCTCCGCTGAAGCGTTCAGCAACCGGTGTAGCCGAAAACATTATGTAGGATGGACCTTGAACCGGTCCGTTCGGCAACTTTTCCGTATCAGCTCGATAAATAAAAGTCACCTTTGTGCGGCGGAGATAGGAAATTCCCGGAAAAAATGTATTGTTCAATCCCTGAACGGCGGCAAGAAACCGGGGCGATACGTTCTCTGACGGCTGCCAGTGATTTGTGGAGGCCTCCGCAAACATGGTCTCTCCCTCTGACAGTGAAATTTTGTCGCCGGTAGAATCTGCCAGTTCCACTTCACCTTTGAAAACCTGGACGGCTGAGGCTTTTGTCTCGTCGACCTCGACCCCGAACACGGTTCCCAGATCAACGATTGAGCCGCTGGGAGTATCGACGGTAAACCCTTTCCCGGCGGGAGTCGTCACTTTGGCAAACAGCATTCCCTGCATCAGGCTGAGTCTGTTATTCCCAGTGACCTGAAACGAGGAGTGAGGAGAGATCAGAACTTTGACGCCTGTCGGGAAACTCAATTCCAGACTTCCATCTTCCAGCAGACGTTGCTCAACCTG
This sequence comes from Gimesia sp., assembly GCA_002706765.1. Classification (GTDB taxonomy): domain Bacteria; phylum Planctomycetota; class Planctomycetia; order Planctomycetales; family Planctomycetaceae; genus Gimesia. The sequence continues at coordinate 39,242 of PAJV01000075.1, forward strand.
TGGAGGACTGAGATTCTCCCGAGAGGCAATTTCCGTCTGCTCCGTTTCGAAGGAATTCGAATAGACACGGTAGCCAATGTAAGAGAGCGAACTGCAGGTCACTAACAGACAGCTTGTCACCAGCAGTAACATTTTTTTATGGACTGCTTTACTGGATGATGTTTTTCGCTGTTTCCTGATTACGCGCGTCTGCGATAATGCATTTGAAGGAGTTACAGGTATCGGTGAAGCGCTGAGAACCAGGTTGGAATGAATGTCGATCAATTGTAGATAAACTGTCTGGGCTTCCGGGTCCTTGCGAATCAGATCGGCGAGTTCCTGCTCCTGTGCAGGCGTTGCTGTTTCGTCCATCACATCGAAGACCAGTTTCACAAGTCGGGCGTGTTTTTTGAGGAGGCGACTCATGATTCACGATCCTCCGACATTTTACGTTCAATACACTGAAATAACAGTTTGCGGATCCTGCCTAACTGCTGATAAATATTCCTGCGCGTACAACCCTTCTGCTCAGCAGCATCCTGTGCACTTTCCTGCGAGTTGTAATACAGATCAAGCAGCTTCAGGTCCTGCTGATCCAGTTGCTCTTTGCATTCTTCCAGAAACTCCTGTCGCAGCTCCAGAAGCTCATACCTTTCTTCTCTGCGGATGGAGAGTTCTTTAATCAATTGCTCATCAAAACCGACGATGAAACGTCTTTGCTTTCGCAGAGATTCCAGTACAACCAGACGGGCAATCCCACAAGCCCAGCGTGTGAAATCGCGATCCGGCTGAAACTCTCCAAATTTCTGCCACAGAACCACCGAAGTTTCCTGCATGACTTCGTCGGCATCTGCTTTTCTGGGAACCAGGGAATAGATATACCTGTATACATGAGGGTATGCTGCTGAGTAATATCGCATAAAGGGACAATGATCGAGCTGCGGCATTACCTCTTCGTCATCAGGAATTTGAGACGAAGGATATTTTTGGCGAATGATATTGTGTGTATACATAGTTGCGTACCTGAAGCCGTGGTCAAAAAGACTGAGCTACTTGTATCGCAGTAAGCACGGGTAAATGGAAAAACAAATTGATTGGTTTTGTTAAATTAACGGAATCTGAACAGTTTTGAGTCTGCAAAAAAAGACCGAATTTCTGTTCAATATAGCGTTTTTATTATGATCTGAGTTCGGTTTATTGAAAAACGTCAGCAGGAATTCGTGGAAGAAAGAGAGTGCTGACGGGGAAAAGCAACGATCATAAAGTGACTGGTACAACCATTCCCAGACAGTGCCGTCTTCGGAACTTTCGAGGAAATTTGAAAGGCAAAACCCAGTTTCTTCTGAATGGCCCTGAACGCGTTTTTCCGGGGACTTGTCGCCGAGGTGGCTTTATGCAGTTCTGTTTCCGTAGAAACAGAGTAAGGCGGTGAATTTTGTTCGAAATTCCCTGGAACGCGACCTGACTTTGGAACATCGGGCCTATCGTGTCCAGGGATAATCCCGTTCTACACAACAGAAGTAGTGTGTGATCTTCTCTCATAAATCCCGACTGACTTGAGAGATCATCGATCTGGTGAGTTAGTTTTGGTGGGGCCAGATACTACACTGTATAGACTACTTCGCTGCGTTGATGAATGTCACCGGACAGAAAGTTGTGAAGTCAACTGGCAGCGACAGAGTCTGTTCTGAGTTCTTGAATGACAGCGGTGTGTCTGCACATAGAGTTCGAAAAAGTCGCTGCTGATGAGTCCGAGAATCGGACACTTTCACTGCTCCGAAAATCGTTCGTTTTCGCGGACAGCAAGAAAATCAGTATCTCATAACTTTACTCTACACGTAGTGATTTCGAACTTGCTGTAAGTGAAATCAAAATCTTTTATTCGTCTGGAGATTCCCGCTTTCGATATTACAGGTCGATTCCAATCCTAAAAGGAGTTCTTGATCTGTATCATCAATCGTTCAATTCAATTGATGGCTGGTCAATCATCTCGTCACCTGGATGCCTGCTCCTGGTGACATTCGTCGAGGGCTGATGGCTGTTGCGGCTATCATATCAGGATTGAAGTCCACGTCAGCTTTTTATCATGATCAGCAAAGATTACAGGTCAATTACCAGTGTCCATTTCGGCGACGCATGCTTTGAGATACCATAGTGGAATGATTTTCGCGGATCATCTGAATTCGTCCCGGGAAATCGAGTTCGACTACTCCAGTAACAGTGAGAGATCAAATGAAATTGTCAGTGGATGTGATTTCAGATGTCATCTGCCCCTGGTGCTATATTGGAAAACGCCGACTTGAAAAGGCAATCAGGGATCTGGATGACCAACATGAAATTCAGGTGCGCTGGCATCCCTTTCAACTCAATCCATTGATGCCAAAAGCCGGGATCAGTCGCAAAGAGTATCGTACGAGAAAGTTTGGAAGCTGGGAGCGCTCAAAAGCACTGGATGCCAGGGTGGTCGCCGTGGGTGCAGCGGAAGGAATTCATTTCCATTTTGACGCGATTGATAAAACACCCAATACGGTTGACGCGCACCGACTCATTGGGTTGGCCGAGCAGCATGGTTGCCAGGATCAAGTTGTTGAATCCCTGTTTCAGGCCTATTTTGTCGAGGGTCAGGATATAGGCAACCACCAGACGCTCATACAAGTCGTGTCTGCAGCAGGCCTGAATCGACAGGCTGCAGAGGCACTGCTGTTGTCTGATGACGGGATGGATGCGATGGACCAGGGCAAAATTCTGTCTCAGCAACACCGGATTGACAGCGTTCCCTGTTTTATTATCGACCGGAAAATAATTATCTCAGGGGCAGAGCAACCTGAGGTATTCCTGGCTGCATTCACGCAGATCGCTGCTACTTAGCCCTGGAAGCATTCCCACCCTGTCTTTTAGACTGTGTCCAGTTTAACTGTAGCCTCTCCAGGTTCATTCGGACCGTGTATAATAGATCGAGAGACGCTATGGTTAATTGCGATACGCTTTAGAAAGATCCGGTCATGCCACCGTTAAAACTGATATCGAAGTATCTGCTCGCGATGTTCATGATCGGAGCGGGCACAATGCACCTGGTCAATCCTGGTTTCTTTCTGAAGATCATGCCGCCATACTTTCCTCTGCATGATGAACTGGTATTTGTGAGCGGTGTCTTTGAGATTCTGCTGGGAGGACTGCTGCTGGTTCCGCGGTTTTCTCATCCGGCGGCATGGGGGATCATGATTTTGTTGATTGCGGTGTTCCCCGCAAATATTTATCTCTATCAGCATCAGGATATCCTGCCGGCCCCTCCGATCATTCACCTGCTGCGGCTCCCATTGCAGGGAGTATTCATTCTCTGGGCATACTGGCATACCAGAAAAGATTCGCTCACAGGCACACCGGATTAAGCGACCCTTGACGGACGGGAGGCCGAATAAGGTTCTTTCATGTGCTTTTCGTATCATGCCCGATCCTTATGCTTCAATCATCCCGATTCCGTCACAAGAAGTTTGCAGGCTGCAGAAAACTTGAACGTCAGTCAGGGCGAGGGAGTGAGCATCCTGCCGGGGCCGATGGAATATCAGGTTACTGTCACTGCTGGTTTTTATTGAAAGAAAAATAAGCTGTGATTCCTGAAAAGAGTCAACAGTCAGTAGATAAGATTTCGACAAGAAACAGACACAGCATGACCGCAGCTGGCAGCAGCGTATTCGCTCAATAGATTGTTAATTGGACCCGAATGATTAAAAAATCAGGATTTTTAAACAAATCTCCTATGGAAGCTTACTCCATTTATAAAGTAAGGCTCTCGTTCAGCCCGAATTGCCATTAATTGACAGGGTTGGTTCCCAGAGTCCAATAAAGTGAGTGCATTTCTTTCACAGTGTTCTTCATGTGTTTTAGCCATTGTTGGAATCTTGAGCATGCAGATCCAAATGATTAAAAGCGACATTATTGCTCTGGCAATGCAACATTATTCCAACTGCCATCTATGTGAGCATCATTGCGGTTGCAACCGCACTCAAGGTGAATCCGGGTTCTGCAAAGCAAGTTCAGAAGCTCGTGTGTTTCGGCACCGCGTGGAATATGGTGAGGAAATGGAACTGATCCCCTCTCATCTGTTTTATCTGTCTGGTTGCGATTTACGATGTGCATTTTGTATTGCTGAAGAGAAGGCATTTAATCCTCGGATAGGAACCGTTCTCACAACGGAATTTCTGGAAGCAGCAATCGAACAGGGAAAATCGCAAGGGGCTCACAATATTCAATGGGTGGGAGGAGAACCAACCATTCATATTCCCGCCATTCTGGAAGCAATGAGTGGCTGTTGCAATCTGCCTCGTGTTGTCTGGAAGTCTGATTTTTATGGCACCCCCGAGGCATTTCAACTATTGGAACCCATTGTTGATGTATTCGTCGCGGATTTCAAATTCGGAAACAATACCTGTGCCAGACGTATTTCCAAAGTGAATTCGTATGTTGAAACGCTTCAACGCAATTTAAAACAGGTTTTTAGCCACTCTGATTTAATTGTGCGGCATTTATTATTGCCGGAACACGAAGAATGCTGTTTTCGTCCCATTGTCGACTGGATCGCCGTTAATCTGCCTGGTGTTAAATTCAGCATTCGAAACGGATATCTCCCGAGGTGGCAGGCCAGGCATTATGTGGAACTGTCAAAGCCACTTGAAACGAGAGCCGCGGACTCAGCGATCGCTTATGCTGAGTACCGGGGTTTGAATTTAATTACCTGACACAATCATTACGTTCGCTCGTAAACAACTCGTTGAGGAAAAAACATGGAAGCCGAAGATGAATCCAACATGACGGAACTGGAAATTCTGCCCGATGGTCGGATTTGTGTATTTGGAGCCTCTCGGGAAGTGCTGGAGATCTTTCAAGCTATGCCGATGCTGTCTCAGGATACGATTTTCAAACGCTTGAATCAGATCCATATCAGTGATCCACACGATGTTTCAACGCCCCTAACGGCAACGAAGTTGAAAATGAGAGAGACTCCGAGGAAGAATTCATGAGTGAAGAACAGCTTGAACGTGATCGGCAAAATAATATAACTCGAAAGCACAGGCTTAAATCGGCGACTTCAATGGAAGAGCGTAAACAGGTAGCGCGTGTCTCGGATGCCCAGCAGGAACTGGATGTTTTGATTCGTGCCAGATATCCCATCATTTATGTCGTGACCTGGGAAGAAGAGCGAGTCGAACGTGCTTTACGCCAGATTGCAGCATCGCGGGAAAAGAAACTTTTCACCTGGACGATCACGCAGGGGATCATCAAATCAGGAGCTGAAGCACAAAAAAGCAAATCCGGGTGTGGAAATACCTCTGACCCACTGGCGGCATTGGATGATGTAATCCATCAGGTTGAACCAGCCATTTATCTGTTTAAGGATTTCCACCGTTTTACCCAGGATGAACGTGCCAATCTTTCGGTTATCAGACGGTTGAGAGATGTCGCCTTTCATTTACGAGACACCTACAAAACCATTGTGATTACCTCACCTCTACTGCAAATCGCTCCGGAATTGTCGAAGGATATTACCTTGCTGGAGTTTGGGTTGCCCGAGCCTACAGAGTTCAATCAATTGCTGGATCGGATTATTGATGACGTGAAAGATAATCCCAAAGTCACGATCAATCTGGAAGGGCTTTCACGTGAAAAACTTTTGAGGGCCGCCCGGGGGCTGACTTTAAGAGAAGCAGAGAATGTATTTGCGAAAACGCTTGTCACCGATGGAAAACTCGACGCGGACGATATCAATATTGTCTTCAGTGAAAAAGAACAAATCATTAAAAAGAGTGGTTTATTGGAATATTGTGACACGAAAGAAAAATTTAATAACGTGGCCGGTCTGGAAAACCTGAAAGACTGGTTGAGCAAAAGAGCCATTGCCTTTACTGACAAAGCCAGAAAATTTGGATTACCTTCTCCCCGCGGAGTCCTGTTGCTGGGAGTACAGGGTTGTGGAAAAAGTCTGTGTGCCAAGTCCGTATCTCAATTATGGGGACTTCCCTTATTGCGATTTGATCTGGGGAGAATGTTCAGCAGTCTGGTGGGGTCAAGTGAAGAAAACGTGAGGCAAGCCATTCAAATCGCAGAGAGCGTTGCCCCTGTTATTTTGTGGGTTGATGAAATAGACAAGGCACTGGCTGGTTCCACTGATTCGGCAGGCAGCGATGGCGGAACATCCGCACGCGTTTTTGGAACATTATTGACCTGGTTATCAGAAAAAACATCTCCCGTATTCGTGATTGCCACCGCAAACGATATCAGTCACCTGCCACCAGAACTACTACGAAAAGGTCGACTGGATGAAATCTTTTTTATCGACCTGCCTAATGTGCATGAACGTCGTGATATTTTCAAAATCCATATTGCCAGGCGCGGCAGAGACACCACCCAGTTTGATCTGGATAAACTAGCTCAGGTAACGGAAGGCTTCAATGGTGCCGAAATCGAAGAATCCATTGTTTCGGCTTTGTTTGATGCCTTCAGTAATCAATCAAAGTTATTAACAGAGCATATCGTTCAGGCTGTTGCAGAAACGATACCGCTTTCCAAGACGATGAGTGAAGAAATCAACGGCTTGCGAACGTGGGCATCGGGACGTGCCCGTCCTGCCACAAGAGGTAATACTCAAACGGAAAATGAATCGCGTCGCAAAATTGAATTTTAAGATACGTAGAATATGGAATGCTGTTCCAGCGGCAGAAGAGATGACGAATGGATATTCGTAAATCCTGAATAAACCGAGGAGGTCTATTATGAGTTCCGTGATTGTTGTGGCTCCTATCATTATTGCCAACTGGCCAGCCATCGCTGCAGCGGTAGCGGCGGGCGTGGGGACTTTGGGATTTTCTGTCATTAATACCGCCGAACTTCAGTCCGCTATGAGTGAGAATGTGACCCGCGAAGAAATTGAAGTCGAAAACAGTGAAATTCTCGACAGTGCGGCAGGAACCGGAGAGCAGATGGTCGTCGAAAAAGATGGTATCAAAGCAACCTTCACACGCGATGCACGCGGGGCGCTTAAAATCTGCATGGAAGGGAAGGGGAAGTCAAAGACGGAATTACGCCAGATGGGTGAAGCGCTGATGGGGCGGGTCACACAGCAATATGCTTACCATCGAGTGGTGACCGAACTCAAACAGCGAAATATGACTATCGTTGAAGAAGGTATGACCGAAACCGAATCCGTGAAAATACGCATCCGAAACTGGTAAAGGAATGGAAGATGGCTCAAGAAGAACTGGAAATTGAAATCGACAAGTTCGGGAAGGTGACCGTTAAGACCATTGGTATCAAAGGTCCGCGCTGTCTGGAAGTAGCGGAATCGTTCGTCCAGCTTCTGGGGCAAGAAGAATCCCGTGAACTGACGAACGAGTATTACGAAGCGGAACAACAGGTTCGATCTCATATCGACATTAAACGAAAATACTGATGTATTTTGTTGATCATCATCTCTAAGAGCTGAAGCCGAAGATGCAATGTCCGAGTTGCCAATTTGAAAACATGCCAGGCAGTGCCCTTTGTGCACGCTGTCGGACATCGTTGAAGCTGGCTGATGCTGACATTGATCTACACCCCCCGCGCGCCCATCGGAGAACACTCCGTTTCCCGGGTTGGGCTCGTATTAAAATTGCGACATCAGAACTGCTGTCAGATCAAATCGATCACTCGATCGATTTTCTGTCCTACGGGGGGGCGCTGCAGTTCAGTAGACACATGATCGTTCGCTGGTTGATACCTGGTTGGCCTCAATTGACATTTAATCGCCTCTTCCGTGCCAGATTCTTTTTCTGCGGATACTGCTTTTTTTTGATATTCGGTATTCTGCTGATGGGAACGATTCTGGGCGCGTGGTTGATTGGAATGGCATTCGCAATGCATTTCGGATCAATCGCTGACGCTGTTTTCACCGCGAAGTCAACAATGATTGAAAGACTCGGGGCAGGAAGCCTGCTCGGACTCTGTCTCTTCCTCTTGCTCTACCTGCCTGTGGGATGGAGCATCTCGCGATTTGTTCGCCCGCAAATTCTGGTAAATAATATCGGTTCTTTCCAGGCCGGAGATATTGTGTGGATCTGGCAGGATGCAGAACCCGTCCCGGGAGAATATCTTCACTATGTGAATTCGAGTGCCTTGATTAATAATTCAATTCCTCAGTACCGGACTAATGGCTCCGGTGTGAGCCTGGTCCTGGCAGGACCGGGGCAGGTTGTCAGCATCGAAAATGGAATATTATTGATCGATGGTAAGTCCTGCCCCGTTTCAATAGACGCTCAATTTACCAGGGACCAGAAGATAACCTTCAAAGTTCCGGTGAATTCCTGGTTTATTGATCCGACGGGACGCATTCCCGTCCCGAATGCTTTGATTACTGAGCAGAACATTCAGCAGGTGTGCCTGATCCAATCGGTAAATATTCGTGGCCAGGTGATCTACCGTTCCTATCCGTTTTCCCGGATTACATTCTTTTGAATATCCGTTCGTGAAAGGTTTGACCGTGCGTTTCGATAAATTGGAATTTGGGCCTGCTCCAGAAGATTCTGGGAATGAAGCTCCGTTACCTGTTGAGAAAGACTTTTCCTACTGGTTCCGGGAAGCGGATACGAATCGCCGGATCGGCCAATATGAAAACGCGTTACGCTATTATTCCCGTGCGTTAGAAGAAGATAAAGCACAAGTCCTGGCCTGGGTCGGACAGGTCCAGATGCTGGTATTACTCTCTGAGTACCCGCAAGCCAGGTTGTGGAGTCAGAAAGCGCTCGAGCTGTTCCCCAATAATCCGGACCTGTTATCGGCCCAGTCTCAAGCGGAGTGCCGACTGGGTAATATCAGTACGGCACTTAAACTGAGCGATGCCGCATTGCTTCAGAGAGGCGAATCTGCCTATCAATGGCAAGTACGCGCAGAACTCTCGGTCGCCACAAAGAAAACTGGTGATATCCCGAGTTTTGACAAGGCGGAACTCGCCAACCGAGACTGGCTGGTTTCTCTCGAATCTTCCATCATTTATCTGTTTTATGATTGCTACAGTAAAGCGCAGCAGCGTGCCAGAGTCGCAGTGGAAAAAGCACCTGATGCCTGTTATTGCTGGTATATCATGGGAGTCTGTGGACAGAAACTCGGATTCATTGAATCCGCTCAAAGGAATTACTCTCGTTGTCTGGAATTGTCTCCGCACCACAGAGAAGCGGAACAGCGATTGTTTGAGATTAATCAGAGCGGCTGGAGTGTAGGTCGACTTCTCAGGCGCATGATTGGCAGGAAATAGAAAAGCCGGATATCGATAATAACGAAGTGCCACATCAGGTACAGTAACCTTGGGGGCTGTATCAGCGGGCATATTTAATGATTCAAATATGCTGGGATAATTAAAATGAGCTGGACGCTGGAAAAGATTCTGAAAGGTGCTCGATCATTTAAGGCAAGCGATATCCATCTGGTACGCGGGTTGTCTCCCTCTCTGCGGATACATGGTGAAATCCGCCCGTTTGATGGTCCCCCTCTACTCAAAGAGGATCTGATTAATCTGTATCAATCTGTTCTGAATGAGAAGCAGAAGAAATTCTTCGAGGAGAACTGGCAGGTTTGTTTTTCTGATTATACGGAAGGAGTTGGACGATACCGGGTGAGCGTGTATTATCACTCGGGGATCCCGGAATTCTCGATTCGCTTATGTGAATCCAGTGTCAGAAGTAAGGAAGAATTAAGACTTCCTCCCGTGATTGACGAGTTGACACGCCTGCCAGGTGGATTAATCCTGGTCACTGGTCCTACCGGTATGGGAAAAACGACAACGCTCAATTACATGATCCATTCAATCAACCAGCAACGTCGTGCCAAGATCGTCACGATTGAAGATCCGGTTGAATTCACGCACGATAATATCCGCAGCATCGTAATTCAGCAGGAGATCTTAGGAGATGTGTTGAACTTCCAAAGTGCACTAAGACATGTATTACGCCAGGACCCGGACGTCATTGTGATCGGTGAAATGCGGGATTTGGAAACAATTGAAACAGCGCTGATTGCTGCAGAAACCGGACACCTGGTGATTGCCACGCTACATACACCTGACTCAATTCAAACGATCCAGAGAATCTACAGTGTCTTTCCCGCCGAACAGCAAAACTCCATTTCAGTTCAATTAGCCAATAGCATCCAGGCGATCATATCGCAAAAGTTACTGCCGCATGCCACAGGCACAGATCGTTTGCTGGCTTGTGAAATTTGTATTGCCACTCCTGCCATCCGAAATCATATTCGGGAAAAGCAGGCACATCAAATTTACAGCGAAATGCAAACAGGCCGCAAACATCAAATGAAAACGATGGATCAGATTTTGATGGAACTCTACCAGGCCGGCGAAATCACTTATGACGTCGCGATCTCCAATGCGCGCGAACCAAAGGCGATTTTGTCATCGACGAACAAATCTGATGCCGGTTGAACCAACCAGGATCAATATCCTGTCAAATCCCAAGATCGTGAAGGAGGTTTGACGAGTTGATGAAAATGGGACTTCAGGGCATGTTCTTGCCAGGCAGCGTGGGGATACCGCACTGATGTCTGCCGATCGGCAACCCTGATTGCAGCGATAAAGAAACCGGCCACCGGAACCGCTGATTTGCTGTCAGGTACACGCCAGCGACATCACCAGGGAAGAGCCTTACTTCTCGCTCGTCAGTTCAAACGTGAACTCATTCTCGCCGGACTGGATTTCTTCCTCCAGCTCCGTTTTCGTGTTGTACCGGGCGGGGACGTATTGCTCCAGAATCGGAATTTTTTCTCCAGGATTGGATTCATCAAATTTTCCCGGCACTTCACGTCTGGCAGTGATTTGTATCTGTTTTGATCCCGGGGTGACTTCCAGACTGAACTGGCCGTTTTGAATTTTCCCGCCCGCGCCAGAAGCGACACCCGCTGGATCGCGAAAGACAATCCGGCCATCTTCCAGCGGTTTTCCATCCAAGGTGACAGTTCCCGAAACCTGCGGCAATCCCGTGCCCGAGCTCAGCATTCCACAGCCCAGGCCTGGCAGGCACAAACAACTAACCAGAAAACCCAACAGCAATGTTCTAGGTAACATTCTCATCCTTCTTACTCAGCAGGGTTCATCCTTATCTCCGTCCCTGTAAGGCCGGAGCGAAGGAACTGCTTTCATCGGTGGTTTATAGTGAATGGTCTTTGCCTCACCAGGCACGAACAGAAATTGCATCGCAGCCCGTCCGGAAGCTGATGCGCCAGAGATTCTAGAATTCTCCAATGACTTCGCCACCTTCGCGAGTGCTTAACGCCTGCCAGGTCGGCATATGGATACTGTCTGAGACAAATCGAACGGCTCCGTCACCCATGAGAACCATGACCCCACCGGTGTGATAACTGCGGGCGTAATTGTAAGCCGGTTGACTACTCCCTTGCGGTTCACAGGGAGCTTGCAGATTATCTTCTGTTTTGCAGGCATAAATCTGATCTGGTACCGTAGTGTTGGGGCGTTCCCGCGTTGTGAAACCGAATTCACCATGAGCGCCACCATTCCAGTAAGATCCCGGTTCACCAAACGCGGATGCGACGGCTCCCGAGCGGGCAATCACTTCGCCCATTAACATCGTGTTGGAAGTCCCGTCCACAACATCACGCATTCGCGTACTCGAACAATGCCAGAACATTCCCAGTAAATTGGATCCCTTGATCTGCCCCGTCCCCGTACTGACCACATAATTCCCGACGAACCCTCGATTAATGACCGGTCCACCTGGATTCGAAGGGCACATGGCTGTGGCCACGGGAGTAGACGCGATGCTGAGTGGTGTCTGATGCGTATAGGTATTGTTGGTTCCCATATATCCGCCACTGGCCTGGTGATCTTTATGGTGAGTCCAGTAAGCGTTGTATAATGTCGCTTGTTCGAGTTGCGGCAGCAGATTGTGGAAGAAAGTATCCCGGCGCGTTATTTCCGCGGCACCTGTTCCACCGACTTCTCGATACCCATAGGGGAAGACGCTATGAGCATCGTGATAGTTATGCAGCGCTATCCCGAATTGCTTCATATTGTTTCTGCAAGAACTCCGCCGGGCTGCCTCACGGGCCTGCTGGACCGCCGGGAGCAGTAACGCAATCAGAATGGCAATGATCGCTATGACCACCAGTAATTCAATCAGTGTGAATCCCCGTTTCCCGGCGAGAGGCGGATGATGAACTTCAGCACGCATAAAAAACTCCTAAAGCTGGAAGAAGACAAGCGGTATATAATGGTTAATTAGCACATTTATCCAGTGTTGCCATTTTATACCAAACTTAATGCCAGGGCAACATACTAAACAACCTTGCTTATTTCTCACACAAGCAATAACTCTGAAAAAGAGCACATTTCAGCAATACTCTGTAAGATGGACACTCAGTGTAAAGTTCCCCAGAACAAGGGGGCCTTTCACAATGGGAAAACACTTCAAAGTACCCGAAGCTGCCGCGTGTCGGTCTGAAGCCTGATAAATGTCTGACGATTGGGGCACCTGTCTGCAGCGCTAAAGAAACCAGCCATACAACCGCTAACTTGCTATCAGGTAACCATTTGCTACACTGGGGATTCGTGTACACTCCATTGGTTCCTCAACTGGCTCTCCGATGAATGATTTGTAGATGCTGTAGCAGAGACGGCCCATGTATAAGATCGATAAAGCAACCAACCGAATTATTGAAGTTGACTCTCCCAAATTCTCAGAACTTGGTTTTACCGAACGGCACCATCTGCAGGAGTGGCTGGCCCACACGCCCGCTGCCCTGGGAGAAGAGTTGCTGATCATCCAGAAAGAGTTCGACGGCTTCGATGACACCAAAGAGCGTCTGGACCTGTTAGCGCTCGATAAAGACGGCAACCTGGTCATCATCGAAAACAAACTCGACGACTCCGGCCGCGACGTGGTCTGGCAGGCCCTCAAATATGCCAGTTACTGTTCCACATTCACCAAAGAACAGATCATAAAGTCCTACCAGGAATTCCTGAACAAGAGCGGCCGCAGCGATGAAGACGCCGCCTCAAATGTCATCGAATTTCTGGAATTCTCCGATCTCGAAGAAGTCGTCCTCAACAGCACGAATACACAGCGTTTGATGTTTGTCGCCGCCAACTTCCGAAAAGAAGTCACAAGTACGGCACTCTGGCTGCTGGGTAACGGAATCTCGCTGCAGTGCATCAAAGTTACTCCTTATCGCCACGAGACGGACCTGTATCTCAATGTCGAGCAGATCATTCCCACGCCAGAAGCGGAAGAGTTGATGATCAGCATCAACGCGAAAGCCAAGGAGGAAAAAGAGACGGTGGGTAAGCAGCACAGCCGCTATCGGGTTCGTCTCCAATACTGGGAGCAGGCCGTCATTGCCTTTCACAAAAGCGATTGCCACCTGTTTGAAAATATCAGCCCCAGTAAAGACCAGTGGATCAGTGCCGGGTCAGGTGTCAGTGGTTGCACCTTTACCCTCATCTTTGGAAAATCGGAATCACGCGTCGAAGTCATTATGGGACGTTCTGATTTGAAAGAAAACAAGTTGATCTTTGATGCGTTAGCCTCGCAAAAAGTAATCCTGGAAGAGAAGTTCGGGCATCCGTTAATCTGGTATCGCAATGATGATAAAAAAGTATCGCGTATCCAGTATCCTCTAGATATTGATGGCTACGACAAAGAAAACTGGCCGACACTGATCGACTGGATGGTCAAGCACATGACCCGACTGGAAAAAACCTTCAAACAGCCCCTGCTCGAAGCCGCTGAACAGATGAAGAAAACCCTGCAGGAACCAGTCAACACCGTCTGATAAACGGTCCGTCGAGACATTCGTGTCATTTCGAACCCTTCGAGAACACAAAAACCGGGTGGCAGGGTGGCTTGCCGACAGTGAATACAGAACCCCGGACAGACATCTGAAAACCGCATTGATCATCAGCACCAGGGAACCATAATGGCGAAGAAAAAAGCAGCCCCCCAAAAGAGTGACAAAGGGTTTGAGGAGTCCCTCTGGGATTCCGCGAATCGGCTGCGGGGCAGTGTGGAATCTTCCGAATATAAACACGTCGTTCTCAGTCTGATCTTCCTCAAGTTCGTCTCCGACAAATTCGAGGAACGCCGCGCGGAACTCATCGACGAAGGCAAAGGCGACTTCACCGACCAGGTCGCGTTCTACACGATGAAAAACGTCTTCTACCTGCCGGAGAAATCCCGCTGGAGCTATATCCAGCAGCAGGCCAAGCAGGGGGATATCGCTCTCAAGATCGACACCGCGCTGACCCAGGTCGAAAAGAACAACGTCTCGCTCAAAGGGGCACTGCCGGACAACTACTTCTCACGTCTGGGGCTCGACAGCAGCAAGCTGGCCGCGCTGATCGACGCCATCAACAAGATCGACACCGTCAAAGACAAAGAGCAGGACGTCGTCGGCCGCGTGTATGAATACTTCCTCGGCAAATTCGCGGCTTCGGAAGGCAAGCTGGGGGGCGAATTCTACACGCCCAAGTGCATCGTCAACCTGATTGCCGAAATGATTGAACCCTATAAGGGGAAAATCTACGACCCCTGTTGCGGCTCGGGGGGCATGTTCGTGCAGTCGCTCAAGTTCGTGCAGAGCCATCACGGCAATACGAAGGACATCTCGGTCTACGGGCAGGAATACACGGCGACCACTTATAAGCTGGCGAAAATGAACCTCGCCGTCCGCGGCATCAATGCCAACCTGGGCGAGGTTCCCGCCGACAGTTTTTTCAAGGACCAGCACGAGGACCTCAAGGCCGATTACATCATGGCCAATCCGCCGTTCAACATGAAGGACTGGCGGGGAGCCGACGAACTCGTCAACGATCCCCGCTGGAGCGGCTACGAAACCCCACCCACCGGCAACGCGAACTACGCCTGGATTCTGCACATGCTTTCCAAGCTCTCGCAGCACGGCGTTGCCGGCTTCGTCCTGGCCAACGGTTCGATGTCGACCAACACCAGCGGCGAAGGGACCATCCGCCAGAAACTGGTCGAGAACGATCTGGTCGACTGCATGATCGCGCTGCCCGGCCAATTGTTTTACACCACACAGATCCCCGTCTGCCTCTGGTTCCTGGCGAAGAATAAAAAAGCCGACAAGAAACGGGACTACCGCAACCGGGAAGGGGAGACCCTGTTCATCGACGCCCGCAAACAGGGCACGATGATCAGCCGCACGCAGAAGGAACTGACGCAAGACGACATCGCCGCCATCGCACGCACCTACCACGCCTGGCGCGGTGAGAAAAAGGACGGCAAATACGCAGACCAGCCCGGCTACTGCAAATCAGCCACGCTGGCCGAGATCCAGAAACACGACTACGTCCTGACCCCCGGCCGCTACGTCGGCGCCGCCGACCTGGAAGACGACGGCATCCCCTTCGAAACCAAAATGACCGAACTGAGCCAGACGCTGTATGAGCAGATGGCAGAGTCCGCCAAGCTGGATAAGGTGATTCGAAAGAATCTGGAAGGGCTCGGTTACCCGCAATACTACGCCGCCACGAAACTGTTTCAGAATATCCTCGCGCACAAGCGACCCGCGGGCGACGGGAAGGGGGGGACCTACTTCGGCGCCACCGGTTGCGGCAAGAGTTATACGATGCTCTTTCTGACCCGGCTGCTGATGAAAAGCGTCCAACTGGGCAGCCCGACGATCATCCTGATCACCGACCGCACCGATCTAGACAGCCAGCTCTCTAAAATGTTCGTCAATGCCAAGCAGTACATCGGCGACGAACTGGTGCTGAGCGTGGAGAGCCGGTCGCACCTTCGCGAACTGCTGAAAGGCCACCAGAGCGGCGGCGTCTTTCTGACCACGATTCACAAATTCACCGAAGATACGCAGCTGCTGACCGAACGGGACAACGTGATCTGCATCTCGGACGAAGCGCACCGCAGCCAGGTCAACCTGGATCAGAAGGTCCGCGTCACCGAGAAAGGGGTGAAGAAGACCTATGGCTTTGCGAAATACCTGCACGATTCGCTGCCTTACGCCACGTTTGTCGGCTTCACCGGCACCCCGATCGACGCCACGCTGGATGTGTTCGGGCCGGTCATCGATTCCTACACGATGACCGAATCGGTGGCGGATGAGATTACGGTACACATCGTCTACGAAGGCCGGGCCGCGAAGGTGCTGCTTGATCATCGCAAGCTGCAGGAGATTGAAGACTACTACGAACAGTGCGAAGCCGATGGCGCCAGCGACTACGCGATTGAATCCAGCAAAAAAGCGAATACGCAAATGACGCTGATCCTGGGCGACCCGGATCGGCTGAAAGCGTTAGCGGCGGATTTCGTGAAGCACTACGATACCCGCATCGCCGAAGGGGCCACCATCGCGGGCAAAGCGATGTTCGTGTGCAGCAATCGCAGTATCGCGTATGCGTTCTACCAGGAAGTGATAGAACGGCGTCCCGAATGGGCCGAGGCGCGGGCGTGTGCTGAGGGAGAAGAACTCAGCACGCAGGAGCAGCAGGAGATCAAGCCGATGGAACGCATCAAACTGGTGATGACCCGCGGCAAAGACGATTCAGAGACGCTGTACAACATGCTGGGAACCAAAGAGTACCGCGAGGAACTGGCGAAGCAGTTCAAGAACGAAAAGTCGAATTTCAAAATCGCGATCGTCGTCGACATGTGGCTGACCGGCTTTGATGTGCCGGAGTTGGATACGATTTACATCGACAAACCGATCCAGCGGCACAATCTGATTCAGACCATCTCCCGGGTGAACCGCAAATCGCAGGGGAAAGAGAAGGGGCTGGTTGTCGATTACATCGGCATCAAAAAGCAGATGAACCTGGCGCTGGCCCATTATTCCAAAGCCGACCAGAGCAACATCGAAGAGGTGGAACAGTCACTGACGGTGGTCCGCGATCACTTGGACCTGATGCGGGCCATCTTCCACAAATTCGATGCGAAGCCGTATTTCACCGGTCAGCCGATCGAGCAACTGAACTGTCTGAACCGGGCGGTCGAATACGTGCAGTTGACGCAGGACCTGGAAAAGCGGTTCATGTTCCTGGGTAAACGCATGAAAGCCGCGTATGACATCTGTGTCGGTTCGGATGAACTCACACAGGATGAGCGGGACCACGTGCATTTTTACCTGGCGATCCGTTCGATCATCTTCAAACTGACCAAAGGGGACGCCCCCGACCTGGCGCAGATGAATGCGCGGGTGCAGCAGATGATTGCGGAGGCCATCGAGAGTGAAGGGGTCGAAGAGATTTTCAAGCTGGGGCAGGAGAATGCCACGCAGGTCGATATTTTCGATCCCGACTACCTGGCGAAAATCGAAAAGATCAAACTCCCCCACACCCGCATCAAGCTGCTGCAGAAACTATTGACCAAAGCGATTGACGAATTCAAGAAGGTCAACAAAATCAAGGGCGTTGATTTTTCCCGGCAGTTGCAGTCGCTGGTCGATAAATACAACGACCGTAACGAACAGGATACGCTGGAGAGTGATGTACTGGATGATTTTACCGAAGAGATCATCAACATGTATTACGAGATGCAGAAGGAGATGGGCTCGTACGCCGACCTGGGTATCGACTTCGAAGAGAAGGCGTTCTATGACATTCTGAAAGCCCTGACAGTGAAATACGATTTCGAATACCCCGATGAGAAGCTGCTGTACCTGGCGAAAGAGGTCAAGCTGATCGTCGACGATAAGGCCCGCTATACCGACTGGAGCCGCCGCGACGACATCAAAGCGGAACTCAAGGCGGACCTGATCATCCTGCTGGCCCGGAACGGCTATCCCCCGATTGACCGCGACGAGATCTATAAGGAAATCTTCGAGCAGGCAGAGAACTTCAAGAAATACCAGGGGCAACGCGACGGGGATGATTAAAAAGGTGTCAGGAACCTTAAATTTAAGGTTCCTGACACCTTTTTAATCTGTTCCCATTGGGCGCGATGTCGGGTTGATACCCGCCAGGCGGGTCGACACATGGGTCGACCCCTACGAAAACGGGTTGGCTTTTTTGTTCTGATTTGAACGATTGCCCTGCCAGTTTCCTGTTCGCTGCGACAACCCCGGATTGCATCCAGGGCTACCCCTTTATTTCTTTCAGATTAGACCGTGTACGTATAAAAGGTGCACCTTTTATACTGGTTCGGGATTTTCATCTGCGGAGAGTGGGGGACTTCTTTTATAATGCTTTGTGAAACGGGGCAGGGGACGTTAATACCAGCACTGTCGGGCAAGCCGAACAGTGGGACGCGCTCGTCTGATCTGGCAGGGAAGATTGCAATTACTTAAGAGGTTCCGGGTGCCATGGCGGACTTGACCGGCCGTGCCGAATGGGTGTGGAGAGCCTGGTGCTGAATTGTGCGTGGCAGCTGCGACCTCCTGCTCGCTGCGCTCGGCCCGAATTGTATTCGGGCTTACCCTGTTTTGTTGGACGGCGGGCTGTTTGTTCGCGCACTGTCGGCAAGCCGAACAGTGGCACACGCCCGGGGGAGAGGGTAATGGATATTTGCTATTGTGGGAGGTTCATTCTTGTGTTCGCGCTGTTGATCTGGAGTCCTTTGGCTGGGGGTTTCTGGTTCCGTTGCATATCAGAATTTTCATGTTGGATTATTTTCGGGAAGGGCGTGAGGAGGTCAAGGGGGATGAATCATATCATGTGGCGATACGGGTTGAAGTCGAACCGATGCCGGGGTGATCAGTGGCGGTGCCGGGGCGATGTGCTGCGATGTGCGGCGACCCGCAGGGTTACATCACGAACGGGTGCGGTTTCAGGCAGTGCAAATCGGGAAAAAACAGGCTGTTTTGTAGTGAAGACCGGGAACAGTTGGCTGGTGTTTCAGTGCACTGTAAACTGGTCACGCGCGCGACTCAGTTAGGTGCTTATTCTGGTTGGGGGCAGGGGGGAGTCAAGTCGAATCTTTTCAGTATGTGAGTGCAGGGAGTGAATCTGTTTTCAGGAATAGTACCAGGAGAGGGGAGGTGAAGTGAGTGAAACTGAGAACGGGAAACAAAAACAGGCTGCTTACCGTGATGGATAAGCAGCCTGGAAGTGGAGGCGGCGGGAAGGCAGTTTTCAATACAAAGTGTCGTTGTAAGATTCAATAGATCATTGTCTTAGGTGAATCATGGTTTTTTGATTTTTTTTGAAAATCGTAAAAATCAGACACGAAATCAGACACATCAGACATGGGTGGAGATGTGCATGGGGTGACTTAGTGGAGGTGAGTAACCTCTAACCTGCATTGTGATACAAATGCAGGTCTAGGGCCTTGATCGCCGGAGTATTTCGAAAGGAAAGCTCTCGGCGGACGAAATTCTTCCGCCGAGAGTCGATTTCCAGAGCGGCGTCTGCATGGAAACAGACCATTCTGATTGCTGGGAAACCAAATCGAGGATAAAAGACATGCGAAGACTAAACGCCAGCACCTGACATCTGCCGACACTCATCCGCACAGCGGCGGCATTCCTCCGCACAACGTTTGCAGTGTTCAACCTCGTGCTTTTCGCATTCAGCACCGCAAGCATCGCAGACTTCGGCGCACAGGCGGCAAAGTTCAGCCGCAAATTGTGAGTCGCGACTCATCCATGCTGTGGCCCCCCAACAGGCTTCTGCACAGTCCCGGTCGAGGCGGATGCACTCAGCCATCTTCTTGACATCCTGCTCGCTGAGGCAGGCATCTGCACAATTTTCACATTCCTTCGCACACTTGACGCAGGCTTCAATACACGATTTGTACTTCTCTTGAGCCATTAAATCTTCCTCCTGATAGAAATATATACGGGCATAGTCCGCTCACTTTGTCGGACTATTCTCATGATCGTGCAGCAAACCACGTTCCCAAGATGTTGGTTTTGTTAATTTGCTAAATTGAATGGGAAACTCCCATCTCTTCCGTGGCAGTCCATCTGGAAAGGAAACGGAAGCCGACTGCTCTTCCAAAATCTGCCTTCACTAAGGGGACAGCACCAATAACAGTCTGCCCTCTATCATTAAATCGATCAGGTAATCTGAATTGTCCCGTGCCAATGCCCAGAATGTTTCTGAAATCGAATCCATCAGGTCACGAACAGAAAGTGTAGTTTGTGACGGATATCCTAGTGATAATATGATGGCATCAACCCCCTCTTTGTCAAATTGCTACAACTCTTTAATGGCACTGATTCCAGCTTGAGATTGAACGCCGTCTATATAGATTTCTTCAATTAGTTCTTCCGGTTTATTATTATATGTCACTGGTATTTACCTCCCAAAAACACAAAGGACCATTTTAGATCAAATGTGTATTTAGTTGGATCGCCAAATGCAATATCTTTATTTCTAAGGAGATAGAGGACTTAAAAACAGCAGATCGCAAAGTTTAAGAAAACGAAATAGAAACGCAGTTGAATAAATAAAAGAAGTAAATGAAAGTATGAATATTCATTTTGTTGATGCGTCAAGTATTAAAAAGAGAATATTTAATCGCCAGACGTTTTAAGAGCTTGAACAGACAATAGTTTCTATCAATAATCAATAAATACGTCTGTTGTTCATTTCGTATTCGCTTTGAAGAGAGCTCAGAATAGGGCTAAAGTAACTGCGAATCTATGTGGTCAACACATTTGAAAACTACGAAGTTGACATAGAAGTCACACTAACAGTAAAGCCTTTATTACAAAAGAAAATTAAGAGAATACTGTTTTTTCAGTTCTCTGGATGATCTCGAATCATATCTCACACTGGATCTTTTCAGTTTTTCTCTTTTCAATAAATTCCGTTCTCGACGCAATTTCTGTCGTACGAGAATTTGAATATACCTATGTGGAGCTATTAACTCGATAGATTAAATCGAAGAATTGAATTTGTAGTTTGTGCTTGATTCCGCATGACACAAAGGGGCGATAAATACGGTATCAGCGGATCGATACCAGTTTGGAATTTTGTGCAAGATGTCCAATTCATATTGGAAAGGGATTTCCAACAACACGATAATAATTAAAACAAAAAATGCTCACTGTTTATTATGGAGGTAGACCAACATGCAATACTTCTATATCACGGACGATAATGCTCTTGTGCTGATACACTCTTTCGAAATACAGAAAGGGCAGCGTAACACCTTCCGAAAACCATCACTCGGAGATGATGTTTTCCATCGGGGAAGATTGCTACCTGATACTTTCAATCTATCTGCGAATGTATTAGCACAAGAAGGTCATACGATCATGATTCTTGATGAGGATTTTAACATCTATGAGTGCCTTGTAAGTAGCGTTTTTGTTTCACACGGTTACGCAAATATTAACGGCTATGTTTTTTGTCATTGGGTAGTCGACCCACAGGATCAGACTGAGGCAAAAGAAAAAATGGAACAGGCAATAAGAGTAGGAGACCAAGGTATTCGTGTTTGACTATCTCCCGGTAAAAATCAGGAGAGTAATTACACCTAATCCGATAGAAGACCATTTCCAATCAAATTTCTGGATATTAAAGCAGACCTCATGAGTACAGTTTGTAAATACCGATAATGATTGATCGGGATGATCAGAAGCTTATATGAAATTCACTGGGATAGACAGAAATGGATGCTGTGCATCTCATCGTTATGCAGTTTCAAATTCTTCCTTTTACTCAAAAAAAAGGCTGTCTCATAGGTATGGCGTACTGCCCTGTGTTCGACAACGAAGAAGTAGACAACAGCTTCAACGAGTTTAATTATTTCCCATTGGAACTTGATACGCTGGACAGGCTGACCAGCGAAATCAAAGTTACTCCATTAAGTGATTTTGTTTATCATGATCCAGATTCTTCACCGACACTCTACTTAGAAATAGAGGACGGAATTGAAACGGTAAATTTTTGATTAAACGCATAGCTGATTGCAAGGATGAGGATTTCGAATCGTTTACCAAAGAAGATATTCAAGAAGAACTTGTTCTTCTGAAAGAAACGTTGGAACCTTATTCCGATCTCAATACCCGTTTTGCAATCACGCTGATTTATTGATGCGTTGCATTCAACTTTCATCGTCGAATTGATTTGTCGCAGCTCGATGTAGGCGAGAATCATATGGGAGCTGGTGGCCCGGAACAGATAGCTTGAGTTCAATGCCCATTTCCATCTGATTAGCCAGATCTTGCAAGCATGAAACAAGAGCTGTGGAGAACTGTGGTTAGATCTGGCGTTGATAGATCACACAGACATACCTCGTTCGGATTACTTTCAAGCTTTCATGTGGTGAAGAACAGCAACAATGAGTTCACTCTTCTTCAACGGTATTTCGAGATATTCATTGCAACCTGCTTGAAACCAAGACTGTTTCAATTCATCTGAACCAAACGCTGTCATGGCAATGATTGGACCTTCATACCCAAGTTCACATATTTGTCTGGTGGATTCAATATCATCTATTTCCGGCATTTGAAAATCCATTATGATGACATCAAATAACGTCGGTGTTTTTCTTACGACATCGACTGCCGACCGCCCGCTGCACTCCAGAGTGACTTCTGCTCCTGCCATCTGAAGGAACCCAAGATAGAGACGCCCCTGATCTGGACAGTCTTCGGTAAGCAACACGTGCAGACTGTCAACAGGGGGGGCCGGTCTGAGACGAATCAGTTTCGCTGGTAGTTGCGTAAGATCTATGATCTAACGCGGTAGCCCGCCTGGTAGGGAACTGTGAGCGGACCGTGACGACTGAGTTCCTGCGTCTGAAAATCCCTTTTTGTTTGACGATTATTTCTGTCTGGTACGACGACCGAATGAAAAAGGCCATGTCGAACGGTTACTGGACTATACCAGCAGGAACTTTCTGGTTCCCGTCTCCCGGGTTGCTTCTCTGGAAGCCCTGAGCCAGTAGTTAGTGCAATGCTGCCGGAACGATCTGCAGCGTCAGTTGCGGGGACAGACCTCCCCCAAACACAGCCTGCTGGCGGAAGAACAACGGGAGTTCCTGCGCCCCCGCATTCGAAGACTGCCGACTGAGACAGGCTCACGCCGATTCCCTGTCGCTGGTCCGCTTTGATACCAACAGTGACTCGGTCCCTCCCAAAATATGCCTACCGTCAGATCATTATCGTGGCCTCTATTGCCGAAGTGCGTCTGTTGTTTGAAGAGACGTTAACGTTAATCGCCCGGCACAAGCGGGACTGGGGGCGGGAACAGACCTGTTTTAACCCGATCCATTACCTGACTTTACTGGAACGGAAGCCGGAATGCTTTGCATATCGATGTTTTAATCTCTGCCAGGCACAAGAAACTCTTCCGATAAACCGTACAAGAAATCGGGAGGTAAAATGAGGGATTTACAGCAATTGTCCGGACAAAATACTCTTCTATTAGCGATTAAGTAGAATGGCAAACAATTCAGGTAGTGGCGAGAGAATGGAAAGACGAAGTATCAAAAGGCCTCTGATGTACATTCTGGATAGTCTGTTCGCGCAATTCGTATTTCTCTGAATTTATTTTTCTGCATTTGCTTATCGCTCCGATCAAAAACATTTTGGTCAGAAAGTGCTTCGAGGTATTCAATGCCAATTTCCGTATTCTGTAAAAAGTCCTTTCTACTCAGTATCTTATGCGGAATGGTTTTACCTCAGCTAAGCAGCGCGCAAGTCTCGGGACCTTATGTTCCACCCGCAATCGAGCCGAAACAGTCCCATTCAGATGATGATCCGGTGGGCCGGCGTTTTGTTCCTCCCCTGTCATTACCTCCCTCTCCGGCTGGTGTAGAAAGTCTGATGAAACAGCAGACTCAGAAAGAGGAAGGAGCATCAGGTCTGACTCTCGAAAGCCTGCTGTCAATGGCAATGGAGAGTAATCCAACATTAGTTCAGGCGCAACAACAGGTTCAAGGTACGCTGGGCAAGGCGATTGAGGCTGGCTTGTATCCGAATCCTACCTTCTATTACATAGCGGAACAGATCTTCGTTGATTCTTCAACAGACACTGATACACCGGGCGAATTTCAGGGAGGTGCAATACAGCAGGAATTCGTTACGGCAAATAAACGAGAGATCAGCCGACGAAAGTATCAGCAGAGAGCAAAAACCGCAGAATGGCTGGCAGTGGCTCAGCAATGGCGGGTCTGTAATGATATCCGCATTCATTTCTGGAATACATTGGGCCACCGACAAATTGTAGACATCCGGCGCGAATTGCTCAAAGCTGCTGAAGACAAATCACTGACCACGCGGGAACGCTATAACTTAGGTCAGGCCACGCGGGCGGAACTGCATCTTTCGAATGTCGCTTTACAGCGCGCTCGACTTTCCTTCCTGAATGCGGAAAACATGTACCAGAGTCAGTTCACGATTCTAAGCTCACTGGCTGGTCTGGAACTTGATCCGCAACCACTGAAAGGAAATATCAGCGAAGGAACAGAAACGTTGATTGACTTTCATACTGCTGTCGAAAAATTATATTCAGACAGTCCTGAAGTACTCGCTGCCACTGCCAAATGGCAGGCAGACTGCATTACCCTGGAACGGGAACGGGTTGAACCTGTTCCCAACATATTTGTGAAAGCAGCCACGGGATACAATCATGAATCCCGCGAGCCGGTTGCTTCGGTTCAGGTTTTTATGGAAGTCCCCATCTTTGATCGCAACCAGGGAACGATTCTGCAGGCCGAAGCGGACCTGGCTCGTCAGAATGCAGAAATCCGTCGCACAAAATTAAGACTGCGACAGGAGCTTGCCGTGCGTTATCAGAAATATTTGACAGCATTGCAGCATGTGATAGAATTTGAATCGGTCATTCTTCCAGAAGCAAAGGCAGCTTATTCAAATCAGTTGGATGCTTATAAGGAAGATCGACAGAACTGGGATGACGTTCTTAAAACTCAGCAGGAATACTACAGCCTGCGTGAGCAATACGTGCAGAATCTGATTATGTGGCGCACGAATGAAACATTGATCAATGGTTTTCTCCTGCATGGAGGGCTCAATGCAGCACCTTCTCCCACGCCGCCTGGTCATATTGATTCTGTCGCCCAGCCTCGTTAAATAGAAGAGAGGCTTCTGTATATTTTAAGACGATGACATGCTTTGAAATTTGAGCAGGAGACTATTATGTCCGACTCATCCTCCCGCCGTGCCTTTCTGAAAAAAGGAACCATGGGAACATTTGCGAGCCTCGCCGCAGGCTCCTCCAGTGTTGCCGCTTACGCAGCCGGGCAATCAACTCAGAACCCTGCAGCTTCGGGCAGATCTGCTGACAAATATGAGGTTCAGGATGAGTATGAAGGATTCTCACGTTTTCATCCCAGTCGCGGCAATGATCCAGACGGTGACTATTATATCGGGAAACGTGTACCCGGTTTTCGAAATCCAGCCGACGGTCCTGCTCCCTTTATCGCCAATGATTTAGATAAACTCCCCTGGGAAATGAAAAATGGCGCGAAGGAATTTCATCTCGTCTGTGAGCCAGTTTCCCGCGAGTTTCTTCCCGGCAACTGGATGAATGTTTATGGTTTTAATGGATCGATGCCGGGTCCCAGTATCGAAGTGACTCAGGGAGACCGGGTGCGAATCATCGTGCATAATGAGTTACCGGAAGAAACTTCGATTCACTGGCACGGCTTTGAATTACCTATTCAGTATGACGGCGCTCATACGATGACTCAAAACCCGATCAAGCCGGGAAAAACCTTCAAGTACGAATTTGACGTACATGAAGAAGGAACCTTCTACTATCATTCTCATATCCCCATGCAGGAAGCTTTTGGAATGGTAGGCTGGTTTATCGTGCATCCGCGAAAAGTCTGGGATCCCCCTGTTGATCGCGACTTCGGCGTCATATTTCAGAACTTTCGCATAGATCCCATGCAGACGGTCTCTAACAGCTGGAGTATGGACTGGAACTGGCATACCATCAACGGCCGAAGCGGACCTTATGCAACACCACTGGTCTGCAAGCATGGCGAACGGGTTCGCGTACGTATTCTGGATTTCAGCCCGGTACAACACCATCCGATACATCTGCACGGACATACTTTCTGGATTACCGGGCATGAAGGCGCCCGTATCCCCAGGTCAGCCTGGATCCCTCGCAATACAGAACTGATTGGTGTCGCGCAGGCAGCTGATTTTGAATTTATTGCCAATAATCCCGGCGACTGGATGTTTCATTGTCACATGGTGCATCACATGATGAATCATATGGTTCAGCATGTCGGGCCGCGTATGCGCGAGAATGCTGAAGTCGATCGTTACCTCACCAGCCTGGAAAATCGACCACGTGTAAAAATTCAACAGGATCCCAAATTTGAAATTCCCGGCTATCCGCAAAAGATGCAGGGAATGACTATGACCAAACCCACTATGAAAAAGCTCTGGTCACGCCGCGAAGTAAAAGGCATGCGGGCAAACGTCATGATGTCAATGGCGGGTCTGATGACCTCCGTTCGTGTTCTGCCGGAAGACCTTTATCAACGTGTAATGGAATCAGAGGAAGAGATTCCGAAAGGATCTATTCTGAAGGAAATCGTCAAACGCTTTGGCACAATTGAGGATTATGAACCGGCGCCTCTCGATGCCATGCAGAAGATGCTGCATGATGACTGATACGGTCTCGGCAATCAACTCC
Organism: Gimesia sp.; assembly: GCA_002706765.1. GTDB lineage: Bacteria > Planctomycetota > Planctomycetia > Planctomycetales > Planctomycetaceae > Gimesia. The sequence goes on from PAJV01000075.1 coordinate 65,811, forward strand.
AGATCGCGTTAGCTGTTGGTCTGCAACAGATTTCTAGATGACTTATCTTGAACATCTCCTAGGCTGAACCGGAGATACGGTGGAACAATCATCCTACCCGTAAGCTAGAAAGAAAACACTGACTCTATTGGATCATGAAGAGTCATCTGAGATGAAAACAGAGAAGCTGACAGAGTGAACCGTTGTGAGAATGATCTGCCAGGCCTTTCTCGGCCTGACTTAATTTCTTTCTTCTTTCCACAAAAGGAGTAGCAAAGATGCCATCTTCAGATTATCACTCTACTACATGACTACAAGTAGTAGGAAAATGGGATAGTTATCTTTAGGTGCGCGTGATCCACGGTCTCTACTACGACAGAATGGCGTCCTTGTAACTCAGTATGAATCTTCGGAACCGATTCGAATGATTTGTGTACAATCGAAACTCGTCTCTGCTAATTTTGGTTCCTTATCCTCAATAATTTTTGATAAGGAAAATTACAGCTCCCCTGGATCCCACAAATTCCAGAAAGAAAAAAGCGTCTGTTGACGAATCAGTCTGGTTGATTGGCGATCAATCAAACACATGCTGCGAATAAAAAACGGGAAGCATGTATGAAAAGCTGACAGATTTATTCAGTGATAACATTTTCCATAAACAGAGTTGCAGTAGGGGCTGGTGGAGATGAATGATGGCGTTAGAAAGAAGGACGTTATATTTGCTCTTGTTTTTACAATTCCACAATTTCCTATACGGCACGATTGAAGCACTTTATTGCTCCATGACTTTTAAGACATCATTTGTGGTATGACCATCATTTTCCTGACTGTTGAATCTCGTTATTTTCTCAAAGTCACCCCGCATGGCTTTTAAGGCGTACCGCTCCATTTCAATTTCTAGCTGAGTCCGAAAACCAAGCCGCCGAAATATCGGCATCGGCGGGCACCAGCCTTGAATCGCATGTTGAAGCAGGAAACCTGCCACTACCGCAGGCAATGCAAAAAAACGACGATTCACGAAGGCGCCAAGACTCAAACCAACCAGTGCGGCTGTGCGGCATTTGCTTCAAGACTCCGTTCGATATCCCATTCCTGGTCCAGTTCTTTCAAGCGCCGTTCAATTGTCTGATCATCGGTAACACCATAATGGGCTAAATTCTGCTCAATCTGATGGCGAATTCGTTGATTGATATCCTGGGCTGTATGCTGAGACACCCTTTCAGCGGTGGTAGGAATCACATTCATTTTAATTCTCCTTATCGAAAGTAATCGCTTATTTACCTGGATAGAGACAATATTTATTCACTTTTATCTGTTGCCCCTATCATCTGCTCCACAAAAATAATCAGAGGTATGAAAGATTATTTTCTGGGGCAGCATCTTGTGTCATTGGAGGTTAAAGTGCCGGAAAAGTTTCATTAGATGCTTGGCAAATTATGTGCCGTCATCAATGATGAAAACCAATGGCAACCACTAATGAGAGAGGTTGACAGTGAGATAGACCGCTTTTTCAGTATGCTTCAACCGAGCGATCAGGAGAACCCAGATTCCTCAGAGTAGTGAATGGCACATAATGTGCGTCGTCAACGGAAGGCGTGTGGACAATTTATGTGGTCGAGTGTCTGCTGCAGGATATCAGCGAGAAAACCCGGACCTTGATCATGCTGGTATCAGTAGCGACGATGTCGTTGAATTTCTACTGTTTTGAGATGTTGCAGTGCAGCGCCGTAATGTCGCACCCTCACTGGCGGCGAGTGGCATAGCTTAGGTCTAAGGAGAACGATCATGAATTCAGATTTTGCAGGGTATTGGATCTGTCGACGTATTTTGCTGCTGTTAGTGCTGCTGTTGGGGCTGATTGCTGGCGGTTATGTCCTGGAGCCAGTCGTGTACGCGCAGAATCCACAGCAGGCGGATGACGCGGCGGGAAAATCAAAGCCGAAGATGGAAATGAGTTGCCCGATGATGATGGGGCTGAAAGGCGTCGCTCTCTATGCCGACAGTCCGACGTTGCTGATGGCCCGGGCGGAGGAACTGGAATTGAATGAGGCACAAAAGAAACAACTGGAGGAGATCGCCAGATCGGCACGTAAGCAGGCGCGCGAAATTCTGACAGCGGAACAGCGCGACGCTTTGAAAAAGCTCCCCGAGGGGCGTATGTCGATGATGCAAATTGCAAAGATGCAGATGAAGGAGAGAAAGAGCGGAGAGGACTCCAGGATGATGTGCCCGATGTGCAGAAAGATGATGCAGGAAATGGATCTGGAGACAGACCATTAGGCAATTAACCTGAAATTACTGTCCCTGTTAACAATAACATGCCGCCAAGAGGGAGTCATGAGTAACGAGCCAGAAAATAAGTCAGAGAATGCAGAGGTTCAGAATAATCATGGAGGTCATGATCATGGCCGTATGGGAATGCGCGGCGTCACGCGACCGATGGAAATGCACCAGCATCATTCCGGCGGTGAGTCGGAAGAGGACGGTCATCAGATGGATGATGCTCACCGTAGGAAAATGCTTACCATGCATCATGAGCAGACGCTCTGGATCTACTGGACGATTCTGCTCCTGGGAGCATGGGTAATGCTTTCGCCGCTGACGTTCAGTTACGGCAAGGAAGTTGTTGCTCCCAGCGGCGAACGAGGTGTCTGGCTGAGCGATGGCCTGCATACCAGTCTGCGGGTCTCGCTGATGACCTGGAGTGATCTTCTCAGCGGGGCGCTGCTGCTCATCTTCGGCTGGAGAACATTGCGGCCGAACCGGCCGATCAGCCTCTGGATTTGCTGTTTTATAGGGATCTGGCTTTCCATGGCGCCCGTATTATTCTGGGCGCCGTCGGCGGCAGCATACCTCAACGGCACTCTCATCGGAGCCCTGCTGATTGCGCTCACGATCCTGATCCCCGGCATGCCCAATATGATCATGTACATGCAGATGGGGCCGCCCACACCGCCCGGTTGGAGTTATAACCCTTCGAGCTGGCCTCAACGCTGGATCATGATCGTCACGGGCTTTGCCGGCTGGCTCGTCTCCCGTTATCTGGCGGCATTCCAGCTGGGCTATATTGATCACGCTTGGGATCCGTTTTTCGGTGAGAGTACAAAACGAGTACTCAACTCGAGCATGTCACATACCTGGCCGCTTTCAGACGGTGCATTGGGCAGCCTGGCCTACACATTTGAATTCCTTATGGGCTATATGGGAAGCCCAACCCGCTGGCGCACCATGCCATGGATGGTGGCGTTCTTCGGCGTTCTGGTGATTCCGCTCGGGTTGACACATATCTTTCTGGTGATCTCGCAGCCGGTGGTAGTGCATCACTGGTGCACAATGTGTTTGCTGGCAGCGGCCATCATGCTGCCGATGATACCGCTCGAATTCGACGAGGTCATCGCCATGGGACAGCACATGATCCAGGCGAAACGCCGGGGCGATCATAACGGTTCGCTGTGGCGGATCTTCTGGATGGGGGGCTCGGCAGATGGTTGCACGGCTGACGAACGGTCGCCGCAGATGGTCGAATTTGCAGAACGGCCGTGGCAGGTGTTCAAGGCTTCGATCTGGGGCATGAGCTTTCCCTGGACGCTCTTGATTTCGTCTGGGTTGGGACTGTGGTTGATGTTCAGCCCCGCCGTTTTCGGGATCGACATCAAATCCGCCGCTGCGGACGTCGCGCATCTGGGCGGCGCTCTGATCCTCACGGTATCTGTGGTGTGCATGGGAGAGGTGGTACGTAGCGGACGCTTTCTCAATGTGCTGCTGGGATTGATTGTGGCACTGGGGCCGTGGCTGTTGAGCGGTGAGAATGCCAGCTACTCCGCCGCGAGTTCAGTTGCCGGTGTGATAGTAATGATCCTCGCGTTTCCCCGTGGTCCGAAAAGAGAATCATACGGTATGTGGGAGCGCTATGTACGTTAACTGTGAAGAAAGTTAGGTGTCAATATGAACCTGCCGATCCCGGAACTCTGGGAAATCCATCCTATGTTGGTGCATTTTCCAATTGCCCTGCTTCTGACGGGAGTGGTCATGGAATTCCTCTCTCGCAAACGGCCTACGCTTACTATACCGGCAGCTGGTCTGTTGGTGACAGGTGTCGTTTTCGGCTGGCTGAGCGCTGCGGCTGGACTGCTGAGTTTCTACACCGTTCCCGCTCATACGAAACAGGCGCATGTATTGATGTGGTGGCATCTCGGCTTCGCGGTATTGACTCTTTTGCTCTTTACGTGGATTGCAGTCAAACGCTGGAAAGCACGACAGGTCTCAGCGCGCCATCTGCTTCTTCTGGCCAGTTTGTGCGGCGCAGCGCTGCTGGTCGTGACCGGTTACCTTGGCGGCATGATTGTCTATCACGGCGGGGCAGGTATTCAACCGGATCTCTTATCACCGGAGATTCGCACCGGGCATCATCACGGAGATTCCGGGCAGGAGGCTACTTCTGGAAAACAATCTGGGAACGACCACGAACGTGCACGGGGAGAGGGGCAGCATGAGCACTAGTCCCAAGACAAGCGACCTTGTTTGCCTGAATAATAAGAAACACCCGAAATCCCTGCTGATTTCCGCGTATTGAGTGTTATCACGACAAAACAATACGAGA